>JAKSPB010000009.1 GCA_024405215.1 Lentisphaeria bacterium | reverse complement strand
CTTCTATCTACAACAGTAGAAATTAAGGCTGACCTATAAAGCACGGCATCGGCGTCTGAATCGGTGTATCTACAACAGTAGAAATTAAGGCTGACCTATAAAGTGCGACCGTAATGCCGATGAGGCTCCATCTACAACAGTAGAAATTAAGGCTGACCTATAAAGAAAAAACCGGACGGCCCAAAGACTCAATCTACAACAGTAGAAATTAAGGCTGACCTATAAAGTGAACGACACGCTGAACGACACGCTATCTACAACAGTAGAAATTAAGGCTGACCTATAAAGAAATTTTTTCGCGTGGCACATCATCATCTACAACAGTAGAAATTAAGGCTGACCTATAAAGTGGCGGCATTGACAAGGTCAGTCCGATATCTACAACAGTAGAAATTAAGGCTGACCTATAAAGGAGGGCATTACCAGTGCCGATCACCGATCTACAACAGTAGAAATTAAGGCTGACCTATAAAGATCCCAATGTCAATGCCGCGATCATCATCTACAACAGTAGAAATTAAGGCTGACCTATAAAGGGGACGCGGCCCCCTGCCGCATCGGATCTACAACAGTAGAAATTAAGGCTGACCTATAAAGTGCAGATAATGAAAATACTCCAGTTATCTACAACAGTAGAAATTAAGGCTGACCTATAAAGTTCCGTAAATTGCATCAACAATCCTGATCTACAACAGTAGAAATTAAGGCTGACCTATAAAGGATCAGTCCCCAGACGCAGGAGCAGTTATCTACAACAGTAGAAATTAAGGCTGACCTATAAAGAGTTTTTCGGCGGTCATGACTTTACTATCTACAACAGTAGAAATTAAGGCTGACCTATAAAGCAACCGCGCGGCCCTGCCGCTTGTTTATCTACAACAGTAGAAATTAAGGCTGACCTATAAAGGTCACGGGCAATCTTGCGCACGTCTGGAATCTACAACAGTAGAAATTAAGGCTGACCTATAAAGAAGGGTCTGGGACAACCTCAGGATGTAATCTACAACAGTAGAAATTAAGGCTGACCTATAAAGTCAATCGCGCGGAAACGGCGATAGAATCTACAACAGTAGAAATTAAGGCTGACCTATAAAGCCGCCGACAGGGCAGGAAACATAAGGATCTACAACAGTAGAAATTAAGGCTGACCTATAAAGTCCAGATCGAAAACTGCAAAGCATGGGATCTACAACAGTAGAAATTAAGGCTGACCTATAAAGCTTCTCTGCCATTTTTTCCTCCTTATATCTACAACAGTAGAAATTAAGGCTGACCTATAAAGGAACAAGGAGACGGAAATATCGGTCAATCTACAACAGTAGAAATTAAGGCTGACCTATAAAGAGTCTCAGCCTTGTAATACGCACAATTTAGCATGAAACTTTCAGATTGCCAATTTCCTTTCCAGGGTGAATGAGGAAAAAAGGACCGAGGTTTCATGCTACCATATTGAGAGGTGGTATAAGTCAGAAGAAAGAAATGCGTGTGCTGCAGGATCTGTGTTAGCAGATGAAATCACATGATTAACAGATCACTTTCGTCGTTTTGGGCGTATCCGAACTTGTCCGTAATGGCATTGTCAGGAACTTGAATAATCATGACGCTGTCGCTTTGGTCAAATTTTTTCTGGAAAAGAGTCTTGATGCCGACTCTGACGTTATCCAGAATGCGTTGGCTGTTAAGGATTTTGAAGACGGAGTATTGAATTCTTTGTCCATATCGTTCAAGGAACTTTGAGAATTTCGTGCGCAGTTTGTCTTCGGCGATATCGTAGATGACTAGGAACATGGGCAGAGGAGTGGTTGGTTAGTTGTTTTCAAGAGAAAATTTTGGAAAAGTGTCCAACGGGCGGTCTTGCATGAACCAACGGTAGTAGCTTTGGCAGAATTTGAAGATATTCTCTTTCTGTTCCAGAATGTCTTTCATGAATAGCCTGATGTATTTGTCCTGCTTGGCATAAGCAAGATGAAATTGTTCATCTTTGAAGAAGAAATCATCTGGTGAAATTTGTTTCAGGTTATATGCTTTTCGCAGGCGTCGGTCAATAATGCAGCGAAATGGTTCGATGATGTCGCAGACGAGTGATTTCCTCTGGTAGAAACATGTGTGAAAAACTCCATAATATCGGTCAAAGCCGTACAATGCAAGCATGGCGTCAAGGAAATTAAAAAGATAGGTATATCCGATATCCAGTAGAAGGTTGTAAATATCCCGTTTGCATCGTGGCTCTCTGCGAGTCCAGCTCATTGGGCGAAAATAGGCGGAAAAGAAAGTCTTGCTGGCGAAACCTTCATGTCCAAGCAACTGGAAGATATCTTCTGCCTCTAGGACATTGATTCCTTTTAGGGTTTTCATTGCCTCGCAGTCGTCCTGACTTTTGTATCTCAAGGCATTCAGCAAGCTGCATTGATTTTCTATTTTCATTTTCACGAGGCATTTGGCAATCTCCAGGTTCCGTATTCCGGCATATTGTTTTGTTCGTAGAACCGTATTGCCTTCGGCGCCGCTATTGATGGCCGTGATGAATTTCATGTTACGCGATAGCAGAACGATGGGAAAGGCAAAGGCAATGGCTTTTTGGATGGCAATGCTGGTAAGGGAAGTTTCTCCGATGATGAAAAGTGCAAAAATCTTGTGGCAAGATTGTTGAAGAATGACTTTGCCGTCGGCGTCTTCAATGACAATATTGTCCACATGGAAGCGGAGTCGTTCTTTGCTTCCACCTGCAATGTGGACGATGATTTGTTTATAGCAGAAATCCGGCCAGGACATCATAAAGTCTCGTCCTCCGTGAGTTGGCATCCAAAATCACAGAGAGGCGCGTAGATGCATTTTTCGCACTTCCGAGGATTGGGAATAAAGGAATCATATAGTGAGAAGTGTTTCAGGTCGTAAAGGACCTGTTCAAATTTTGCAGTCCAGAGTGAATCCGGCAGGGGAATGTCATAGTTTTTATTGTCTTTGGAGGAGTGAAGTCGCATTGCAGTGACTTGATAGCCCATTTCTGTAAGAGCGAAGTATTGTCCGAATAGTTGATATCGTAAGCCATCATACACTGCGGTGACAGAATACTTTCGTTCTGTGAGAAGACCTGATTTCGTATCTAGAATGTCAATACAACCAAGAATGTTGTACTTTTCCGAATAGACCATCATGCCGGTAATGACGGTCTTGTGGGAGGAATAGGTATTATCGTCAATGCTCTTGTGGGTTGCCAGACCGATGGTCTGCGGAGTTTGATGGTAGACTTCCGTTGAGGTGGTATTACGGTAGATTCCGCTGAAATACATGGAACGCGGACAGAATAGGAAGTCGTTAATCTGGGTGATCATCAGATAAGCTTCCATGGCAATGTCTGATTCTTTGCTGGCAAGGCGTAGTAGAAAGGCGCCTGCGGAAGCATATTTGTTTCCGCAGGCGCGAGGAGCAAGGCTATGCGTTGCGGCTTTGGACAAATTCCAGCCAGTCGGGATGCTTGATGAGCAGATCGGGCTTTTCGTTGGTGAACTTCTTTTGTAGTAGATACAGTCCTTTCAGAGCGATGTGATAGGCACCATTGGCATCGGCGTCGCATGGAGAATCTGTGCCAGTTTCCGAGGAGTCAAAGAATTTCCCGTCCTTGTTGAGAACTGGTGAATTGATGAAGTCCTCACCTGTTTCTGTGCAGCTGTTTCTCATCTGGAGTGTAAGTGCAAAAGCGCGGTAGATTTCGGAGAAGAATTCAGAAGTGGTTCGATTGGCATCCAACTGTGCCAGATATGCTTTCAAATCAAAGCCATCTTTTAGGTCTATGCCTTGTTTCCGTAAGGCTTCGCAGATGATCTTAGTTGGATTGACCATTTCCTGAATTTTGCTGGTGCCATTGGCTGAGCGTTTTTCCAACGGAATGAAAACGTAGCGTTTCTTTGCCGAGTAAACGGTCCATTTCTTCTTCCAATCCGTGATGGCGGTCTTGAATTTGCCGTAGTCAAAGGAAAAGGCGAAGGCCTGCCTAGGGGCGTCATATCGGATGGCGTCAAAGGTGCAGAAGAAGAGTTTGCGGCTTTCCACGTTTGTGCATTGTTTGGGATCAAAGAGATTGACGAAGCCGGTAGTCGGGTCGATCTTGGAAGTGTATGCTGCGGGAACGTAGAAGAGGAAGCCGGTTTGCTTGCCCATTTTTTCAAAACTGTCGAATTTATCGGTCAACTGGTAGCCATTGAGAACGCCACCTGGTTCTGTCGGGTTTGCAATGTCTTTGAAGACAAGATAGTTGAGCTTGGTGATCAAGGCTTTTTCAAAGTTCTGGTAGACTTGCTTCTCAATGGCGAAGCGCCCGCGCTTGAAGCCGACATTTAGGTCTTCCAGAACAACGATTGCGTTGTTTTCCACCATGAGTTTGGCGATTTTGTGAATGACTTGGGACATATATCCAGCCTTCAGATCCTTGATCTTGCCGATTTCGTCCCAGCTCTTTCTGGCATCGGCACGTTCTTTTTCTCTCTGGTCAAGCAGGGCATGGTAGTTGACGGAGTCGTTTTCACGGGTGCTGATGTTGTTCAGGCTGCCTTGGCTGAGGATATTCCCTTGTTGATCAATCAAGGAGTAGTAGAGCAGGTTGCGTTCGCCGCGGTCAATGCCGAGGATGTTGACAGAGGGATTCGTCCGGAGGAAATCAATGACAGTGTCGTTGAATTTTCGAGGCGCATCGGCTGCTTTGTAATTGATGGTGATGGGGACGTGGAAGGAGAAGGCTTCTTGCGTATAGCGGCGGTCTTTTATGATGTCATGGGTGACGTCTTTGATTACAATTTTTCCGCTTTCATAGAGATGCTTTGCTTCCGGATCGGTTAGGGTCGCAAGTTGTCCATTGACATGTCGGAATAATTCTCCGTGGGCTTTTTCCGACATGTGCTTGATCATGGGATTTCCCATGGCGTCTGTACCGTCCTGGTAGGTTCGGTTGACCATTTTTTCGTTGGTCTTGTGGACGAATGGCTTGGCGATTGCAGTTTTGCGCCAGAAGAGTTCTGCTTCGCCATTCAGCTTCAAAATGGTTTTGGCGAGGTTTTCCGGTGAGAAGAGCCATTTCCAGTAGAGCGTGAACTTGTTTGGCGTGCCATGGGAACCTTCCGCGAAGTCCTTGTTGTAGATTTGGAAGAGGTAAAGCTTGCCTTCATCTACCAGGGTGTCAATGTTTTTTTGGGGAATGTCGCAGAAGGAGATGGTGAAGCCTTGCTCGGAAATTTCGCGGTAGAATTCGTCAATGCCCTGATAGGTTCCCGTAGGAGAAAAACGGAATCCAAAATTCTTCCAGTCGGGGTGTATGGCGATGGAATCCTTGAAAAAGTCAATTAACTGGTGCAGGAATTCAAGAGTGAAGGTCTTGGAACTCTTGATGTGCTGTTTGTCTTCGTATTTTTTTAGAAGCTCGGCAGAGGGCTTGAAAGTTTTCTGCCCTTTGGTACTGAAGAAGACGTGGGGAAGCATCTTGTTGGGGCCAGGGAGATACTTGTAGATCATCTTCTGGTAGCAGGCTTCTCCTGGCTGGGGCTTTCGAGAGGCGAGTTTGGCAAAATCCGTCTTCTTCTTGGGATTCATGATTCCAAGATAGTATTTCTCGTCTTTGCGCAGAATGATGGCGGTATTGTCCTTCTCTTTGTTTTGATCCCAGCCGTCCGCCAGAGTGGCATTATCGAACATCAATTTGATCTTTTTGACATCACCGACCTTCTTGGTCAAGTAGTTGCGGATTTTATTGTAGAGTGGAACGACAGTATCCAATGCCTCGTATAGTGTGTTGAACTCAGAGTAGAATTGCGCATTATAGTCCAAAACTTCTGGAACATACAGAGGCTTTCCCAGATGCATGATGCCCATGATGGAATCAAGGAAATCCTTGATGTATTGAATTCCTTGCTGACGGTCATTTTCCAGCAAAGAGTTCGTGGCATTGAAGAGATTGTCGTTGATGGTCTTTCGAGCCTCGCAGTATTTGGCAAAGGCTTTCTGGGCTTTTTCTCCTTTCCAGAAGGAGAGAATATCTACGGGGAGAACTTGATTTTCATCTTGAGGATCTTGCCGTGTCAGATTTAAGCGTGAGAGCTCTTCCAGGGAGTAAGTGCTTTGCTTGAGCCATTTCTCTCGTTCCTTCTTGGTCTTGAAGTGTTCGTCAGCCCACTTTCCCATGGCATCTTGAATGGCCCGCCAGGAACCGCAAAGCCGGACGGATAGTTCGGTAAGTTCTTCGCTTTGCACAAAGATCCCTTCGTCAATGGAAATTTTTTTCAGGCAGTTGTTAAATTCGTCAACAAGGTTGCAGAGGTGCGTAGAGTCTTTTTGATATTGCTCAATGCGGATATCAACGAAGTTCTTCAGACAGTCCAGCATATCGTTATCGTCCTTGAACATGTCCGGGATGAATGATGCGGTGATTTTGTCGCTGAGAATCTGCTTGAAGAGCAAGGGCATGGGGGAGAGATTGCGATCCTGTCTGGCTTCATCGTGTTGCTGGCGATAGAGGTTGATGAATTCATTGATTCCTCTAATCTTCTGGCCGTTTTCAAGAGACTTCCCGCCTAGAATCAAGTTGAATTTGTCAATTCCAGTTTGAGAGAGGGCATCACTGTAAGCAGCAATGGCGAAGACTTGATCCAGCTTTTTTCCGTTCAGAATATCTCGCAGTTCCGTGGTTGCATTGGCGAGGATTTCCGGATAGCAAGCCTTGATGTGGTCAAACATCTTGATGCATTGGCGGAACTTGGGGAAGTTGTCGAAGATGGCTCGGTTGGGGGCTGCTGTTTTCTGAGCTTTGGAAGAATAGATGTTTCTGCGATTTTCCTGAAAGCCCGTGAAATAGCAGGCGAATTTCGCGAAAGTATCCAGAGCTGCTTGCTGATCTGCTTCAGGAATGCTGTCTTTCAATAGGACCTTTTTGAAGTATTTGTCGGGAGTGGCATTTTTGACCAGATCCTCGTAATTTTCATCTTGGGTGAACAAGTCTGCCAGAAGCTCGCAATACACAAGGCAGATTTCCTTGGCGGCGTCTTTGCTTTCTTTGTCCTTTTTCGTGTTCAGAAGAATGTCATGGAGATAGAGCCAGTTGATGTTGCCATCGGCAATGACCTTTTGGCTTTCGTATTTTGCGTATTGTTTGGCAGGAAGTCCCTGAATTCGTGATGGTATTGCGGAAAGAGTGTTTTCCAGCAGGAGCTTATGGGCATTGTCCAGAAAAAGCTTGACTTGCTTATAGGCATCGGCTCGTTGCTGGTCATGGGCAAGGAATGAACCGATATGCTCTCTTGTTTTCCCTTGGGGAATGAGAGAGAAGGTCAAAGTCTGGGAATTTTTGAAGAGATTCGTGAAGGGACGGAATAATTCGGACATGTTGTAGTTCCTTTTTTAGAGGGAAAAATTGTGAATTGAATGCCGGGAAAAGAGGAGATTGGGAAATGCGTGAAGTTATTTTTCGGAATCAGCTGTTAACATGGCAGCGAGTTCTTTGCGAAATTCAGGGGTTGGAATTTGCTCTTTTAAAAAGTCGGCGATGGCTTTCAAGAGCCACTTGGGTTTAGGGAGGTATGGACTACTAAGCAGAAGGCAGACAGTCGTAGCGTTGGAACGGGGGATATAGCCTTTCGTGGCTTCCGACAGAAGGGTCAAGCCAAGATTGCGAGCGACCTCCATAATGACGGCAGCGTTGTCAGATGTTCTTTTGGGAGATAGTCCAAAGGTGGAATTGATAAGGTGGACATGAGTTCGGGCGTTGGCAATTGCTTCTTTGCCATTGCGTACGGATTCAACGGAATTATCTTGTTGTCTGCCGGCCCAGATGTCGTTCTCTAAAAGATGGGGATTGTTGGAAAGAAGATTCCGTTCAAACAAGTTGAGTTTGAATAGGGCGGCTTGGTAGTCCTCGTCAGTCCATTTGGAAGGTAATTCAACGATTTTTGTTAGTTGACTATTCACCTCTGAAGGACTTTGACTAAAGTCAAAGCCTCGAGTCACTTGCCATTGAATGAAAAGATCCTTGGCTTTTTGGGCAAGTTCTTCTTTCCGACGGAAGCGTTCTTGCTTTTCTTGATTGCTGAGTGGCATAGAATTCTCCTTAATGAAGGCTTTGTCTGGTTTGTAACCAATAGTTTAATGTAACGAAACCTTTGTGGATTGCAAGTGGTGTTATGTAATTTTTTGAAAAATTACATAATTAGTGGGCGTCGTGCTGAAGGCAAGTGGGTGGAACAAAGAAGACCATGAGAGGACATGGTGAGTTAGACTCATAGGAGAATATAGCCTGATTTTAAAAATTTACAAAAGAATTATAAAAAAGTATTATAATAAACATATCAAAAAATCGAAAAACGCATAATCCTTGAGAAAATGTGAACAAAACATATATCTACCCTAGTAGAAATTCAGAAAAAGGCTAAGAACAGCTTCCTTTTCCACAAGATAATGTGAAAACAGCGTTTTGGCAGAGGAAAGAGAAAAAAATTCCCATGTCTTCGTTTCCATTGAAACAGAATCTTCCGTAGTCTCCTTAGAGGATCAACATAGTGAGAGCCGTCTGACGTCTTCGTGGACGTGAGAATTTTTATCCGCTAACGACAGTTGACCGTCCTCGCATATTTTCCTTTGGTCAACCCTGGTACCCGAGGCGGGACTCGAACCCGCAATGGTTGTTACACCGAAAGATTTTAAGTCTTTTGCGTCTGCCATTTCGCCACTCGGGCCAGGAAATAGTCGTTGTGCCTAATATAGTGCCTGGAGGTTATATTAAGTCCATTCCGAGGAGTTTTTCGGGGAAAGAAAGGAATCTACGGGGCATGTTTGCGGAAGTCGCCTTCAATTTAGCCACTGGTCAGTGCTTTGACTACGCCGTTCCGGCGGAGATGGAGGCGGAGATCCACCTGGGGTGCCGTGTGCGTGCGCTGTTTCGCACCACGGAGATGTCGGGGTATGTGCTGAAGCTGAAGGATTCGTCGCCGTATCAGGCGAAGCCCCTTCTGGCCATCGAGGACGCCTCGCGGCAGTTCCCGCCGCAGTTGCTGAAACTGGCGGACTGGATCTGCGAGTATTATTGCGCCAGTCACGAGTGCGTGATCTGGAACCTCCTTCCGGCTGTGGTGCGGAAGGGGGAGATGCAGCACAAGGAGACGCTGTACATCGACTTGACGCCCAAGGCGCGGGACCTGGGCAGCGAGGAGTTCCTTTCCCTGACACCGAAGCGCCAGCAGGTGATCCGGACGCTGATCCGGCTGGGCGGGAGCCTGCCTGCCAAGGAGACGCTGGGGGCGGTGGACGCCAGCTCAAGCGTCATCGACGCGCTGGTGGAGACGGGATGGCTGGCGAAGTGCCGTCGCGTGGAGGAGCGGGATCCCTTCGCCAGCGTGATTCTGCAGCGGGACGAGCCGAAGGCGCTGACGCCGCAGCAGTCTGCTGCGCTGTCGGCCATCGTGGAGGAGCTGGATGCGCCGAAGCCAAAGCCGATTCTGCTGCACGGCGTGACGGGCAGCGGCAAGACGGAGGTCTATCTGCAGGCCATCGACCATTGTCTGAAGCAGGGGAAGGACGCCATTGTGCTGGTGCCGGAGATCTCCCTGACACCCCAGACGACCCTCCGTTTTCGCCAGCGCTTCGGGGATCTGGTCTCGGTGCTGCACAGCGGCCTGACGGACGGACAGCGCTTTGACGAGTGGACGCGCATCGCGGCGGGGCGAAGCCGCATCGCCGTGGGGGCGCGGTCGGCTCTTTTCGCGCCATTCCATCATCTGGGGCTGATCGTGGTGGACGAAGAGCACGAGTCCACCTACAAGCAGGATGAGATGCCGCACTACAATGCCCGGGACGTGGCGGTGGTTCGCGGCCATCTGGAGGGCTGCGCGGTGCTTCTGGGCAGCGCCACGCCGGCGCTGGAGTCCTACTACAACTGCACCATCGGAAAGTACCGTCTGGTGGAGATGCGGTCGCGCATCGACAACCGGGGTCTTCCGCCCATCGAGCTGGTGGACATGCGGGCGGAGCGCGCGGAACGGAAGGAGAACGAGAAGGGATCCTTCTTTTCGCGGCGTTTGAAGGCGCTGATCGAGGACCGCCTGGACCGTCATCAGCAGGTGATTCTCTTCCTGAACCGCCGCGGTTTCTCCACGACGCTGACCTGTCCCCAGTGCGGCTATACGGCCAGCTGCGACAACTGCAGCGTGACGTACACCTACCACCGCAAGGTGAACAAGCTGGTCTGCCATCACTGCAACACCATGATCGACGCGCCGTCGAAGTGTCCCGAGTGCGGCAATCCGGAGATCCGCTACGGCGGCTACGGCACGGAGCGTGTGGAGGCGGTGACGCGGGCGGTCTTCCCGAAGGCGATGGTGGCCCGCATGGATTCCGACACCATGACGAACACCGAATCCTACCGGAAGGTCCTGGACGCCTTCCGCGCGGGGCATATCGACATCCTGATCGGCACGCAGATGATCGCCAAGGGGCTGGATTTCCCCAACGTGACGCTGGTGGGAATCGTCCAGGCGGACATCGGGCTGAACCTTCCGGATTTCCGTTCCGCCGAGCGGACCTTCTCGCTGATCACGCAGGTGGCCGGCAGGGCAGGGCGCGGGGAATGTCCCGGACATGTGGTGGTGCAGACCTGCACACCGGACAATTACGCGCTGACGACCGCCCAGAAGCACGACTTCCTGGGCTACTAACAGCAGGAGATGCCGGGACGGCAGACTCTGGGATTTCCGCCCTACACCCATCTGGTGCTGCTGCAGTTCCGTTCCGAGGATGAGCAGGAGGCTGCGCAGGCCGCCACGAATTTCGGGAAGATCCTGCCGAAGATGCTGAAGCCGGACGTGCAGGTCATGGGGCCCATGCCTGCGCCCATCGCCAAGCTGGTGGGTAAATTCCGTTATCAGATTCTGCTGCGCGCCGCGGACGTGCGTGGAATGGTCGCAGCCTGCAAGTCCGCCATGGCGAAGATGCCGGCGAAGGAGCTGCGGAAGGTCCCGGTGGAGGTGGATGTGGATCCGCGTTTCCTGCAATAAGGAAATACGGAACGCAAAACAATCAAAAAAGGCAAAAGAAGCAAAAAAGGAAATACGGAACGCAAAACAATCAAAAAAGGCAAAAGAAGCAAAAGCGCCTGACGGCGCTTGGGAAAGTTCTTTCTAGTATCTCTAGTATCTCGGAGAAAAATTCCGTGTCTTTCACGGACAGAAACGGAAAGACGGGGCATATTTTAGCATTCGCCGTCAAGAGTTTTTGATTTTATTTATGGAAAAGCAAGCAGAACAGAAGAGCGCGTCGGCAGTTCCGGGCAAATTTCATGGTTTCGAGCACTTCTGCAAGGCATCGCAGTATACCTTCGCGGGCTTGAAGGCCTGCGTGAAGGGGGAAGCGGCCTTCCGGCAGGACCTGGTGGTCTGGACCATCAACCTGATTCTGGCGCTGGTGCTTCCGCTGGACCTGGCTGTGCGCGCGCTGCTGATTTTCGAAGGGTGCGTGCTGCTGACGACCGAATTGCTGAATTCCGCGCTGGAGAATATCGTGGATCTGGTTTCGCCCGGATGGAACGAATTCGCCAAGCGTGCGAAGGACATGGGCAGCGCCGCCGTCTTTTGCATTCTGATGGGCATGGGCGCCACCTGGCTGCTGGCCATTCTGCGGTTGTGTAAAATCTGGTAAGGAGGAACAAATGCAACACAATGATTTTCGGGGAGAGAGCCTCTCCCGTCTGGGCTTTGGCATGATGCGCTTGCCTACGCAGGCGGACGGCAAGATCGACGAGGCTGCGGTCTTCGAGATGGTGGACTACGCGCTGGCGCACGGCGTGAATTATTTCGACACCGCCTTCCCTTATCACAGCGGCTGGTCCGAGATGGTGACCGGCGCGGCGCTGGCCCGCCATCCGCGGGAGAGCTTCAACCTGGCGACGAAATTCCCCGGCCACCAGGTCTCGCCCACGCACTATCCCCAGGAGATCTTCGAGAAGCAGCTGAAGAAGTGCCAGGTGGAGTATTTCGATTACTACCTCCTGCATAACATCTACGAGAACTCCTACGACACCTACATGGATCCCAAGTGGGGCATCGTGGAGTATTTCGCCGAGCAGCGCCGCAAGGGCCGCATCCGCCATCTGGGGTTCTCCTGCCATGCGCGTCCCGACATGCTGGAGCGTTTTCTGAACGAAGTGGGCACGGAGATGGAGTTCTGCCAGATTCAGCTGAACTACCTGGATTGGACGCTTCAGGAGGGCAAGCGCAAGTATGACCTCCTGACGGAGCGCGGGATTCCCGTCTGGGTGATGGAGCCCGTTCGCGGCGGCAAGCTGGCGAAGCTGACGCCGGGGATGATGTCCCGTCTGGAGGCGCTTCGTCCGGGCTGCAGCGCGCCCGGTTGGTCTTTCCGGTGGCTCATGGGTCTTTCGAACGTAAAGATGATCTTGAGCGGCATGTCGAACATGGAGCAGATGAAGGACAACGTGGCGACCTTCTCTTCCGGCGAGCCGCTTTCCGAGGCGGAACGCCAGCTGTTGCTGGAGATTGCGGAGGCGCTGAAGGTCTCGGTGCCCTGCACGGCGTGCCGCTACTGCTGCGAAGGCTGCCCCGCGCAGCTGGACATCCCCTACCTCATCAGCTTCTACAACGACATCTGCTTCCAGGGAAGCATGACGGTCGGAATGCAGCTGGACGCGTTGCCGGTGGACAAACTTCCCAGCGCCTGCCTGCAATGCGGCGCCTGCGCTGCGGCATGCCCGCAGAAGATCGACATCCCCACGGTGATGCGGGACTTCACGGAGCGCCTGAAGAGCGTCCCCAAGTGGGCGGACGTCTGCCGCAAGCGCGATGCCGAGCAGCCGAAGATCTAATTTCCTTGTCATGCAATCAAGAATTCATTTCAAGATGTTTAAACGAATCACGATGTGTCTTTTCGTGCTGGCGCTGGCGGTATGCCAGGCACAGCAGGTGGTGTGGAATGCCGAGAATGGCTTCGCCGGCTGGAGCGGAGCCAAGAACTGCACCGTTTCGCCCACGGAGGCGGGGGTGATGATTTCCGTCACCGCGCGGGATCCCCGGTGGGAGATTCGCGGCCTTTCCCTGAATCCCAATGAGTGCAATACCTTCAGCTATACCTACCGCGCCACGGGGAAGATCGAGCTGGTCGGCCAGCTCTTCTATGCCCACGAGAACGAGAACTTCACGGACAACGCCAAGTGGATGCTGCCTGTCATGAAAGCGGATGGACTGTGGCATACGGTGACCCTGACGGGGACGGATTTGCTGGAGGCCTGGAGCTGGTTCGGGGACAAGCCCATCACCTCTCTGCGCTTCGATCCCACCGACAGCGCAGCCGGCGAAATCGAGATTTCCGAAATCAAGTTCTTCTTCCAGGAGAGCGCCGTGATGAAAGTCCGCCCCATGCCGGCGCTGGCGAAAGTGGCGCCTCGGCTGGACGCGCCGGCCTGGCCGGCGGCCAAGGCGGACTTCCATCCCCTGCCGGAAAGCAAGCGCGTCACGGACTACGCCTACTTCCAGGGGAAGCTCATCTCCTCCCCCCAGGACAAGCGCGGCCTGGGCGCCCATACCAGCTTCTATGTCCGGAAGGAAATCCGCCTGAAGGACGAACCCGAGAGGGCCATGCTCCAGTTCACCGCCGATGATTCCGTGGTGGGCTATCTGAACGGCGCCGAACTGGCCCGCTTCGCCAACTGGAAGGAACTCTGCGTCGTCAAGCTGGACGGCAAGCTCCACAAGGGATTGAATGCGCTGGGCTTCCGCTACACCAACCTGGACAATGTGGGCGGAATGCTGGCGGAGCTCTTCGTGCGCTATCCCGGCGGCGAATGCGAATATTTCACCACCGACGCCTCCTGGCTCACGGCAGCCGTGGCGGAGGGCGACTGGTGCAAGCCCGGCTATGACGACTCCGGCTGGGAGAAGACCATCGAGCACGCCCCGCCGCCCAGTTCTCCCTGGACCGTGGCGCTGCCCTATCACGATTTCGCCAACAACTCCCTCCAGACCCTGAAGAACGCTATGGCGACCCCCGCCGCGGTTCGGGCCGGAAAGTCCACGCGAATCACCATGACCTTCGCAGGCACCAAGCCCACCCGGCCCTTCCTGGCCACGCTTCGTCTGGTCGCAGATGGCGATGTCGTCTGGGACGACGAGCGGGAGTTCACCGCCGACGACTGGAGCGACATGGGCTATGACAAGTGGCAGCTCTCCTTCGATTACGCGACACCCGCGTATATCAGCACCATGAAGGGCAGGCTGGAGATCTTCTCCACCTTCTTCGACAAGACGCCCTCCGTGGAACTTTCCGTCCGGCAGCTGAAGAGCATCCCCGGCTTCGAGGAGAAGCCGGTCTTCAAGGTGGTGGACGTGAATGGCCGTCCCGTCTTTTCGCTCAACGACCGTCCCGTCTATCCCCTGTGGGGCGGCGTCCAGCGCGAGCGCCGTCCGGACAACCAGCCCATCCACAACAGCGGCGTGCTGGACATCGCCACGCTCTATGTGGTCTATCCCCGGACCTGGCAGGCGCCCGGCGTCATCAAGTTCTACGAGTTCGACCGCCAGGCCGAGGCCTATCGCCGCAACAACAAGGACGCCTATTTCATCGTGGACATCCAGTGCTATCCGCCCAAGGGCTGGGACAAGCTCCATCCCGATGAGATGTGCATCGACGGCCTGGGCAACGTCAACAAGGACGGCGGTCGCCTGAACCACTCCTTTGCTTCCGAGAACTACCTGACGGACACGCTGGGATATCTGGACGAAGTCCTGAACTACCTGGAGCACTGCCCTTACGCCAACCGCATCATCGGCTACCGCATCACGGGCGGCCACACCCTGGAGTGGCTGGGCTGGGATCCCAATCCGGCCACTACGGTGGATTTCTCGCCCGCCGTGCAGAGGGCTTTCAAGGCCTACGCGCAGGAGAAGTATTCCCAGCTGACCGACTGGACCATCCCCACCCTGGCGGAACGCGAGGCGCTGGATGGCGACGAGATCCTCTGGGACCAGAAGAAGCACCTGAAGTCGGTCGCCTTCGCGGACTTCTATTCGGATTCCGTCGTCAAGCCCATGATGGCCCTGGCCAAGCGGGCGAAGGAGATTGTGGGACCGGACAAGGTCATCGGCTTCTACTACGGCTACACCATGACTTTGGGGGCCTCCGGGCGCTCCCAGATGCGCGCGCACTACGCGCTGAAGGAAACCCTGAAGGATGCGGACTGCATCGACTTCATCATCTCCCCCCATCCCTACGGCCTGCGGAACATCGGCGACATCATGGGCGACATGAAGCCCTTCGCCACGCTGAACAACCATGGAGTCATCCCCGTCATAGAGGATGACTCCCGTACCTTCCGCTGCCCCTCCGGACTGGGATACTTCCAGATGATCAACGAGGCGACCACGGTCAACGTCCTGCGGCGGAACATGGCGGATACCCTGTGCCGGAACTACCAGTACTACTTCTACAATCTCTCCGCCGGTTCGGAGTTCGACTTCCCCCAGGCGGAGAAGGATCTGGCGACCCTGCGAACAGTGGGGCAGTTCTGCGTGGACAAGGCGGTGCCCCGCGCCGCGGAAGTGGCGCTGGTCGCCAGCGAAGAGACCATCAAGGCCATGCCCATGCTGAAGAAGTCGACCTCCAACAGCGAGCTCATCCAGTCCTACGACATGGACGGCACGGTGATCACCCGCGCGGAGACTCGTCCGGTCTTCACCGGCGATGTCCTGGAGAAGAACTACGTCCGTTTCGCGCGTTCCGGCGCGGCCATGGACTACGTCCTGGCCGAAGACCTGGCGGACAATCCCGGCGACTACAAGCTCTACGTCTTCCTGAACTGCATCAAGTACGACGAGGCTTTCCTGAAGGCCGTGGAGAAGCTGAAGGAACGCGATTGCACGCTGCTTTGGATCTATGCGCCGGGGTATTCCTACGGGCTGGACAATGGCGTCGAGCACATGAAGCGCCTCACGGGCTTTGATTTCCAGATTTCCGACGGGCCCCTCATGCCGGCCGTGACGCTGGAGGACGGCAAGGTCATGGGAACCCGCACGACACGCATCCTGCCCATGTTCCATGTGGTGGACGGCGAGGCGGAGACGATGGGCACCTACGAGGACGGAACGGTGGGACTGGCTCGCAAGACGACCGGAAAGGCCACCTCCATCTACTGCGGCGTCTGGCAGTTCGATGTACCTTTCCTGACGCAGCTGCTCAAGGATGCCGGCGTGCACGTCTTCAGCGAGACTTCCGATCCCGTGGACGCCAATGCCGCGCTCTTCACGCTGCACGCGCGCTTCCCCGGCAAAAAGCACATCCGCCTGCCGAAGAAGACCGATGTCATCGACATCTTCAACCGGCAGCTGGTCGGCAAGGGCATCGATGAGTTCGAATACGACTCGCCGATGCACGAGACACGCTTCTTCTACTATGGCGATGACGCACGCGAATTGCTGGAACAGCTGAAGTAGCGAACGCGAAGCATTCCCGGGGCTGCCGCAAAAACTCGTCCAGAGGATGCAGCAGCCCCTTCTTTGTCTTGTTTCCAGTGCCTGGACGCCTTTGACGCAAGAATCTGCGTTCGTCGTGTCCGCGTCTCGCATCGACAACCCGAGGGGTGCGCTTCGGGCACAGTGCGAGAAGCGTCCCGCGTGGCGAAGGGGACCCCCGGCGCTGCGGGCATGCGTCTGTTTCCAGGGTTGCCTTCTTCTGCATTCCGGAAGGGAAAAATGCCGAACTTCTCTGTAGTCATTGGAAAAAAAGCATCGGGAGAGTATATTATGCAACTTTCCGTTTCGTCTTTGTGAAAAAAAAACGGCGTTCTTGCCGTCTTTTGCCATCGGCGTCTGCCGGACGGTGTAAATTATGCACCGCGACGACTTTTGGGATGGTAGCTCAGTCGGTAGAGCATTGCACTTTTAATGCAGTGGTCACGGGTTCGAATCCCGTCCATCCCACCAATTTCTGTAAATCATTACACATTAAAGTAAACAATTCATTAGCGAGGTAGTCAAAATGGGCGCGATTTGCGAGATTTGCGGCAAGCACAAGGCTTCTGGTGGTCACATCACCCGTCGTGGTCTGGCCAAGAAGAAGGGCGGTATTGGTATGCACGTGGTGAAGAACACCAAGCGCGAGTTCAAGCCGAACCTGAAGAGCGTCCGCGCTGTGGTCAACGGCGGCGTCAAGCGCTTGACCGTCTGCACCGCCTGCCTGCGTTCCGGCAAGGTTGTCAAGGCTTAAGGAAATCCGGGGGCTCTCCCCTGATTTACCTGAGCCTTTCGTAAAGGTCCATCCGAAGGCGCTTTTCAGGGATTTCGGAAGGCAGTTTGCTTCGAGCGCGTCAAGGCGTAGTCCACTACGATGCGAAGTACTTGGAGTAAAATGACCCGAAAGAGCGAAAAGTGACCGAAGCGACCTTTGCAAGAGGCTCACCTGTGTATGAGGACGGTCACGCATATCCGTGGCCGTCTTTTTTGATTTTAGAGTAGATTATGGCATCCATTTCCAGCAAGCATGTGTTTACGCAGTGGCCCCGGGATCGCGTCCTGGTGGCTCCCTCTCTTCTGGCGGCCCGCTATGACCATCTGGCGGAAGAGGTGGCGGCTGTGGAAAAGGCGGGTGCCGAGGTCCTCCATCTGGACATCATGGACGGCCATTTCGTGCCGAACATCTCCTTTGGCGCGGATCTGGTCAAGGCCATCCGTCCTGCCTCCGGCATGCTTTTTGACGTGCATCTGATGATCACGGATCCCCTGAAATATGCTCCTCGTTTCCGGGATGCCGGCGCGGATCATATTACCTTCCATGTGGAAGTGGAGCAGGATGCGGACAAGGTGATTGACTCCATCCACGCGCTGGGGTGCACGGCAGGCATTTCGCTTCGTCCTGCCACTCCGTTGGAGATGGTCCTGCCCTACCTGGAGAAGGTGGAGATGGTGCTGGTGATGACGGTCGAGCCGGGGTTTGGCGGCCAGTCCTTCCACGGCGAGCAGCTTCCCAAGATCCAGAAGCTCCATGCGGCCATCCAGGCCACGGGCAAGCCCATCCGCCTGGAAGTCGACGGCGGCATCGCCAAGGCCTCCGCGGAGTTGGTCCGGCAGTCCGGCGCGGATGTCCTGGTGGCCGGATCCAGCGTCTTCCATGCCAAGGATGGCGACTACAAGGCGGCCATCGACGTCCTGCGATAGCAATTTTCCGATAAGAGTCCTCCCTGAATACAAGAGACACAAATGTTCATTTCCCACTTTAACCGTTACTTCGAGAAGCACGCGAAGCTGACCTACCTGGTGCTTCTGATCATCATCATCGCCACTTTCGTCATCTTCGTCACTCCCGGCAGCATGCAGGGCGGCCGGGGCGGTCTGAAGGATTTTGGCAAGATGTACGGCAAGACGTTGTCCATCGATCTGGTCCAGAAGGAGATGAACAAGACCACGCTTGGCCTGTGGATTTCCAATCCTTCCCTCTTTGGCGCGGATTTCTCCAGCCAGAAGCAGGCGCTTTTCAACGAAGCCCTCAACCGCATGCGCCTTCTGCACTATGCCAAGCAGAACGACCTTGACCAGGTCACCGACGACGAAATCAAGGCCCGCATCTCCACGATCGAGGTCTTGAAGGACGAGAACGGCCATTTCAACAAGGTGGCCTTTGATAACATGATCGACATCGTCAAGCGCAATCTGCAGCTGGTTCCCACCGAATTTGACGAAGTCGTGAAGGAGGACATCATCATTGAGCGTGTCCTGGACAAGGTGAAGGAGCGCGCGGTGGTTTCCGATGCCGAGGTGGATGACGCCATGGCCCAGTACACCCTGAAGTGCGCTACCGTGGGCATTTCCACGAAGGACGCCCAGCCCACCGAGGAGGAGATCCAGAAGTTCTATGCCGAGCGCAAGGCCGAGATCGTCCTGCCAGAGTCCAAGAACGCCCTGGCGGCCGTCTTCCGCTATGACGCCGTCCGCGCGGCCATGGGCGCTTCCGCGGTTCCCACCGCTGCGGAGATTTCCCAGCGCTACGAGGCGAACAAGAACACCGTCTATAAGGGCCAGACCCTGGAGCAGGCCACCGAGGCCATCCGGGCTGCCCTGACGGACGAGCGTGTCCGTGCCGAGGCTCGCAAGAAGGCCCAGGCGCTCTCCAATGAATTCAAGACCTTGGTTCAGGACGAGGCCACCGAGGCTCGCATCGCCCGTTATCGTGCTGCAGCCGAGAAGGCCGGCGCCGCGGTTTCCGCCACGGGCGTGATTGCCTTGGACAACATGATCGAAGGCCTTGGCAACCAGGAGCGCCTGGCGGATGTCATCCGCAACACGGCGTCCGTGGGCGATGTGACTCCCATGATCATCGGCGACGGTTTCACCGCAGTGGCGATGATCACCTTCAAGCAGCCGACGCAGATGCCCGACTCTCTGCCTGAGCTGAAGGGGAATGGCATGGATGCCCTGCGCAACATCATCAGCGAGACCATCAGCAACGAGAAGGCCCTGGTTTTCTTCCAGGAGAAGGTCAAGAATCCGTATGATGCCTACATGGCCGCCGTGGAGGCCATCCGTGACAACAAGAACATGGATTCCGCCAGCAAGCAGCAGGAACTCTATCGCCTGGGCGCCACGCTGGATCAGCAGCTCATCGGTCGCTTCTATGTTCCCGAGCAGCGTTCCTTTGGCCAGGTCACCTTCGCTCCCGAAGGCTATCTCTCCCAGGTCGCCGACACCACTGCCGAGGAGGTCGCCGCTGCCTATGAGGCACGCAAGTCCGAGTTCGAGGTTGACAAGAAGGTCCTGGACGATGTGAAGGAAGGTCTGGCCAGCGACCTGAAGGCCGCCAAGGCCCGCAAGCTGGCCGACGAGGCCGCGGCGCGGTTTGCCGAGAAGTTCGGCGAGGCTTGGTGGAAGGCTCAGGACGCCAATGCCAAGGCGCAGTCCGAAGAGGAGAAAACCACTGCCGTCGCCCTGATGGAGAAGCTGGCCGGCGAGATCGCCGAGGCCAAGTTCGAGCTCGTCAATGGCCTGGATGTCTCCCATGCCACGGCTGCCAACAGCGAAGTCCTGCGTGCAGTCTTCATGGCCAACATGACCAGTCCCATCTCCTCCGCCGTCATCGGTCTGGATGCTTCTTACGTGATCTGCCTGACCGGCATTGAAGCCGCCCATCTGGCTGATCCTGCTGCCAAGGAATACGCCCCGGTGTTGCAGCAGGCCTATCGCGAGAATGTGGAGATGGCCGCTGCCCAGGCTCGCGCCCAGGCGGAAATGAAGCGCATCGCCGAGGCCCTGCAGACCAATGGCGGCGACCTGGATGCCGCGGCCGGCGACCTGAAGTTCACTGAACTGCCCGCTTTCAGCGTCAGCGATGTCCAGAATCAGACCGAAATCGTGAAGTCCCTGCAGCAGAGCAAGCAGCTTAACGCCGTTCAGTTCGTGGACGCCCTGGCGGCCATCAAAGCCCCCGGTGCCTTCCTGGAACCCCAGCGCGCACAGCAGGTCTTTACCCTTGGACAGGGTATGCCGCTGGTGATCCCCGTCGGCTACCAGCTGCTCTACGTGGCCAACCGCGTGGTTCCTGAAAAGCTGGATTCCAACGCCGAGGAGCGTCAGCAACTGAAGGATCGGCTGCTGATGATGAAGCAGAACGAAGAGATGATGAACTTTGAAAAGACGCTTCTTGAGCAGTCCAATACGCAGCTTCGCGCTGGCACCCCCTACACTGGCGAAGCGGAAGAGGAATAAACGTTTCCTTGCAAAAGTCGCTTGGGCCGCTTTTCGTTCTTTCGGGCCATTTTGCTCCAAGTTCTTCCGCCTTCGCGAGGCTGCGGCGGGATACGTCGCCGTCGTAGTGGACTTGAAAGCGAACCGGCTCTGAAAGCCTTGGAAAGTGCCTTCAAATGGACTTTGCAAAAAGGTTCAGTGAATTCTTTGTAGCGTAACAAACAGGCGGGCTCCTCTTTTTCAGGGACCCGCCTGTTTTCGTTTTGGGAGTTGAAAGATGAGAATGCGCTTTTTCCCAAAAAAGAGGCTGGTCATTCTGCTATTGCTGCTGGTTGCCGTGATAGCGGGATGGCGGCTGTGCGGAATCAAGGGGGAAGGCGCGCTCTCCGATGAATTGGCGAGAAGGAACGGTAAGGAGGGCATGGAGCTCGCGTCCGATTCCGGACAGGCGGTTGAGGAAAAGGAAGAAGCTGAGCCGGGGGGGGGGAGATGGTCCGGAGAAGGGACGGCTCCTTTCCGCGTGGTTTCCTGTACGCCGGAGGAGACGCTGGTGGAGTTCATCCTGCCTCGTTATTCCATCGAGGATGTTGCGGACGAGGAAGGGCGCGTCTGGCAGAGGATTGAGGCGGATGGCGCGTCCACGCTCAAGGTGTCGGGGATGCCTGCGCTGCCGCTCTATCGAATGGAATACGGCACTGCGCCTGGCTGTGCCGTCAAGGTCACTTTGCGGAATGCTGAGTATGCGACGATAGATGCGTGCCGTCCGGCGCCTGGGCAGGCGATGACGTTCCGCGGCGAGGTTCCTGCTCCCGTGCTTCCTTCGCCGGAAGTCTATGGAGCGGGCGTGGTCTTTCCGGATGCCTCCGTTCGGGTTGCGTCAGGCTACCAGCTTCGCGGCATCCAGGGGGATGGCGTCACGGTGTCGCGTTTCCTGTATGACGATGCCCGGGGGAATATCCGGGTCTTGACGCGTGCCGTGGTTTCCTTGCGCACGGTGGGCGCGTCATCTGCGGAATTGGACGGCAATGGTGATTTTGCCGCCATCCAGCGGTCCTTTTTTATCAATGGTCCTTCTTTCCGGAGTGTGTCGGTTGTTTCTTCCGTCGGCGTTCTGGCGATGGTGATGCCGGAGGAGTGGTGCGACGATGTTGCCGTGCAGGAGTATGTCGGCTGGAAGAAACGAATGGGCTGGGAGGTCCTGCTGGGCAGATATCCGTCCGAGACGGGGGAAGGACGTGACGGTGTCCTGGCGTGGGTGCGCAGTCAATATGAAGAACATGGTCTCACCCATTTGATGCTGGTGGGCGATTATGGGGCGATTCCTCCTTTCCAGCACGCCACGGGAAAGCTGTCGGTGCATGGCGCGACCGCATATCAGAAGATTGCCTCCGATACTCCCTATGCGCTGCTCGCCGGCGAGGGAGACTTGAGTTACCCGGATCTTTTTCTTGGACGAATTCCGGTGCGCAACAGGGAGTTCGCTGCACGGGCGCTGGCGCGGACGGTGAAATTTGAAGAAGGGAAATTCACGGATTCTGGTTGGACGAAGCGCGGAATCTACCTCGGCTCCAACGAGGCGTCTTCTAGCTGGCCTTATTGGGGGGTGAAGGACCGGACGGTCATTTTGCGGCAGCAGCAGGCGATCGAGGGCGCGGGCATCTTGCAGGAGAGCTCGACGTACTACGATATGATTACGGACCAGCACAGCCAATCGCAAGAGGAGGTGGCGGCTGATATCGATGACGGCGCGGCCGCGCTTTTCTATTTGGGACACGGAGGGTGTGTCTTCTTCAAGACGACGCGGTATTCCGCCGACCAGGCGCTGCGACAAGACAATGGGGGACGGTTGCCGTTCGTCATCGCCCCCGTTTGTGATGCGGGAAAGCTGGATCACGCGGATTTTGCGCACGATTTCGCGCGGGACATGGTGGAGTATGACATTCCTTCCCTCGGCCAGGCGCTTTTCGAGAGCGAGAATGCCACGGCGGGTGTGGCTGGGGCGATTCTGTCGACGGACGAGACGCTTTGGGAGCCGCCTATCGAGCAGCTTTATGCCTTTACCGCCGCGTTGCAACGGAGCCGTGAAGGAAACAACCGGTTGAGTTCGCAGGGGGCGTATGCTTTGGAATCCCTCTATGCCGCTGTCTCTTTTTGTGATACATACGCGGATGATTACTACAAGTCCACCGAGCATCATTCTCGCGATAATGGCGAATATACCTCCAAGGATGGCATTGTTCATGCATGGGAGATGGAGCTTTTGGGAGATCCGACTGTGGTTTGCCGCATAGGCGGGCAGGTGCCTCTGGAGGTGGTTTTGGAAGAGCAGAAAGATGCCTTGGAAATTTCCGTGAAGGGATTGTCGGAACAGGCGCCTTCTTCTGTGGCGAATTGTGCCGTGGCCGTCGGCACGGACGAGGGAGGCGTAGTTGCCTTCAGGACGGATGCCGAGGGTAGTGTGACCTTGCCGTTGAGGGAAATTGCCGGAAAGCCAGTGCGGATACGTATCGTGGATGGCTCCGGCCCAATGGTGGAGTATCCTTGGCGGAGCGTGGATGCGGATTTGGACGGATGCGTCTCCAATGGGGAATTGCTGGCATGGCTGGCATGGTGGCAGGAGGCGTTCGAGCCTTCCGCCGGGGCGGCGGAGTGGATGCTTTCTCTGCGGGAGGGCGCGTGGAAGAAGTGGAGGGAGAATCCCGATGTCGAGAAGCCGGAAAAGCCGGAGGAACCCACGGTGGCGGGATTTGCGGAACGTCTCTATGAAGTTGACCTGGCGCTGGAGAGCGGAACGCTGGATGCGTTGGCTCAGGCGGGCGTGGTGTTGAAGAACATTGACGGCGATCAGGCCACGGCCTTGGTGAATGGACTGGAATTGGAAAATCTCCTGGCACGGGATTTCGAGTATCTGGCCATTCGGGATGTGGCGGTGGTTCCTCCTGCGCTCGGCCTGGAGGAGATCCGGAATTTCCAGGAGGAGCTTTCCGCGGAGAATTGGCCGCAGGTGCGTCCCGCCTATTTGGGGATGACCGAGGAGGGACGGGAGATTACGGGCGTGCGGATTTCCCTGGCCGGGGAGGGCGTGGAGGTGCCGCAGTTGCTGATGATGGCGGGAATCCATGGCAACGAGACGGCGGCTGTGGAGCAGGTGCTGACGTTCCTGCGGGAGGTTCGTTCAAGTTTGGAAGAGGGGGAAGGGCGAGTGGCGGAACTCCTGAAGAGGTGCGCCCTGTGGGTTGTGCCTGTCCTGAATCCCGATGGATATGTGGCTGGAAAGCACGACAATCTCCACGGGGTGGATTTGGAACGTGGTTTTCCGGATGATCCGGGACGGTTGGCGGAGGGCGATGCCTGCGGGCTGGAGGCGCCGTGGAAATACGCCGTTTTCGGAAAAGCGGAGACTTGCCGTCCTCAACGGGAGCAGTCTGCGCTGGTGCGGTGGCTGGTGGCGCATCCTGTCCAGGCGGTGTTGGATGTGCGGCAGGGGGACGAATATGTCGCCTGGGGCTCGCCCGCGGATGCCGCGCTGGCGGGGAAAGTGGCGGAGGCAGCGGAGATTGCGAGGGCCATTCGGCGGGATGAACGCTATCCAGTGGCAGGGACCCTTCAGCAGTGGATGGTTGATTATTTGGAGTGCCATGCGCTGGAGATGTCCATTGCTAAAGCGGGAACGTCCGGTTCTGCCGCCATTCTCCGGTGGCTGGCGTCTGCACTTGAGGGAATGACGATTCCGGAAGACGCTGAAACGGTCGAGGGCTCTGGTGCTCCTGTGGCGTGCGTTCTTCCGCGCCAGTTTCTGCCCGGCAGGGAGATGGAGGTGCCTGTCAAGGTGGAGGCCGAGGAGTATCCTCTTGCCTGGCGGATGCGGATGCCGAAAGAATGGCAAGGCGGCGTTGCGGAGACGGAAGGACGTCTAGTGCGCTACGGCGAAGGCTTTCTGGATGTGGTGGCGATGTCGTCGGAAGACGTCGAGGAGCTGAACATGCTTCTGAAACCGTCGCCGGAGGCGGAATCGGCGCGGCTGGTTTGGGAAAACCAGAAGGCGTCATTCGCAAAGGTTCTTGTTGCGGCTCCGGAAAGGAGGGTGGCTATGGCCCTTTCCGCTGGATGGAATTGCCTTGCCGTTCCGTTGGCGGGAATCCGTCCTGAGGCGTTGAAGCTGCAAAGCCCGAAGGATTTTTCCTTTTGGGGGCATCGGGAGTGTGTTTCCGGTTGTCTGGAGCCGGGAAAGGGCTACTGGGGCTGGCGGGAAACACCTTATGAGGGATGCGTTTCCGGATGGTGGCTGGATCCACGTCCGGTCGCGGTTGAAACAGGCTGGCAGATGCTGGGGACGACGGCGGCACATAGCCTCCCGTCAGATGCCTACCGGGTGGAAAATGGCGTCTTCCTGCTCTTGCCTGCGGGAGCGATGGTCCCTGCCGGGACGGCTTACTGGCGGCATTGCGAAGAGGCGGAATGGGTCATTCCATAAAAAGAAGAGGGAATCATGAAGATTATCGTCGGCATGAGTGGCGGAGTGGATTCCTCCACGGTGACAGCGTTGCTGAAATCCCAGGGACACGAAGTGATTGGCGTCTCCATGACGCTGTGGCGGCCGGATTCGCCTTTCAAAGGCGGGGAGAAGGCTGCGTGCTATGGACCCAACGAGCATCTTTCCACGGAGGCTGCACAGGCGGTGTGCCAGGCGCTTGGCGTTCCTTTCTACGCATTCAATTGCTCCCACGAATACGAAGAGTGGGTCATCGGATATTTCCGCCAGGAGTATCTGGCTGGACGGACGCCGAATCCCTGCGTGCGATGCAATGCCACGCTGAAATTCGGGATGCTTCCGGAGATGGCGCGGCGCGCGGGAATTGACTACGATGCCTTTGCCACAGGCCACTACGCCCGTGTGGAGAAGGGCGAGAATGGACGTTTCCGTATTCTTCGTGCGGCAGACCAGGCAAAAGACCAGTCCTACTTCTTGTGCCGGCTTTCCCAGGCGCAGCTGGCGCGTCAGATGTTCCCGCTGGGCGGGATGCACAAGCCGGAAGTGCGGGAACTGGCGCGATCCTTTGGACTGGTGACGGCGGAACGGCCGGACAGCCAGGATTTCTATAGCGGCGACACCAATGAGCTGATTGGCGAGGCGGACCGCGTCGGGGATATCGTGGAGGCGGAGACGGGGAAGGTGCTGGGAAAGCACACGGGGTATTGGAAATACACCATCGGACAGCGCAAAGGACTGGGCGTGGCTTCCACGCAGCCGCTCTATGTGACGGAAATCGATGCCTGCCGCAATCGCGTGGTGCTGGGGAGGCAGGAGGCCGTGCGGCATCATTGGCTTTCCGCCGATACCATGAACTGGGTCTCCATGGAGGCGCCGACGCAGCCGCTGGAATGCCAGCTGAAGGTCCGCTCCGTTCAGGTTCCCGTGCCGTGCCTGCTGATCCCCCAGGCGGATGGCACGTGCATGGCGGATTTCCCCCAGGGAATCTATGCCGTGGCACCCGGTCAGGCGGCTGTCTTCTATGATGGCGATGTGCTGCTGGGGGGAGGATTTATCACGGCAGCCAGGGCGTAGGATAGAGAATAGGATAGTTTTTGTATAGTGGGGAATAGTTTTTGTATAATGAATAGGATAAGGGAGGCGGGCAAGTAATTCCCGGGGCTTGCGCGCCGGGGGCTGGACGGGATGCCAGCTTATCTCTGGGTAGTCTCTTGGTGCGGGGCCGGCGTACCCCGCATGGTTTCCCGGGGCTTGCGCCCCGGGGGCAGTACGGAATGCCAGCTTATCTCTGAGGATTCTCGTGGTGCGGGGCCGCCGTGCCCCGCATGGTTTTCCAGGGCATGCGCCCCGGGGACAGAACGGAATGCCAGCTTATTTCTGGGTATTCTCGGGGTGCGGGGCCGCCGTGCCCCGCCGCTCCTTGTTATTTTTTCGGCTTCTTCAGGCCGAGTTCGGGGAAGTGCAGGGGGATCTGCAGGGTGCGGAGTTCCTTTTCCAGCGCGGAGTATTCCAGCTTGTTGGGCTGGGTTTTCTTGCGGAGGGAGAGTGCAGCGGCAAGGCCGGCCGCCTGTCCCGTGACGGCAGCGCAGGGGATGACGCGCATTACATCCCAGGCGTCGCCGATGGCGCCCATGCAGCGTCCGGCGAAGAGCAGATTCGCAGGACCCGTCTTGGCATAGAGGGAAGAGTAGGGCACTTCCCATACGGAGCCCGGGCGGCGCCAGTCGGCGACTAGTCCAACGGAGTCCGTCACGTTCATCCAGTCCTGGCCGTCGGTCATGGGGGTGACGGCGTCGATGGCGCAGATCTGGCGGAGTTGTGTCATGATCGGCAGCTTCACAGGGAAATGCTCCTCGCGGCTTTCGCCCTTGTTCTCGTAGCAGTCGCGGTAGTATTCGCGGATGCAGTCATGGGTCTTCAGGATGTAATCCGTGACGATCTTTCCGCTGATGCCCTGGATGGTCGCCTTGATCAGGGAATTCTTGGTGTAGCCGGCTTTCTTGAGGACTTCGTCGCTGTAGCCGGGCATGAGGTTTCCGATGGCGACGGGGCCGAAGTGCATCTGCATTTTACCGTGATCGAACTCGTAGTTCCAGATGGAACGGTAGTTGTCCGTGTGGATGACGGGCATTTGCAGACGGCGTGCCAGAATGGCGCTTCCCGATGCGTCAATGAAGCGCTTCGCCTTGATTTCGATGGTTCCGCTCTCGTTTTCCACGGTGATGGCGCTGATATTCCCCAGGCGGAGTTTTGCGTCGGTGACCAGGGTGTCCAGCCATAGGTCCACCTTTTCCTTGACGACCAGTTCGTCCAGCGCCAGCATATAGGAAGCGGGGGAGAAGGTGGTGCGGTAGCGCTCGGGCTCCTTGGCGTTGCGGGCTTCGCGCCAATTTGCGGGAATGGCGCCGGGGCCGTAGATGTTGCAGAGCTTGATCAGTTCCTCGCAGAGGCCGTAGGAGACTTGGGTGCCGTTCCCGTCGCAGAGCGGCAGGTAGATGTAGACGAGGCCGCTGGTGGCCAGGCCGCCCAGCAGGACGGTCTTTTCAATCAGAGCGGTCTTGTAGCCGCAACGGGAGGCCTGCACGGCAGCCGCGATGCCGGCGATGCCGCCGCCGATGACAACGATGTCGTAGGACTTGGAAGGAGTTGCCATAGTTGCTGATTACCTTATGCCGATGAGTTTGTGGTATTGGAGGGAAAGTCTGTAGCGCGGATGCGCCAGAAGGAAGTCGATGGTTTCCGTAATGTTCATCTTGCCGCCGGATTCCAGCGGCTGAAGGAAGAGGGGGCAGGGGGCGGTCTTCTCCAGGCGCAGGAGATACTCCTCGCGTTCGGGCTCGAAGACCAGCTTCAGTTCGGAGGGATGGATGCGTCGCAGAAGGGCGGTGTCCGCAAAGTCCAGGTCGCTTTTGGGCGAGCAGGCCACGTAGTCAATCCAGGTGGGGACCGCACGGGTGCCGTTGGTCTCGATGGCGCGGAAGGTCCCCGGGAAGAGCTCCTCCTCTTCCTGCAGTTGCAGCGTGGGTTCGCCGCCCGTGAAGAGGATCATCATGCCGGGGCGGTAGAGGGCCTGGACGGCGCTCTCCAATTCTTCCCGGGACATGACAACGCCGTCATTGTGGCGGGGCGTGTCGCACCAGGGGCAGCGCAAGTTGCAGCCGGAAAGCCGCACGAAGACGGCTGCCCGTCCGGCGTTGCCGCCCTCGGCCTGCACGCCGGCGAAGATTTCGTTGACCTTATACGAGCTCATAGGAGGCTTCGTTGCCGGAACTTTCGCAGACCACGGCCTTGACACAGTGCGGAACGGTGTCAACAATCCATTTGGCAATGTTCTCCGCCGTGGGATTGCCGGGGAAGACATCGTTCAGAAACTTATGGTCCAGCTTGTCCTGGAGCAGGCGCTTGATTTCGACAAAGTCAATGACCATGCCATTCTTGTCCAGGGTCTCGGCCTGGCAAGTGACGGTGATGGACCAGTTATGCCCGTGGAGTCCCGTGCACTTGCTGTCGTAGTCCAGTTTGAGAAAATGTGCGGCGGAGATTTCCAGCCGCTTGGTGACGGTGTAGATTCCCTTCATGGCAGATACTCCGTTGGATCGGTGACCCCCGCCTCCCGGAAGGCCTGGATGCGCTCGCGGCAGGTGCCGCATTTCCCGCAGTGCTTTTCGCCGCCCTGGTAGCAGGAGTAGGTTTTTGAATAATCCACGCCAAGGGTCAATCCAAGGCGGACGATTTCTCCTTTGGACATGTCGCAGAAGGGGGAGAGGAGGCGTACCTTTCCATTCGTGCCGTTTTGGATTGCCTGGTCCATGGACTGGACGAAAGCAGGCCGGCAGTCGGGGTAGACGAAGTGGTCTCCCGCGTGATTTCCCAGCAGCACGGCCTGTGCGCCCAGGGATTCGGCCAGTCCTGCGGCAGTGGCGAGGAAGATCCCGTTACGGAAGGGGACCACGGTGGCTGCCATGTTCTTCTGGGTGTAGTCGCCCAAGGGGATGGTTCCGCCCAACAGCGCGGAGCGGAAATGCTTTCCGATGAAGGAGAGGTCCATCCGGTGGAAAGGGATTTTCAGTGCGGAGACGGTGGCTTCCGCGTGGCGTCCTTCGATGGCGTTGTGGTTGCTTCCGTAGTCGCAGAAAAGGGCGGATACAGTGGAGAACTCTTTCCGCGCCCAATAGAGGAGCGTAGTGGAGTCAAGGCCGCCGGAAAAGACGACCAGCGCGTGTTCGTTTCTGCTCATCGGTTGTCTACCTTCTCTGGATAGAGATCGTGCATCTTGAAGCGGAAATCCGCCAGCTCGGCGTATTTCGTGCGTGGTTTTCCCCAGTTGGTATAGGGGTCGATGGAGAGCCCGCCGCGGGGCAGGAACTTTCCCCAGACCTCGATGTATCTTGGCGCCAGGAGATTCGTCAAGTCCTCGCGGATGATGTTGACCACGTCTTCATGGAAGGCGCCGTGGTTGCGGAAACCGAATAGATAGAGTTTCAGGGATTTGCTTTCCACGATCAACTTGTCCGGCACGTAGGAGATGGTGAGGGTGGCGAAGTCCGGCTGACCGGTTTTGGGGCACAGCGAAGTGAATTCGGGACAGTTGAATTTCACCCAGTAGTCCTGTTTGGCCGGGCTGGGGACTGCTTCCAGCACGGAGGGGTCGTAGGCGGATGGGTAGGCGGTCTTGCCGCTGCCCAGCAGCGTCAATTTTTCCAGTCCCTGGCGGGGCTTGTCTGCGGAACTAGGCATTTTGCTTTTTCTCCGGAAGGCTGAAATGGAAGGCGTCTCCGGGACGGAAGTCCGCCAGGAAGGCGGCGGCGTCGGAGAGGGTGAGATGGAAGAGCGACGTGTTCCACTTGGATTCGCGGCACCAGCCCTCGAAGGAGGTGGTGGCGCCGTCCGCCAGCATCTTCGGCCAGGCTTCCGCATCGGTGATGAGGTCGTGGAGGAGTTCTTCTTCGCCGTCGCGCTGCAAGGCGGCCAGTGTCGGGAAGGAGGTGAAGAGCAACGAGCAGGTCAGGCGCTTCTCCTTGATCATGGCCAGGGCGTTCTGCTTGAAGCGCTCCTCGGGGATTAATTCGAAGAAGTAAGGGAACATGTTTCCGGGGAAGCTGTGGTGGCTGGAGCTCTCGCAGTCCCGATAGAGTCCCGCCTCCCGGTCGTAGAAGAGTTTCATGAAAGTCTTTTCCAGCGCAGTGGAGTCCCGGTAGATGGGTTCGCCGCAGAGGACGCAGAGGCGGTTCAGCGCCTTGATGGCACCGATGTAGTAGGCTTCCAGGGCCACGTGCGCCACGGGATTCAGCTTGCCTTCCTGGAGATCCACGTCGTAGCCGTCGCGGAAATTGTCGGGCCATTCCACCACCAGCCACTTGTCCAGGTTGACCAGCATCCCGTCCTCTCTGGCATAGTCCTTTGCGTAGTTGTCCAGGAGTTCCTTCATGGCGGGGATGTACGTGCGGATCTTTGGGATGTCGTGGGTCAGGTGTTCCCAGGCCAGGAGGGTGAAGACCATGATGAGGGGATATTCGCCGATCTCCTGTACCAGTCCGCAGTTGGCGCATGTGACCAGAGTCGGTGTGATGAACTTCGTGCGGAGGAAGTCGTCGTAGAAGACGGGGAAGAGGGAGAAGTCCTTTGTGAGGACGCAGCGGGTGATGAGGGTGTAGCATCCGTCGCCCAGGTAGTATCCCTTCTCGCGGTCCATGCAGTCCATCAGCACCTCCTGGGTGCCGTATTGCAGGGAGCGCACGCAGAGGTCCCAGATTTTCTTTTCCAGTTCGTTCCGGCCCAAGAACTTCGCCTTCAGTTCAAAGGGGTAGTGCCGTGCCTGGAAGACCAGGCTCCCGGGCACGACCGTGCAGCCCTGGGGGAGCTTGATTTCCGCATAGCGGAAGGATTTGTAGTCGTAGGGCGCGAAGGCGTCCGCCTTGCGGTCGGAGAGTACGAACTCCTCGTGATAGACGCAATTGCAGCGCATCTCATGGCGGACGGTGCCGTCTTCCTTGAGTTCCTGTCCCATGCGGATGGAAACAAGGGAGCCCTTCGGGCCTTTCGCCCGGAAGAAGAGGTTCCCGACCAGCGTTTGGCCGAAGTCGGCGAAAAGCGTGTCGCCGCGGACCTCCGTGTGGACGGGTTCGAAGGATTCCGTGAACACCATCTCGGAGGGCTGGGGCTTCAGTGTGTAGCGCTGGTGCTTGCGCTTGAGGGCGTTCGTCCAGGCGGAGTCGTCGTATTCCGGCAGTTCGAAATCGACTTCCGGGGCATTGGCGTCATAGCGTTCCATGAAGCCGGTGTGGTATCCCACTTCGCCGATGGCGGTGTGTGCGGTGTGGACGGCGGTCTTGAAGCTCTCATCGGAGGAGAGGACGGTCTTTCCGTCGACGATCAGGTCGCAGAGCAGGCCCTGCTGGTGGTCGGCGGAGACGAAGACGCGGTTTACGTATCCCAGGTAGTAGGTATGGAAGGCCAGGGTGTTCGTCCCTTCGTGCAGATAGGGGGTGATGTCCAGCGTGTTGTAGTTGTAGGAGAAGGAATAGCAGCTGGTGGGTCCCTGGGCGACGAAATGGCCGTTCACGTAGAGCTTGTAGAAATCATCCGCCGTCACGAAGAGCGTAGCCTGGGCGGGGGGCTTTTCCAGGGAGAAGCATTTCCGGAAGAGGATATGCTGGTTCAGGAGGTCTTCCTTGACCTGGACGGAGGTGTCCAGCTGTCGATGGAAGATCTGAAGCGGCTCCAGGTCCGCGAAAGTCTGGTTTGTGATCCAGGAGCCTTGGAAAATATGCGGGATGGCCATAAAGTCAGAGCGGGGAAGAGAAGGAAATGGTAATTTTGTCAATGTAATCCTTTATCCTGCATTTATTGAAGATTGCGGAACTGTTTTTCCAGGGAGCGTCAGGAGTTTAAAGGGGAGAAAAGGAAAAAGGCTTCCAATGTGGTAAATTATGGGAGGTGAAGAAGATGACTGACCGAAATCCGACCATCCTATTTTTTGACGAAGAAGTTGCGCTTCCCGCGTTGCCGGAGTTGCTGCGAGAGGCGGAGGTTCTTCGCAAGGCGACTTCCCTGGCCAATGGCGAGGTGCTTTGCTGGCAGGGAGGCGGCCGTCGCTTTCTTGTGAAGAGCTTTTCGCGGAAAGGCTGGTTTTCCAGAGGTTGCTTCGGCAGGGCGTGCATCCGGAACGAATGGCGGATGCTGGCGGCTTTGTGGCGGCAGGGGTTCCGGTGTGTGCCGAGGCCCGTGGCGCTGATCGGTTCCCATACGCTTCTCATGGAGTGGATCAATGGCGTGGAGCTGGAGAGCGCTGCCCATTGCCGGCGGAGAGGGGAAAGCGCGCCGCCCGAGGCTTTTTGGGTGGAATTGAAGGAACTCTATTGCGCGATACACAAGGCGGGCTTTGTACATGGCGATGTGCGCCGCGCCAATATCCTGGTTCAGGCGGACGGACATCCGCGTCTTCTGGACTGGGCGACGGGACGATATCAGGCGCCCATGGGCTTTTGGGCCAGGCAGCTCCTTCGTTCCGACCGCTTCTCCCTCTTCAAGATCATCTCCGATTTCCATCCGGAGCTCTTTTCCGAGGATGAACGACGTCTGGCGCAGCCGGGCGGGCTTCTGCGGCTGGGGCGGTTCCTGCGCCAGAAGCTCTACCGGGGCTTCCTGAAGCATTTCTTCGCCTGGTGCCGATAGGAACGGCGTCCTTGTCGACCGAGCCTTTTGCGAAAGGTTCGACCGTTCATGGGTGTATGCTGGAGATGGAATTGCGTTCCACCAGCAGGGGGAGGAATTTCTCCTGGATGAACCTCTTGCCTGGATCCAGCTTGAAGGCCTTGAAGATGGCGGTGATGAGCTTCTCGGCGATGGCGGCAGTGGGATAGCGGCAGGAACTCAGGGGGGGATTCAGCAGGTCGCAACCATAGTTGTCGTCGAAATTGACGATGCTGAAGTCCTCGGGAATGGACAGACCGTTCTGGTAGGCCAGGTCGTAGAGTTTCAAGGACATGGTCTGGCGCAGGGAAAGAAGCGCGGTGATTTCGCGCGTGCGGATGAACCTGTCAAAGAATAGCTCCGCGATATCCGTGAAGCGAAGTCCCTTGGGCGTCCAGATGCGCATGGCGGCGAGACCGTGTTCTGCCAGGAAGTCGTTGGCGCCTTGGAAGCGTTCCTCGAACTCGTCGTTGTCCTGGGTGCGAAGGACGGCGGCGATGCGCCGGTGCCCGTGTGCGTAGAGTGTCTCGGCCATCATCCGTCCAGCGTGGTAGTTGTCCGGCATGAGCCAGTTCCCGTACTTGGTCTTGAAATTGATGGCGAAGATGTTCCGGCAGCTGGCGCTGACGGCCTTGAAGAGTGCGTCGGGAAGGATGTGTCCGAAGACCACCACAACGTCGTCCTTCTGGATTTTCTCCAGGAGTTTGGTGCCCTTTTCATCGGTTACCACCAGTTTCAAGGCGAAATGGGTATTCAGACGGTCGATGAGGATGTTGTTCAGTGCGGTGTATATGAGGTTCGAGTAGCTGTCGTAGTTCATCAACAGCACTACGTTCCCCACCGGGCTTTCGTTTTCCAGCAGGCGCATCGCGGCGGGGGAGACGTATGCCGTCCGTCCGCGATATTCCAAAATGCCTTGGGTCGTCAATTCCGCCAGATTCTTGTGGATGGTGGGGCGGCTGAAGCCGTATTTGACGCATAGGCCGCGTTCCGAAGGGAGTTTCTCGCCCGGGGAGTAGGCGTTGCGGCGGATGTCCGCCAGCAGGGCGGCGGTGAAGGTGTTCCCGTGCTTGATGGGACTGCTGGAGTTGTTCATGGAGAAGGAAAGAGGAAGAGTGGAAGGCGATGCAGAGAAGATACTCTCCCGAAGGGGTTTTGCTTGGCGGAAAAGTGGAAAAGTTGAAAAATTGGTAAAGAGCCAAATGAGAAGGTTCCTTAATGACTTCCGAAGAATGCAAAATCCTTTTTTTTGTAGAAAAATCAAAACAAATGACTTGAAATTCCGGGGAATGTACGTATAATAGTAGGCAAAGAAGCAGGGAGTAAAATTCCTTATGCTTGAGATTTTTGGTAAAGATGTTCACCGTATTTTTACCAGTTTTTCCGTTCTGTCTTTTTGTTTTCGTGTTTTTGTTCCGTCTGCTTTCCCAAAAATTCAAAATTCTCGGAGAAAAGAAATGAAAAGATCCTTCACATTGATCGAGTTGCTGGTGGTGATCGCCATCATCGCCATCCTGGCCAGCATGCTTCTGCCCGCATTGTCCAAGGCCCGCGAGAAGGCCCGTGCCATCAGCTGCGTCAACAACCTGAAGAATATCCAGCTTGGCAACCTGCTCTATACCAACGACTACGATGACTTCCTGCCGCCGACGGTCTGGCGGGAGGGCGATGGCAATTCCGATCCCTACAACTTCGGCAACAATGCTTTCCTGTGGTATTCGCTGAATCCCATCATTCCCACCAATCCGATGAACCACGGCGATTGGGTTGCCAAGGATCCCAGCGCCGCATACGCAGTGCAGGCGGGCGGCGACGACTCGTGGCACAAGATCCTGAGCTGCCCCTCCCAGGCGCCTTCGGACCGCCTCACGGGCAACATCAGCTATGCCGTCAGCCTTGGGTTCAGCTATTCCAAGTATGCCCAGACCAGCACCGCCTCCTCCATGACCCAAGGCAACCGCGCCAAGCTGTGCGGCACTTGGAAGCGTATCGCCTCCATCAAGTATCCCACCATCTTCGTCTGCGTGTTTGACAGCTCCGCCACCAACGCGGGCTGGAAGAAGGCCATCTTCACGACCGCTTTCCAGATCGCCAACAACGTGGAAAACAAGATGGGCCACTGTCGTCACTCCAACTCCATGAACATGTCCTTCGGCGACGGTCACGTGGGGCAAGTCGGCGTCACCAAGTTCGACAACGCCAACGGCAATTCCTTCGCGGAGAAGGAACTTTACTGGTATCCCGGTTTCGCGGGCATTGGCGGCGAGCAGGACCGCTAGGCGGGTAGAATCCAGTGTTTTTTCCAAGGGCTGTTGCCATTCCTCGGCTTGAGGCGGCGACAGCTTTTTTGTTTCCGGTGTCGTGTTTGAAGCCGCCTTCGGTGGAATGCGCAAAACCGTTACGCCGATCGCGGGAGCGCAAAACACGTAGAATATTCAAAAAGCACTTTCGCTTGCTTAGCTTTCCGCCTTCCCTTTGCCTTGATTTGCCGTCCGTCTTTTTCATTTTGGTTTCGCGGATTGATCGGTGTTTTACGCTTATATTGTGTTGAGAAGCCGTCTTTGAAGGTAGCTGAAAGCGTTTTTTGGCTCTCGGCCCAATGTTGTTGTTTGCAAGTTTCTCAACCAGGAGTTATTCCATGCACATCACAGGTACTTTTCTTGATGAGATTTCCTACGACATCCCCCATCAGAACTGGGGGGCTCGCGAATGGGATCAGGACTTTGCCAGCATGAAGGCCATTGGCATTGACACGGTCATCGTCATCCGTTCCGGACTGCGCCGTTTCATGACTTTCCCTTCCAAGGTTCTGGCGGAGAAAATGGGGTGCTACCTCCCCCCCCTCGACCTCATCGACCTCTATCTGGATCTGTCGGAGAAATACGGCATGAAGTTCTTCTTCGGCACCTACGATTCCGGTGCGCAGTGGCAGAACGGCCGTTATCAGGAGGAAGCCGACATCAACCGTGCGCTGGTGGACGAGGTCTGGGCGAAGTACGGCCACAAGAAGGCCTTCGCCGGATGGTATGTGACCCAGGAGGTCAGCCAAAAGGTCGCCGGCATCATTGACATTTATTCCCAGATCGGTCGCCATTGCAAGGAGGTCTCCGGCAATCTTCCCGTGATGATCTCTCCCTACATCAACGGCGTCAAGGCCGTCTATTCCTATGACAGCAGCATCGCCAAAAAGGAAGGCATTTCCGTTTCCGAGCACGAGAAGCAGTGGAACGACATCCTGGGCGGCATCCAGTCCGCCGTGGACATCATCGCCTTCCAGGATGGGCACTGCGAATATGACGAGCTGGCCGACTTCCTGACCGTCAACAAGATGCTGGCACGGAAATACGGGATGCAGTCCTGGACGAACTGCGAGAGTTTCGACCGCGACATGCCGATCAAATTCCTGCCCATCAAGTGGGAGAAGATGCTTCTGAAGCTGGAGGCGGCGGAGAAGGCCGGACTGGACAAGGCGATCACCTTCGAGTTCTCCCACTTCATGAGCCCCAATTCGGTCTATCCTGCCGCCGGTAATCTCTATAACCGCTACCGGGAGCACTTCGGATTGTAGGGGGCGATGATGGGAAAGTTTCTGTTGAACTGCTCGTTCCTGTGTGCGCTAGGAGTGTTGATGATGGGAAATTTCATGGCGGAAGAGGCTTTTTCGCCGACGAAGGTCTTTTCGCTGCAGAAGTCTGCGGACCGTGATTTCGTGGTGCTGAACATCTCCGATCCACAGCTGTCTCCGGCAGATTGGTGTGCGGGATCGCCGTATCGGAAGATCCTGATTCGTACGATGGAGGAGCTTGTGGCGCGGGTCAAGCCGGACCTCATTACGATCAGCGGCGATCTGGCCGCGCCTGGCTGTGGCACGGCGTGCGAGACGCTGGCCTCCTACCTGGATACCTTCCGCATTCCCTGGGCGCCTGTCTGGGGAAACCATGACAACCAGGCAGGAAAGGAGTACATCCGGTCTGTTGGCGAGAACTTCCAAAAGAAGCATCCCTTCTGCCTTTTTGACGCCGGGGATCCCAGGTTGGGCAACGGAAACTACATCATCGGCATCCAAGAGGGCGAGAAAAAGATCGCGGCGCTCGTCATGATGGATTCCCACGACCGGGATCCCTATCCCACCCCGGAAAAGCCGGACAACCAGTGCTGGGCTCGGCTCTGGCCCATCCAGTACGAGTGGTATTGTGCCCAGGCGGATGCGCTGAAGGCGTCGGGCTATCGGGATTCGGCCATTGTCATGCACATTCCGATCTTCGCCTATCAGCAGGCCTTTGCCGCCGCGTTCAAGGAAGGCCTGGACCCCCATGCCGTCACCTTCCAGCAGAGTCTGGAGGGTGGCTGCTGGAATTCAGGGTACGAGAAATCCATCGGCGTCTGCCACGAGGGAATCTGCAGCTATCCAGAAGAGGACGACGCCTTTGCCGCCTTCAAGAAGAAGGACTTCACGACCTGCATCATCAGCGGGCATGACCATGTCAACAACTTCATCGTCGACTACCAGGGCGTGAAGCTGGTCTACTCCGTGAAAACCGGTGCGGGGTGCTACTGGGAGCCCGCTTCCAACGGCGGCACGGTCCTGACCATCGGCGAGGAGGGAATCAAGGGCGTTAGGCAGGAATTCGTGGAGGTCGGCGACCTGGTGCCGCTGCTGCCCAAGGAGTAGTCCGACCCGTCCGACCCGTCCGACCCGTCCGACAGGTCCGACCCGTCCGACAGGTCCGACCCGTCCGACAGGTCCGCCCCGTCCGACAGGTCCGCCCCGTCCGACAGGTCCGACCCGTCCGACAGGTCCGCCCCGTCCGACCCGTCCGACAGGTCCGACCCGTCCGCCCCGTCCGACAGGTCCGCCCCGTCCGACCCGTCCGACAGGTCCGACCCGTCCGACCCGTCCGACAGGTCCGACCCGTCCGACCGGGCAATGTTTTTCCGTTGCAACCCGCGTTTTTCTAGGGGATATTTATAGTATGTTCCATGTTCATCAATGATTCCAAAGAAAAATTGTTGCAGCCGGAGCCGCCAAAGGCGTATCTCGTTGGCTTTCTAAAGCCAGGAGAGACGCCTGAATCCGCGTTGTCCCTCCTGTCGGAACTATCGGAATTGGTGAATACCCAGGGACTGGTCGTTGTCGGCAGCCAGATTGCGCGTCTGCGCGAGGTGAATCCGGGAACTGTCCTTGGCAAAGGGAAGGTCCATGAGATTTTGGAGGAGGCCGAGCGCCTGGGTGCGGAGGTTGTGGTGACCGACGATGTCCTTTCTCCTTCCCAACAGCGCAACTGGGAGAAGTTAAGCAAGCTGGCGGTCATTGACCGACAGGAGGTCATCCTGGATATCTTTGCGGCGCGGGCGCAGACCCGCGAGGCCGTCCTGCAAGTCCAGCTGGCGCAGGCGAACTATGAACTTCCCAGGCTGGTCCGCAAATGGAAACACCTGAATCGTCAGCGCGGTGCTGCCGGCGGTCTTGGCGGCCGAATGCAGGGCGAGCAGCAGTTGGAATTGGATGCGCGTCATGTCCGTCTGAGGATTCAGGCCTTGCAGGCGGAACTGGCGGAAGTGCGGAAGCAACGGAATGTCCAGCGTCGTCGTCGTCTGGCGAAGCCGGTTCCCGTGGTGGCCATCGTGGGCTATACCAACGCGGGGAAGTCCTCGTTGTTGAACCGACTGACGAAGGCGTCGGTTCTGGTGGAGGACAAGCTCTTCGCCACCCTGGATCCCACGGTGCGGCGATACAATTTGCCGGGCGGGCAGGAGATCCTGCTGGCGGATACGGTGGGCTTCGTGCGGAAACTGCCGCATTTGCTGGTGGATGCCTTTAAATCCACCCTGGAGGAGACAAAGCTCTCCGACTATGTGCTGGAGATCCTGGATGCCGCGGATGAATCCATGATGGAGCATCACGACACCACCATGGGCGTCCTGGAGGAAATCGGCCTGGGGCCGAAGCCCATGCTGATGGTTCTGAACAAGTGGGACCTGGTTTCCGAGGAACGCCGGCAGGAACTGCGCGGGCGCTATCCCGATGCGATGCCCATCTCCGTCATGACAGGCGAGGGGTTGGAGGACTTTGTGGAACGGCTGGCCGAATTGGTCAAGGCGCTGATGCCGGAACGGCGGTATGTGATTCCCCTGGACGACTATACGCCGTTGAATCAAATTCGCAGGTATTGTTTCATTGAGGAGGAGGATTTCCAGGAGGACGGCGTGCACATTACGGCGCGGGTCCCCCTGAACCATTTGGATCGCTGGAACGACTATCTGACGCTGGAACGGGGGGCGGGGAGGATATAGCGCATGGGAATCATTCATGTTCTGCCTGCGGAAATCGCGGGGCGCATCGCGGCGGGCGAGGTCATTGAGCGTCCGGCTTCTGTCATCAAGGAACTGGTGGAGAATTCCATCGACGCCGGTGCCACGCGCATCCGGGTCCTGACGGAGCAGGGCGGCCAGAAGATGATGCAGGTGATTGACGACGGAAAGGGCATGGACCAGCAGGATGCCATGCTTTGCCTGGAGGCGCACGCCACCAGCAAGATCTCCGAGGAGGGCGACGTGGGGCAGATCCGCACGCTGGGTTTTCGCGGCGAGGCGCTGCCCTCCATTGCCTCCGTGTCCCGTTTCGAGATGCAGACGCGTCCTGCCGGGCAGCTCAGCGGCACCGAGGTCGTGGTCAACAATGGCGCCATCCAGGAGATGCGGGAGTGCGGCTGTGCGCCCGGCACCTCCATCAAGGTGCAGTATCTCTTTGGAAATCTTCCCGCGCGTAGAAAATTTCTCAAGAGTCCATCTACGGAAGACGACTACATCCAGGAGATGATCCTGTTGCTTTCCCTGACGCGGCCCGACATCTCCTTCGAGTTGATCCAGAATGGCCGTGCCGTCCTGCGCGCGCCTGCGTCGTCATACATTGCGGGACGGGTGGAGATGCTGCTGGGAAAGGACGCCTTCGCCGCCATGCTTCCCGTGGAATACGCCGAGGACGGCATCCATGTCTACGGCTTCATCAGCAAGCCGGGCTTTACCCGCAGCAACCGCCGAGACCAGCGGATGGTCGTCAATGGCCGCACGGCCAGCGCGGAGACCCTTTTCTTCGCCATTCGCGAGGCATACGATTCGCTGGTGACCAAGGGACGTTATCCCGGCGTGGTTCTCTATGTGGATATCGCTCCCGAACGCGTGGACGTCAATGTTCATCCCACCAAGCGCGAAGTGCGTTTCCGGGAACCCCTGAAGGTCTCCCAAGTGGTGGGCGCCGCCTTGCGCCAGGCTTTGCGCGGGATGGCCATTCCGTGCGAGACGACGCAGCGGGAGGTTTCCGTTTCTTCGAAGCCTTCCGGCGTGGAACAGCCCGCGCTGGTGGACACGACGCCAGAGAAGCCCGCGCTGGTGGACACGATGCCTCAGGCGCCTGTCGCGCCGCAGCCGAAAACTCCTGCTGTTCCCGCCGCGCCCGTTCTTCCTGAACGTCCTGCGACGCCTGCCGCGCCGACTTCGCGGCTCTTCCAGCCCGTCCAGGCACCGCTTCCCTTTGCGCCAGAGGTTCCCGATGCAGTGCAAAAGCCTATCTCCGGTCATCCGCTTGGCAATGCAGTGCCTGGTGGCCTGGCTTCCGGTGCTGCGGAGGAAAAGTCATCGCCTGGCAACTCGGTGACGCATGACGAGTTTCGTCTGCTTTGTTTGATGCGCAAGGAGTATCTTTTGGCGGAAGACGATGGCGGTCTTGTTGTGGTGAACATCCGTGCCGCGAGCCAGCGGATTATCTTCGAGCGCCTGCTGGCCAATCTCAAGAAGAAGGATGTCCCCAGGCAGGCGTTGCTGTTGCCGGTGACGCTTCACCTGGCGCCGGACGAAGCGCGGCTTCTGACCCGTGAAATACCCTTCTTCCAGTCCCTTGGCTATGGCGTGGAGGAGTTCGGCGCCAATGCCTTCCTGATCACGGCGGTTCCGCCGGACCTTCCGGACAAGGACCTGGGCGCCACCATTCGCGACATCCTGGCCGACCTGCGCCAGGAGAGCGTGACCAACCGCCAGAGCGCCATTCACCTGGCTCAGTTGGCCAGCCGGCATGCCGTCCGGCGCAACGAGCGCCTTGCACGGGAGGAACAGGAGCAGCTGCTGAAGGAGCTGATGCACTGCGACATGCCCTACACGGATCCCGCCGGCCTGCCCACCATGATCCACATCACTTACGGCGAACTCTCTAAACGCTTCAGGACCTAGAAAGAAGCTTCTTGCCGCTTCCGGAAGATCTTTTTCCCCGCCTTCGGCGGGATCGCAAAACACGCAGAAAAGTACAAAACAGTTCCGCCTTCGACGGGATCGCAAAATACGCAAAAATACGCAAAATAATCAAAATTCCCTCGGCGGCACCGCCGAAGGATATTGTTTTGCTCTCCGCCTTCCTTTTCTTTCCTCATGAAACTCCAGTTCGGAAAAATCTTTGTTTTCGCCGTGCTTTGGACGTTGCTCCTGGCGCTGTTGCGGACCTGCAACAACAATCCCTGGGGGAATGGCGCAGCTGCGGAGAATACCCATTATACTACCTTTGCGCAAAAAATACGGAATCTTGATCCCGTCAGCGCGAATTTCATTCACGAGGCGGCGGTGATCGACAATATCGTGGAGACGCCGCTGGCCTATCACTATCTGAAACGTCCCTATCAGCTGGTTCCCCAGATGCTGACGGAACTGCCTACGGTGATCTACTATGATGCCGCAGGCAATGCGCTTCCAGGCGATCCGGATGCCACGCAGGTGGCCCGTGCGGAATACACCATGCGGCTTCGTCCCGGCATTCTCTACCAGGACCATCCTTGCTTCCGGGAGGATTCCGTGCCGTTGGTCAAGCATCCCCGGACGCCTGCGGATTTCGGTCCAGTCGCCCACCGGGAGGTCACGGCGGAGGACTTCCTGGTTTCCATGAACCGTCTCTGCGATTCCCGCGTGGGCTGTGCGGTCTATTCCCAGCTGTGCGGATTCCTGGTAGGGTTGTCGGAGTGCCGGCAGGCGGTGGAGGCGGAAGTCCGGCGGCTGGACGAAGAGCGCCGCCAGGCGGGCGAGTCCGCCGTGCAGCTTGCCGAGGCGCCCAGTCTTCCCGACTACCGGAAGATTCCCTGCGGCGCCGTGCAGGTGGTGGACCGCTATACGGTGAAGTACGTCCTGTCGCGCAAGTATCCCCAGTTTCTTTACTGGCTGGCCATGCACTACTTCACGCCGGCGCCGTATGAGGCGATGGTCTTTTATCAGCGTCCGGAGGTGCGTGCCGCGGGGCTGAGTCTTGTGACCTGGCCCGTGGCGAATGGCCCTTATCAGTTGACGAAATGCGACCTGGATTTCCAGATTGTCCTGGAAAGGAATCCGAACTACCACGAAGTCTTCTATCCCGCGGAGGGCAATCCCGAAGACGAGGGAACGGAGATCCTGTCGGATGCCGGAAAACGCCTGCCGTTCATCGACAAGGTGGTTTTCAACTGGGAGCCCGAAAGCATCCCTTCCTGGATGAAATTCCAGCAGGGATATTACGACAATTCGGGATTGCCGCCGGATATGTTCGACAAGGCGCTGAGCATGAATCCGGACGGCGGCGATCTCTCGCTGTCGGAGGACATGGCCGCGCGAGGAATGAAGATGGCCACCACGGTGCCGCCTTATTCCTACTACTATGCCTTCAATATGCGCGATCCCGTGGTGGGCGGCATGGGCGAACGTCAGCGGTTGCTGCGGCAGGCGCTCTCCATCGCCTTGGATACAAGGAAGTTCATTACCATTTTCCGCAACGGGAACGGTATTCCGGCGGAGGGGATCATCCCGCCGGGGATCTTCGGAATGGCGGAGCCGCCTGCGACCATGAACACCGTGATCAATCGCTGGAATGGCGAGATGTCGGTGCGGAAGGATATCTCGGAGGCGAAGAAGCTGCTGGCGCAGGCCGGTTATCCCAACGGCATTGACCAGGTGACGGGCGATCCGCTGGTCATCCAGCTGGATCACGCGGCGGCCGGCCGGCCGGATTTCAAGAATCACTTCCGCTGGCTGGCGGACCGCTTCCAAGAACTGGGCGTGCGCCTGGAAGAGCGCGGCACTGACCTGAACCGCTCCCGTCAGCGTGTGGCGGAAGGCGATTTCCAGCTCCTCTTCGAGCGCGGATGGGTCGGCGATTATCCCGATCCCGAGAATTTCCTCATGCTTTTCTACAGCGAAAATGGCCATGTGGAGCACCACGGACCGAATTACGCAAACTACGTCTCGCCGGAATTTGACGCGGTATTCAAGAAACTGGAGACCATGGACAACACGCCGGAACGCCGGGAGCTCATCGAGCAGGCGAACCGTATCCTCTACGAGGACGCGCCGGTGATCTGGGACATCCATCCCATCAACATGATCCTGACGCACGGATGGCTTCACAACTACCGCTACATGAGCATCGCCTTTGACAACCTGAAGTATCTGCGCCTGGATCCCCAGGAGCGTTCGCGCTGCCAGCGGGAGTGGAACCGCCCCTGCCACTGGCCCATCTGGATGCTGATGGCGCTTTTCACCCTGGCGGCGTTCTGGCCCCGGAAACAACGCTGATTCACCATGCTGGCATATTTTCTCAAACGCATCTGCTACCTGATACCGATTCTCGTCGGCGTCAACCTGCTGGTATTCTCTTTGTTTTTCCTGGTGAGCAGCCCGGATGACATGGCGCGGCAGGCGCTGGGCGAGAAGGCGGACCGTCCCGAAGAAGTCCAGCGCTGGAAGGAGAACCGCGGCTACGATCTGCCGCTCTTCTATCATGCGGAGGCACCGGGGGCGCAGAAAATCACGAAGACCATCTTCTTCCAGAAGAGCCTGACCATGTTCTGGGGCGGTTTCGGCATCGCGGATTCCACGGGACGGGACATCGGCGACGAGATCCGCAAGCGCGTCTGGCCGTCCTTTGCGCTGGCGCTGCCGGTCTTCCTGGGGACGTTGCTGGCGAACATCTTCCTGGGAATGAAGCTGGCAGCCGTGCGGGGAAGCCGGACGGACCGCATCGGGCAGTTCCTCTGCGTGGTGGCCATGAGCATCTCCGCCCTGGTGCTCATCATCTTCGGACAGTATCTTGGCGCACAGCAGCTGCGCCTTGGCCCCGTCTCCGGCTTTGCCACCGGGCTGGCCATGGCGAAATTCCTGACGCTTCCCGTCGTGGTGGGGATTTTCTCCGGCCTGGGTTCCGGGACGCGTCTCTACCGGACATTCTTCCTGGAGCAGATTTCACAGGACTATGTGCGCACAGCCAGGGCCAAGGGCCTTCCTGAAGAGGTGGTGCTCTTCAAGCACGTACTGCGGAATGCGCTGATTCCCGTGCTTACGAACATTCCCATCTATCTGCTGATGCTTTTCACAGGCAATCTCCTGTTGGAGAAGTTCTTTGCCATTCCCGGACTTGGGGGATATACCATCGACGCCATCGCCGCGCTGGATTTCGCCGTGGTCCGCGCCATGGTCTTCCTCGGTGCCGTCATCTACGTCGTCGGGTTGCTGCTGGCCGATCTGGCCTACTGCATTGTCGATCCCCGCATCAAACTTTAGAAAATCATGCCCTGGTTTGTTCAAAATCTCATCGTCTTCTGCCTTCTGGCGCTGACCGTCTGGCTCTGGCGCGCGGCGTCCCGTCGGGAATACTGGCGCCTGGCCGCCCGGGAGGTGGCCGCCCGTAAAGGCGCACTGGTTTCCGGTCTGATTCTCCTGTGCTATCTTCTGGTTGCCGTGCTGGATTCCATCGGCTGGAGTGTCGCCGCCCGGGACCCGGAGAGCGGCGAGATCCTGCGGAACGCATCGGGCAAAGTGATATACACGCCGGGGGAATCCGTCTTGAATCGTCTGCTGAAGCCCTTGGAGCGCCGCAGCGAGGAGTCCTACTCGGCACCCATGGCGGAACGGCTCTACGCTGCGGAATCCTCTACCGACGCATTGGGAAAATCCGTCCGCATCCACAAGGAACTCAACTATCCCAAAGGCCATCTCCTGGGGACTGACCGCATCGGAAAGGATGTCCTCTGGCTGTCTCTGAAGAGCATCCGGACGGGAATCATCATCGGGCTGCTGACAACGCTCATCGCAATACCTTTCGCTCTGGTCATGGGCGTTGTCGCCGGATATTTCGGAGGCTGGGTGGATGACGTCATTCAATATCTCTACACCGTGGTCAGCTCCATTCCCACGGTGCTTTTCGTCGCCGCCTTCATCGTGATCTTCGGGAATGGCCTGACACAGCTCTGCATCGCCATGGGACTGGCCTCCTGGACAAGCCTCTGCCGTTTGCTCCGGGCCGAGACGTTGCGTCTCAAGGAGGCGGAGTACATCGCGGCTGCACGGGCGCTGGATACGCCGTCCTGGAAGATTCTGGCGCGGCACATTCTTCCCAACGTGCTTCACGTGGTGCTGATCACCACGGTCCTGCGCTTTTCTTCCGAGGTGCTTTCCGAGGCGGTGCTGACCTATCTGGGCATCGGCGTCGGCGCGGACACCATGTCCTGGGGGACCATGATCAACGACGCCCGCGCTGAGCTGACCCGGGATCCCGTCATCTGGTGGAAGCTGGTCTCCGCCTTCATCTTCATGCTGGGGCTGGTCTTGCCCGCCAATCTCTTTGGCGATGCCTTGCGGGATGCCCTGGATCCTCGCCTGAGAACGCAATAGTTGGTTACGAGTTACGAGTTGCGTGTTGCGTGTTGTGGTAAAATGAAAAAAGTTGAAATAATCTGGCGGGTCATCTATTCGGTGGCGATCGTCGTTTTTACCAGTTTCCTTAGCCTCTTATGCCTCAATGGCGTCGTCGTTTTCCTTTTTGCCTCACCCAAGCCATTCGTGGGATGCCTCTCCTGCCTGGTATCGGCGGTGGCAATGCTTCTTGCGGGCGGCGGCATCGTGTCGCGCAAGATGCGTCTTTGCAAGGGTGCGGGATGGATGATTCTGGGAGCCGTGGCGGTGAGCGGATGCTTCTACGGCTGGCAGTGGTGGACGCATGACCGCTATCCCGTGGTTGAGCAGGAGGTGAAGTGGTGGGACTACAATCCGAAGAATGCGGAAAACCTGCTGGTGGAGGCGACGATTCCGGAAGAACTGCGTCTTTCGGGCGCGCCATATCCGAAAATCGACGGGGCTTTGGCGCTCTATCCCGTCTATGCGGCCATGGTGGCGGAGATGTATCCTTTCTATGCGCAGGGACGGGATTATTGTAGCTTGGACGGCTCCGATGTCATCTACGAGAGGCTTCTTGACGAAAAAGTGGACATGATTTTCGCTCTGGCGCCCTCGAAGAAGCAGCAGGAGGATGCGGAGGCAAGAGGATTGACCTACGAGCTGACGCCGTTCTGCCAGGAAGCCTTTGTCTTCTATGTCAACGCGAAGAATCCAGTGGAGACTCTTACCACGGAGCAGATTCGCGGAATCTATTCCGGCGCCATCACGAACTGGCGGGAGATTGACGAGAGGAACCACGAGAAGATCATCCCCTTCCAGCGCAACGAAGGCAGCGGCAGCCAGACGACGCTCCTGAAATTGATGGGCGATACGCCGGTCATGCCGCCGCTGAAAGAGGATCGCGTAGGAGGGATGGGCGGAATCATCCACGACACGGCGAACTATCGGAATTTCAAAGCTGCCTTGGGATTCTCCTTCCGTTTCTTTGTCACGGAGCTTCTGCATAACAATCAGATCAAGCTGCTCTCCATCGACGGCGTGGCGCCGACGGTGGAGAACATCGTCAACGGTTCCTATCCGCTGATTGCCACGGCATACATCGTCACGGTGAAGCCGCGCACGGAGAATGTGCGGAAGATCGTGGATTTCATGGTTTCGCCGGAAGGGCAGACCCTCGTCCAGAAGGCGGGATATGTCCCCGTGGGACCAACTGCGGAGTAGTTTTTGCACTTCTTGGTTTTGGGAATTATATCCTTATAGGGTCTTGCATGCCAAGGCTTGACTTTTTTCCGAGGCTTTGGCCTCGGGAACGGGACATGGGCTTTGCATGAATCCCTAACGGCAACTCTAGGGATATATTTTCATTGGTAGTTTTCCTTTGTTTCATCCTTGTCATTCTTTTTTTGCCATGTCACTTGACGCCATTGCCATTGATGCCAATGCCCTGGGCTTCCTGCCCGAAAACACGCCCCTGGAAAACAGCGCCGCCTTGCAGAAGGCCCTGGAAGGCGGGCGGCGGAAGGTCTATGTCGCCCGTCCCGGCACCTACGAGGTGGGGGCGACCGTTTATCTTGATGATGACACGGAACTGGAGTTCGCCGCCGGCGTGCTGCTGAAGAAGTGCGGCAGATTCAGCCATATTCTGGTAAACCGCGGCGCATACGAAGGAAAGACCAACCACGGCATCGTCCTGCGCGGCCTGCACTTTTCCGCCGGAGATACTCCGGAGAACGCCATTCCCGCCGGCGGTTCTACCGCGAGCGTCATCCCCGACGGCAATTCAGCGGCGCCGGGTCTGCGCGGGCAAATCGCTTTCTACCATATCCGTGACATCAAAGTCTTCGACTTCCAATGCCTGGAGTATGCAGGGCTGCAGTACTGCATCCAGTTCGTGGATTTCGAGGACCTGCTGATCGACGGCTTTGACATTCGCGGCAAGAAGGACGGCATCCACCTGAACGACGGACGGAAATTCGTGATTCGCAATGGAATTCTCTCCACGGGAGATGACGGCATCGCCCTCAACGCCGGCGACTGGCCCGTCACCTGCACACCCCGCATCAGAAGCATCGAGGACGGCCTCATCGAGAAAATCCAGGATATCGGCGGACAGTGCAATTTCGCCCGCGTCATCACGGCTTGCTGGAAGACGTGGCACGAGGGCATGGAACTGGTCCGTGGCGATCTTTTCTGCCACCAGGGGAAGGTCTATACGGTCTTCATGCCCATCGGACCCACGAAGTACATCTCCCATGAGCCGCCAGCCCACGCACACGGGCTGTGGACTTCTTCCGACGGCATCACCTACCAGTATTTGCAGGAGGACGACGGATGCACCCGCGCCGACATCCGCAATGTGCTCTTCCGCGACATCACCCTCCATGCCCACCGCGGCATCAGCTGCAGCTGGGAAATCTGCGAATACTCCCGCGACATCCATCCGGAGATTCCTCCGAAGGACTATCCCGTCATTGACATCTCCCTGGAGAACGTGGTCTTTGCGCCGGAACGGGACGGCGCGGACTTCACCGACAGCATCGTCTATGGCTTTGCCTCCGCCACGATTCGCATGAAGAAGTGCTCTTCCACGGTGCGGCTCGCCCACAACTGGGGACGCGTTTCCGGCCCCTTCGGGGATTTCCCCACGCAACGCAGAATCTACGTGGAGGATAGTGTCTTCCTGAACGACGGGCACAAGACTCCCGATTTCGAGTTCACCGGCGACGATCCCGTCACGCTGGTCTTCCGCAACTGTCGTCAGGAACGCCCCGTCCGTATCGTCGGCGCTAACGTGGCTGTCGAGGGGGACGTGCAAGTCGTCAGGTAGGTTTTTTCTTATTCTACCCCAAAGGAGTCAAACATGTTAGAAATCAGACGTGGCGCGCCGGCGGATTATCCGCTGTTGATGAAGCAGGTGGTGGAGAGTTTCCGCATCAACACCCCTTGGCATAATCGTTTTGAAGTGAACTATCCCGACATGGTCCGTCCGGACGCGGAGTCCATGGCGCAATGGCGCCTCGCTTTCGTGGACGGCGAATTGGCGGGCGGACTGATCCTGGTTCCCAGGCGCCTGAAAATCGGCGCCACGGAAATCACCTTTGGCGGCATCGGGCACGTCCACTGCTGGCCGAAATTCCGCAAGGAGGGCGTCTTCACTGCCATCATGCAGCGTGCCATCCAGGATATGGAGGCGGAAGGCATTCCCCTTTCCATGCTGAGCGGAGACCGCTTCCGCTATGGCCACTTCGGCTGGGAATTGGCGGGTGCGCAGCGCGAGGCGCATATCTGGCTGCGGGCACGGCGCTTTGATGGTCCGGCGGAACGTCCCGATATCGCCGAGTTCCGGGAATATCTCGGAGACGACGAGGATACGGCGAAGATCATGAAGGCAACAGAGAAGAGCGTGAGCCATCCCGTTCGCTCTCTGGAAGAGACCCGGCGTGTCCTGCAATGCCCCAACCGCGTGACTTATCTGTATGATCACGAAGGCGTCTTTGCATACGTGACCTTCCGGGGACCGGCAATCCTGGAATACGGCGGGGCTGTTGAAGGCGTGGATCGAATTCTCCGCTATGCGCTGCATGCCGCTGACATGACGGTTACGCTGCCGCCGGAGGAGGCTTCCGGCGAACTGGAGGACCTCTTCATGAAGTACACGCAATATTATGTCATCCAGACAGCCGAACAGGTCCGCGTCAATTCCCTTCAGAAGACCCTGGCCGCCTACCTTCCCTGGCTGGAGGAACGGCTGCAAGGCTGGACGGGCCGCCGCGTACTCGCCGTCGAGGACGGCGAAAAAGTGGCCATCCAGGTCGCCGACGGGAAGGTGATGATCCTGCCAACCGAGGAGGCCGCGGATCTGACGCTCTCCCAGATGGATGTCGCTCCCTTCCTTCTCGGACCAAGCGTTCCCACTGCGGTACGCCAGAACCACGATGCCTTCTGGCGCATTGCCTTCCCATTGCCATTCTACTGGCCTCCGCTGACGCACGTATAAGCCTGACGCTGAGGAAGAAAAGGACGGCAAAGGCAAAATACGGATAGCAAAACAGGTAAAACAGGGGGCTGTTGCCAAAACATTTTTAGGTACAACAGCCTCCTTTCGGTTTCTGTTCCTATGGCATCGATGGGAGGATGGTCCTCTCTAGGACTCTTCCCGCTTTCCGGCGGAGGAAAAAAAACACAAATATACATGCAGAATGCCTTTCTTCGACCTGAAGCGAAGGCAGTTGGGCAAAAACAGTCTTTCTGTGCGTTGTTGTGGTATGCGCAGGAAGAGGCGCGGACGGCTTTTTCCTGCGGCATCCGGGATCCATGAATTTTCGAAGGAACGCTGAAGCTTGGCGACAGGCCTGTGATATTTTCCCCGAGGACAAAAAGGATTTTCGGCAAGAAGAACTATACGTAGGGGCGGTCGATTTTCACGATGGGGAAGGCGTTTTTCCAGAGTGCGTGGACGATTTCGCAGACCTGCTCTTCCGCTTTTGCCTCGTCTGGCTGGACATCAAAGGGGACGACGCAGTCAAAAAGAACGTTGGTATGCGTGGGGCCTTCCACTAGGCGGAAATCGTGAATCTTCACTCCTTCCCCCAGAGTCTTGAGGGCGTCTGCCAGCTGTTGGTACATCTCGTTGACATGCTCGTCATCCGTGCAGATGGGATCCATGTGGATGACGCTGGTGCAGCCAATGGTGATGTCCAGTTCCTTCATGATGCAATCCATGGCGTCGTGAAGCACATAGATGTCTCCATTGCCCGGGACTTCGCAATGCACGGAGACGTGCATTCGCCCTGGACCATAGTCGTGAATCACTAGGTCGTGGACGCCGATGACCTCCGGGTGGTTGCGGCAGATTTGCTCAATGCGTTCAACCAGTTCCGGCGAAGGCTTTGTGCCCAGCAGTTGAAGAAGGGTGCCCTTTGCGGAATCCACGCCGGCCTTGATAATGACGACGCTGACAAAAAGCGCGAGCCATCCATCCAGATTCAGGTGGTGGGGAAGGAAATGGTGCAGCAGGAGGCCTGCCAGGGCGGCGCCAGTGGTGATGGTGTCTGACAGGCAGTCCAGGCCGGTGGCGTGAAGCGCCTCGGAATTGATCTTGCGGGAGACGCCTAATGAGAAGTAGCTCATGTAGAACTTCATGGCGATGGAGCCAATCAGGACGCCTGTGGCGAGCCAGGAGAAGGCCAGGTCGGCCGGATGGAGGATGTGCTGGATGGCATTCCTTGCGGTCTCGATGCCGCAGTAGATGATGATGCCTGCGATGATGAGCCCGGCGATGTATTCGATTCTGCCGTGCCCGAAGGGACGGTTTGGCTGGGGTTTCATGCCTGCGAAGTAGAAGGCCAGCAGAAGCAGAAGGCTGCTGCCCACGTCCGTCATGTTGTTGATGGCATCCGCCCGGATGGAGAAGGAGCTTGCCAGTTTGGCTGTGAGCAGCTTGGCGACGACCAGTACCAGGTTCAACCCGATGATCAGCGCAGTGCAGATGGTCCCATAGGCGCGGCGGACCTCCGGGCGTTCCGGCTGGTCGTAGTTCTTGATGAAAAGGCGCGAAAGGAGGGTGAACATGATGCCAAGGGAAAAGTGTTTGCGATGCCTGGATACAAAAAAACGGCACGGAACTTTCCGTGCCGTCCGGTACTATAATGTCTTTTCGCGGAACTAGAAGAGTCGCTTCAGAAGACCCGCGAATCCCTGGCCGTGGCGAGCCTCGTCCTTGGCCATTTCGTGGACGGTGTCGTGGATGGCGTCATAGCCCAGCTCCTTGGCCAGCTTGGCGATCTCCATCTTGCCGGCGCAGGCGCCGGCTTCGGCATCAGCGCGCAACTGAAGATTCTTCTTGGTGCTGGCGGTGACGACTTCGCCCAGCAGTTCGGCGAACTTGGCTGCGTGTTCGGCTTCCTCGAATGCATAGCGCTTGAAGGCCTCGGAGACTTCGGGATAGCCCTCGCGGTCAGCCTGACGGCTCATGGCGAGGTACATTCCGACTTCCGTGCACTCGCCGGCGAAGTTGGCCTTCAGGCCATCCAGAACACGCTGGTCAACACCTTTGGCGATACCGATCACATGCTCGGCGGCAAAAGCCTTGGTTTCTTCCTGAACAGAGAACTTGCTGCCGGGAACACCGCACTGGGGGCACTTTTCCGGGGGCTCCTCGCCTTCGTAGACATAACCGCAGACCGGGCAGACGTACTTCTTCATAAGTTGTTACTCCTTGTTTTGTTGTTTCTGGTTTTTCGCGCATTGCGCGCAAAGGCCGCCGATGCGAAGCTCCGTATGCTTCGTGGTGAATCCTTCAAAGGGGGGGAGCTTCCGAAGGGACGCGGGGAGCTCAAAGTCAAAAATGGCGCCGCAATTCTCGCAGATCAGGTGTCCATGGTCCGTGCCATTGCCGTCAAAACGCGCGTTGGTGATCTTGTCCAGTCTCCCGATGACGCCGAAATCTGCCAGCTCGTTCAAAATGCGGAAGACGCTCTCCCGTGTGATGGAGGGGACGGTCTGGCGGACGTTTTCCCAGATCTGGTTTACATCCGGATGCGTACGGTTGCCTTTCACGTAGGAATAGATGGCAAAGCGCTGCTGGGTGAATTTGCAGCAGCGCGTTGTGCAAAGTGTGCGAAATTCTTCTTGCAGGGAGGCATCCGATTCCATGGGGGAGGGCGTTGTAGACGGGGAAATGAGGAGGAAAAGTGGAATGCTAATAAATATAACCGTTATTTGGAGATTGCAAGGCAACTTCAAGGAATGGCAGGCTAAAGTTTCCTGCGCATTCAGATTCGGCTTTTTCCCGATGCTTGCGCTTCGGGGACGGGACGAGGATTCCCGGGGGCTGGTTGCGCCTTGCATCGCGTCTGTGGCATCAAGTATCCTATGCTGCACGTCAACTTCATGGATGGTTCCGCCACGAGCAACTGGAGAAACCTCCGCTACGTCCAGTCCGAGTGCTTCTATGACGATCCCGAGGCCCGCATCCACTACTTCCGTCATGACAACATCGTGAATGTCTCCATGACGGATGGTCGTGGGGAGATCATTGGCGTCCAGAAGGCGATTGGCCTCAAGAAGGGCGACGCCCTCGTCATGTGGGATTTCTACTGTTTTCCCAGTGCCAATTGCGTGAACGGCGAAAAGGGGCGCTCTTTTTTCGTAGTTGAAAATGCAAAAAAGGCTGTTGCTGGACTTCGCGGAGAAGGGGCGGCAGTTTTTTGGCATCGTTTTTCCCCCTCAAAAGGTTATGTCGCCAAGGGAAAAGAAGTCCCGAAAGATGGCATGAGTTTATTGGCTTGGTAGCCAGGAGGCAAATTTTCCATTTCGGGATATATTGCATCATTCCAAAATCTGGACTGTCGGTACCTTGAAGTACACTCTTCCACGGCTGCTTTTCACGGCGACGATCCTGTTGCTGGCCAAGCAGATGATGTGCCTGGTGTGCTATTCCATCGTTCCCAATGTCAAGCCGATCATTCTGGATGAAATTGGCGCTACGCCGACACAGATTGCTCTGATTGTCAGCACCTTGCCGAACATCATGAATGTCATTCTGAATCCGATCCTGAGCACCTGGAGCGACAAGACGCGCACGCGCATCGGACGGCGAACGCCTTTTCTGATCTGGTCGGCTCCGTTCCTTGCCCTGATGCTGGTCCTGATCGGCTTCCATGCCGAGGGCTCGAGTCTCCTGGCCAGGCTGCTGCCGGGCGTCCAATGCAATTGGGAACTGTGGTATCTGGGCATCATCATCCTGCTCTTCCAGGTCGGCTATCTCTTCCCCGGTACCGCAGTTTACTATCTTGAGGCGGATGTCATTCCCTATAAATGCTTTGGACAGTACATGGCTGTCGGAAGCATCGTGAGCACGCTATGCAATGCCGCCTTCAGCTACTGGCTGTTGGCTTTCACCGTGAATCATCTGAAACTGACGCTGACCATCTTCGCCGTGCTCTATGTGCTCACATACGTCCTGCAGCTCATCTTTGTGAAAGAAGGCGAGTATCCGCCTGTGCAGGACAAGATCGACAAGAACAGTTCCATTGTCCAGAAGGTGGTGGACTATTGCGTCATGTTCTTCCGCCAGTGCTTCACCCGGAAAATCTTCATCTTCCTCTCGCTTTGCACGGGATTGAACGCTGCCTCCAACATCTGCCGCGGAATATTCAATACACTATTCGTCACCAAGGATTTGGGAATTGACTTGGCGATGGTGGGAAAAATCGGCGGCATTTGCGGTATCATCACTGCCGTGTGCATCTACTTCTTCGGACGAATCATGGACAAGACCCACCCCATGCTCATCTATTTCCTGGGCGGAATCTTCGTCATGATCGTCAATGTCTTCGGATACTTCTTCTGCTGGGGCGAGAAGACCTATTTCGTCATCGCTTTGGCGACTGCCCTGATGTATGCCTTCCAGAACCTGGCCAATACGCCGCTGCTGGTCGCCATCCTGCCATCCGACAAGTTCGGGCAGTTCTGCAGCAGCAACGGCATGGTGAACAGCCTGACGCTGGTCATCGGCTCCTTCCTGGGCGGAATCGTCACCACCCGCTTTGGCTTCCGTGTCATGTTCGTCTGGGACTTCTTTGTCACGGGACTGGCCACGGCCGCGCTGATCGTGGTCTATTTCGAGTGGAAGCGCTTCGGCGGCAAGGACCACTACGTGCCTCCGCAGGTGGACTAGAATGGCTGGGCAGGGTGGCTGGGGGAAAGCAGCACTCTGCCTAGCTCCAGGCGATGGTGCCTTGCCACTGTGGCTGATGGCTTGGGAAAATTGAGGAAATAGAATACGATGCAGGAACTGACGGGATTGGTTGCGGTGATCACGGGAGCTGGCGGCGGCATAGGGCGCGCGGTGGCTGTGCGTTTGGCGAAGGCGGGAATGCGCATCGCCCTGTTGGGTGGCAATAATCTGGAGAAATTGGACGCCACCCGGCGGCTTGTGGAAGAGGTCTCCCAATGCTTGATGCTGCCGGGGGACTTGACGAATACCGCAAGTCTCGACGGGATGGTTGCCGAGGTGGCGCGTGTCTTCGGTGGCGTGGATGTCCTGCTCAATAACGCGGGAATGGCCCAGAGCACTTCCTTCGGCGAGGTCTCCGAGGCGGAATTCGATCGCATCATGGCCATCAATGTACGTGTGCCGTATTTCCTGACGCAGAAGGCGTTGCCGTATCTCCGGTCGTCCCGGGCCGCCAGTGTGATCAACATCGCCTCCGTCGTGGCCCACGCGGGATATCCGCTGCAGAGCGCATACGGCGCGTCCAAGCACGCCCTTCTCGGCTTCACCAAGAGCCTGGCGGCAGAGTGCTACAAGGATGGCATCCGGGTTCACGCAATTGCGCCGGGCGGCGTCTATACGGATATGGTCAAGATCGCACGTCCTGACCTGACGCCAGACGGAATGATTCTTCCGGAGGACATCGCCGATATCGTCCATTTCCTTCTCTCCAGCCGCGGCAATGCCGTCGTGGACGAAATCATCGTCCACCGCGTCGGCAAGCAGCCCTTCCTGGTGTGAGGCGCGAAAGGGAGACGTGGGGAAAGGCATTGACAAAGGATGAAAAGGAGTTTTTGAAACCTGAGTTATGTCAAAGATCAACGAAATTTCAAAAAAGATCATCTGCTTGCTGATTGTTCTTGTTGCCGTGCTATGCAGTTGTGCAACAAACAACTATCGTGATTTTTACACATCCCTTGAGCAACCAGACGAAACGTGGGTGCGGAATGGGCAAAACGAACCTGACCTGATTGAGGTGGAGGATATGTCCATTCTTCCTCTGTGGGAGGCAAAGGGCTTTTGCGTGCTCGGCATTTCCGCCTTCAATGGCCTTTGGCAGAACCGTGCGGGGGCCATTCAATTGGCAAGAGAGATTGGGGCTAGCCATGTCTTGTTTTCTTCTGCATTTACAGAACGCAAGGAACAGGAGCGTTTGAAATTTATTCCCATTGTAAATTCAACCTATCACACTGGATATGTCCATACGCCTTATGGCGGGGGGAATTATTCGGGAATTTCAACAAATGTGAGTTCAACACCGGTTGTCGTAAAAGAGACATTGGATTTCTGGAATCAAAATGCCGTCTATCTGGCGCCGCTTGCAAAAATTCCTTCCTTCGGGGTGGCGTTTGATTCTGTTCCGAATGTGCCAGGCGCTGTGGATGGTCCCGTTCGTATTCGAGTTGTCTATGATGGTACGCCCGCCCAACGGCAAGGTCTGAAAACAGGCGATGTTGTCGTAAAAGTCAATGGCGTGGACATTCCAGATCATCGTGCGCTTCTGGTGGTTCTTGGTGCATCGCCGGAAATCGTTTCTGTGGAGGTCAATGATGAACAGTAAAGTGTCATTTTTGCTGATTCTGGCGAGCGTGGTTTTATTTCTGAATAGCTGTGTCACGGCAAGCCTTGGCTATGCCAAGTCGGAACCACTGAAAAAGTATATGAATGTGCCTGCCACGGAGAAATACGATGTGACATACTCTGTAGAGTATTTTGCAGATATGCCAGAGGATTACATAGGGCCGCGAACACAGATTAAGTTGAGCGAAAAAATACGTGATACTTTAGTGGAGACAGGCCTTTTCCGGCGCGTTACACAGACAACTTGGGAAGGAAGAAGTGCATATCATTATCGATTTACTATTCATTTTACCATGGGGCAATCCGTTGAGGACAGAAGTTCTCTGGCAATTTTGGAAGGATGTTTTTTGTTTGTTATTCCTATTTGGATGACGGATGGTTACGATTTTTCAGCTGTTGCTTATTTAAATGGAAAATATTTGACAGGAAGCAGTGCCACAGAACTGGGAAGAACTTTTTGTTGGTTGCCACTTCTGCCGGCAGGACTATTGTGGAACGACTGGTTTGCCTGGCATAGAATAGAGGATAAGTGTATTCGGAAGGTAATAAATGATTTAACGGAATACCACTGTGAGACCTTTGTTTCTCAGAAGAAATGAAAGTGTGCCTTGAAGGTCCTTTTTTTCGCGTAAAAAGCTTTTAAGTTTTTTTATCTACTCTTGCGGAATGACTTCCGATAATTGGGAGTCGTAGTTTTTTGGGGGGCTAACGACGAGGTCCAGAATTTTCTTGTGGAAAGAGACGACTGGCATGGCAGGCGGGTTGTATATGATGGCGGCCAGCGTCCCTGTCAGAGATTTTCCCGTGTCATGATAGCGCTCTATCCCTCGCCGCCGAATGGCGGCCGCAAGGGCCGGGACAGGGCCTGAAAAATGCGCTGCCCCGAAATACGCGCCCTGTTGCAATCTGTTTGTTTTTCAGAACTTTATATATAGCACACCTTCATGGTTATTTCATGCGCAGGAAGAGGACTTCCCTGGGCTGGAGGGTGACGTAGATGCTGTTGCCGTCCACCACGGGCGTCGAGGCGCCGAGTTTCGTTTCCAGAAGCTGGAGCTCTTTGGCTGCGAAGAAGGTGGCTTCCTCCGGCTGGTATTCGTTGCCGTTGACCATGAGCAGCCAGGTCTCGTCGCCTTTGCCATAGAGGCGGTAGACCAGGTCCTTGCAGCCCTTGGCCTTGACGATGGACACGGGTTCGTCTATGGAGAGGAGCACGTCGAAGAGGTCGGAGATCTCCTTGTTGAATTTCTTGATTTCCTCCCAGCGCTCTTCGAAGGGATCGGGCTTGACGGCATGGCCGCCTTCGGCGATGGTCTTGCTCATGGGCCTGAGTTCCTGCCAGCAGTAGTGGACGAGGCCGTTGGCGCCGTTGGCGATGCACATCCATGCCATTGCCTTCATCTCCTCGTAGGTCGGCGCATGGCATTCCGCCACCTGTTCGTCCGTGCGGTCATAGCCATGCCAGTAGGCCGCCCAGTTGAAGACCTGCGGGATCATCCAGTGCGCACGGAAGTCGAAGCAGCCTTTCCGCGCTTCTTCCGCAAAGAGATTGACTAGGCTGATCGGCTTGTGAGGAACGGGATAGGGATCCGTTCCGATGATGTCGTAACTCGGCAGGTAGCCGCGGACTTCGGAAATCTGGTAGAGCGCGATCCACGTTGGATGGTCAGGATCCAGGCGGTTGATGAGGGCCTTGCGCCGTGCCAGCATGTCGATCTTGTGCAGCGGATCCTCGTCGTTGGTGTACCAGGCCAGCAGCGCGGGATGTTCCCGGAACTTCCGGATTGCCTCCACGCAGCGCTTGTCGGCATCCTCCTGGGTGGTCACGTCAAGATGTCCCGGATAGAGGTCTTTCAGGGAATAGATGATTTTTATCCCCTTCTTATGGAGCATGTTCAGTTGTTCATGACTGGGCATGCCGTAGTCCATGATGCAGTTCATGGTGCTTTCGCTGAAGCGCTCGATGTCCTCCTCTTTGATTCCGCCGAAGTACATTCCCAGGGGGAAGAAGGGCTTGCCGTCAAAGATGAGGCGATGGTGCTCGTCGATATAGCTCTTGTATTTCGGATATTCCTCTACGCACGTGATGGGTAGGGCGTATGTGAGTTCCTTTTGAAGTTCGGGATGGAAGGCCTGGACCAGCAGTTCCTGGCTGGCGCGGGGGAGGGGGTACTTCTTCCCTTCAATCTTGAAGGTGAGATGGTCATCCGTGTAGGATATCGGCTTGAATTGCGCAATTGTGATGCCATCCACCAGATAGGACAGGGTCGCGGATTCGGCGTAGGCTTTGGTGTTCGCCTTGTCCAGGCAGTGGATGCCGATTTTGACGGTGAATTCTTCGCCGTTCTTCACCGTGTCGCGGTAGTGGTCGGTGGCGCCTGGCCCCAGGGCGGACGGCACGACCTCCCGCAGGAAGCAGTCGTCAAACCAAGCCTCGCCCGTGGTTCCACGCCCGCAGTGGACGGCGATTTCAAAGCGCGTGGCGATGGGGCTGGGCTTGTAGATGTATCCCTCCGTCAGCTTCCAGTCGCCTTTGCTGTCGGCGACGCAGCCTGCATATTCGCCGCTGACGAAATTGCCATCCTTGTCCCACCAGCGGATGCAGATGCTCGGTCCGTGCCCTTTCATCTGCGCACCGGTGCGTGCCCAGACGCCGAATTCGTATGGTTTGTCAAAATCGGCGGTGCATTCCTGCGTGAGAAGCACGTAAACCTTGTCGTCGTCGCATTGGAAATGCAGAGATGCCTGGCCATTGCGGGCGACATCGGTGACGCGTTGGAAAACGCTTTTGTCGCCTTGCCAGACCGCGAGGTCGCCCCTTTCGTCAGTGTCTTCGAAGCCGGGATTGCGGATTTCGTTGGGGACGGTGAATTGCGCGAAGGCCAATGCCGTGGCCAGCAAGACGGCTGCGAAAAAGAGCTTCTTCATTGGGGAGGGGCAAAAGTTAGGGGGAGAATGACCGGACAAGCCCGGGGCCGGGCGTTTTCCGTAGCCGGTCCCGGGGGACTTCTGAAGGGAATTACTTCAGGAAGAGCTCAATGACAGGGACTTCCTGATTTGGCTTGATGACAGGGAGTTCCAAGGCGAGGTCGCCTTCCGCGCAAGTGGCGTTCAGGGCGACATTGACCTCTTTCTTCTGGTTGTCACGGAAGAGCACCTGGCTGCCATCATGCAGGAATTGCGCATAGCGGACCTTTCCGGCCATTCCGGGGAGCATGATGTGCTTGAAAGGCCAGTTCATCAGGTGCAGATATAGGCGGTTGGTCTCGGGATTGTAGGTATAGCGGCAATCCACGGGCTCCTTGATGCCTTCGGGGGCGCAAGTGCAGCCGTAAATGGATCGGCTGTTGTATTTCATCCACTTGGCGTAGCCTTCCAGGCAGTGCATGGCGCGCTCGTCAAAGTATCCGCGAGAGGTGGGGCCAACGTTCATCAGGACGTTCCCGTTGCGGGAGACGTGGTTGATCAGCAGGTCGATGCACTGCTTCACGGATTTCCAGCACAGCTCGTCCCGGTAGTACCCCCAGGAGCCGGAGAAGGTATGGCAGCCTTCCCACACCGCCAGGGAGCCGTCCTCGTTGCGCAGGGGCTCGTCGGAAGTGAACTGCTCGGGGGTCTTGATGTCGCCGCTGCCGGGCAGGTCGAGACGGTTGTCGATGATGATTCCTGGCTGGAGGGAGCGGACCAGCTTCACCAGCTTCTCGGACTCCCAGTCCTCGTGGTCCTTGCCGTCCCAGGACTTGCGCTCCGGGTGGCCCTTGGACCAGACGGCGAGCTCCGGAAGGACGGGATAGGAGAAGTCGAACCACATGATGTCGATCTTGCCGTAGTTGGTGAGCAGCTCGGTGACCTGGTCGCGCATATACTGCGCGTAGCGCTTCATGTCCTTGCCTTCGTTCAGCTTGTCGCGGTCGGGGCGGTTGCGCAGCGGGTGGTTGCAGTCCACGGTGAAAGCCGGATGGTGCCAGTCGATGAGGGAGTAGTAGAGTCCGATGCGGATTCCTTCCGCGCGGAAGGCGTCCACGATTTCGCGGAGTGCGTCCCTTCCGAAGGGCGTGTTGGTGATCTTGTAGTCGGTGAACTTGGTATCCCAGTTGCAGAAGCCTTCGTGGTGCTTTGTGGTGAAGACCACGTATTTCATGCCGGCGTCATGGGCGGCCTTGGCCCATTCCTTTGGATTGAAGAGATCGGGATTGAAGAGGTCGAAGTAGATCTGGTAGTCCTCGGTGGGGATGCACTCGTAGTTGCGGATCCATTCGTGCCGTGCGGGCATGGAATAGAGGCCCCAGTGAATGAACATGCCAAAACGATCGTGGACGAACCACTTGGTGTCGCCTTTGCCGTAGTCAGCCATTTTTTGCTCCTTTCTTTATTAGTTAGGGAAACGACGTGTGACTTTTTCGCAGATGAAATCGGTGATGCCCAGGTCGGTCAGGACATCCAGAATGGTATAGCGGTTGCGGATCATTCCGGCGCTGTAGGTGGTGAAGCGCAGGTCGGCGGGAGTGAGGCCGATTTCCGCGAAGGAGGTCGGGCATCCCAGCAGGCGGAAGCGTTCCTTCATGTCCTCGAAGGGGAAGAGCTGCTCCTTGAGCCTGGCGGCCAGTTCGTCATGGGTGTCCAGCAGGAGCTGGCGGCGTTTTTTCGCCTCTGCGCCTTTGGGGAGCTTGGCCAGGGAGACCTTGCGGGCATTGTCTTCGAAGGGCGTTCCGCCCAGAAATTCAGTGATCTGCGCGGCGCGGGCATCTTCGGTCAAAAGCGGCGAGGCATCGGCGAGGCGCTTCAATTCGTCCGTGGAGGTGTTGTAGTAGACCTCTTCCAGCAGTGCGGTGGTGATGAGGGAGCCCACCGCGACTTTGAAGCCATGGGATGGCTGGACGCCGTCCTTCCGGATGTCGCGCATTTCCCAGCAGTGGCTGTAGAGGTGCTCGGCGCCGGAGGCGGGGCGGGAGTCCTTCATGTGCTGCATGGCGAAGCCGGTCTGGCAGAGGCCGTTGAAGAGATTGGCCAGGCAGGTGCCGTCGCCCTGTTTCAGAAGCTGTGGATTCTCCAGCCATTTCCGGAGATTGGTCTGAACCATCCCCCAGGCGATGGGCTCGATGGGCGCCTGGCACAGGGCGGCCGCGATGAGCCAGTCGCCGCCGGCGGGGATCTTGGCCGCCAGGTCGGCATAGCCGGAGGCGGTCATGTCAAAGGGGGCGGTGGAGAGCACCTGGTTGTCCGCTACGATGACCAGGGGGGCGGGGCAGGCCAGGGTCTGCTTGAAATCGTCTTTGGTGATGGCGGCGCCGGCGGAGGTATATCCGTCTACGGAGGGGGCGGTGGCGCAGCAGAGGTATCCGTCGATTTCCAATTCAAAAGTGGTGCGCTTGACCAGGTCGTTGATGGTGCCGGAGCCCACGGCGACAGGGCGGTGCCCTGTCAGCGGTTCGCGCAGTCGTTCCACCAGGGGGTATTCCGCATGGAAGGGCGGTTCCGCGGGGAAGAGATACGGCTCGTCCACTTCCAGGCCATCCGCCTCCAGCAGGGCCTGGAGACGTTCGCCTGCCACGCGCCAGGTGTTCCCGTCCGCCACGATGCGGATGGGACGCTTGTCGCCGGGCCAGGTTTCCTTGATCAGGCGGGGAATTTCGGGCAGGACGTTGTCGCCGATGACGCAGCAACGTGTCTGAAGACCTTGGGGGATGGGGATGAGGGACATGGAAAGAAGGGGTATGCGCTAGAATTTCAGTGTCACGCTGGCGGAGAGGATGTGGCAGTCCGAATGGAAGACGCCGCGCTCGGAAATGCCTTCACGTTTCAGGGATGCGGTTCCCAGTTTCGTGCGCTGGAAACGCGTGTATCCGTAGGAGAGGGCGAAGTCCCAGGTCTCTCCCTGGTATTCCACGCCGCAGGTAAAGAGGTGCTTGTCCGCATCGGGCATTTCCGGGGAGACGTAGCGTTTGTTGGCTGGCGAGTAGTCGAAGCAGTATCCTCCGCGCAGCAGCCAGTGGTCGGTGAGCTTGTATTCCACGCCGAAGTGGTAGGACCAGACGTCGTGCCACTTGCGGGGATTGGCGGCTTTCCCGCGTGCCAGTCCGCCGGGGTAGTGGCGGAAATGGATGTCCTGGTGCTTGTAGCTGGAGAACTCCGTCCAGAGTGCTTCGAAGAGGAAGGTCCAGTTGTCCAGGGAGGTGTTTTGGACGCCCAGGGCGAGGAAGGCCGGCATGTCCATCCGGGTATGGACTGCGCCGTCCTTGAAGAGGATTGCCCTGTTCAGGTAGCTGGAGTGGCGGTAGCGCGCCTTTCCGCGAAGCGTCATGGCGACGCGGCTTTGGTACTTTGCGCCGAAGGCCCAGTCATCAGTCAGCTTGTAGTATGCAGCCAGGAATCCGCCCAGTCCGAAGGCGTCGGCGGACATGTAGTTCTTGTTCATCCCCTGGCCGTATTTTCGCAGGTCGATGTAGTTTGCCAGACGGGCCACGCCGATGGTGACGCTGGGACCTGCTGCCAGGGAGAGCTTTTCCGTGGCCTTCCAGGTGATGCTGGGGGTGATGTAGCAGACACGAAGGCTGGTGAAGGTGGCCATGGTGGAGAGTTGGGCCGATCTGTTCCATTGGGTGATCATGCCGCAGGGGGCGTTCACCGAGAGATTCAGGCGGAAATCATCGTTCAGGGGATAGACTCCGTAGAAGAAGCCGGCGTAGCGTGGCTGGTCGTCCAGGTGATCCGTCCGGACGCTGGTCTTGTAGTCAATGGAGAGTTTCAGGGCGGAACCGCCGCCGGTGAAAGTGGGACGCGTGATGTCGATGGTGCTGGCGGGATTGTACCAGGCTGCGGAGGCGTGGCCGTTTCGGGCGACGCTGGCGCCGGCAATGCCCAGGACATCGGCTGCGCTTTCGGAATAGAGCTGGAAGCCGCTGCCTAGGCAAACGGAAACTCCAACCAGTAGAACGGCCAGGGACAGGATGACTTTTTTCATCTCGATGTAATGTTTAAAGTGATGTGATGGTCAAAAAATACGCATCTTTTGACCAAGGGGGCTTTTCAAAAACTTCCGGGAATTGTCTTTTCGCTACTATAAATTGCAATAAGGGTATTACAAGAAAAAGGCAGACGAGCACATGGCGGGCAAATTGTGTTTCCAAAAGATTGTGAAAGTCATGTCATCTGTATGATTTTCATGATTTTATGACCTTTTTAACGGTTGAGTTCCGTTGGGCGTTATAGTATTGCTGTCGGCAAAAAGCAAAGGAGGAGCAGATGATTGTCAAAGCCATTAGCGGAACCATTCAGGGCGTGGATGTTCAGACGGTGGATGTGGAAGTGAACACCTGGGACAACGACACGCCGGAGCCGGGACACGATTCCCATTTCAATCTTATCGGCCTCCCGGATGCGGCGATCCGGGAGAGCCGCGACCGTGTACGCACGGCGTTGCAGATGAACGGCGTGCCGTTTCCCACAGGGAACACCACGGTGAATCTGGCGCCCGCGAACCTGCGGAAGACGGGGGCGCTGTATGATCTGCCCATTGCCTTGTGCATCTGCGCCTATCGTCGACTGGTTCCGAAGGAGGCGCTGGAAGAGACGATGGTGGTAGGCGAACTGGGGCTCAATGGCGAAATCCGTCCAGTCAGCGGGGTGCTGCCATTGGCGATGCACGCCAAGGCTATGGGGCTTCGGCGGATGATCGTCCCTTACGGAAACGCCCGCGAGGCAGCTGCCGTGCGGGAGATGCAGGTCTTCGGGGCACGGAATCTGAAGGAGGCGCAGGCAGTGCTGCTCCATCCTGGACAGGTTGAGCCCACGGTGGTGGATATCGATGAAATGTTCCGGAATGCCTTGCATTCCCGACTGGATTTCCGGGACGTGAAGGGACAGGCTTCCGCAAAACGCGCCATCCTCATTGCCGCGGCAGGGAACCACAACATCCTGATGATCGGCAGCCCGGGCTGCGGAAAGTCCCTTATCGCCAACCGGATTCCAAGCATTATGCCGCCCTTGACGCTGGAGGAGGCCATGGAAGTCACGCGTCTCTACAGCATTGCGGGACTGGTCGGTCCTGACGGCGGGCTGATTGTGGACCGGCCTTTCCGTGCGCCGCACCACACGGTCTCCGACGCCGGCCTGATGGGCGGCGGAACCGGACTGCCCCGCGCAGGCGAAATCACCCTGGCCCATCGCGGGGTGCTCTTCCTGGACGAGTTGCCCGAGTTTCGCCGCAATACCCTGGAGGCGCTGCGGCAGCCGTTGGAAAATGGCTGCGTCACCATCGCGCGCTCCTCGGGATCCTTTACCTTCCCCAGCCGGTTCATGCTGGTGGCGGCCATGAATCCATGCCCGTGCGGATATTTTGGCTCCCGGGTCCAGAGATGCCGCTGTTCGCCTTTGCAGGTGGCATCCTACCGAGGACGCATTTCCGGGCCATTATTGGATCGGATCGATATTCATTTCGAGGTGCAGCCGCTTCCGCGGGAGGTCCTTATGAGCGCACATACGGGACCTTCTTCCGATGACTTGCGGGGCTTTGTCCTGGAGGCACGGGAACGGCAGGCGTTCCGGTACAAGGGAACGGGAATACAGGACAATTCCGTGGTGGGTGGCGCTGCCCTGGACCGGTTCTGCGCCTTGACGGAATCGGGACGGCTCTTCCTGCAAAAGGCGCTGGAAGTCAAGAACCTCTCCGCACGCTCCTACGACAGGATCCTGCGGGTGGCGCGGACGTGCGCGGATCTCAATGGACATGCGGAAATCTCCGAGGAGGAAATCTCCGAAGCCTGCCAGTATCGTACCATGGATCAGCAGCTTCCTGTCCAGAACTGGTAGATTGATTTTCCGTGTGGGTTTGCCTCTTTCCCTCGCTCCTGAAAGCGGATATTCTTCACCAGGAGGATGGCGGGAAGAGGGGCTGCGATTCTATTTCTTGGAACGGCTCTCTTTCCTCTCCTCCTTGACGTCGTCCTCCTGGTGGGATTTGTCATATTTTCCCGGGGATTCCATGGAGAGCTTCACGGAGAAGGGAAGGCCCTGGGCCAGCAGCGACTGACGCACGAAAATATGAAAGGCGGTGGTCAGGCTCATCCCGAGCTGGCCGAAGAGTTCCTCCGCCTCGCGCTTCAGATCCAGGTCCATCCGGATGCTTAAATTGGTCGATTTGGCTTTTGGCATGTTACACAATATAGCACTTTGGGGAAATCTGCACGAAAAATTCCGAAAAAATACGTTGATTTTCGTGCAAAGTCAAGAATAATCCTGCATAATCACTAGAAATTCCTAAAAATGCCGAAAAATGCCGAAAATCTTCTTGCAAAATCCGAAAAAAGTCTTATATTCTGGACGTTCTCCGCGTAGATGACACGAAAGAGAGAACGTCGGTTTTTTTCTCTTGGAAAAAATAAAAGGAGAGAACGCAATGCTGAATCTGCTGGAAGAAGGCTTCAATCTTGGTCTGGGTGTCGCATCCGCTGCCTGTGGAAAGGTGGACGAATTGGTGAAGAGCACGCTGGACAAGGTGGGAGTCAAGGTCGAGGACAGCACCGGACTCCGCCAGAAGCTGGTGGAGGAGGGCAAGGCCGCCCGCGAACGCATCGCTTCCGCAGCGAAGAGCCAGAGCGCAAAGTTGGGCGAATATCTCCCCAATGCCGGCAAACTGGATGAAATCCTGGAGAAGCTTGCGAAGCTGGATGCCGATATCGCGGAAATCAAGGCGGCCTTGAACAAGTAGAATTTCAACGGCTTCCAGTCTGGGAAAAGCCGGGTGTCCTGCCGGAAAACAAGCCGTGCGGGGTACATGGAATTTGTCTGTGGGGACAAGTTAGGGGACCGCGCCCGGAGGTGGAGGTGATACTCCTCTCCGGGCGTTGTTTTTTTTGAAAATGTTGCAGGATTTTGATGCTTCTCGGGAAAATGCCTTCTTCCAGCTCTTCCAGGAATACTTTGACTTGGAGAAGGATGTCGGCAAACAGCATGATGTGGCGAACTATTCCCTGGATCGCCTGATTCCTCTGGCTGCTGCTGCGGGGAATCCGGAGAAGTCTCTGAAGCTGATCCATGTGGCGGGGACCAAGGGAAAGGGCACGACCAGCTATCTGACAGGTGCGCTGATCACGGCGTCTGGACACTCCTGCGGCGTCTTTTCCAGCCCTCATCTGGATACTGTCCGGGAGCGTTTCCAGGTGGATGGGCGTTTGTCGGAATATGATGAACTGGAGGCGTTGGCCAAACCGCTCTGCGCGGAAATCCGCAGCAGGGGACTTCATCCGTCTCTTTTTGAGATTTTCACGGTTCTGGCCTTGCAGTATTTTCAGGCGAAAGACGTGGAATACGTAGTTCTGGAGACAGGCATCGGCGGACGCCTGGACGCCACGAACTATCCGGAGGAGAAGCTTGTGACGGCGATTACGCCGCTGAGCTACGATCACATGGCGCTTTTGGGAAACGACATCCGGCAGATCGCCGCCGAGAAGGCCGGCATTCTGCGTCGAAATACGCCTGTGGTGCTTTCCCGGCAGCCGTATCCCGAAGGAGAGGCGACCATTCTGCAAAAGGCGTCGGAACTCCAGGCGCCGGTGCTTCGTCCCGACACCACTTGCGATGCGGCGTCCTGGCTGCCGGCCGGTGCCCCGCCCTATCTTCTGGAGAATTTCCAGAGCGCCTGGCGGATAGTGGAGGTGTTGGGGCTTCAGCCCGACCGTGCTGCCTTCCGCCCGCCGCGTCTGCGTGCGCGCTTCGAGCGCATTCGAGAGAATCCGCCAGTCGTTCTGGACGCCGCGCATAATGGCGACAGCGCACGGCGTCTGGCGGAAGCCGTGGCGGTCTGCTACCCGGGATGTCATTTCGTGTGCGTGCTGGGCAGTGTTCCCGGAAAGGACGTGTCAGGCATTGTGGAAGGACTGAAAGGAATGGATGCCGAGTTCATCCTGACCAATCCCGAGACTCCCCGGGGCTCTGCGCTGCCGCAATTGGAGGAGGCTGCCCGCAAGGCCGGCCTGAAGATTCGCGCTGTCTTGCCGACGCTCGTTTCCGTGGAACAACTGCCGTCTGGCGAGCCGATTCTCTTCACGGGATCCTTCTTTACGGCGCTGATCGGAGAAAAACTCTTCCACGTCTAGACGAAACACCTTGCAGAAAACGCTAGGAGGGTTATCTTATGTCCATTCCCGGAATTTGAGTGGGCTCGTAGCTCAATTGGATAGAGCGTCAGCCTCCGGAGCTGAAGGTTACAGGTTCGATCCCTGCCGGGCTCACCACTCCTTGGCCGTTGCAAGTGAAGAATTTGCAACGGCTTTTTTTTGTTTTCAGGTTGTCATGTCTTGCCGGTATGTAGTGGAAATCGTAGTGAATGGCATTCATTGAAGTGTTACATTAACGAAAATGGACATCGCTTTGGTTCTTGAAATTTTAAAGAGAGTGGGATTGGCTGTGCTGTGCGGCATCTGCGTGGGCTTTGAACGGGATGTCCACGGCCGCGCGGCAGGATTGCGGACGCATATCCTGGTGGCGTCCGGGGCGGCGCTCTTCACCGTCATGTCCTTGCTTTGCGCGGGATGTTCGCTGGATTTCAGCCATGCTGAGCAGTTGACCGGAGATGCTGGCCGCATCGCCGCGCAGGTTGTTTCCGGCATCGGCTTCATGGGCGCGGGGACCATTGTCAAGACGGGTGTTACTGTGCGAGGCTTGACCACGGCTGCCTGTTTGTGGTTTGCTGCGGCGCTGGGAATGGCCTGTGGCATCAACCAGGCGACTGTGGCGTTGATTTCGGCGTTGGGAGCAACCGTCATCGTTTTCATGGGAAAGCGCATTGAGGCCCGGCTTCATCGGCAGTTCCCTTTCCTGCTGATTGTGGAAGCCGATAGCGAGGAAGCGATCGAAGAGATCCGCAAATACATTTCCGCCAATCCCATGTACAGCATCGGCACGCTGAATATGACCATCGCCGTGCAACCTCGGCGGGTCAAGGCGGTCTTCCATATTGACACGGACTGCAAGAACCAGCAACTGGAATCCTGCATGACACTTACGGTGGAACTTTCCAGGAACATCCCTGGTGTGCATTCCGTCTCCTACCAGAGCGAGGGGTAGGAAAGAGGGGATTGCGTAGGCAAATGCGGATGCCAAATCAAAAGGGAAGGGCGTTCTTTCTGGAAAATCCGTCAGGGACGATTATCATATAGGCAAAGGACGGATCATTCACTTACAGGAGACAGGCTTCATGGCAAGAATCATCATCGACAGCGGGCGCACGACACGCCGGCGCAAGAAATACACGGGGATTTTCGGGACGATATTCGAAATCTTCAGCGTCTGCCTGGCGGCCACGCGGCTCTTCAAGCGCGCAGGGAAGCTTTGCAAAAAGACGACTGGGACTGCCGGTAAAAACGGCAAGAAGGCGAAGTCTTCCATCTGACTTCGGTTGAGAAAACGCAAAAGGGCTGCTGCAAGACGAAGAAGTTCTGCAGCAGCCCTTTTTTTATCTGCCTTCTATGGCAGAGTCAGAGGCGTGATCATACAATGACATCCCAGCCATTGCGGTAGCTGTCGCGTTTCAGGGAGATTCCCTGGCCGGTGCCGTTGGCGAAGTCGTTCTTGACGGGATCCCAGTCAAAGCCGGTGTCATACACATAGCTCATGTTGCAGAGTCCGCAGAGAATCGCCGTGCGTCCGCCGACTGCTGCCGGAGAGATGGTCGCCGTGCGGTCGTAGCAGCTGTTGACGAAGTCGCCCACGTGGCCTTCCTTGGGCTGGAAGACCTGGACCTTGGCATGCGCCAGGTCAAACTTCTCGTTTAAAACCTTCACGGTATTGGCCAGGCGCTCGTCGGCCTTGATGTTGATGTCGAAGCCGTAGTCGGCGCCAACGGAGGCCGCGACGATCTTGTCGGGCATGAAGGTGGCCTCGTCAATGGCCTTGCGGATCTTCTTGTTCGGCTTGACCAGGCCCGTGTCGCCCCAGACCGCCAGCTTTCCGCGGTTGACCGCCACGATGCCGTTGTCGCAGTAGAAGACCGTTCCCCAGACGCCGAAGGGGCCGTGGTAGAGCTCGATGTCGCCGTACTTCTTCTTGAAGAGCATCTTCATGCCATACTGGCGCCGTCCGCCGTGGAGGGGATTCTTGGAGTAGGGCTCTGTGGAGCGGATGATCTTGTAGGGACCGGAATTGTCCATGTCCATGCCCCACTGGGCGATGTCCAGGTGGTGTGCGCCCCAGTCGCCGTTGTATCCCGTGGCCAGGTCGTCATCGAAGCGCCAGAACATGGGATAGAAGGTGTTGATTCCGCGGGGGGCCAGCTGGTCGGAGTAGGGACGGACCTTTGCGGGGCCCAGCCACATGTCCCAGTCCACGTTGGGATTGGGGGCGCCTTCCGTGGCGGCGTTCTTGGCCTCGTCGAAGAAGCGGAGGGGATGGGACGGGCCGCCCAGCTTGGCGCCGCCGCCGTAGCCGTAGTTGGTGTCCACGTAGCGGATCTTTCCGAAGACCTCGTTGCGGACCAGCATGACCGCCGTGCGGAAGATGTCCCAGCTGCGCTGCCAGGCATCCACCTGGAAGACGCGGTTGTATTTCGTCTGGGCCTTCATGACCTTCTTGGCTTCGTCGATGGAGTAGGTCAGGGGCTTCTCGCAGAAGACGTCCTTGCCGTGCTTCATGGCTTCCACGGCGATATAGGCGTGCCAGTGGTCCGGGGTGGCGATGCCGACCACGTCGATCTTGGGATCGTTGATGATGTCGCGGAAATCGCCGGTGGTCTTGCACTTGGTGTTGCCGTAGTGCTCGTCCACCATGCGCTTGGCCTCCGCCACGCGCTCCTTGTCCACGTCGCACACGGCGACGATGTTCAGCTTGTCGTTCTTGATGAAGTCGCGCAGCACATCGCGGCCCTGGATGCCCATGCCGATCATGGCGAAGGTGAGCTTTTCGCCTTTCTTGAGCTTTCTGTGTTCGCCGAAAAGTGCGGCGGTTTTTGCGGTAGCAGCCATCTTGGTGTTCTTGAAACAGGTGAAGGTCGTAGGAAAAAGGGAAAAAAATGTCGTGACATCCTTCCCATGGCAATTTCCGTGCACGGAGAAAAATCCGCCGTCGGTCCTTGCGGGAGGATATCTTCCATAACATAAGCACAAAGCAGGAAAAGATAAGTGCAACGTGAGAAAATAGGTGAAAATCCCTGCGTTTTTTTCAAAAAAAGCAGTTCCCGACTTGCAAACCCCTTGGGAACGCATATAGTAAGGACCAGTTACGAAAACTGGGGCATTAGCTCAGTTGGCTAGAGCGCCTGCATGGCATGCAGGAGGTCATCGGTTCGACCCCGATATGCTCCACCATCCACTTACATCCAGCCCTCAGTGACCTCGGTCATTGAGGGCTGATTCGTTTCAGCCGTCAGTTGCCGTAAAATCAGCGACTTACGGCTTTTCTTTTTCCAGTCTCTCCCAGTCTCTAGAGACTGCGTTTTGGGCCGAGGTCACGGTTCGACTCCGATATGGTTACCACTTTTGTCTCTCCATGCGAGGTCACGTGACCTCAGCTTTTTACCCTGGAATCGTTACTCTGACATCTTTCCTTTGTTTTGCCGGCTATCATGGAGCGTTTTTTTTTCGCGAACATCCTCAAATCATTCAACTGCGGAAGCTTGCGTTTGTCCACGGATGGCATTTTCAGGTGGTTGCAGCTTTCGTTTTTGCCTGTTTTTTTCTGCGTTGGGAAAACAATTTTCCATAAAAAACTCAAAAGTACGTGACAGGCAGATGCCCCGCTTTTTCCGCCAGTTCCGGCGCGAGTTCCAGCAGCAGGCCGAGGTGTTTTCCATCTACCTTGCAAATCGGTATGCTCGTGCCGTCATGTTTCACGTACAAAAGGGCGACTAGCCTTCCGTTGCCTCTTACACTTCCTGCGTCCAGGCTAAAGTGGTCGATTTCCGAAAACGACACGGAATTTTTCCGCGCCTCGTTCTTCGGTCGGAACCTGCGGCTGCAAAATATCTTTCTTTCCTGAAAATCAATGACCATCATGTGCGGTACGGACACGCAATAGAGCAAAAATCCTAAAACAGCGACCAGAATCAAGTAGCGCGGAACTACAACAGACGCTATTCCCGCAAGGCACAGCGGAACGCCTAGCAAGAAATAGCCCATCATGGAATTCCGTTTGCGGATGATGCCGTACCGCCCGTCCCGTTGATATTCCATCGGGGAACGCATTATCACCGCATTTGATTTAAACGTGAAACGTTCCTTGTGAAGAGCGACATAATACTCTTTTGCAGAAAAAGATGCGACATATTTTTTCAATGCTTCAGGCACGGCGGTTTTCTTCGGAGCAAGACTGCGGAAAAACAGTGCCAGAAACACAGCGGAAACAGCATAAAAGAACGCGCATTCACAATACCGCACCCATCCCCAATGCCTGCGGTAGCGGAACATGATCGCGCAATCCTGCGGTTTCTCAGGATTCACCATCACCTTGCAGTGTGTTCCGGATGCCAGATTCGGGAAAACTTTGCTGTCATAGACGATTCTTGTCCCCCAATACATCTTCCCCCTGTAGGTATATTCGTACTCAATCTCGGTAACGTCGGTTTGGACATTTTCTGCGTTTTTCAGAATGACACCGTCGGCCCTGTCCCACTTTCTGACACGGTCGTTCCACGCCAATTGTCTGTACATCCCCCAGAAACCGAGAAGAAACAGGACAATGGCAGCAAAGCAGAAAAAAATCTTTGCGCCGCGAGATATGCTGACGGCATCGTCAGCCCACGTCTGGATATCCGGAATCTCCTGCGGAGTTTCCGTGAGGCGGATGCGTTCATTCAGTTCCCGCACAATCCCCTGACGTGCAGCAGGAACAAAGCAACTGATGCTCCACCGCTTCATCTCACCGGACTTCAGCCGAAAGAGCAATGACGTCGGCGTATCGGGATGTTTGCAATCATGGAAGAAATACTTCACGTCCTCCACGTCCGCATAGTCTAGCCTGGAAGGGAAGAAACCGAAGCAAAAAATACACGCGCGGTCGTACTCGAAGCGGACACGCCAGAAGAACATGAGCCAAAGAAAGAAGAAGAACGGAAGGACAATCAGCATTCCGTATTGCGGTCCGCTCCCGCGGTTCGGAGAAAATGCGGTAATCAGGAATGTCCCGATTACGAATGCTGCGAACGCCCCGAACAAAAGCGCCGGCGGCCCCCATTGGCTGAAAAAAGTCCTGGACTCATCGGCATGGCATTTCACGACTTTTCCTCCCAATGCCTTGCGGTTGAAAATTCCCACTATCGTTTTGAACAAGAGACGGCTTTGACTCATTTTACCTTGGCTTCGTCAAGCTTGCGAAGCAGGTACAGAAGAAGCCGGGCAGATGGCAAAAAAGGGCTGCTGCACCTCTGAATGAGGTTTTGCAACAGCCCTTTTTGCTGTCGCGTTCTAGGTCCGACCGGTCCGACCGGTCCGACTATTCCTGGGGCTTGAAGTTATCCTTGGGAACTCCGCAGACAGGGCAGGCCCAGTCGTCCGGGAGATTCTCGAAAGGAGTTCCGGCGGGGATGCCGTGTTCGGGATCTCCGACTTCGGGATCATAGACATAGCCGCAGACTTCACAGACGTACTTTTTCATGGTAGGTGCCTCCTGTGTTTGTGTGTTTGTGTGGTTCTCGGGGTCCTTGGCCGCGTCCAGCGGTTCGAAATCCGAGGCGGGGTGCTTGCAGAGAGGGCAGATGAAATCCGGGGGAAGTTCGTCACCTTCGTAAACATAGCCGCAGATTTTGCAGACGAAGCCCTTCTTCTTGGCTTTTTGCGGACGCGGCTTCACATTTGCCTGGTAGTAGGCGTATGTCATGGTTTCCTCCTGGGAGAGCGTCTGGGCCTCGGTCACGGAGCAGAGGAAGAGGCCATGGCTGCCAAGGTCCAGGTATTTCTCCACCTTCAGGGAGAAATAGGCGTTGCAGTTCTGGGAGAGGACAGCCAGGCCGTTGGCGGAACGGGTGAAGGCGACATCGGCGAATTTGTCGTTGTCACGGCCGCTGCGGAAGCCGAAATTCTGGAAGACGCTGAAGGGGGCGGATTCCGCCAGGACATTCACGTTCATCAGGCCTGTCCGGAGAACAACGTCGTGGGAATAGTTCGCCTTGTTGATGGCGACGGCAATCTGCGCGGGCTCGCTGGTCACCTGCATCACCGTGTTGCCAATCATGCCGCTGTCGCGGGTTCCGTCGGAAAGGGTGATGACGTAGAGTCCGTAGCCGATCTTGTAGAAAGCTGTCTTGTCCATGATGCGACCTCCTGGGGGGTAATGCGTTCTGGATTCCGATGGGACCGTTGCCCCAAACGGCGATAGAGTCTGGCGTCCGCATGAAATGCAGCGAAAATAAATATAGCCTTTATTTGAAAAATGCCAACGCCTGGCGGGAAAATTGTCCGCCAGGCAGGCCTATGCTTGTAGTTTTCTTGTTGAAGGCTACAGTAAAAAACAGAAAAGCAATCACAGCCGTCCCACAATTTCAAAGATTGAGAAAAAACGCTGATGAAATTGAACTCAAGGCAGCCTGAATCTGCAAGCCCCCCCTTTTGTGTGTAAACTGTGTTAAGCTGAAACTGCCTTTTTCTGCGGAACACTGCCTTTCCATAGGCCTGCGGAGCAGGCCGTGTGAAAAAGCCTTCCAATGCCGTCGTTATGGGACGGCTGTGAAAGGCAATCAATCAACTTGGAGAGAAAAATGGAAAAGATTACAGAAAGCATTTTTGCAGTTGGCGTCAACGACTATCAGGTGGATCTGTTCGAGGGACAGTATGTGGTGCCCCATGGGATGGCCTACAATTCCTACGCCGTCGTGGATGACAAGATCGCGGTGATGGATACGGTGGATGCGCATTTCACGCAAGAGTGGCTGGACAACCTTTCGCAGACGCTGGCCGGCCGCAAGCCGGACTATCTGGTTGTGCAACACATGGAGCCCGACCATTCCGGTTCCATCGCCGCATTCATGGCTGCCTGGCCGGAAGCGAAAATCGTTTCCTCTATGCAGGCGTTTGCCATGATGAAGAATTTCTACGGGACGGATTTCCCGGAGCGCAATATGGTCGTCAAGGAAGGCTCCACCCTGGAGCTGGGAAAGCACGTTCTGACCTTCGTCGCGGCTCCCATGGTCCATTGGCCTGAAGTGATCGTCACCTACGATTCCCTGGACAAGGTGCTCTTCTCTGCCGACGGCTTCGGCAAGTTCGGCGCCTTGGACGTGGAGGAGGATTGGACCGACGAGGCGCGGCGCTACTACATCGGCATCGTCGGAAAATACGGGCCGCAGGTCCAGGCGCTGCTGAAGAAGGCGGCGGGACTGGACATCCAAAAGATCTGCCCGCTGCATGGTCCTGTCTTGACGGAGGATCTGGGAAAATACCTGAAGCTCTACGATATCTGGTCATCCTACGGCGTGGAGACGGACGGTGTCTTCCTGGCCTACACCTCCGTCTATGGCAATACTCGCAAGGTGGTCGAGGCGCTGGCGCAGAAGCTTCGCGCCGCTGGCTGCCCCAAGGTGGAGGTTGCGGACCTGGCGCGCACGGATCTGGCGTCGGCCGTGGGCAATGCCTTCCGTTTCGGCAAGATCGTCCTGGCGACCACGACCTACAATACCGACATCTATCCCTTCATGAAGAATTTCATCCATCATCTGACGGAACGGAATTTCCAGAAGCGGAAGGTGGCCTTGGTGGAGAATGGCTCCTGGGCGCCCTTGGCGGCGAAGGTGATGCGCACCATGCTGGCCAACTGCAAGGATCTCGTCTTCACGGATACCACAGTGACCCTCAAGTCCGCTGCCAATGCGGATACTGACGCGCAGCTGGACAAGCTGGTCGCCGAACTAATGGCGTAGAGTTGTAATAATAGGCGGGGGGGGACTTTGTATTTTTGCGGTTCAGCCTTGTTTCTGTGCGGGGGGGGGATGGTCTGCGCCCGAGACACGGGAGTCGGAGACGGGGGCAGTACATCCTTATCGCTGGACGGTGACACTTGTTCTGTGCCTGTGCGCATGTCTTGAATACGGTTGGCTCCGGGACAATCTTGATAGGGAATTGTAAAAATATGTCTTCTTTATTCAAAATATATGCAAAAAAGTATGTAATTTTATGATTTTTATTATTTTAACGTATTTCACTTGCAATCGTTCCCGGGGGTGCTACATTGAGAATCGCTCCGGACGGACTAGGCCGGACGGGGCTTTGAATCGAACCACAGTCAAGGAGGAACTCGATGGGAAAGAGCGATTGCGCGACAAAGGTGTTCCTGTCCGACC
>JAKSPB010000082.1 GCA_024405215.1 Lentisphaeria bacterium | reverse complement strand
TGAAGGAGGAGAGATGCCCCACGTTGAAGGGATTGAAGAAGCTCTCGCCTTCGGGACGGGTCATGACCGCCTCGACCATGTCGTTGGCGGAGAAGATATACAGCAGGGTCCAGGTGATGACGGCGTATCCGAAGTAGGCGAAGATTCCCTGGCAGCAGTCCGTGACCATGGTGGTCAGCTGTCCGCCGGCCAGCACGATGGCAAGGGCGACAATCAAGGCGACGGCCATCACCAGGCCGTAGGTGGAGATGGTCACTCCAAGGCAATGCACCTGGAAGGGCAGCCCGCAATAGTAGATCATGAAGCGTCCGCCGACGGCGGGGAAGAGGGCGTAGTTGATCAGTCCGGAGACGAAGGCCAGGATGCCGGCCAGGATGCGGAAGCCGCGGCTGTAGCGCATCTGGAAAAACTCGGGCATGGTCATGGCGCGGGTCTCCCGGAAACGGTAGGAGACGAAGCCCGTCAGAGTCATGGCCAGCGTCACCAGCATCAGCAGGTTGGCCCAGAAATCCAGGCCGTAGCCGGCGCAGTATTTTTCCTCGAAGTTTCCCACCACGGTGATCAATCCCAGGCCGGCTGCGCCGTCGCAGACTGCCAGAAGATACCGTCCCGCCTTGCGTCCGCCTGCCAGGAAGTCGGAGACATTCCGCACGTAGTGCTCGGCCATGAAGCCGATGATCACAATGGCGACAAGGGGGATGGCGACGATCAGCCAGTCCTGCCACATCATGGGAGGTTGCATAGGACGTTTCCTTCTGGAATTCGGGCGCCGGAATGCGAGGAAACCTGTTATTTCGTCAGGATCTGACCGTTGTCGCCTTCCTCGATGACGCCCTTCTTGTAGTTTTCACGAAGGGCATGGAAGAGCCGGTAGAGGTCGCGGGAGGATCCCCAGGTGAACCAGATGGTGGTGACGATGCCGACAAGCAGGTTGAGCGGCAGCGTATAGTAGAGGAAGACCTTCACCCAGGTCATCTCGGACCAGCGCCAGGCCGGCACCAGGTTCCAGAAAAGCTCCACCAGGAAAAAGAGGAAGCCGTAGGTCGTCCAGATGACGATGGACCAGGCCAGGATGCGGTCGCCCCTGGAGTACTCGGCGGTGATGCCGGCCAGCTTGTTCCAGTTGAAGCCCTTCTTCTCCACGCTCTTGTCGGCGCCGGAGGCGACGAAGTGCTCCAGGTTGTATTCTCCGCGGTGGAGCATCTTGTCCAAATTGAACTCCTTCCTGCAGGTGCAGAAGGAGACAACGACATATCCTACAATCGCGCAGACAATGCCGATGAAATAGACCTCCTGTCCGGTAATGGGGAACTTATTGGCGAAGATCTCGGGGGCAGTCTCCCACTGGACGATGGGCACGGCATTCCCAATGGCCTCCAGTGCATGGCGGAAGGCCTCAAGGCCTTCGGGATGGGCGTCATGCAGCCAGGGATAGACCAGGGTGGCCCACTGCTGGTTCATGAAGAACCCCAGGATGGCAAAGAAGAGTCCCACGCTCATGGCCACGTATGCGCCGGCGGTGGTGCCCTTCTTCCAGTAGAGTCCGCCGATGATGCAGGCGCCTGCGCCGCCCAGGAAGA
>JAKSPB010000081.1 GCA_024405215.1 Lentisphaeria bacterium | reverse complement strand
ATGCGCAGTATCCGAGGTTGCCCTGGAAATCGCAGCCCGTGACGCTGACGGAGGCAAGTTATGCTGAATTTGCAGGAGAAAGGGAAAAGTTGAGGGGTGGTTCCCGTGCTTCTATGGTGGCACTGCATTTTCCCCCCTATGGAGGAGCTTTTCAAATCCGCCCCCTGAGGGGGCGGATTTTGACTTTCATCATACAAAAAGTTTTTCAAGCATGGTCTGGCTTGGATGGTCTGGCTTGGATGGGGTGGGTTCGAAGGGAAATGCCAATAGGAGAGTCTTGGGGCGCGGGTCCGCCGCCGCCTTCACATTCGCAGCAGAGGAGGCTTCACCCACGGTTCAGAACAGGGTTGCAAGCCACCAACACGCTCCAGCGGAAACCAACCATCCCTTGATCCGTCCAAGCTGGTGACGCTGCTGAAGCGTCAGCCAGGACGCCACTGACGTTCATTCCTGGTCATTCGTGATCCAAGGCATGTTTTCTGAATGATAACCAGATCCTTTTTTTGCTTTCCCACGAAACACGCTGAAACGGAGCTATAGTAGGCGAAGAATTCCCAATCCCCCCTTCAAACCACATAAAATTTCTAAAAATGACTGTCACATCAAAAGATTTCATGAAGCGGGACGACATCCGCGGACTCTTCCCCAACCAGCTGAATGGCCTGACGGCGAAATGCATCGGCAAGGCCGCCTGCATGCTTCTTCAGGCCAAAGGCATCCAGTCCCCCACCATGGCGGTGGGACACGACTGCCGTCACGGGAACGTGGAGATCGCCCAGGGATTCATGCTTGGCTTCCGGGAAGCCGGCGGAAAATGCGTCTACCTCGGCACTGTTTCCACGGAACACGTCTATTTCTCCTGCGGAGAGCACGCGGACCGTTTTGACGCCGGCGCCATGGTCACCGCCTCCCACAATCCCCGGGAATACAACGGCATCAAGATGGTCCACAGCGGCTGCCTGCCCTTCAGCCAGGAGGACCTGGCCTTCATCGCCCGGCGAACCGACGAGCTGCTCTCCCTGGATACGCCCGAAATGGACTTCGAGGAATACGCCCGACACATGCTCTCCCTCACGGAGCTGATCAACAGGCCCGATTCCGATGCCGTGAAATTCACCATCGTCGTCCTGGCAGGAAACGGCATGGGCGCGGTAGCCTTCGCGCCCATCGCCAGGCTTCTGGAACAGAAAGGCCTGAAGTCCATCATCCTGGAAGGCGAGCCCGACGGCGACTTCCCCCAGGGCGTCCCCAACCCCCTTCTTCCCGATTTCATGAAGCGCCTGGGAGCCAAGGTGCTGGAACATCACGCCGACCTGGGAATCGGCTTCGACGGCGACGCCGACCGCGCAGGCTTCGTAGATTCCACCGGCGCCGAAATCATCCCCTCGCAGGTGCTGGCCCTCATCGCCGAGGCGAAACTCGCCCGCAGCGCCAACGACGCCCCCGTGGTCATGCGCAACCTCTGCTGCTCGCAGCTCATCGCGGACCTCTTCCCCGCCGGCGGAAAGGCCACGCTGGTGGACACCCCCGTGGGACACGGGCGCATCAAGCAGCTCATGCGCTGCGATGCCTACCGAAACCGCACCGTCTTTGCCGGAGAGCACTCCGGACACTACTTCTATCCTGAGTTCAACTACGTGGACAGCGGCGTACTGACCAGCCTGAACATGCTCTCCATCGTCTGGGGCATGGCCGAACGCGGCGAGAGCCTTCCGGCCCGTCTGTCGGCCTGGCGCAAGCGCTACGTCTGGTCCGGAGAACTCAACTACGAACTCGCCTCCAAGGAAGCCACGCGCCAGGCGCTGGTCAAAGTCTGGCAGGCCACCCAGGCGCCCGGCATCCAGCGCTTTGAAGCCCGGCAGGACACCGCCTGCGGCGCACAGCGCATCTTCGCTTCCGACGCGCCCTACGATCCCGCCGTCATCGCCGCGCCGGACCTGAAGATGCTCAGCCGGAAAGGCGACTCCGGCTGGTGGTTCGTCCTGCGTCCTTCCGGCAACGAACCCAAGCTTCGCCTGAACGTGGAGGCCTGGGGCGAAGACGCGAAAGCCGTCTGCCAGGCGAAAGTCAAGGAAGTTGAGGCCCTGATTCACGGTTGAAGGATTCCGCGACTCGTCGGATCTGGTCCAAAGATTTGTCCGTTTTGCAACTATAGAGCCTTTTTCTGGAGGTCATGATAAGAAAATCATTTCACATTACGTCATAGTAAGAAAACAGACAAGCATGAGCTAATCCTTGATGTCCTTTTTCTCTACTATAACCGAAGAGCAATTTGAGAATATGGCCTGCGAGCAACTGCCCTTTCTGCGAGGGATTGCCCTGCGCATTCTCAAGAATGCCCAAGATGCTGACGACGCGATCCAGAATGCCCTGCTGAAGGGATGGTCGCGTCGTTTTTTCCTGCGCACGCCAGACCGGCTGTCGCATTGGATCAGCAGGATTGTGGTCAATGAATGCTACGACCTTCTGAGGAGGCGACGGCGCGAGAAGACAGACGCCATGGAGGTGCTCCCGGAAACCCCTGCCGACGAAGACCCCTTGCTTACAGAACAATTTTCCCAGATCGAGGAGGCCATCGCAAGACTGCATTCACGAATGCCAGGGATTCTACCGAGGGATTGCCATGCTGGCGAAGGCCGAATTGATCAAGCGGCGAACGGGAAGCTATCCGCAGCAATTGGACGACCTTCCGGAAGATCCTTGCGAAGAGGGGAAGACCATGCAGTATCTCTATGGCGACTTCGAGACAAAGATCTCTTTCTGGAGTCCGGAGGAAAAGAGCATCGTCAAACGCACACAGAAAATCCACGGCGTAAAAGTATGGTTCACCACCAGGACCTGTGACAAAAATCCTCCACACGAACTCTTCATGCAGGTGGAATAGCAGACTTGCCGCCATGCCCAGAAGACTTCTCCCCTTAAATCGGACTGGTCGTTTTCCAGGGATTCTAGGATTCTAGGATTCTAGAGATTCTAGAGTCGATGACGGCCTCCGTCGCAGGAGATTCTAGAGATTCTAGAGATTCTAGAGATTCTAGAGATTCTAGAGATTCTAGAGATTCTAG
>JAKSPB010000080.1 GCA_024405215.1 Lentisphaeria bacterium | reverse complement strand
CCGTCCGACCCGTCCGACCCGTCCGACCCGTCCGACCCGTCCGCCCTGTCCGACCCGTCCGACCTGTCCGACCCGTCCGACAGTTTTTTTTACCTTGGAGCAATAAGAATGCCCTTGGAACGTTTATATTTCAGATGTGTCTTTGAAGACCATGTTCAAGCAATAAGGAGCAATGGATGTCTAGATTGGGAAAGTGCGTGTTGTCGGTGGTTGCCGTCGTGCTGTTGCTGAGTGGCTGCAAGACGGTTCAGGAGGCCCGGAAGGTCCAGCGTGACGAGGTGCCTCGTCTGCCGGGAGAGTATACGGTCAGCGCGGTGGACGCGGGGATCCAGGAGGGGCAGACGCTGAGTCTGTCGGAGCTGGAGGCCATCGCCTTGAAATGCAATCCGTCGATGCTTCAGGCGTCCCTGGCGGTGGAACAGGCGCGGATTTCACTGGCGAATGCGAAGGCGGGGTATCTTCCGAGTCTGTCGGCCAGCGCATCCCACAACCGCAGCACCCATAACGCGGATCGTCATCACGGCACGACTGCCAACACGGGCAGCTACAGCGGCGGTCTGAACATGAGCATCATGGTCTTCGACTTCGGGCGTACCAGCGCGGCCATCCGGCAGGCGCAGGATTCCCTGGCGGCCGCCACTGCCGACTACGAAGAGCAGCGCAACAATACGATCTACAATGTCCGGAAGGCCTATTTTGAATTGAAGCGCGCCATGCGGCTTTTCGATGTGGCCCATGAAGCCGTGAGCCAGTATGAAGACCACCTGAATCAGGTCAAGGTGAAGAAGGAGATCGGCGAATCTTTGGAATACGACGTACTGAAGGCCGAGGTGGATTATCAGAGCGCTCGTCTGCAGGAGATCACCGCAGCCAACAACATCGCCCTGGGGCAGGCGGATCTGAACCTGGCGCTGGGCCTGGCGGAAAATCCCTCCTACCAGCTGGGCGACAGCGAAGTCCACGAGTATTCCGAAAGCGCGGAGGAACTCTTGGAGAGGGCCCGTGCCCAGGCGCCTGGCCTCAAGTCGCTGCGCTATCGCATGGCGGTGGCATCGGGAAGCATCGACGCCGCCATCGCGGATCTCTATCCCAGTCTTTCTTTGTCCCTTGGCGGCAGCGTGTCCGGACGCAATCCCTCGTTGCCCTGGTTGTGGAATCTTTCCAGCGGTCTCTCCCTGGGCGAGAGCATCTACAGCGGCGGCAAATCCATGAACGCCATTCGCCAGGCGGTGATTTCCCTGCAGCTGGCGCGCAGCCGTTATGCGGCCAGCGAGCAGTCCATCTACCGGAGTCTCCGCAGCGCTGTGTTGAATGCAATTCGCGCGAAGCAATCCCTTGAGGTTGCGGAGCTGACCGCCAAGAGCGCGGAGCGGAACCTGGAGATCATCAACGAGAAGTATCGCTATGGCAAGGCCACCAGCGTGGACCGCACGGACGCGCAGGTCTCCTACTCCTCGGCGAAGGCGCAGGCGGTCACCGCCCGCTTTGACTATCTGGAGGCGCAGACCGCCATTGCCGTTTTGATTGGAGATTAACTTTTCAGGAGAACCTCGACATGAAAATTGTGAAATGGATTGTGACGCTGGTGATCATCGGCGCGTTAGGCTATGGATGGTACTGGTATCGGCATCGTCCGCAGAAGCCGGAGATGATTTTCTATCGCTCACAGGAAGTGCAGAAAGGCTCCGTGACGCAGGAAGTGACAGCCACGGGAACCATCGCCCCCATCAAGAAAGTCTCCGTGACCACGCAGGTCACGGGCAAGATCGTCTCTCTTGCCGCCGACTACAACTCCCGCATTACGGAAGGGCAGGTCATTGCCACCATTGATCCCGAGACCTACGAGTCCTCCCTGGCCAGCGCGAAGGCGCAGCTGAAGAACAACGAGGCCAATCTGGAGAAGACGCTGGCGCAGCTGAAGCTGTCGAAGAAGGAGCTGGAGCGTCAGAAGAAACTCTTTGAACGGGATATGACCACGGAAAGCGAACTGGACAGCGCCCAGGCCAACTATGACCAGCTGCTGGCCACGCAGAAGAGCAACGAGGCCGCCATCGAGCAGTCCCGCGCCAGCGTGAAGACCGCTGAGAAGAACCTGAAGGACTGCACCATCAACTCCCCGGTCACGGGCGTGGTCATCGACCGCGCCGTGGAAGAGGGCCAGACCGTGGTTTCCTCCATGAACGCCACGGGGCTTTTCACCGTCGCCACCGAACTGACCCGCGTGAAGGTGGAAGCCGCCATTCCGGAAGCGGACATCGGCGGCGTGACGGTAGGGCAGAAGGTTTTCTTCACGGTTGACGCCTACAAGGATCATTTCAAGGGTGTCGTGACCCAGATTCGTCTGGCCAGCACCACCACTTCCAACGTGGTGACCTATCCCGTGATCATCGAGGCGGAGAATCCCGGCGAGAAGCTCTTCCCCGGCATGACCGCGAATATCTCCATCATCATCGAGGAAGCCGACGACGTGGTTCTGGTGCCCAATGCCGCCACGCGCTTCATTCCGCCCTTTGCCGTCGAGGAGATGGCGAATGCGGGCGGACGGCGCCCGGGGATGTTGCCCGCCCCGGACAGGCAGGCTGGCGGTCATGGTCCGGCTGGCGAAAATGGTGCCATGCCTCCTCCGCCTCCGCATTCTGAAAACACCAAGACCATCTGGATTGCGGACTCCCTGACGGAGATCCATCCCGTCACGGTTGAGCTGGGCATCACGGACAGCGTGAACACCGTGGTCACCGCCGGCGGCGAGGAGCTCCTGGGCAAGAAGGTCGTTGTGGGCAAGATGAGCGCCGCCATGCCGAGTGGCCCGCAGACCTCCAATCCCTTCATGCCTACGCCTCCCGGACGAAACCGCCGGAACGGCAATAATGGCGGCCGTCCCGCCGGCGGTCCTGGACCGCGGTAGACTGACATAAGGATCTTGGCGGGCGCTCAGCCGGGCGCCTGCCAAAGAGTGGGCCCATCTTTTCTAGGTGAGGAACGATGCTGATTGAAATCAAGGATATGTATAAGACATACACCCTGGGCGAGACGACGGTCAACGCCTTGGGCGGCGTGTCGTTGCACGTGGATTATGGCGAGTTCGTGGCCATCATGGGCCATTCCGGGTCGGGAAAAAGCACCATGCTGAATATCCTGGGGGCGTTGGATACGCCTACCAGCGGCAGCTACAAGCTGGACGGACGGGAGGTCTCCACCATGAGCCGCAATGAACTGGCCCGCTTCCGCAACCAGAAGCTGGGATTCGTTTTCCAGAACTTCAATCTTCTGCCGCGTACCAGCGCGGTGGAGCAGGTGGAACTGCCGGCCTTCTACGGCGGCTGCAAACTCTCCGCCAGGGCCCGCCGGGCACGCGCCATTGAACTGCTGACCATGGTCGGCCTGGGCAAACGCCTCTACCATACGCCTGCGCAGCTCTCTGGAGGACAACAGCAACGCGTGGCCATCGCGCGGGCGCTGATGAACGATCCGCCGGTGATTCTGGCCGACGAACCCACGGGAAACCTGGACACGAAATCGTCCATTGAGATTGTGACTTTCCTGCAGGAACTGAACGCCAAGGGCATCACCATCGTCATGGTCACCCATGAGGATGATATCGCTTCCTACGCCAAGCGGCGTATTGTGATGAAGGATGGCAAGGTGGATCGGGAGGACGATCCTAGATTGGGAGAGAAGGCGGTATGAGCATCCTGATGATTTTCCGGGTGGCGCTTCGGGCCATCTGGCGCAACAAGGTCCGCAGCCTGCTGACTGCGCTGGGCATTATCGTCGGCATCGCGGCGGTCATCGCGGTCATTGCCATTGGCACGGGCGCCGGCGAGCAGATGAAGACCTCCATCAATTCCATGGGCAACAACCTGGTGATGATCTTCCCCAGCTCCATGCGCATGGGCGGCGCCAGCATGGGCGCGGGCGCCAGCAACACGCTTACCGCCGAGGACGGCGAACAGATTGAAAAGGACCTGCCCAACCTGGTGGCCGGGCAGACTCCCATGGTTCGCGCCAGCGCACAGGTCATCTACGGCGAGAACAACTGGTCGACTTCCATCTCCGGCGTGGGAACCGGATTCCCGGTCGTCCGCGGATGGGACGTGGGCGAGGGAAGCTTCTTCAGCGAAGACGACATCCAGACGGGACGGCGCGTGCTGATTCTGGGGAAGACCGTGGTGGACAACCTTTTCACCAACGGCGAAAATCCCATCGGCAAGAGCATCCGCGTGAAGAACATGTCCTTCAAGGTCATAGGCGTCATGGAACGCAAGGGCTCCAATTCCATGGGGCAGGACCAGGACGACATTGTGGTCATGCCTTATACCACGGTGAAGCGTACCATCCAGCGCTCCAGCTTCAACAACGTCAATCAGCTATTGGTTTCCCTGTATGACATGGACGATCTGGACGAAGCGAAGGCGGAGATGACATCGCTGCTGCGTCAACGGCATCGTCTGGGCGCCCACAAGGAGGATGATTTCAATATCCGCGACATGACGGAAATCACGGAGATGATGACTTCCATCTCCTCCACCATCACCATCCTGCTTGGTGCGGTAGCTTCCATCTCCCTGATTGTGGGCGGCATCGGCATCATGAACATCATGCTGGTCTCCGTGACGGAGCGCACCAAGGAAATCGGCCTTCGCATGGCCATTGGCGCCCGTCCCTGGGACATCTTGATGCAGTTCCTGCTGGAAGCTATGACGCTGGCCTGCGTGGGCGGTCTCATCGGGACTGTTTTGGGCGTTGTGGGGGCGAAGGCCGTTGGCAATATCCAAAACTGGCCTATTCTCATCACCGAAGGATCTGTGCTGATTTCTTTTGCCTTCTCCGCGTTCGTGGGAATCTTCTTCGGCTTCTATCCCGCATGGAGAGCCAGCCAGCTGAACCCCATCGACTGCCTGAGGTACGAGTAGCGATTCTTGAGGGGGGGATAGAAAATAGTATAGTTTTTGTATAGTTTTTGTATAGTTTTTGTATAGTTTTTGTATAGTTTTTGT
>JAKSPB010000008.1 GCA_024405215.1 Lentisphaeria bacterium | reverse complement strand
TCGTATTCATAGTCGAAGACGCTCCCGTCGGGCATGGTCTCGGAGATGACGCGGCGCGTTGTCGCGCGGTCCAGCACCGACGCCACCGCGTCCATCGGCAGAGACGCCATCAGCATCAGAAACGCCATCGCCACGGCCAGCACGCGCCGCACTGGCGCGACTGGCCGAAGCCGTGTGTTCCTGTGTACTGATGTTCTCATCGTTGCTGCCTTCTATCCGTGTTGCGTCGTTTTGCTTAATCTATTCCCGCGAAACGCTCTCCGCAAGTGGGAATCAGGAAATCTCTGGCGTGAACTCACGGACGAATATTTGGACCAAACGGGCTCTCAAGCGTGAAACAGGTGGCTCTCAAGCGTGAAAATACTCAATAGAAGAACACCGGCAGCGATGCCGGGCGGCTTTTCGCGCAGCGTCCTCCGTAGCCTTGGCGAAGGAGGATCGTCGAAATCTTCTCTAATGTAGATCGCTGGTTACCACCAAAAAAGTGGCAGGGCAGCGATTTTCGGGCATTTTTGCCAATTTGCTTCTGCTCCAGTTGTAATCTCTCCCTGGGACGATATATTATAAACGAGTGCTTATATGTTTATCAGTAAAAAAAAATAGGAATCACCAATGCTGAAGTCAGACAATTGCAGTTGCGAAGTTTCCCCGCAGAATGATGTCCAGGGAAATCTGGCGTCCGATGATACTCTGGAGGAAATGGCCATGATGTTCAAATCACTTTCCGATCCATCCAGGCTGAAGATCATCAATGCGCTGCTGTTATCGGAAATGTGTGTCCATGCGATTTCGCAAACGGTGGAGATGTCCCAGCCAGCGGTTTCCCATCATCTGAAGCAACTTCGGCAGCAACGGCTGGTAAAATGCAGGCGCGTTGGAAAATCAATCTATTATGTCCTCAACGACTACCATGTCCAACTGCTGTTTGATCTGTGCAGAACCCATATCTGTGAATCGTCAAAATAGGAGAGCCAATGCATTACCATCACGACCATCATTCCCATACGGCGCCGACGGAAAACAAAGGCGTCATGTTCACATTGGGAATTCTTCTGAACATAGGCTTTGTCCTTGCGGAATTTGCCATGGGGATATACTTCTCCTCCATGGGACTGCTGTCCGATGCAGGACATAACCTGAGCGATGTGGGAAGTCTTGTCATATCCATGGTTGCCTTTCTTCTTGCCCAAAGACACATAACCATGAATTTCACATACGGCTACAGAAAGGCAACGATTCAAGCATCGCTTCTCAATGCCATCATTCTTTTGGTTGCCGTGGGCGGCATTGTCGTGGAGTGCATTCAAAAGCTGATGCACCCGACACGTGTCGCGGGACTTCCCATCATCATCACCGCCGGAGTCGGGATTGTCATCAATGGGATGACCACATTGCTTTTCCTGAAAGACAAAGACAAGGACCTGAATGTAAAGGGGGCATATCTGCACATGCTTGCCGACACCCTGGTTTCTGTCGGCGTGGTGATTTCCGGCATTGTCATCATGTTCACCGGCTGGGCGGTTCTTGATCCAATCATCGGTCTTGCAATCGCAATCGTCATTCTGATTGCCGGATGGGGGATGCTGACGGAAAGCCTGCGTCTTGCCTTGGACGGAATACCCGGAAACATTGATATGCCCGAAATACAGGAGCATATCCTGGCCAATGACAATGTCGAGGACATTCATCATCTGCATATTTGGCCAATCAGCACGACCATGAATGCCCTGACAGCCCATATTGTGCTGAAGGATATCAACGGACTTGAAACGACAAAGACCCAGTTGCGCTCTATGCTGGCAAAGCATGGAATTGCACATTCCACCTTTGAAATTGAACTTTCCGGAACGGAATGCGCAGTGGCATCTTGCCATTGATTCTCTATATTTTATGATAGAATAGGCGATAAGCTCACCCAGCTGGCAGGCAAACTGCGAAATATTCCCTGCCAGGCTGGCCCCATGCGAACTGTCCGGCAGCGATGCCAGGCGGTTTTTCGCGCAGCGTCCTCCGTAGCCTTGGCGAAGGAGGATCGTCGAAATCTTCTCTAATGTAGGTCGCTGGTTACCACCCAAAAGTGGCAGGGCAGCGATTTTCGGGCATTTTTGCCATTTTGCTCGTCCTACCCCTGTTGAGGCGGAAGAATCAATATGTTCGGGGCAATCGGGAGAATTTTCGGCGGCTTCAAAAAGTCCGCGGAAGCCCCCGAGAGAAGAGTTCGCAAAAATAGAAGGTGGGCGAAAATCGGTTCTCCATAACTGTTCAAAGGAGAAAAAGTCATAGTTCTCTGATTTGCAGGATTCCGCCGTTGGAACGAGGGGTAGGTCCTCGCCCTACAGTTAGAGACGCATCAGAAATGCCGTGCTGCGAAGGCATGTCCGGAACCGGATTTCAGATAGAGTTCAAAGGCCCGTGCCTTGTCCTCTGAGTCAAAGGCAATGTATGTTTCGAGTTTCCAGGGACGAAATTTTGCGGTGTGACTGACCTCGCCTGAATTATGCGCTGCCAGACGCTTCCGTAGATCAATGGTGCTGCCAATATATCTTTGGGCGGGATGCGAGACACTGCGTAGGATGTACGTATAAAACATCGGCACCTCCTGGAAGCCGGTCCTCCGCCGCTCTGCGCTTCGCTTGGCTATGGAGGACATCCTTCCCCTCACTGCGTTCGGGTTACGGATGGCATGCCATCCGTAGCTCGCTCCGCGAGCGAAGGATGGTCGGAGCAGGGGGATTCGAACCCTCGACCTAATGGTCCCAAACCATTCGCGCTACCAAGCTGCGCTATGCTCCGACTTGTTTTCCTGAATATCGGGAATGCGGTTAATATAGCACAGGAAATTGGTTTAGGGATGAGGAAGGCAGTTATATTATGTCAAATTTCCTCACCTCAATGAATTTCAAGGAGTAAAGAGATGGTTACCAACAAACGAGTTCTGACCGGCATCCAGCCCAGCGGCACCCTGCACCTGGGCAACTACTTCGGCACCATGCGCCAGTCAGTGGAGGCGCAATCGGACAACGAGTGCTTCTACTTCATCGCCAACTACCACGCGATGACCTCCTGCCCCAAGCCCGAAGACCTCCGCGCACGTACCCACCAGGTGGCCGTGGACTTCCTGGCCTGCGGAATCGACCCCGCGAAAACCGTCTTCTGGCGCCAGAGCGACGTGCCGCAGGTGCAGGAACTGGCCTGGTTCCTCTCCTGCGTCTGTCCCATGGGCCTTCTGGAGCGCTGCCACTCCTACAAGGACAAGTTAGCGCACGGTCTTGAGGCCACACACGGCCTCTTCGCCTATCCCGCGCTGATGGCCGCCGACATCCTCCTCTATCACGCGGACTTCGTGCCGGTGGGCAAGGACCAGAAGCAGCACTTGGAAGTCACCCGCGATCTGGCGTTGGCCTTCAACCGCCGCTTCGGCGACATCCTGACTGTGCCGGATGCCATCATCCAGCCTGACGTGGCGGTAATTCCGGGTCTGGACGGACAGAAAATGTCCAAGAGCTACAACAACACCATCGAGCTCTTCGGCGAAGGCAAGCCCATCCGCTCCAAGTTCATGAAGATCAAGACGGACTCCACCCCCGTGGAGGATCCCAAGAATCCCGACACCTGCAATGTCTTCCTACTGTACAAGTTGATGGCGACTCCAGAAGAGACCGAGGCCCTGCGCCAGAAGTATCTGGCCGGCGGCATGGGCTACGGCGAAGCCAAGCAGATTCTCTTTGAGAAGTACACGGAGTATTTCGCGGCAGCCCGCGAGCGCCGTGCCGAACTAATGGCTCATCCGGACACCGTGGAAGACATCCTCCAGGAGGGTGCCAGAAAGGCCCGGGCCATCGCGGAAAAGTCCATGGAGCAAATCCGCGCAGCCGTGGGACTATAAGGATCCCGACCGACGCATGCCCCCTCCGTCGCCCCCGGCGAGGCTATGAAGGGCATGCGGGGGACGGGAAATGCCACCGGAGCGCAAACTCCGGGCCCTTGAACGCCATCATCCCTAAAGCGGCACTTGAAGAACGGAAGTTCCATGTCCGCCAAGACACTCATCATCCATGATTTCACCCAGGGGGATGTGGCGAAGAGCCTATTTTCTTTCGCCCTGCCCCTCTTTTTGTCCAGCCTGTTGCAGATCGTCTACAACATGGTGGACATGGTGATCGTGGGACAAGTGCTCGGACCGCCGGGACTTTCCGCCGTCACCGTAGGCGGCGACCTGAGCCACTATCTGATGCTCTTTGCCATGGGTTTCGGCAACGCATCCCAGGTCATCGTCGCGCAGCTTATCGGCGCAGGTCGGCGGGAGGAGCTAGGCAGATTCATCGGCACCATGTTCCTCTTCCTGGAACTCTGCACAGTGGGGGCCAGCATCCCGTGCCTATGGTTCCGCCATGGGCTTTTGCAACTGATGCACACCCCTGCCGAAGCCTACACGGAAGCCCTGCACTACATGATCGTCTGCACTGCGGGACACCTCTTCATCAGCGGCTACAACGCCGCCGCTGCCGTCCTGCGCGGCCTGGGCGATTCGCGCCACCCCTTCCTCTTCATCTCCGCAGCAGCCATCCTCAACGTGCTGCTGGACATCCTATTCGTCATCGTCCTGCAATGGGGCGCGGGCGGCGCGGCGCTGGCGACGGTCATCAGCCAGGGCGTCAGCTTCCTGGCCTGCCTGGCGTTCCTGCTACGCCATGAAAACGAACTGGGTTTCCGCCTAAAGACAGGCGACTTCCTGCGCCTGGACGGCGAGAAGCTGGGAATGCTCCTGAGGCTGGGCGTCCCCATGGCCCTCAAGAGCTGCGCCATCCACACCTCGAAGCTATTCGTCAACATGTGGATCAACTCCTACGGCGTATTGACCTCGGCCTTCTCTGGAATCGTCGCCAAGCTGAACAACGTAAGCAACCAGGCCTCCAATGCGCTGAACACCGCCGGTTCATCCATGGTGGGGCAGAACATCAGCGCCGGGAAGCCGGAACGCGTCCGACGCATCCTGGGGACCATCATCGTCGCCGTCCTGACCATGGCGACCCTATTCTCCGCCATCCTCCTGTGCTTTCCCCGCGCCGTCTACGGCATCTTCACCGACAACCTGGACGTGCTGGACATCGGCCTGAAGTTCCTTCCCATCGGCGTGCTGATTTTCTACGGTTCCGCATTCCGCTGTCCCGCCAACGCGCTGATCAACGGCAGCGGCCACTATAAGATCAACTTCGTCACCGCGTTGATGGACGGCTTTCTAATGCGCATCGGCCTTTCCGTGCTCTTCGGCCTGGTCCTCGGCATGAAGGCATATGGCTTCTGGCTAGGCGATGCCATCGGCGGCTTCACGCCCTTCTTCATCGGGCTCTTCTTCTACTTCAGCGGAAAATGGAAGAAGGCGATCATCTGACCATTCCCTGCCCTGCCGACAGCGTTATTGCCGTCAAACAATATCCACGAAGGCAAATCATTCCTTCCACAATATTCGCCAACGGGGTACGCAACCCGAAACACAGGGTAAATTAAGAGATTTTCCAAAATTTCTTTTTCATTCCATAATCACACCAACCAATTCCCTACAAGACTTATGCGTCCCAACATGAATGCGGCGAAGCTGCGCCGCCTTTTCCTGGATTTCTTCAAGGCCCACGGTCACACGGAAATCAAGAGCGCCTCTCTGATTCCTGAGAACGACCCCACCTGCCTTTTCACCACCGCCGGCATGCATCCCCTGGTGCCCTATCTGCTGGGCCAGAAGCACCCCATGGGCAACCGCCTGACCGATGTCCAGAAGTGCCTTCGCACCAACGACATCGATGAAGTCGGCGATCCCTTCCACATGACCTTCTTCGAAATGCTGGGCAACTGGTCCCTGGGCGACTACTTCAAGGCCGAGGCCATCGACATGTCCTTCGAGTTCCTGACCAAGGAACTGGGCTTCAAGGCCGATGAGATCAAGGTCACCTGCTTCGCCGGCGACGAGAACGCCCCGCGCGACCAGGAGGCCGCCGACCTTTGGATGAAGCACGGCATCCCTGAGAAGAACATCTACTTCCTGGGCAAGGAAGACAACTGGTGGGGCCCCGCCGGCCAGAGCGGTCCCTGCGGCCCCGACACTGAAATGTTCGTCCCCGTGGACAAGCCCGACTGCGGCCCCGACTGCGGTCCGACCTGCGGTTGCGGCAAGTGGGTGGAGATCTGGAACAACGTCTTCATGCAGTACAACAAGACCCTGGAAGGCAAGTTCATCCCCCTGGCCCATCCCAATGTGGACACCGGCATGGGCGTAGAGCGTGTCACCGCCTTCCTGGAAGGCTTCAAGAGCGCCTACCAGACCGAGCTTTTCAGCGGACTCTTCGAACGCCTGCAGCAGCTTTCCGGCAATGCGGAAGCCGACTACAACAACCGTTCCGCCCGCGTAGTAGTCGAGCACCTGCGCGCAGCCACCTTCCTACTGGCGGACAATGTGAAGCCCGGCAATGTGGACCAGGCTTATGTTCTGCGCCGCCTGATCCGCCGCGCCATCCGCGAGGCCCGCAAGCTTGGCCTGACGGAGGCATTCACTTCCCAGATGGCCGACGTGGTCATCGAGCAGTACGGCGAAATCTATCCCGAGCTGGCCTCCCACAAGGATATCATCCATGACGAACTGGACCGCGAAGAAAAGCAGTTTGCCGCCGCGCTGGAGAAAGGCACCCGCGAGTTCAACAAGATGATCGACCGCGTTCCGGACTTCGTGGTGAACAAGCAGATTTCCGGCAAGAACGCCTTCAACCTCTACGAAACCTACGGCTTCCCCATCGAGTTGACGGTGGAGATGGCCCAGGAGCGCGGCTTCAAGGTGGACATGGAAGGTTTCAAGAAGGCAGCCGAGGAACACCAGAAGCTCTCCCAGGCCGGCGCCGAACAGAAGTTCCATGGCGGTCTGGCCGACCACAGCGAGGCCACCGCGCAGCTTCACACGGCCACCCACCTTCTGGACCAGGCCCTGCGCACCATCCTCTCCGAGGAAGTCCACCAGTGCGGTTCCAACATCACCGCCGAGCGCCTTCGCTTCGACTTCAACTGGCCGGAGAAGATGACTCCCGAGCAACTGAAGGCGGTGGAGGATCTGGTGAACCAGCAGATCCAGCGCAACCTTCCCGTGATCTGCGAAGAGATGTCCATCGAGGACGCCCGCAAGACCAACGCCATCGGCATCTTCGAGAACAAGTACGGCGAGCGCGTGAAGGTGTATTCCATCGGCGACTTCTCCAAGGAAATCTGCGGCGGCCCCCACGCCAACAACACCTCCGAGCTGGGACACTTCAAGATCGTCAAGGAAGAGTCCTCCTCCCGTGGCATCCGCCGCATCAAGGCCATTCTGGAAAAGTAGCCTTCCGCTCTCCCATGAATCCGACCATGCCGTCCGACCATGCACCGGACGGCATGGGATTTCCCTTTTTCCCAAAGCATCATGTCCGCAGCAAAAATTCCTTCGCTGGTTGAATTCCTGAACGCGTCGCCTACGCAGTACCACTCCACGGACGCCATCCGCAACACCTTGCTGAACAATGGTTTCGTCTGGCTGGACGAGCGCGAGGAATGGCAGCTCGTCCCCGGCGGGAAGTATTTCGTGATGCGAAACGACTCCAGCCTGCTGGCCATCCGCCTGGCGGAGAAGGCGCCGCTTTCCGGCGCCCGCATGGCCGTCAGCCACACGGACAGCCCGGCTTTCAAGCTGCGTTTCAAGGACGCCGAAGTCCAGAACGGAATGCTGCGGATTCCGGTGGAAATCTACGGCGGCGCATCCAATCCCACTTGGCTGGACCGCCCGCTGAAAGTGGCGGGACGAATCTGCCTCCGGGACGGCATGGGGAACCTGCAGATCCGCAAGATCTGCGGCAGCGCGCCGCAGGCGGTAATCCCCAACCCGCCCATCCACTTCGTAGACCTGAATGGCGGCCATCGCTTCAACCAGCAGACCCAGCTGGCTGCCTGCCTGCCCTACCCCACTCTTCAGGAATTCGTGGACACGCTGGTCCCCGAAGGCTTTCCCCAGCAGAAGGCCGAGGAACTCCAGGCTGAGCTTTTCCTGGCGGATTCCGAAGGCGCGGTCATCATCGGCGACAAAACGCCTTTCATCCAGTCCACGCATCTGGACAACCTGACCAGCTGCTACGGCATCCTGAAGGCCCTCTGCGCACCGCAAAAACCGTTGCGCACCGTGGTCGGCGGCTTCTTTGACCTAGAGGAAGTGGGCTTGAATTTCCAAAGCGCCGGCAGCAATTTCCTGTGGAGCACCCTCTCCCGCGTCGCTGCAGCGCTGGGCGAGACGTCTCCCCAGGCGCTACCCCGGATGCTGGCGGACAGCCTCTGCCTCTCCATCGACGTGGCACACGCCTTCCATCCGAACTTCCCCGAACTCTTCGACAAGCCCATGGCGGCCGCCGTCGGCCATGGCCCTGCCCTCAAGTTCCACGCGAACCAAGCCTACGCCACCACCTTCATCGGCGCCGCGCTGCTTCGCGAAATCGCCCGTGACGCAGAAATCCCGCTGCAGGACTTCCTGCCTCGCTCCGACGGACACTGCGGTTCCACCATCGGACGGATCGTGGCCGGCGCACTAGGCATCCAGACGGTGGACATCGGCGTAGCCATCTGGGCCATGCACTCCATCCGGGAGACCTGCGCCGTCGCAGATGTGGACTATCTTTCCGCGCTCGTGGAGAAATACTACTTCCAGGGCGTGACCGAATCGTTCCAACCATCGTAAACCATAGGAGTCATCCATCATCATGAGCGAACAGAAGTTCCATTTGGAGACCCTGGCCGTCCAGGCAGGCTATACTCCGGGCAATGGCGATCCCCGCATCTGCCCCATCGTCCAGAGCACGACGTTCAAATACGACGATGCGCAGAGCGTCGCGGACCTCTTTGACCTGAAAACCGAAGGCTTCTTCTACACTCGCCTGTCCAACCCCACGGTGGACGCGCTGGAGAAGAAGATCGCTGCCCTGGAAGGCGGCGTCTCCTGCATCTGCACCTCCAGCGGGCAGGCGGCCAACAGCAACGCCATCCTGAACCTGGCCAGCGTCGGCGATCACGTGGTGGCCTGCTCCAGCCTCTATGGCGGCACGGTCGCGCTTTTCTCCAACACCCTGAAGAAATCAGGAATTGAGTTCAGCTTCGTCCGTCCAGAAGTCTCCGAGGCGGATTTGCAGGCAGCCATCCGCCCCAACACCAAGGCTATCTTCGCAGAAGTCCTCTGCAATCCCTCCGTTGTGGTGCTGGACATTGAGAAATTCGCCCGCGTCGCCCACGCCAACGGCCTGCCTCTGATCGTGGACAACACCTTCCCCACGCCCATGCTATGCCGTCCTTTCGAGTGGGGCGCCGACATCGTCACCCACTCTACTACCAAGTATATGGACGGCCATGCCTCCAGCCTGGGCGGCGCCATCATCGAAAAAGGCGGCTTTGACTGGGCCAACGGAAAGTTCCCGGAATTCACCAATCCGGACGAAAGCTACCACGGCCTGATTTACACCAAGAACTTCCCCCAGTGCCCCTACTCCGCCAAGATGCGCGCCCAATGGATCCGCGACCTTGGCAATCCGCAGATGCCCTTCAACGCCTTCCTCACCATGCTGGGCTTGGAGACGCTCCATCTGCGCATGGAGCGCCACAGCCAGAACGCCCTGGCGCTGGCGAAATTCCTGGAGAGCCATCCGAAAGTGGCGTGGGTCAACTACCCCGGCCTGGAATCCAGCCCCGACCACAAGCTGGCGCAGAAATACCTCCCCAACGGCTGCTCCGGCGTCATGTGCTTCGGCGTCAAAGGCGGCAAGGCCGCAGGCGAGCGTCTGATGAACAACCTGAAGCTTGCCGCCATCGTGGTCCACGTGGCTGACGTGCGCACCTGCGTGCTGCATCCTGCCAGCATGACCCACAGGCAGCTCTCCGAAGCCGAACTGGCAGCAGCAGGCGTCTCCCCCGACCTGATCCGTCTCTCCGTCGGCATCGAGAACATCGACGATCTCTGCGCCGACTTCGACCAGGCCCTCCAGAAGGCATAGTTTCCCTGCAAGGCGGCGGACAGGCTCCAGTTCCGCCGCCTTGCCATTTCTGGCCATGGCCACCCCCATCCTCCATGTGGACATGGATGCCTTCTTTGCATCCGTCGAGCAGCGGGATCATCCGCAGTGGCGCGGCAAGCCCGTCATCGTCGGCAGTCCGCCCGACCAGCGCGGAGTGGTATCCACCTGCTCCTACGAGGCGCGTCGCTTCGGCGTCCATTCGGCCATGCCCTCGAGGCAAGCCTACCAGCTCTGTCCCCAGGGGATTTTCGTTCCCGGAGACTACAAGAAATATTCCGCCGTCTCCCGGCAGGTCATGGCGATTTTCGAGCAGATTACCCCAAATGTCGAGCAGGTATCCGTAGACGAGGCGTTCCTGGACTGCCAGAATGTCCTGGGCATCGCGCAGAATCCCATAGCCGCCGCGCAGGAAATCCGCCGACGCATCCGGGAAGAACTCCAGCTGACCGCATCCGTCGGCGTGGCCCCCAATATGTTCCTGGCCAAGCTGGGTAGCGACCTCCACAAGCCCGATGGCCTGACCATCGTCCCGGACTCTCCGGCCGATATCGTGTCCTTCCTGGCGCCGCTGCCCGTAGGACGTATCTGGGGGGTGGGAAAAAAGACCGAGGAACTTCTCCATCGCTATGGCGTGGCCACCATCGGACAACTTCAGCAGATGCCGCCGACCTTCCTGGACAAGCTCCTAGGCTCATACGGTCAGCATCTGAGAGAACTTGCATACGGCATTGACCACCGGAAAGTCCAGTCGGAACCCGAACCAGAAAAATCCCTGTCGCAGGAATACACTTTTCTAGAAGACTGCACGGCCCTGCCGACCATCCGCGCCAGGCTGCTGGAACAATGCGAGCGCGTAGGAGAGCGTCTGCGTCGACGGAGGCTCGTGGCCTCGCTGGCATTCCTGAAACTCCGATACGACGACTTCCGCACCATATCACGGCAGCGGCCACTGGAAATCCCCGTCAACTCAGATCGTGCCCTGCGAGAAGCCGGATTGGCATTGCTGGCAGGAACCGGACTTTTCGAGCATCCCACTCCCATCCGACTCATTGGATTCGGCGCTGGAAATCTACAAGAGGAAACAAGTGCCTCTTACCTGCCCAGGCAGTTGTCGCTCTTCCCCGAGGAAAACCAGGCAGCCGAAAACGCCGAGAACGCCCGCAAGAAAGACAAGGCCCTGGATCAAGCCGTGGATGAACTGCGGGCAAAATTCGGTCTTAAATCCCTCAAGCGGGGCGATGGCGAATGACGATGGTGAATGGCATGGCAACGGGAGTAGCTATGGTAGGGATGGGAAAATAGTTTACCATCAATACCATACCATCCCTTCGTTGAAGGGAATTTCAGGAGCCACAATCGCCAGGAACTCCCGAAGTTGGGGAATCATGTCCTTTGCCAGCACAACCTTCACGGGATCCCGCTCCAGCGAATCCGCCAATGCCGTGCGGGAAATCCCCGCGCTCCGCTCCTTCTCCAGCGGCCAGAACTTGGCGGCCTGCGCTGGCGTCATAGCCGCCAGTCCCACAGCGACAACTCCAAGCTTCGCTACAATCCGCGCCATCTCCTCCGGATGCTTGCCCGCCCATTCCCGATGAACCGCGATACCCGCCCAAGGAACTTCGGGCGCACAATTACGGCAACGGCCATAATATTCCTCCAGGCTGGAAATCCGATGGAACGATGAATCCTTCTTCAACAGCGCCGTTGCGAAAGGTTCGGGAATAACCACACTGTCCAGCTGTCCATCCAGCGCCTTCAGCATCATCTGCCGCATTTCCATCGGCTTCAGCGTCAAGGAGAGATCCTGCTCTTTCAACAGCGCCTCCAGCAGGAAACGTCCGGCGCCATCGGAAGGCGCAAAGCCCATGTCGCCCAGCTGAAAATCCTCCGGGAAATGCCATTCCGCATGTCTGGACAAAATCTGCCATTTCCGCCATCCCGTGACAGCCAGAAGTTGCAACGGCGCCCCATGCTGACATGCGCGGACGAGGCCCTCCAGGTGCCCGACCCAAAAGACGCCGTCGCCCGCCAGCAGAAGACTCTGGAAGGCCACAGTCGTGTTCCAATCCCGGAACTTCCAGGAAGGCTCCTGCAAGGCGTAGAGCGGCAACACGGGCGTCGTCGCGCTGGCATTCGCCCAGACCACGACCTCCGTTTTCTCCTCAGGACGGCAGGAGGCACCCCCTCCCAACACCACAAGCAGCAAAACGAAAAAAAAGTATCTCATAACGCATGGCGTGGCACAAGCACGGACACAAAATGGAAAGCTCCAAAAGAAACACTGGGAATACCATGGATCATCGCCCGCGCGGCATCGGGCAGATGAACCCGTCCGCCATCCGGCGCATCCGCCAGGATCATCCCCACGGGAAGGCCGGGAGGCATCCATCCTCCCAATCCGCTCGTCACCACCATCTGTTCCGGACGCACCTCCAGTTCCTTGGGAAGATAGTCCACGACAAAACCGCTCCGTCCGCCCTCGAAAGGGGCGTCTCCCGCCCCTTGCAGGACGCCGACAGCATCGGTTCCCTCCATGGCCACGCCGAAACGGCAATCCGGCGAGAGCAGCGTGACGATTTCCGCCGTATGCCGGAAGCACTTCTGGACCCGTCCAAAAACCTTCCCGTCCACAAGGACTACGGCACCGGTAACCAGCCCCTCTTCGGAACCGCAGTTTACCAGCAGCTGGTCATTCCAGCGTTCCGGATCCCGGGAAATCACCTCGGCAAGCACAGCGCGCCATTCCGCGGGCGGCGGCAGCGCGGTCAATCGCCGCAGTTCCTCATTTTCTTTCCGCAAATCCGCGGAAGCCGCAAGCAACCCCTCCAGTTCGTCAATCTTCCGCTTGGCTTCCAGCAGTTCGTCATTCCGGCTGATCCTTCCAGGTTGCAGACGGCGCGCCCACTCTCCCAAACAATTCCATGCGGAAACAAACGGCGAGAAGACGGCGCCTGCGGCACGATGCCCGCCATCCGTCATGGACACAAAAAAACAAACGAGCACGAAAAACGCGATCAGCAGTGCCCGTATGGTAGAATAAGTTGACTTCCGTGAATCAGACACACGCAGAACAGGCTATTCGGCAATAGGATTTTTGGCCTCGCACCGGCGCCGTCGGAAGAAATCACGCAACACCTGCGCGCACTCTTCTTCAAGCACTCCCGTGCGCACCACCGGGCGATGGAGCATTCCGGGGAACCCCGTCACGTCCATTGCGCCACCGGCGGCTCCCATGCGAGGGTCAGGCGCACCGAAGACCAGCGTCCCCACCCGGCTGTTGACGATGGCCCCCGCGCACATGGCGCAGGGTTCCTTGGTCACATAGAGGGTGCAGGCGGTCAAGCGCCATTCCCCCAGAATCCGGGAAGCCTCCTGCAGAGTCAGCAATTCCGCGTGGGCAGTGCCGTCCTTGCGGTGTTCCACCTCATTGCCAAATGCGGCGACCTGGCGTCCGGAACCATCCACCAGGACGGCGCCAACGGGAACCTCGCCCCGTTCCGCAGCCGCGCGCGCCAGTTCCAACGCGCAGGTCATCCACACTTGATCTGCAGGAATCTCCGACACGTCAGGCTATTTTGCTTCGACGGGAGCGGCGACGGGAATTTCGGGCATGGCAGGAGCCTCGATCATCAGCTTCATGCCGGACTTGTCCATGATGTCCTTCAACTGCTTCTGGGCCATTTCCCCCAACTTCTGGTTCTTCAGGAAATCCAGAATGCGCTCCTTGACTTCCTCAAAGGGAACGACACGCTCTTCTTTTGCCGCACCGGCCTTGATCAAGTGATAACCGAACATGGTCTCCACGGGACCGCTGATTTCGCCTTCCTTCAGAGTCACCAGCGCGGCCTCGAATTCAGGAACCATGGCGCCCTTGGGGAACTCGCCCAGGTCGCCGCCCTGCTGCTTGGAGGGGCAGTCGGAGAACTCCTTGGCCAAGTCTGCGAAGTTGGAGCCATCGGCGGCCAGCTTGCCCTGGATTTCCCTGAGCTTCGCCAGAGCGGCGGCCTTCTCCGCATCGGTGGGAGCCTGGCTGGGGAACTGGACCAGGATGTGAGCGGCGGAGAGAGAAGCGGGTTCGGACATCTGCGCCTTGTTCTCTTCATAGAAGGCCTTGGCCTCTTCCTCGGTAGGAGCGACAAGCAATTTTTCCGCAGCCGCATTCAGCTGGTCGGAGAAAGCGCGGATCATGCCTTCCTCGATGATCATCTGCAGGAGACCATCCTCGCTCTTGCCCATCTGCTTCAGCTGCTCGGCGAAAGCCTCCTCGCCGCCCTGCTGGGCAATGGCCTGCTTCATCTGATCCAGCTGGGCCTTGGCAGACGCTGCGTCGCCCTCGATTCCAGCCTTGCGAGCCTCGATCAACAGCACGCCGCGCATAGCCAGGCTGTTGGCAACCTCATAGACAAAGTTAGTGATCATCTCGGGCTGCAAAGTCGCGCCCTGCTTGATGGCATTCTCCACGGCAGGCTTCACGATTTCCAGAACCTGCACTTTGGAAACCAGAGTTTCGTCATTGGCCTTTGCGACTACTTCGGGAATCGCAGCCAGAAGGGCATTCACATCCAGCGCAGGAGCGACAGGGGCTTCCACTGGAGCGGCAGGGGCTTCCACTGGAGCGGCGGCGGCCTCTTCGGCCTGGACGGAACCGGCGAACACAAACAGAGATGCCGCGCAGGCAGCAAAGAATTTCTTCATTTTCAATTCCTTTGGGTTAGGAGGCTTTTGCAAAAGCCTTCAGTTATTGGTTGAACGGACAAAAAACAAATTGAATCACATCGGAAAGATGGCCATTCCGAAAACGTTTCTCCGGATAGACAGAAAAAAAACAAAACAGTTCCGCGAAAATCAAGGGATCAGCCGCAAAAACGCCTCCGCCAACTCACCGATGCTCGGAACAGGACTTCCCCAATGCGGCTCCCCGGCCGGAAGACATTGCAGCGCCTCGGCCAAAAACGCCGGATGCGCATCGGGAAGAGACGCCTCCGGACACTCCGACTGCCAACGCAGGACGGCTTCGGCGTAGAGTTCTGGACTTTGCCTGAACCGCGCCAGCAGCACGTCGCCCACCAGCGAACAGGCGCCTTGCTTTGCCAGGCATTCGCCGACGACGGCGCGTTCCCCGTCGGTCAGGCTCGTCCAAAGGAGCTCTGCCGCAAGCTCCACTGCGAAATTCCAGCGTTTCTCCGACAAGGCCTGCCGGAACCCTGGCTGGACTTTCCTCATCAGCGACACATACCGCAGGATTTCCGCGTCGCCATCGACTTCTTCGATTTCCGCTAGAAGCCATTCGGGAGAATCCAAATTCGTTCCCGTGGTCGTCAGCTTCCGGCAAAGCTGCACCTGCAGACGCTCCACTTTCGCATTGCGCTCGGCAGCACGCAGTTCCTCCAACAAGGCCTTCTGGCTTTCCCAAAAAGGAGGGAAGGCATCAGGCGCCAGCCGGGAGAGTTCATCGCTCCTGGGCGAAAGAAAATTCATGGACTGCTCCAGGTCCTGGGAGTTCTGATACGGACGCCGCGCGCAGAAGAGGGAGAGCGCCTGGAGCGCCTGCGGCAACCCGCGCAACTCCAACAGCGCAGGCGTGGCCTCGCCCCGCTTTTCCGCAGCGTCGATCAAAGCGGCGAAATCATGGAAACGCTCCTGCTGCAGAAGGGCGTCGGCGGCCAGGAAGAGCTCGCGCCGGGCCGCATCGTCCTTGAGAATGCCCAGCAGCTGTTCGTCCAGCACCGCGCTCTGCGCCAGCCGTTCCCAGTCGGCTTCTTCGGCCATCATGGCCTCGCCTACCTGGAGAAGCGCCTCGCTCCGTCCCAGGTCGTACGGCGTCCGGCGGCTCTTCCGGGAGGATTTCCCGCAGGAGACCGCCAGAAGCGCGGAGAATAGGATGATCAGACAAAGCCGCATCGACACAGGAAAAATCAAAGGAAAAAACACACAGTGCTTTTAGCGTGAAGCCAAACGCCGCAGAACAGCAGAAGTATATTAACGAATTGCCGGGCAATGCCCGTCAGAAAGAGGAACATCATCAGAATATACAACCGAACGAGGAGATTGCCGTCATGCCACGCGAAGATGGTCGCCGTCCCGATGAAATTAGGCCTTTGGCTTTCCAATCTGATTTTCAGCTCCACCCGCTGGGCTCCGTCCTGGCCGTGTGCGGTCGCACCCGCGTCATCTGCGCGGTTTCCCTGGAGGAAAAAGTCCCCTCCTGGATGAAAGCCCAGAATGTATCCGGCGGCTGGATCACAGCAGAATACCAGATGCTTCCCAGCGCCACCAACACCCGCGGCGAGCGCGAGGTCACCAAGGGAAAGCTTTCTGGACGCTCCGCGGAAATCCAACGGCTGATCGGACGCTCCCTGCGCGCTGTCGTCGACCTGGAGAAGCTCCCCGGCATCACCCTACACGTGGACTGCGATGTCATCGACGCCGACGGCGGCACACGCTGCGCTTCCATCACAGGCGCCTGCGCCGCGCTGGAAATCGCCGCGAAGAAGCTGGTGGACCAAGGCGTGATTCCCGAATGGCCGCTAAAGGCCCGCGTGGCGGCCGTCTCCGTAGGCATCGTCAACGGCGAGCCGCTTCTGGATCTGTGCTATACGGAAGACTCCGCTGCCGAAGTGGACATGAATGTCATCATGACCGACCAGGGACGTTTCGTGGAAATCCAGGGCACCGGCGAGGAAGCCACCTTCAGCGACGAAGACCTGGAGAAGCTCCTCGCCCTGGCCAAGAGCGGCCTGAAACAGCTTTTCGCCGAACAGACGCGCATCACGGGGAGGGCCAATGGGTAGAGTCATCTCCAACGACCTGACCTGGTCCGTCTCCCGCAGTCGCCTCTTCCGCTCCTGCCAGCGCGCCTACTATTACCAGTATTACGGCGCCTGGGGCGGCTGGGATCCCAATGCCCCGGAGCGGACGCGGCTCCTCTACACCCTGAAGCAGATCACCAGCTTCCCCCTCTGGGGCGGCAGCACCGTCCATGACGTCATCAAGGATGCGCTGCTGCAATTCCGCAGCCAGCGCCGTCTTCCGGAAGTATCCGAACTTCAGCAGGCCGCGCGCAACCGCCTGAACGCCGGCTGGCGCCAGTCCCGCCAGAAGCTCTGGCAGCAGGATCCCAAGCGGAATGTCAATCTTTTCGAACACTACTACGCCCAGGATGGGGAGGAGGTCCCCCGGGAAGAAATCGACGCCCTGCGCACAAAGGTCTTCGACGCCCTGGAGAACTTCCGCAACTGTCCCGTGGTGGACGCCATCCGGGACCTGGATCCCGCGCGCTGGGGCGAAGTGGATGTCCTCAACAGCTTCGTGGCAGGCGTTCTTCCCGCCCAGGAAAACGCCCCGGAACTGCCGCTGAAAGTCTGGTGCGCATTGGATTTCTCCTACCTGGACGACCAGGGTTGCCTGCACATCGTGGACTGGAAGACCGGCACGGAACACCGCGAGGAGCTCCGCCTGCAGCTAGCCTGCTACGCGCTCTACGCCATGGAGACGCGCCATCTGCCCCTGGAGCAGCTTCGCCTGGAGGGCGTCTTCTTGAACGACGGCGGCCGTTTGAGCACCTACGACATCAACAACGAGACCCTTCTGGCCGCAAAGGACCAAATGCTGAACAGCGCCAAGGCAATGCGCTGCAAGCTCCAGGACCCCGTGGACAACACGGCCGCCGAAGAGGACTTCCTCTGCACCACCAATCCCGCCTTCTGCCAAGCCTGCTCCTATCGGCAGGTCTGCCCCAGGGCACGCGGGGAAGAATAGCAATCAACCAAACATTAAAAAGGAACACAACTCATGGAACGCGATCCCAACTGCGTCTTCTGCAAAATCCTGGACGGCGAAATCCCCAGCGCGAAAATCTACGAGGACGAGAAGGTCCTCTCTTTCCTGGACATCGCCCCCTTCAACTACGGGCACACCCTGATCATCCCCAAATACCACGCCCACGGCATCAGCGACCTCCCCGAGGAATACCGCAACGCCGTTTTCGCCGCGGCCGCGAAGCTGGCCCCCGCCGTCATGCACGCCACGGGCGCCGCCGGCTTCAACCTGCTGATGAACAACGGCGAGACTGCCGGCCAGACCGTTCCCCACGCCCATCTGCACATCATCCCCCGCTTTGCGGATGACAAGGTTCTGCTGGGCGCCTCCCAGAAGCAGTACCAAGGCACGGAACTCGCGGAGATGCAGGCGAAGATCCAGGCGAAAATCGCAGCCCGCGAAGCATAGCCCATGGCTGATTTCGACCAATTCCCCACGACGGGCGACGACCCGGAACTCCACTTCTACCAGGAGGCCGCGCAGAAGGACGACCGGTATCCTGTCGCCGCCTTCTGCTACGTGGCCAAATGCCTGAAGCGCCTTCTCGCGGAGGTCGAAGGAAAGGGAAACCACCCGCATGTGACGGGGGAGGCCATCTGCCTTGCCCTGAAGAAAAGCCTGCTCAAGGACTTCGGGACGCTGGCACTGGGCGTCCTGGAACAATGGAATCTCCACGAAACCAACGACTTCGGGAATATCATCTACGACTTGATCGACGTCAAGCTCCTCAGCACCTCCCCCAAAGATTCCCGAAGCGATTTCGTGGACGTCTATCTTTTCAAGGACGCCTTCACGCCCAGGCATCAAGGACCTACGACAAAAGCCCCCTGGGCGCCACTCTGGCCTCCGCAGGATTAATTCAAAATTCACAAAAGCAAAAATATATGGAACTGACTCATCCTACCGCATCCTGGACTCTTGAATATACTGACGGACGCGCCAGCGGCCCGCGAAAACTGGAAGCCGAAGGCGCAACGCTCTTCAGCTTCGCGCACTGCCGCATTGACAAGGTCAGCGACGACGACCTCGACACCCGAAAATTCCATCTTTTCCGCAAAGGCGGCTGCGCCGTTTTCGAGGGCGAAGGCGATTTCACCCAGGGGGCGGCGGCGCACCTTCGCCAGACCCACCGCATCGCCGGCAACACCGCCCGTCTGACCTACGATCTGACCTGGCCCAAGAACACCTCGCTGAAGAGCGGCCTGGAACTGGGCAGCGTTGTCCTGGCTGGCTTCTGGCAGCGCTATTTCGTGGTCACCGAAAAGAACTGCAACGCGGCTGTCGACTGGAAGGAAATCCCCAAAGAGACCGCCGCGCCCATCGTGATTTCCCCGCTTCCTGAAATCATCGTCCTGGAAGACGCCAAAGGCCGCCAGCTGGAATGGGGCCTGGGCGACGACCTGTGGCGCTGGCAGGCCGGCCTGAACGGCGAGTTTCTCCACGCCACCAGCCGTCTGGAACTCTCCAGTGCCGGCAACCGCCTGACTCTCCGCCGCTTCGTCTCCTTCTGCGATCCCGAAGCCGAAGCCGCTGCCGCCAAGAAGCTGGCGTCGGATCCCCGTTTCCAGCCCAAGGAGGAAGGCGCCCCCGCACCGGAAATCCCCGTCTCCCAGCCAGAGGCCCGCTCCTACCGCTTCAATGCCTATTTCGCCTGGAGCGCACCGGACCTGATTCCCAATTTCAACCTCGCAAAGGACGCAAAATGCCCGGCCATCCATCCCCAGAACGGCTTCGCCCGCGCGGATCTGGAAGCATTGGGCGAAGCGCCCAAGCTGGAGCTGGACTTCGCGAAGATGCCCATGGAACTAGCGGCACACAGAAACAACGACAGTAGCGCCCTGCCCTGCTGGGAGAGCCGCGCCTTCCAGGCCGGCTATCGCAAACTGATCCGCCAGTTGGCCGACTACGCCCATGAAGGCGTCCTCGTCTTGAAGAACATGACTCCGGGCTGGTGCAATGTCGCCACCCACGAGGCACGCCGCGGAAAACTCGTCCATTGGGATCTCCCCGCCATCCTGGACACCATGGCCTGGACGCGGCAGATCCTCGGTGACGGCTGGACCATCATCGCCCCGCAGACCGGAATCTGGAACGAACTGCCATCCCTCAGCGCCTCCGGCGCCGAAACCGGCTTCCGAAACTAGGAGCTCTAGGACCTCTAGGACCTCTAGAGCCTTCCGTCTTTTTATGAAAACTGATTCGCAATACGAGTTTTTGGATGCCGGCGCAGGCCGCAAGCTGGAGCGCTTTGGGCAATGGGTGCTTTCTCGTCCCTGCGCCCAGGCCGTCTGGTCCCCCCAGCAGCCCGACCTGTGGCGTCAAGCCGATGCCTCCTTCTCCCGGGAACACGGCGCACATTGGGAATTTCAGTCCCCGCGCATCCGTGACGGCTGGCGCTGCGAACTGGGCGGCATTGAATTTCTGCTGAAGCCCACGGATTTCGGCCACGTCGGAATCTTCCCCGAACACCTCCTGGGATGGAACCTGGTACGGGAATCCATCCGCGCCGCAGCACCGCGCAAGCTCTCCATCCTGAATCTCTTCGCCTACTCCGGCGGCGCCACCCTGGCCTGCGCCAAGGCAGGCGCGGAGGTCTGCCACCTGGACGCATCCAAGAAGATGACCGACTGGGCGCGGGAAAATGCCGCCGTGAACCACTTGGAAGAGGCCCCCATCCGTTGGATTGTGGACGATGTGACCAAGTTCCTCAAACGGGAGATCCGCCGAGGAAGATGCTATGACGGCATCATCCTGGATCCCCCCAGCTTCGGACGCGGCACCAGCCAGGAGCTCTTCCAGATCGACCAATGCATGCTGGAACTGCTGGCGCTTTGCCGCGAGGTGCTCTCCGAAACGCCCTCCTTCGTGATGCTGACCTGCCATACGCCTGGCTATACGCCGCTGGTGCTGGAACATCTGGCAGCCCAGTCCTTCCCCAAAGGCGAAATCCGGACGGGCGAGATGGTCCTGCCGGCAGCCGACGGCATCCTGGCGGTTCCCTCGGGCGCATACGCCTTCTGGAAAGGCAAGTAATTTTCAACAGAAGCTTAATCGTCTCAACATCATATAAGCTTTCATCTGATTCAGTTTTCTTGGTCCCAGACAACCCGCCATGTTCCATGCGAACCAGCCATCCCCCTATTCCCCTTTGACCATAGGAGCATTGCTTGGTTGGATCGCCGCATACTTCGCCACTCCCATCCTTACTTCGCACTGTCCGCCTGGCAGCCAGATGGCTCCAGTATTGGGAATCCTCCTCCTGCCCCTCTGCATCCTGAGCGGAATCCTCTTGGCCGGAGTCCTCTCCGCCACCCAACTCTCCCTGCGGGAGATTCTGCGGATGCGACACCCCATGCCGCTCTCCCGGCGGCTCCCCCACGCATTCCTCTGGGCAATTGTCCTCTTTCTGCTCCTGCAACTTGGATGCGGCGGCTTCCTGCAGTGGCTCCTGAGGTTGCTCGGCCTCGCACCATCGCAGCAACCGCTGGCGGATTTCCTGAAAAGCAACGCCACCAATCCCATCGTGCTAGGCGCGGTATTTCTGAGTTCGTGCATCCTCTCCCCGATCTCCGAGGAGCTCTTCTACCGACGCCTCCTGCCACAGACTTTCCTCCACCTGGGAATTCCGCTTTTCGTTGTCATCCCGCTGGTCGCCATGCTCTTCGGCATCGTCCACCTGCTCCTCTGGGCCTTCCCGGAACTCTTCCTCTTCTCCCTGGCGCTCTCCTTCACCACCTGGCGCCATGACCTGATCCAGGCAATTCTAATCCACGCCGGATACAACCTCCTGACACTCCTCTCCCTCCTCCTCGCCGTCCTGCTATGAGCCAAAACATCTATCTGACCGGTTTCATGGGAAGCGGAAAAAGCCGCGTGGGGCGCGAGTTGGCACAGACCCTGGGGCGTCCCTTCATCGACACCGACGAACGCATCCGGCAGCTCTATTCCCTCTCCGCCGGGGATTTCATCCGCCAGAAAGGCGAAGAGGCCTTCCGCCAGGCCGAACAGTCGGCACTGAAGAGCATTGCCGAACAAGAGGAGTTCGCGGTCGTCGCCACGGGCGGCGGCCTGCCTGTCTATCCCGGCAACCGCCAGATCATGAAAGAGAGCGGCATCACCGCCACCCTGGAGATCTCCTTGGAGGCCATCACGGCCCGTCTTTCCGACGCCGAGAAAGCCACGCGTCCCCTCTGGAGCCAGGAGCGCTTCATCCAGCGCCAGCCATACTACCAGGATTGCGAAATCCACCTGGACGCCACCCGGACACCCGCCGAAATCGTGGCGGAGTTCCGCCAGAAAGCAGAGAAGTTCCTGCAGGAGGTCCCCTACCGCACCAGAATCTTCCAGAAACTCCTGCGGCAGTGCGCAAAGGACTCCGCAGCCTTCGGACTCTTCCAGAAAGACGACCGGATCCTGGTGGGGCTCTCCGGCGGAGAGGACAGCTTCATGCTCATGGAACTCCTGCATACCCTCCGCAGGAAAATGCCCTTCCCCCTGGAAATCGTCGCGGCGAACATCGATGTGGGATACCCCGGATTCGACGCCACTCCCATCGAAGCATACTGCCGCGCACGAGGCTGGGAATTCCACCATCGACGCCTCCCGGAACTCTATTCCCTTCTGACCAGCGACATCGTCGGCGAAAAACCATGCCCCCGGTGCTCCCGGCTGCGGCGCGGACAGCTCCATTTCCTGCTGAAGGAACTCCACTGCAACAAACTCGCCCTGGGACAGCATCTGGACGACCTCTGCGTCTCCTTCCTCATGAGCCTCTTCCATGGCGGCGGCCTGAAGACCATGGGCCCCAATGTTCCCGCCGACGGCGGCGCCGCCCGACTGATCCGTCCCCTCTGGGGATTGGAAAAGGCGGACATCCATGCCGCAGCCGACTTCTTCGACTTCCCCAAGACCCAGTCCTGTCCCTACGAGCCGCTGCTGGAAGAACGAGGCGACCGCAAATATCTGGAAGAGCTCCTGCAGACCCTGGACGGACGCTTCCCCGGCGTCCGCGAAGCCATGCGACACTCCATGGGAGACCTCCGCCTGGAACACCTCCTGGACAAGCGCTTCACGCCCCCAGGCAAACTATAGCCCCCAGGATCCATTCCCGAAGCCTGGCGCGTTCCGCCCTATTCTCGAATGAATTTTCCATTTATTCCGCAACTGTTACGATCTGGTTGAAAGGGAGGAATAATACATTAAATTATGACTTTAATAGTTATCCCACTGTTCCCCTCGAAAACAAGTGTTAATGTCAAACAAAACTGAACATACCTCAAGAGTCGCAAGTCAAAAAACAGGCAATGTAGTGAATCTTGACAACATTCTGTTCAGTTGCCGCGATATTCTGCGTGCGGCACGCAACGCCGGTTCGTTTTTTGAAAAGCGCGACATGATGCTCACGCTCATCTTCCTTCGCTTCATTGGCGAGAAGTATGAAGACGGCGTGGCCAGACTCCGTCAGCAGCTGGTGAACGACGGACTGGATCCCGACAATGAGGAAATCATCAAGGCGTTCTTTGATGACGCCACTTTTACCGACGGCACCTACAATCTGCCGCCCGAGGCACGCTGGTCAAAGATCATCAACACACCCGCGCCGCAACTCAATGTGGCACTCGATACCGCCCTGCACAGCATTGCCACAGATTCCAAGCAACTGAAAGGATGCTTCATCGAGGGGACCTTTACCACCCGAAATCTGGGTGCCAACGACATCAAGAAACTGGTGGATGAAGTGAACAAAATCAGCCACAAGGCCTTTGGCGAGGAAAAAGATCTCATTGGCCACGTGTATGAGTATTTCCTGAAGGAGTTTGCGGTGAATGCCACCAAGGAAGAAGGCGAGTTCTACACGCCGCACGATGTGGTGCAGCTCATCGCCTCGATGATTGAGCCTTACGCAGGCACGCTTTACGACCCGGCCTGCGGCTCCGGCGGCATGTTCATCCAGAGTGCCGAGCTGGTGAAGGCCAAGCAGGGCGACGTGAACCGCATCAACATTTACGGGCAGGAGAAGGAGTCGGCCACCTACCGTTTGGCGAAGATGAACCTCGCCCTGCGCGGCCTCAGCCACAATCTGGGCGAGACCTATGATTCTTCCTTCACAAACGATTTGCACAAAGGCTGGTATTTCGACTATATTATGGCCAACCCGCCCTTCAACCTGAAGGGCTGGTACAACGACAATCTGAAAAACGACGCCCGCTGGGCCGACTATGTGACGCCGCCCGAAAGCAACGCCAACTACGCCTGGATTCTGCACATCCTTTCGCACCTGAAACCCGCCAACGGCGTGGCCGGATTCCTGCTGGCCAACGGCGCGCTGAACGACAGCGCCCCCTTGGAAATCCGCAAGCGGCTGATCCAGAACGACAAGGTGGAAGCCATCATCGTCTTGCCACGGGAACTGTTCATTACCACGGATATCAGCGTGACGCTCTGGATTTTGAACCAGAACAAGAAAGGCGGCGAATGCCACGGCAAGAAGCTCCGCAACCGCGAACACGAGATTCTCTTTATGGACTTGCGCCAATGGAACGAAAATCCGGTAAAGGACGAGCAGAAAAAGAAGGTGCGCCTGCTGCCCGGGCAGATAGAACGTGCCGCCGCCATTTACCACACCTGGCAGAGTGAAGGCACCGACGGCGCGGCTTACGAAGTGCCCGAACTCTACCGCAGCGTGGGCATCAGCGAAATTGAAAGCAAGAACTGGACGCTCACGCCCAGCAAGTATATCGAGTTCATCGACCACGACCTGGATATCGACTACCCCGCGGAAATGTCACGCATACAGAACGAAATGAAGCAGATCATGGTTGCCGAAAAGCAGTCTCAGAAAATGCTCGAAGAGGCGTTCAGGGGGATTGGATACAATATTGACGAGGTGTAGGATATGGAAAACCAAAATATAGAATACAAAGAATCGTGGCGAGACGAATACCTGAAATGGGTTTGTGGCTTTGCCAATGCACAGGGAGGCAAACTTTATATTGGCATTGATGATAAAGGAAACGTCTGTGGAGTGGGAAATGCACATCGTCTTTCGGAAGATATTCCCAACAAGATCGTCGCTCTCTTGGGTGTTGTGGCAGATGTGAATATACGGAACAGAGATGGCAAGGACTACATGGAAATTGCAGTAGCTCCAAGCAACATTCCCATCAGCTACAAGGGTAAATACTATTACCGTTCGGGCAGCACTATGCAGGAACTGAACGGGGTGGCATTGCAACAATTCATACTAAAGAAAATGGGACGTTCGTGGGACGATATGGTGCATGAACGTGCCACGGTGGACGACCTTGAACGTGAGGCCATTGAATTTTTCTTGCGTAAAGGTATTCAAGCTGGACGTATTGACCCATCTGAGGCAAATGCCCCGACAATGACCGTGTTGCAAAATTTACATTTGGTAGATGATGAAGGGCATTTGAAGAACGCAGCACTACTCTTGTTCTGCAAGACTCCAGGTCGGTATTTTACTGGCACGGAATTCAAAATAGGTCGATTCCACTCCGATATCGCCGATTTATTGTCGCAAGAGATGATAGAGTGCAGCATCATACAAATGGCTGATCGCGTGGTGAGGATGCTCAAAGACAAATTTCTCACTATGCCTATACATTATGAAGGATTACAACGCATTGAAACGTTGGAGGTGCCCGAAGATGCTTTGCGTGAGATTCTCTACAATGCCATCTGCCATAAGGACTACTTTGGCCCGCAGATACAGATGCGCGTCTGGGATCATCACGTGGAGATATGGAACGATGGCGAGTTGCCTCCTGCAATCACTCCAGAAAACATAGAGAAGGTGCATGCCTCCTATCCGCGTAACAAGAATCTGGCGTTTGCTTTCTACAAAGCGGGATTCATCGAATCATGGGGAAGAGGCTGGAAAAAAATCTGTGATGGCTTTTTGGCAGCAGGACTGCCCAAACCTACCATCGAATCAACACAAGGAGGAGTCTTGGTTACATTCCAGAGGAATAATGTAAATCTATCAAAACAAAACCCTATAGATGTACAAAATGTCGCAGTAAATGTCGCGGAAGAACTAACTGAGAGACAGCGAATTATCATAGAACTGATAGAAAAGGGTGTCGTAGATAATGTCGCACAAAATGTCGCAGTAAACACAAAATATCTCTCGGAGAAACTGAATGTAAACAGAAAAACCATTCAGAGAGATATGGCTCACCTGCAAGAGAGGAAACTCATACAATGGGTCGGCCCCGCCAAAGGTGGCCACTGGGAAATTATCAAAGGGGGATAAAACTATGGCATTGAAGAAATACAAATTGGGCGAGCTGATTCAACTCGAAGACGAGAGAAATTCTCAAGGCCTTTATTCCCTTGATGATGTGAAGGGATTTTCTACAGGTAAAGAATTTATAGAAACAAAAGCCAATATGGATGGTGTTAGTCTAACTTCATATAAAGTTATTAAAACTAATGAATTTGCATATGTTTCCGACACCTCAAGACGAGGAGACAAAATCGCAATCGCTTTTAATAACACAAACAATGGCATTATAATTTCGTCCATATATACGGTTTTCAGCATCAAAAGAAGCGATCTGCTTCTTTCTGACTATTTGTTTATGTACTTCAACCGTCCGGAATTTGACAGGTATTCAAGATTCAATTCGTGGGGTTCTGCTCGTGAGACTTTCAGTTGGGAAGATTTCTGCGACATTGAAATCGTCCTTCCTTCGCTCGACATCCAGCAGAAGTACGTGGACGTATATAACGCGATGTCGGCCAACCAGCAGAACTACGAGCGCGGACTGGAGGATTTGAAACTCTCTTACGAGGCTTTGCTTGAAGAATACAAAAGTAAGTCGGAGAGAAAGACTGTCGGAAAAATTTTATCAGAAATTGATAATCGAAATGATAACGGCTTAATAACAGACGTAAGAGGTATTAATATTAACAAACAATTTATGCCAACTGTTGCCGATACCAATGGAGTGAATTTAGCAAAATATAAAATAGTTCGAAAAGGGCAATTTGCATTTTCGGGTATGCAAACAGGTAGAGATGAATGCATTCGGATTGCGCTTTTTGAAGAAGAAAGACCGATTGTTATTTCACCTGCTTATACCGTCCTTGAGAATATTGATAATAATGTGATTTCGGAATATGTAATGATGTGGTTCTCACGTAAAGAATGTGATCGATTAGGATGGTTTATGAGTGATGCGAGTATAAGAACGAACTTGGAAATGGATCGATTCTATGAAGTTGAAATCCCCATTCCCGACATTGAGATTCAGAAATCCATCGTAAACATTTACAACTGCTACATCGAGCGCAAGCGCATCAACGAGCAGTTGAAAGCGCAAATCAAGGACATTTGTCCGATATTGATAAAAGGAAGTATTGAGGAAGGGAGAAAGGATTGAAAAATGAAATGAATAATAAAGGAGGTTTGTCATGAAAGTTACGAAAATACATACTATAGAGAATCTTGCAGTATTCAAAGATTTCAAATGGGATGACTGCGTTAAAGACAAGGATGGAAGAATCCAAACTTTTCAAGACATAAATATCATATATGGTAGAAATTATTCTGGTAAAACAACTTTGTCAAGAATATTTCGAGCATTTGAAACCGGGAAAATATCTGATAAATATGTAAACCCAAAATTCCAATTGAAAATTAAAGACGGAGAGGATATTGATCAAACTCAGATTGCTAACAAGCAAAATTTCCGAGTTTTTAATTCCGATTTTATTGATGAAAATTTATCATTCTTACGAGATTCAGATAGTGGTAATATCCAGCCTTTCGCGATATTGGGAGATGGTAATACCACTTTAGCATCAGAGATAGAAAGTCTTCAAAATGAATTAGGCAAAAATACAGAAGAAGAGAAAACTGGTTTATACAAAGCACTGGGCGAGAAAGAAAAAGCATATAAAGATGCCGACAAAAATTATAAAGACAAGATAAATTCATTAAGTAAACGCCTGACTGACAAAGCCAGCCAAATGAAGAATCAAAATAGCAACTTTGTTTCTCCTAATTATGACAAAATAAAATTAAAGTCAGATATAGAACAACTTTCTAGCTTTACTTCGAAAACAGAACAAGAAATAACAGACTTAAAAAAACTGTTGCTAGAAGAAACAAAAGCGAGTATTCGAAAAGCCTATGCTTCGCTACAGTATGACACCTTAATTTCAAAAACAAAAGATTTGTTGGCTTCCAAGGTTGAAAGTGCAGATAAAATTCGTGAACTTGTAGAAAACTCTTTATTGAATAATTGGGTAAAAGAAGGACTTGATTTACATAAAGAAAGAAATACGTGTGCTTTCTGTGGACAACCTATTCCATCTGGTAGATTGGAAACATTGCAACATCATTTTAATGAAGAAATGGATGCTCTTCAAAATGATTTGAGAACAGAGATAACAAAGATTGAGGACGAAAAGACGAAAGCTAAGAAAATCACTGAAAATATAAGTGAGACTGATTTATATGTTAAGTTTCAAAACAACGCAAAAACAAATTTGGAAAGCATAAAAAAAATAATTTCTAACTATTGTCAGGAGTTGGATAAACTATCTGCTCAATTAGAAAACAAAAAGAAAGATGTATTTCATGAACTTGTTTTTGAGGAACCAAATAATCATACACAGGAACTTACGGATGCTATTGAAAAATACAATGAAATTGTAGAACAAGCATTGCAATACGGGGGAATTTTACAGAAAGAAAAGGATAAGGCAAAACACACACTTCGATTCAACGTTGTCAAACAATTTGTTGATGACATTAAATATTCTGATTTATATAAAGAAATAGACGATCTAAAAAAAGAAGCAGGTCAGAAAAAAACTGAATTTGACACCTTCAAAGATGATGTTGGCAAAAAAGAAACTGAACTTGCAATTAAGAAATCACAACTGAATGACGAAGAAAAAGGTGCAAACAAAGTCAATGAATATTTAACCAATTTCTTTGGTCACGAATTTCTGCAATTAGTTCCAATAAAGGAAGAATCGGAGAACGAAGACGCAAAGCATTATCGTTTCGAGATCCAAAGAAATGGCAAAAAAGCATATAATTTAAGTGAAGGAGAATGTCGATTGGTCGCTTTCTCGTATTTTATGGCTAAACTCAACGACACAGAAACCGCTGGCAAAAAGCCATTAATTTGGATAGATGACCCGATTTGCTCTTTAGACGCAAATCATGTGTTTTTTGTTTACTCTTTGATTTCTTCAGAAATTGCAATAAAAGATAATTTTGAACAACTTTTCATCACAACTCATAACTTGGATTTTCTGAAGTATCTGAAAAGACTAAAAGGCAAATATGTTGATAACGACAGAGATCGTTCTAAAGGATATTTCATTATAGAAAGAAAAAATGATGATACGAATTTGATGGTTATGCCAAAATATATGAAGGATTTCGTCACAGAGTTCAATTATTTATTCGATTCTATATATAAATGTGCGAATTCAGAATTAGGTGAAGAAACGTATCCTCTATTCTATAATTTCAGCAATAATGCTCGCAAATTTTTAGAAATATACCTATTTTACAAATATCCAGATGATAGCGAAGATAGAGTAAAGCAAGAAAGCTTTTTTGGAGAAAAGATACCCGTTTTTTTGAATGAGAGGGTTACTAATGAATATTCTCATTTAAAAGGCGATATAGAACGAGCATCAAATCCTGTTGAATATCCTGTTGAAACGATGAAAAAAGATGCACAAATGATTCTTGAATGTATACAATATCATGATCAAAAGCAATATGATGCCCTCCTTAATAGTATAGGTGTTAATGTTTCACCAACAGAATAAATTTGCGTATTATGTCCAGACTCACCAATTATAACGGCCGTTATTGCGAATCGGAGTTCGAGAATGCCTTCATCGGGTTCTTGGAGAACGCGGGTTGGCAATATACTGCCGGCAACGATATCCACCGCAGCAAAAGCGAAGTCCTCATTGCGGAGGACTTCAAGCAGTTTATTGTGGAAACCAATCCTTCATTTACAGAAGAGGAAGTTACGCAGATATACGACACCGTGCGCTTGGCGGGTACCGAGAACGATTTCGCCACCCTGCACAAAGTGTATGGCTGGATGGTGGATGGCGTGCAGTTTATACCGCAAAACGGCCTGGCTCAGATGGTGCCACTCATCAACTTCGAGCATCCGGAAAACAACATTTTCCGTGTGGTCAATCAGTTTGTGGTAGAATACACCAACAACGGCCAAAAGGAAAACCGCCGTCCAGACGTGCTGCTGTTCGTCAACGGGTTGCCGCTGTGCGTCATCGAGCTCAAGAATCCCGCCGATGCCCACGCCACCATCTTCAATGCGTGGGAGCAGATCAACATCCGTTATTGGCGCGACATTCCGCACTTGCTGCACTACTGTCCGCTGGCCTGCATCAGCGACGGCGTCAAAACGCGCCTCGGTACTGTGCGTACACCCTACGAACATTTCTATGCCTGGCGTCGCGTAAACGATGGCGACAAAGTGTCCACCCTGCCATTTGCCGAAACCGAAACCCTAATACAAGGCGTTTACGCGCCCAGCCGTTTCCTCGAGATTTTCAGAGACTACATCTACTTCCAAGACAGCATCTACGACAGCGAAGAGCGCGAAATCGTATGCCGTTATCCACAGTTCTTCGCCTCCAAACTGCTGAAGCAGAGTATCGTAAAATCGGTAGTGGAGCAAAGCGGCAAAGGCGGCACCTATTTTGGCGCCACCGGCTGTGGAAAAACCTTCACGGTGGCATTTCTCGCCCGCCAACTAGCCCTGCGCTGCACCGATGTGGAGCAAATAGGCTCGCCCACCATCATCCTGATTGTAGATCGGGAAGAGCTGCAGAAACAGGGTGCCAAGCTCTTCACCAAGAGCAAGGAGTTCTTGAACCTCGGCGAAGTCTCCATCGTGAAAAGCAGAAAGAAATTGCGCGAGGAACTGTGCGCACGGCAAAGCGGCGGGTTCTACATCTGCACCATCCAGAAATTCTGCGACCGCGAGGAAGACAAGATCGGGCTCATCAACGGACGTAGCAACATCATCTGCTTCTCCGACGAGGCACACCGAACGCAGCTTGAGCGTTCCCGCCAGATTCAGTTCAGCAAGGACGCCAACGAAAATATGCGGGCGATGGTCTCCAAGCCCTACGCCAAGGTGCTGAAGGAGGCCTTCCCCAATGCCACCTTCGGGGGCTTCACCGGAACGCCCATCGCGGAAACCTACCAGACCTTCGGCGAGGAAATCGACCGCTACACCATGGACCAGGCCGTTGCCGACGGCTTGACCGTCCCCATCAAATACCATCCCCGCATTTCCAAAGTCCTGCTGGATGCGCGGAAAGTCAAGGAGATAGAGGCTTACTATAAGAACTGTGCCGACGACGGCGCCACCGCCGATGACATCGAAGCCAGCAAAGCGGCGATGAGCTCCATGGAAATCATCCTCGGCGAACCGTCGCGCCTGGAAAGACTGGCCATCGACATCCACGACCATTACGTGGCTGCCTGCGCCGGCGATCCGGACAGAATCCAGAAAGCGATGATCGTCTGCTCCAGCCGCCCCATTGCCTACGCGCTGCTGCAGCAGTTCAAGACCAAATATCCGGAATGGTTTGAGGAGAAAAAGCATCCCGATGACATCGGCGTCACGGAAGAAGAACTCAGGGAACTGAAGCCGATGCCGTTCATGGCCATAGTGTCGAGCGTGGGCAGCAACGATGCGCCGGAAATGTACAACTATCTGGGCGGAGCCGCCAACGACAAGCGGTCGGAAACCTTCGATGCCGCCTTCAAACAGGAAAAATCCCACTTCCACATTGTCATTGTGGTGGATATGTGGATCACCGGCTTCGATGTGCCGTCGCTCACCTACATGTACAACGACAAGCCGTTGAAGAAACACATGCTCATACAGACCATCAGCCGGGTGAACCGCAAGTTTCCGGGCAAGGAGTACGGCTTGATTGTGGATTACATCGGCATTCGCGACAATATGCGCGAGGCGATGAAAATGTATGGTGGCGACACTTCCGTGGCTCCCACCGCCGACGATGTGGAGCAGGCCACGCGCGTATTCCGCGACGAGCTGGGCATTCTCAAACAACAGTTCGCCGGCTACGATCTGGCACCGTTCCTCAACCCTGGCTGCGATCCTGTCGAACGCTACCGTCTGTTGACCAAAGCCGCGGAATACGTTTTTGCCTCCACGCAAGAGATGAACATCGACGGTCGAAAAGCCAACCAGAAAGTTTCTTTCAAAACATATTTCCTGAGTTGCGTAAAACGGATGCGCATCGCTTACGACATCTGCCAGCCCTCCGATGAATTGGGCGAGGAAGAGTCTGCTCTGACGCAATGTTTCATGGCCATCGCCGGATTCAAGCGCAAGATGATGCGTTGTTCCTTCCGGACGCCCCCCGCCGACGCAAAGCCACCCAAAGACATAAAACACGCAGAAGCCCCCCCTCGATGATTCAGTTCGTGACCGCCATGGGACAGATAGGCTCACTTCGCGGATATTGCACCTCGAATCCAATTGAAGAAGCCGCTGGGATTGCGGGTCTGGATGTGGATGGTGCCGGGACCTTTGAAGCGACAAACCAGGCATTCACCGGACGTAATGCTGGAAACCCATCCATTGGAAGCCTTTTCAATGCTATAGTCCATGGACTCGTCCCAGGCGACCAGATGTCCATTGTCGATAATGACCTCCTGGCCTGCTTCAAGGACGATGGGATGGATTGCGCCATAGCTGCTGACGAAAAGGACGCCCTTGCCCGTGACGTTGATGACAAAGAAGCCCTCCTTGGAGAAGAAGCCCTTCATCAGATTCTGCATTTTCGTCTGGACTTCAATGCCTTCCGTCGCCGCCAGGAAGCTTGTCTTCTGCAAACGGAGACCGTGGGAGCCATCCAGAGGAATGGCGGCCACGTCGCCAGGGGTGGGCGGCGCCAGCAGGACACTGCCCTCCCCCCGGGCCGCCGTGATTCGCTGGGTGAAGAAACTTTCGCCTGTCAGAAATTTTCTGGCCAGCCCGCCCAGGAGGCCACCGCTGACAGTTCCCTTGATATCCATTGTGGTTGACATGGATACCATGGCGTCAGATTCCGCCTGCAGGGATTCGCCTGGGGAAAGATCGCATTTGACGATAGGGAAGGCACCTGGATGAAGAATGTCGTAATTCATGGCTGAGCTCCTGTCTTTGTGCTGGGTCAACACTAGTAGGCTAGAAGACTACTAGTACTCTGTAAAGTTTGAAAAAACAACAAAATCATACTAAACTTCCTGTAGCGCCGTCCAGGCCTTCTGCGCAATTCGGCATTACAGGAGTATGCTGGTTACTCTGCAGAATAACCAGCACAGTTCCTTGTGTGGTTTTGCCCCGGACATACTGTACCACAAAAAAACAAAATCATGAATGTAAGATTCTAAAGTAGGCAGAACATAAGTTCCCTGAATTCAACGAATTCCTCAGCTATTTTCCGTCGTGTCCGAAGTATCCCTGGAGCATGGGTTCGGTACGGAGATAGACCTCCTTCCAGAACTCCTGCACGGCGGCGTCCGTGGAGGCCATGTGGTTCTTCACGGCCTGGAAGCGCGTATTCTTTCCGATATGGCGCATCTTGGCCGCAAGGTTGTCCTGTCCGCCGCCAATGGTGCGGATCTTCCGTCCCAGCAGTTTCGCCTGGTCTTCCTTTTCGTCGTCATCCATGTCCGAAGCCGCTGTTTCCACGACCTGGCGGGAGAGTTCCCGGACCACCTCGGTATTCTGGATGACTTCCGCCGCCGCATCATAGAGCGCATCTACGTCCGCCAGCGCGGCGGACAGGTTGGCGACCTCGGCCTCCAACCTGGGTTCCGCGCGGAGTTCCTTCTGGGCGAAGGCCAGCAGGTCGTTCTTCCAGCCACGGGCGCTCTCAATGCGGGAACGGATGCCTTCCACGAAGAGCTGCATGGACCCCACCAGCTCCCGGATTTCGTCCACCCGTTCCGCCGCCTCGCTTTTGTAGAAGATCTTCTCGAACAGCTCGGTGATGGTGCAGGTGGCGGGCGTCGCGCCGATGCTCTGCGTATAGAAGCAAGCCTGGTAGCGCGTCCAAGAGGGAAGATTGTCCCACATTCCTTTTGCGCCCTTCAGGTTATAGACATAGACAGGACGTTCGGAGGACATCTTCACCCGGTCGCGAACCTGGAAAAGCGTGTGATGCAGCTGGAGCTTTCCGTCCAGGAACTCCACCGGATAGTGGTAGTTTCCCTCAAAACCACCGTGCCAGGTATGGCGGGAGGAGATGTTGGTCATGACCATCCGTTCCTGCTTGTTCAGCACCACGTCCTTCCCGTCCTTGTCCTTCGTCACGGTGACAATCTGCCAGTTCGTGTAGGAGCCATCGCCGGAAGCGAGGAAATCCTGCTCCATGGGCAGCGACGCCATCCAATCGGCCTCGTAGGGCTTCGTCCAGTCGTCGATGCTTTTGGTCTCCCCCACTTCCTGCGGCAGGTAGCACTTGTGCCAGCAGCCCTCCGCCGCCTGGACCACGATGCGGTATTCCTCCAAGTTCTTCTGGGAGAGGAGCAGCTGCTTCAGATCGCCCCCAAGCACCGCAGGCGTCGTGGCTTTGATGGGAATCACGGAAACCATGGCGTTTCCGCCGCGAATCAACCCCACGTACGCGGGAACGAAGGCCGGGAGCGTGAACTGCCCCACGGTTTCATCCGCCGTCACGACGGTGTTCTCCGCGAAAACATCAGGCAGCACCACGGCCTCCGCGTCCCACGTTAGAGACACGGGATCCGCGCCTCGATTCAGCGCCATGGTCACCACGGGGGCATTGTCCATCAGCTGGAAAGCCAGGGAGCACTGTTCGTTGCGCAGGGAAAGCACCTTGTAGTGAAGCCAGCCGCGCCGGACAATCTCGCCCGTAATCTCGCCTTTCCAGAAAGGCGACAGCGTCACCAGCGGCTCCGCGCCCTCCTTGGCGAAGATGCGCACATCCTGGCCATCGAAGTCAATTTTCAGAAAATCATTGCTCAGGGAAATAGCCTCCGCGAACGAGGCGCAAGCCAGCACCATGAAAAAGAGCAGAAACAGTTTTTTCATCATTTGAACTCCTCCTTAACATTACCTATTCAGGAATGGAGAGTATGGAACCACGAATGAACACGAATGAACACGAATGACTGAAGCAGGCAGGCACAGTGTCCCTTTTCGTGTGCATTCGTGTTCATTCGTGGTTCAAAGCACCCCATCTGAACAAGCAACCTTGACAACAAGAAAATCCGCCAGACGGCGATAGCCAGCCGCCAGGGGATGGCTGGCGTCGCCATATTCCTCGCTGGGCAGTTCCGGCAGCAAAATCGCCGACACGCCATCTTTTGTCAGACGGCCTTGCATCTCCTCGCGCAAAGCGCGGCATTTCGCCAGGCTTTCCGCAGTCTGCATGTGGGGATTGATGCTCCCGACCAGCACCGTCACGTCATTGCCGCGTTTCTGCAGAATCCGCAGGCACTGCAGGAAGGCGCGCCACTGGCGGGAATCCTCCAAGGCCATCCAGGGCCAGTCCTGCTCGGCGATTCCGCTCTCATACCAATCCACCGTACTGTTGGAGGAATGCCCCTCTTCCAGCGGCGAAATCTCCATGCGGAGCAGCGACAGCGGATTCTCGCCCGGATGCTTGGCGATCCAGCTCTTGAAGTCCCGGTTATCGAAGAAGCACACCCGCCAGTGATGCAGAAGCGCATAGAAGTCCAGCAGGCGCTCCCGCTGGGCGTTGCAGCGCTCCTGCAGCGTCCCGTGGTAGCACTTCAGGGAGAAATCGAACTGCGGCAGAAGCCGCGGATGGTTGATGCTGGTCTCGCCCTCGCCGGACAAGTCGTAGAGCGGCGTATTCAACCAAAGGGGATTCAGGTAAAGATAGACCTTCTTGCCGCGCAGATCACCGGCGTAATTCCGCAGAAGCGTCTCCATGGCCACGGGATGCAGTCCGTCGATGGCCAGATTGCCGTATTTCTCCTCGCCGGCAGCGCGGTTCAGACACGCAGTCAGCGTGCTGTCGTTCCGCACATACATCCCCCAGATGACCGAGTCGCCCAGAAAGAGCGTATCGAACTCCTGGCAGGCCTGCTTCACGGTGGCGCGATAGAGCAGATAGTCGTCCCGCAGGGCATAGGAAAATCGGAAATCCTTGTCCAGGGTAACTTTCAGGGCATGACGATGCCAGAATGGCAGCCCGCCCCAGACCAGCGCCACCGCCACGATCAGCACGAAAAGAAGTTCCCGGACTCCCAGATGGAGGCCATTCGTGTTGGCAGGAATGTCTTTCAGTCGAGTCTTCATATCAGAACTGCTGGTAGATGAACTGGGAATTCGCTCCTGCCCCCAGCAGAAGGATGAGGATGACCGCCAGAGCGACAGCGGCCATGCGGCAGGGGCGGCGCTCCAGGAAGCCCCGGAAACGGCTGCTCCACAAAAGACCATACCCCCAGACAACCAGGACCAATGCGGCAGGAATCCACGGGAAGAGCGCCTCGCCCTCCTCCCAGTGAATGATGCCCTTCAACACATCGAAGGCGTCCTCGAAGGTGTGTGCCCGGAAGAAGATCCACGTCAAGGTCATGAACTGGAAGACCACAAGCTGTTTCACCAGCGCAGGAATCTTCTTGTACCAATTCGAACGGTCGAAGAGCGAAGAGACCACGCATCCCAGGCCATTGAGGCCGCCCCAGACCAGGAAGGTCCAGGCAGCGCCGTGCCAAAGTCCGGAGACCAGCATTGTCACCAGAAGATTCCACCAGACCCGCACCTTGATGCAGCGACTGCCGCCCATGGGGATATAAACGTAGTCACGGAACCAGTTGGAAAGGCTGATGTGCCATCTGCGCCAGAAATCCCGGACCGAATCCGCCGCGTAGGGGTTGTCGAAATTCAGGGGTGTCCGGAATCCCAGAAGCCTTGCCACGCCGCGCGCCATGTCGCTGTACCCGGAGAAATCAAAATAGATCTGCCAGGAGAATGCGTACGATGCCATCAGCAGCGCCGCGCCGCCGTAGGAAGTCGGATCATCGAAGACGCGGTCCACATAGACCGCCAGCATATCCGCCATCACGATCTTCTTGAAAAGGCCGGAGAGAAAGACCGACGCCCCCTGCGCCAGGTCGTCGCCATTCAGCGGCATCCGGTGATGCAGCTGCGGCAGCAACGTGGAGGCCCGCTCGATGGGGCCCGCCACCAGCTGGGGAAAGAAAGCCACGTATGCCGCATACGCCAGGAAATTCCGTTCGCATCGTCCGCGCCCCAGATAGAGGTCGCAGGTGTAGCTCATGGACTTGAAGGTGAAGAAGGACAGTCCGACGGGCAGAAGCCACTCCACTTCAGGAAGTTCCGCCTCGACATGGCAGGCATCCAGCACCCACTGGAGGTTCTCCAGCAGGAATCCCAGATACTTGAAGGCGCAGAGAAGCCCGATGTTCAGCGTCAGGCTGAGCGCCAGAAGCCATCCGCGGCGCTTCCGTTCCAAGCCGCGCCCGATCCAATAGTCGGCCGTGGTAATGCCCAGCAGGAAGATGGGAAAGCGCCAATCAAAGAAGGCGTAGAAGAGGTACGACGCCACCAGCAGCACGGGCAACCGCAGGAAGGTCCTCCTCACACAGAAATACACCGCCAGCAACGGCAGGAGGAAAAAGAGAAAATTCCAGGTCTGAAAAAGCATAACCGCTACTCGGACTTCTTCGCGTCGTCCTTCTTCACCGCTTTGCGCACACAGCGGAAGCCATAGGTGTCATAGCCCTGGCAGATGTCAGCCGTGGCGGGGTCGTCGGCCTTGCGGGAACTGCTGGCGATGTTCTTCGGACGGTCCTGCCAGGAACCGCCGCGCAACACACGCTTGGCGCCCTTCGCGGGCCCCTTGGGGTCCTTGCCGCCGGCGGGCTTCGCCTCGTAGAAGTCATTGCACCACTCGCACACGTTGCCGTACATGTCGAAAAGGCCGAAGGCGTTGGCCTTCTTCTTGCCCACCGGATTCGTGCGGTCGTCGGAGTTGTTCCGCAGCCAGGCGTAATCGGAAAGCTGCTTCTCCGTGCCGTCGAAATAGAACTTACCCTTGGAACCGGCGCGGCAGGCGTATTCCCACTCGGCTTCCGTAGGCAGCCGATATCCGTCCGCCTCGAAGTCGCACTCCCAAGTCCTGGGCGTATAGCAGGGTTTCAGGCCTTCCGCCAGGGAGCGCTTGTTGCAGTAGAGCGCTGCGTCCGTCCAGCGGATGCGCTCCACGGGGGCGTTGTCATTCTGGAAGCGGGAGGGATTCTGCCCCATGACGGCGGCGAACTCCGCCTGCGTCACTTCGCACTTGTCCATGTAGAAGGCGGAAAGCGTGACCTCGTGTGGCGCTTCGTCGGCATTCTTGCTCTTGGCGTCGCCCATGATGAAAGTCCCGGCGGGAATCAGCGCCATATCCTTGGCAGAGACCATCATGGCGCACAAAGCAAACAGAATGCAGATCTTTTTCATAGCCGTCCTCGGTTTTAGGGAAGGGAAAACTTCGGTCCTTTATCAGGAAAATCCTTGAATGAGCATTAAAATAACAAACGTTTTTCTTTTTGTTTTGACTTTTCTCCGTCTGAAGAGTTCCCTCGGTGTTTTCTTGCAAAAAACGTATAAAAAAATAACCAAAACAACATTTTTGGACAAACCATGACCGCTAGAATCCTACTGTTTCTCCTCTTGTTCTGCGTCAGCCTGACCTTCTGCGCCGCCCCCGCCCAGAGCTCCGCCCGCATCCAGGAGATTGCCGCCACTCTCGCGCCCAAGGCAGGCGGATTTCTGCCACGCTGGAACGACCGTGCCTTCTGGGACACCATGTCCCGGCGCGAGGACGCCCGGAAATTCCTCAAGGAGGCTGAAAAACACCTCGACGCGGAAATCCCCCCCTGCCCGGATTCCCTCTACAACGACTACCAGGACATTACCAAAGAGAGCGTCTATGTGAAGAACATGTGGGGACGGCTCTGGATGCTCTCCGACTGCACCCTGGCGGAACTGCTGGAAAACCAAGGCCGTTATCTTCCCAAAATCACCGAGTTGCTGGAGACGTATTGCGCCTGGCGAACCTGGGTCTGCCCAAGCCACGACGGCTTCCGGGACGGCTACGAGGGCCGTCCATTCGTCGAGCTCTTCGCCGCCCATGACGCGCTGATGCTGGCGGAAGTACTGGACGCCTTCCAGGGACGCATCCCCGACACTCTCCAGCAGCGCACCCGTACGGAACTCCAGACGCGTGTCTTCGCTCCCTATCTGGCCAGCGTCCGGGGAAAAATGCACCGCTGCCACTGGTGGTTCTGGCACCCCAGCAACTGGAACGCCGTCTGCCACGGCGAAGTCCTCCAGGCGGCGCTCATGCTACTGGACGACCCGCTCCTGCGGGCGGAGTTCGCGGAGACCTTCGAACGCGCCGCCTCCATCTACGTGGACAGCTTCGCCGACGACGGCTACTGCCGCGAAGGCATCGCCTACTGGGGCTTCGGCTACGGGAACTACATGCCCGCCGTGCTCTTCCTCCGCGCCGCCACCGGCGGCAAGGTGGATATCCTTCATGTTCAAGGCGAAAAACAGCGCCGCATCATCAACTACGCCGTGAACTACTGCCTGGAACGCCGCATCGCCCCCGCATTCACCGACGGCACCGGCTTTGCCGACCCCAACGAACTGGGCCTGGCGAGGATGCTCTGCCCCGACCTGATTCCCCTGGAGCTGGTCAACGTCTCGCCCTTCTCCCAGAATCTCCAGTCTCTGGCCCTGCGGCACATCTTCCCCCTTGATGCGACGGCAGGTCTCCAGAAGGACTCCCCGCTGCCCCTGCGCACGTACTTCCCCGATGGCGGCGTCTACATCTGCCGCAGCCGCAGTGATGCTCCTCATCAGCTGGCCATCGGCTTCAAGGGCGGAAACAACGACGAACTGCACAACCACAACGACCTGGGAAGCTACACCATCTCCCTGGACGGCGCGGAAATGGCCGGCGACCCCGGCAACGAGGTCTATACCGCACGCACCTTCAGCCCACAGCGCTACCAGTCCCGCATCCTGAACTCCTACGGGCACCCCGTGCCCCGCCCCGCCGACATCCTCCAGGGAACCGGCGCGGCCTTCCGGGCGAAATTCACGAACATCAAATCCACGGACGACCTGGACGAAATCACCATCGACCTGACTTCAGGCTATCCTCCCGAGGCCTATCTGGAGGAACTGACCCGCACCTTCCGCTTTGACCGTGTGAACCAGACCCTCACCATTACGGACCACGTGCGCTTCAACGCCCCCGCCTTCTTCGAGTCCCCCGTGGTCTCCTACTGCCAGTGGATTCCCGCCAACCATATCGGCGGCTACCAGCTTCGCCATCCCAAGGGCCAGAAGCTGAATGCGCAGGTCAGCGTGGAAGGCGGCGAATGGGAGATGGTCGAAGAGGAGATCGTCAATCCCAACAAGCCCGACGTGCCGCGCCATGCCATCCGCATGATGCGCCCCGTGACGGAAGCCACCATCTCCGTGCAATTCAGTATCACGCAATGACATTTTGTTCCTCGGAACAAGATTGCGGAACCTCCCCCAAAACACGCGCATGAACGCCATTGGTGTTCATGCGTGGTCATTCGTGGTTCATAGCATCCCTTCTGAACAACATTTTTACCATGATGAAAGAACTCAAGGTCGGTCTCATCGGTTTCGGTTTCATCGGCAAGGTCCACGCCTACGGCCACCGGGAAATGCCGCTCTTCTATGATCCCCTGCCCTTCCGCAGCCGTATCGTCACCGTCTGCACCGCGCACGCGGAAAGCGCAGCGCACGCGTCGGAACAGCTGGGCGGCAATGTCCGTCCCGTCACGGACTTCCGGGAAATCACGGAAGATCCCTCCATCGACATCGTGGACATCTGCTCCCCCAACGGCGCCCACAAGGAAGCCGTCCTCTCCGCCATCGCCCACGGCAAGCACATCTTCTGCGAAAAGCCCATCACACGCACCCTGGACGAGGCGCTGGAGATCCAGGACGCCCTGAAAGGCTACCGCGGGATCTCCCAGATGACGCTCATCTACCGCTTCTTCCCCAATGTCCTCCGGGCAAAGCAACTCCTGGAGGACGGGCGCATCGGCGACATCCTGGAGTTCCATGCCAGCTTCCTCCATTCCGGAAGCGTGGATCCACAGGCGCCATTCACCTTCAAACTGGCGGACGGCGTGGTCGCCGACCTGGGCAGCCATATCCTGGACCTGGTGCAGTTCCTGGCAGGCCCAATCGTGGACATCCAGGGAAAGACACGCATCGCCTTCCCGCAACGCCCTGCGGAAAAAGGCTCATCCCAGATGGCGACGGTCACAGGCGAAGACGGAATGTACTGCCTGGCCACCCTAGCCAACGGCGCCATCGGAACCATCGTCGCCTCCAAGATCGCCACGGGCACCGAAGACGCGCTCACCCTGGAAATCCGGGGGACCAAAGGCGCCATCCGCCTGGAGCCCATGAACCTCCAGCAGCTTTTCTTCTACGACCAGACCGCCACCGCCGCCCCCATCGGCGGCCTCCGCGGCTGGACCGCCATCGACTGCGGACAGCGATACGAAAAGCCCGCAGGATTCCCCACCCCGAAATCCGTCCTCGGGTGGCTCCGCGGGCACGTCCACTGCCTCTACAGCTTCCTGGACGGCGTCTACCGCAACCAGACCGTCCACCCGGATCTCGCCGATGGCGTGGAACTCCAGAAACTGATGGCAAAAGTCAAACCGTGATTTTTTTTACCTATGAGAACCCTACAGGAAGTACGCAAGGAAATCGATGAAATCGACACCGCGCTGCTGGAGCTTTTCCGACGCCGCATGGCAGTGATGGGCGAAGTCGCCCAGGCGAAGCGCGCGGCAGGAATCCCCCTCACGGATCCCGTGCGCGAACAGCTGGTGCTGGACAAAGTGGCAGCCGCCTGCCCCGGCCTGGAAGACGAGGTCCGGAAGCTCTACGCCGCCATCTTCGCCATCTCCAAGGAACGCCAGAGCAAGCTCTCGGAACTTGCCTAAAGAAACGATATACTTCCACGACACGGCCTTGTCCTGTGCCCAAGGCGCAAGCCTCGGGAAATTGCCAAGCCCGAACACGCAGACAAAGAATTACTCCAATAGACGATTCTGCCTCGCCAGCTGATAATATCCCCAGGCGGCGATGGTCTTTGCGTCGGAAATCTCGCCGCCGAGTATCAGCTGCGTGATCTCCTCTTCGGTGAACTCGACCGCATAGACATTCTCGTCCGGATCCTGATCCTGCGCGTGCGCCCGAGGCGTCAGCTCCGCATAGAAGAGGTGCAGGATTTCGTCGCAGAAGCCAGGAGAGCTGACAATGCTGGTCAACTTCTTCATCTTGACCACATCGTATCCCGTCTCCTCCGCCACTTCACGACGGGCGGAGACCTCTGGCTCCTCGCCGGCCTCCATGCACCCCGCGATGATCTCCAGAATCGCCGCATCGATGGGCTTCCGATACTGCCGCACAAAGATGAACTTCCCGTCGGGACGACGCGCCAAAATCGCCACCGCCTGGCAATGGCGAGCCACCTCGCGGCGCACCTTGCGCCCGTCGGGCAGCTCCACGTTCAGCACTTCCAGTCGGACGATGCGACCATCGTAGATCGTCGTCGCATCCAAAGTCTTTTCCATCAAATCGGTCATCTTCTGCAATTTTCTGCTGCTGGTTTTCGTCTTAGTCTCTGTCCTGTTACGCCAGTTTTATCGTGAAAAAACGGCTCAGTCCAGTCAGGTTGAAGAAGGTTTCGCCTTTCTGTACAACACCTTTTCTTGGCGCAGACAGATCTGCGGAATAGAGCATCGCCTGGCCGTAGACTCCCTTGATCCGAACGATTCCCGCCAGCGGCTTATAGCGCAGTTTCCTCACGATCGGCGCGCCTTTCCCCTGGAATCGAAGCGTCTCATGATACTCTGCGGAGATGTCCGTGGGCAGAAAGTGCACCACAAACGCTCCTTTGGCATCGCGATAGACATGATAACGGACCTCATCTGGACATTCCACGTCAAGGTCGCGCGGCGCCAAACTCCGAATCATCGGCATCAGGGACGCAAGCTTCTCCATGCACAGCGCCCGACACGGCGTCCAGAAGAAATTCCTGTCCAACAGGAAGAACTCTGGAAAATCCGTCTTTTCCAGACCATTTTCGCAGGAGAACTCCACCTGTCCGGGCTCGTCGCGCTCCGGCGTCCATCCCCAGGGTTGGAAGAAACTCGCGCGCTCTTTCGGCAAGACGCCGCGCGGCACCTGCATGGGCTTCTGGCGGATGCCGTAACGTTCCAGATACGGCGTGGAGGACGGCGCACCGCTTTCGTCCAAATTGCCCAGCATCCCCAGGGCAACCACCACGCCGCCGTCTGCGCGATAGCGATCCAGCGCGGCTTGCTCCTCGCGGGAAAGTACATCGCAATCCGAGAGCAGGAGCACCTTCGGCGTGGAGCTTTCGGGAATTACAGTAGTCACCGTGCAGGGAATGTCTGCACGGAAAAGCGCCACGATGACGTTTTTCAGGGGAAGGCTGTAGTCTTCCGGCGAGTCGCCCTGAAAGCTGCGGGCGGCGGGAGAGTAGTAGACCGCCACTTTCGCCGTGTCCTCCAAGGCAAAAAGCTCCGAATGAGAAGCCTCGAAAGAGTACGCCTCGCGAACGATCTCCGGTTCATCCGGCATCTTCCGTTGCTCCTCCACAGTAATCCCCAGACGGGTCTTATGGGTGGAGATCCAGATGTCGCTGTTGAAGAATCGATTCAGACTCCAGACCAGGAAGCCCTCGTCGGGATAGTATGCGTAGCCCAGCCCCAGGCAGCTCAAGTCACGGCGCTGCGCAATGCCCTGGTTCAGCAGGATGTCCGGAATCCGAGACTCCATGGCCTCCATGCCCCCTGTGACGCTGCCGCACATCTCCAGCATGACCAGATTCAGCGACGCATTCCAATGCGCCATGTCCAGGGCGCCGGGATCGTTGTATTTGCCCATGGAAGAGGAACAACAACTGGTCAGAAGCTTGTCCGGCCCCAAGGCCTGGCGGACACACTCCAGGAAATCGCGTCCGTCCTGATGGCGCTGCCAAACCCAGGAGCGGAAAAGCGGATTGCCGTAGTCGCCCCAGAAAGACCAGTCGTCAGGAGGCGGAAGCTCCGCGCCACTCCGCCTGCGGAACTCCGCCCGGCAGAACGGACAGCCGCAGCTGCCCCAATGACCGTAATGCCCCACATCGTCACACATGAGGCCGTCGACGCCGGTCTCTGCCACAAGACGCTTCACGTAGGAAAGATATGCCTTCCGGAAATGCTCGTTGCGCGTGCAGAAGACCTCCGCATGATAGGCCTCCAGATAGACAGGACGTCCCGTGTCCGTACGAATCTCCCGCCAGTCGTTCAGCCTGCTACCCTCGTAGGAAAGGCACTCAATGAATCCTGGATCGGGAGTCATGGGAACGTGATGGTGATTCTTGCTGAAGTTCGCCACACGATCCTCCCAGGTTCGAGGACGATAGGTCAGAACGGCGGAATGATGGTCGATGACCTTGATGCCATATTTATGATATTCCGCCACCGTGAAGGCAATAAGCTTGTGGACCACATCAAAGCAGCTCACGAAATCCCAGCGGAAATGAAAGCCGAAAAGGACCACGAACTCCACGCCGGCGACGGAGGAGGCGGCGGCATTGGCCGCAATGCGCCTCTCCACGCCAGGATTCGGAAAATCCAGGTCCTCCCAGGTAAACCACTGGCTTGTGGCTCGATAACGTTGCGAACGAATCATGGCAAGTGAAACAAATCACGAAAAAGCAAAAGAGTAAATTCTGAAAAAGTGTAATATACCCTTTTGAAGAACAACTTGATCCCGGACTTTCCTCTCTTGTCTTCATAATTCCGTGATTTTCATTTATATCCTAGGTTCAAAAAGTTAAGTTTCTAATTTACGCTATGTTATACTTGCAAACAGCTTTTTTTCAACGTATATTTTCTCAACGCCATTCCGACCGCGAAAGTCATGGCGCGAAAGGACCGCCTTCACGGAGCCAGAGGATGAGTTCTGTCAAGTTTTCCATCATCACCGCCGAATTGGAGCGTCGCATCCGTCAAGGAATCTACGCGAAGAAACTTCCCACCACGCTCCAGCTGGCGTCGGAGTTCGGCGTCGCTCGCCAGACCATGACCAACGCCATTCGTCCGCTGGTCCAGCAGGGTCTTCTGATTTCCCACGGCAAGGGCGGTCTTCAGCTTCAAGCGCTCCGGGAGAACACGCGCGGTCTGGTGGCCATCGTGACGACAAGTGTCAGCGAAGGCATCAATCTCTCCCAGTCCCTTCAACCTCTCGTGGAGATTCTCTCCCAAGAGGGCTACGAAGCGGTTTTGCTCGGTCTTCCCCCGCAGAACCGTCTGAAGAACCCCTCCCAGTTTTTCCAGGGAACGCTTTCCGGGGTGCTTTTCACGGCCAGTTCTCTCTCCCTGGAAATCGCGCTTTTTCTAGAGAGGAACCGGATTCCCTTCCTCTCCTGCAACCGCCTGCCCGCCTTTCCGCGACTGAACTTCGTGGAATCCAACGCATTCCGCGGCATCGATCACCTTCTGACTAAAGTGACCGCCTGCGGCTACCGCCGCATCGCCTTCTTCTTCCTCTCGCCGCTGGACGGCTATGACCGGCTGATCCAGAAGGAATGGAACCGCCTGGTGAAGCATTTCGGGCTGGAGGACCTGCCCTGCAACCACGTGGCCCGGGCTGCCGCCCCCACGGATGCCTCCGCCCGGCAGATCTTTCTTTCCACTCTGGAACATGGGCCTCGTCCCCAGCTGGTCATCTTCTGGAGCAGCTACCTTGGCGAACGCGCAGAGGACTACGACATCATGCGCAGACTCGCGGCCAATGGCATTCCTGTACTCGTCTCGTACTATCTGCCCGCACCTGCTCTGCCCCGCCCCGCCAATCTTTTCTTCTTCCAGCACACCGCCTCCCTCGAAGTGAACCAGAAGGCCCTGCAGGCACTTCTGGAAATCATGCTGGCCAGACCATCCAAACCCATCCACCGATATCTGGACTTCCAGGTGTCTCTTCTGGACGAACTTCCCACACCGCCTTCTTTCTGAGTCTTCACCGCCAAAGGAGTAAAAACTTCACTCTCATCGAGTTACTAGTCGTCATCGCCATCATCGCCATTTTGGCCAGCATGCTTCTGCCCGCATTGTCCAAGGCACGGGCCAAGGCACGTGCCATCTCCTGCGTCAGCAATCTGCGCCAGCTGGGCCTGGGGGCGAACATGTACAGCATGGACAACGAGGACTACATCCTGCCCCACAACACCAACTACAACGTCTCCAACAATACCGGCGGCGACCTTCTTCCCTACCTGCTGCAGAACTACCTTGGTTTCTCCTGCCCCAAGACCTACACCAGCGCCTACTCCGACTGGAACGCCTTCCTGGAACACGGCTCGAAGGTCTTCGTCTGCCCCGCCGCCTCCATCGGCAGCGGCCACGAATACTGGTCCATGCACTTCTCCTATGTCCACAACACCTACTACTCCCGCAACGACCAGGACATGTTCAAGCCCTATCACACTCTCAACTCCGTCTCCTCGCAGTTGTCCCAGTCCAGCCTGGGCACCAACTACAACACCGACCGCTGCGCCAGCCTGAGCGACACCTGGCTCTTCACCGACAACTGCAATGACAACACCGAAGGCAAGGTGAACTGGGCGAACTGCTGGTATCAGGACTCCTCCACCAACGGCAAGATCAGCGATGGTTCCCGCCACGATGGTCCCATCAACGTCGTCTCCCTGGAAGGCAACGTCTTCACCGCCCGTCCCATCATGAACTGGAACGACGCCTCCAAATACGGATGGTATCTGCCCAAGAAGCACATTCTCCCTGTGGAAATGCGCTAGACAAGCCTTGCCATCTTCGTTTGAAACCACGAATGCCTCCCCACCGTTCGTGGTTTTTCTTTTCATCACCACCCGTTTTTCGCCCCTCTTCTTTCCATGAGACACGCCATCTTCGTTTTCGCCACGCTTCTTTTGGCTGCCTGGTGCGCTTTCTCCGCAGACACGGACGCCTTTCCCAAGCTAAAGTGCGCCGACCGTTTCGATTTCGAGACGCGCGTCGGCCTGAAGGCATGGCCGACGACGCAGCAGGACGACATGACGCTGACGGAGAACGGCGGCGGCACCGGAAAGGCCCTGCGCATCGCTCCCTCCAAGGGAAGCGTAACCGCCTATGGCAGCATGCGGCTGGACAGACCGGCGCCGGGAACCATCGCCCTGGATTTCGACTACCGCTTTGCAGGCGATGCGGCGGCAGACATCCAGTTGAATTTCAATCTGCCTGGAAAAGGAAACGGCTCCGCCGGAAAGGCAAATCTCAAAATCCCCCACAGCCAGGAATGGAGGACCTTCCACCGCATCATCAGCGTCCCCGAAGGCGCCGATGTCTGCCAATACACTTTCAATGTGTCAGGACTAGACAGCGCGATTCTGCTGGACAACCTCACCATCGCCTACTCCGCGGACATTGTAGAAATCCCGGTAGGCCAAACTGTGGACTTCCATGCCGACGCAGCCGCGCCATGCTGGAATCCCAACGCCGCTCTCATGGGATTCTTCGCGGGAACCGAAGACGCATCCTGCCCCGTCTATCTCCAGGCCGCAGCCGACAGCCAAGGGCTGTATCTCCTCTTCCGAAACTACATCGATCCACAGAACATCCGTAGAAACATCCAGGAGCATGATGGCAATGTATGGGACGACGACGCCAACGAGGTGATTCTATTCGACGAGGCACACGGCGTCGGCTGGCACTTCATCACCAATGCCCTAGGCGCCAAATTCGAAGGCGTCCTCTCCCAGAAAATCCCCGGAGATCCCTGGCAGACCGATGTCGCCTGGGATGGCGAATGGCAGGCTCAGGGCAGGATTCTGGAGCATGGTTTCGAGACGCGGTTCTTTCTTCCCTGGACCACGCTGGGTATGGAGCCAAGCCGGAAAACCACCCTGGCCTTCCAGGTCTGCGGCGACTTCTCCAACAACAAGGAATACTCCAACGGGAACGCATACGAGGGAACCCGGCTCGACGTGGGCAAATTCAGCGTTCTCACCCTGGATGACCGAAAACTTACGTTGACCCGAAGCCGCTGCATGGAAAAACTGACCTACGTCATTCCGCGTTCCGCGCCCCGTTTCAAGGAACTTCTGGAAAAAGGCGTCCCCGGAGGCTATGAGTTCGCCATCTGGTCGCAGGGAATCAACCGCAGCGACTTTCCTCAAAGCACCATGGAGAAAGTCAGCGACGAGGACTTCAACCGCTGGCAGAACGAGCTTCTTCGCGCATGGGCGGCGACCGGCATCGGCGGCCCCTCCTGGCCATGGGTGCAGAACTACGGTCTCACGCGCATGACGGAGCGCTTCGAGCGCACAGGGCTGAAATTCCCCTTCTTCATCGTCAACAGCGACTGCGGGCGGGCGGCTCGCCGCAAAGGCGCGAAGTTCATCGACAAACGCACCGACTTCACCTGCGACGCCGTGGACCCCTGCTACGTGGAAGCCATCCTGGAGCATATCCGTAGCCAACGGAAACGCTCCTACTTCGACTTCATGGCCCGCTCCGTCCAGTTCATCCAGGGACAGGACGAGCCCACCAACTCCCCAGAACAATGCTACAACCCCGTCTACAATCCGGAGAACCTGGAAGCCATCCTGGAGAACTCCGAAAAAGTCAAGGCGGAGTATGGCTTCGGCAAGTTCGGCAATCCCTTCCTGGAAAACGTGTCGGCGCAGGAGAAGCCCTTCTGTCGCATCGCCTTCTTCCGCTGGTGGAACCATGAGCTTCTGGAAAACACGAAACGCTTCCAAGAGGCGGCGAAAGAACTCCTGCCCGGAGTGCCCATGCTTTTCCTCAATGACAACAACACAGCGGGGCAGAGCACCCTGGACGTGGCGAATCTGAACGGCCCGGCGGAAATGGCCGCCTGCGATCCCTATCCCACCAGCACCAACGCCTCCTACGGAATGCAGCGCGCGTTGTACCATGTGGGATACTCCACCCGTGTCCTGCGCGACCTGGTCCCCTCCGCTCAAATTCTGGTCATGCCACAGTGCTTCATCTACCATGGCGGCTACGGAGATGCCGCAGCCATGGGCGAATGGTGCAGCCAGGCGTTGAAAAACGGCGCCGTCAAATTCATGTGGTACTGCCGTTCCGCCGTCCACGAAATCTTCCCGGAATATGCCGCCATGCTGGAGCTCTCAGCCATGATCCGCAGCATGGACCGCGTCCAGCTTCCCACGGAGACCAAGACCCTGGTCTGGTATTCCAACTTCGATCAATGGGCCACCTCGGACAGTGCCACCCACGCCGCGTACAGCCTTTATGCCATGCTGGCGGAAACCATCGGCAGCAACTTCCGATTCATCTCCGACTCCACGCTTGCCAAAGGCGATGTGAATCTGGCGGGCTACCGCCTGCTCTACATCCCCCGCCTGAGCTACACCACGCCGGAAAACGCGGAGAAACTGGTTCAGTGGGTCGCCCAGGGCGGAACCCTGGTGGCCTTCGATCCCAGATTCCTCCGCTGGAACATCGACGGAACCCTCAATGGCAACCGGGCGCTCATGACCGGACAGGCCGCCGATCTGCCTGTCAAGACCGAAGCCAACACCTCCCTGCGCTGGAATGGCAGCATGCTACCCCTCGCCAAAATCGCCAACGCCCCCGCATTGGCTGGATCCCGCTACGAGACCTATCAACTGCAGCCTGCGCCGACCGACCAGGTCATCATGACCTATGAGGACGGTTCTCCCGCAGCCATCCGTCGCAACATCGGCCAGGGGAGTGTCCTCTTCTTCGGTGCGCAGCCCTTCGCCGGCGCGGAACTGGTCACCCGCTTCGGCACCTGGGAGAATTTCTTCCGGGAACAAGCAGATGCCATCGGGGAAGCCACCGACCTGCCCATCCGGGACTTCCAACTGCCGACGCCATCGAAGAGCGTCAATCTTCAGAAGATGCTCCCCTAGGATGGTGTCCCATAACTCCCCTTCCTTTTCGCACCATGTCTGGACATTTTTGCGCAAGTGCTTCCGCATATAGTCACTATGCTTGGTCGCATTTGCGCTAAAAGGCCTCGAAAAATGTCAAAAGAACATGCTTCCCCCAATGCCTATTCCCCGTAGCGCATCGTCTGCCGGTAGATTGCCAGGCAGCAGAAAAGCGCGATGCAGTCCACCACGGGCTGCACCCAGATGCACCCATATAGCGGCCACAGGCAATTGAGAATCCACAGCAGCGGCAAATCCAGAATGCCTTTGCGGATAAGCGAACACACGAGTGCGGGCCGCGCCTTTCCCATGGCCTGGAACTGCACAATCAAAGGATAGTTTATCGCCACCAGCGGCTGCGCCAGAATCTGGATTCGCAAGAAGGTCGCCCCCAGCGCCACCGTCTTGGCATCGTCAATGAACAGCCTCGTCAATTCCGACGCCTTCCATTCGAAGAGCGCCAACGACAACAAGGCAAAGCACACCGCCATGCCTACGCCGAAGCGGAACGCAGCCTCCCTACGCTTCTGGTTGCCCGAAGCATAGTTATACGCCAACAGCGGCAGAAGCCCGCTGGCGATGCCCAGGGAGAAATACAGCGGTAGCTGATCCAGTTTCTTCTGGATGCCATAAGCCGCAACCGCCTCCGTGCTGTCCAGGGAGATGAACTTCATCGTCGCGGCGGCAGAGACAACCGTCAGAACAAACTGCACGGAGGATGATACGCCGACCTTCAGAATCTGCCCGATATGCTTTCCTGTCCAGCGCAAAGCCACAGGCGCCAAGGATAGCGTCGTCTTTTTGCTGCAGAAGACATATCCCACGAAGAAAAGCGTTCCCAGCAGATTGGAAAGCGCCGTCGCCAATCCTGCGCCTGCCGCCCCCATGCCCAGGAACTGCGGAAGAATGAAGAAGGGATCCAGGAAGAAATTGAGAATGCCGCCTACGGACACTCCGACTGCAGCCACGCCGGAGGCTCCCTCCGCGCGCACAATGTTCGCCAGAAGCATATTCAGCACCGTCGGGGCGCCACCCAGCAGAACTGTCCAGAAAAGATAATCCTTGGCAGGTTCGAAAGTATCCGCAGAAGCGCCGACAAGATGGAGGACCGGCGTAATCACGGCCCACAGAGCGAATGCGAGGTCCACGGCACCCGCCGCTCCCCAGCAGAAGGCAACCGCGGCAATCTGTCCCGCGCTTAGGAAGTCGCGTTTTCCCAGACTCTGCGACAACGCACTGGCACCGCCGATGCCGAAGAGATTGGAGATGGCGGTAAGAAGCAGAAAAAGCGGCAGGGCGACGCTTACTGCTGCCGACTGCGCAGGAATGTTCAGTTTTCCCACGAAATAGGTGTCCGCCAGATTGTAGATCAAGGTGACCATCTGCGAAAGCACTGCCGGCAGCACCTGCACAACCACGGCACGATGGACCGGCATCCGCTCAAAGACCTCGACCTTCTCGGGACTGAACTTTTCTGAAATCATCTTTACCTGAACCTGAAATTTCTCTTGTGACGCGCCACAAAGTTTTCAGTGTAAATGCAAAAAAAAGGCTGCTACAATTTCGTTGCAGCAGCCCTTTTGTTTATTCGCGTTCTAGCGGAAGACTAGAGACCGAGAGCGGCGCGGACGTTGTCCAGCTGACCGGCGGAACCCAGCTTCACGTTCTTGGCGGCGATGAACTTGGCGTATTCGGCCATGAATTCCTTGCCGGCGGGACGCAGATCGAAGTCCTCGGGCTTCAGGATGAAGTGCTCACGATGGACGCGGCACCACACCAGACGACCGTCGGTGTCGATGTTGATCTTGGTCACACCAAGCTTGGCTGCGGGCAGGAACTGGTCGGCGTCGACGCCCTTGGCACCAGCCAGCTTACCGCCGGCGATGTTGATGCGGCGCACTTCGTCCTGGGGCACGGAGGAGGAACCGTGCATGACGAGGGGGAAGTTGGGCAGGTTCTTCTGGATATCGGCGAGGACATCGAAGTGCAGGCCCTGGGTGCCGCTGAACTTGAAGGCGCCGTGGCTGGTGCCGATGGCGCAGGCCAGGCTGTCAACGCCAGTGCGCTCGACGAAATCCTTCGCCTGGTCGGGATCGGTCAGCTTGGCATCGCTCTCGGAGACCTTCACGTGCTCTTCAACGCCACCCAGCTGCCCCAGCTCGGCCTCGACGACCAGGCCCTTGGCGTGGGCGGCTTCGACGACGCGCTTGGTGATGGCGATGTTCTCTTCGTAGGGCTTGGAGGAAGCGTCGATCATGACACTGCTGTAGAACCCGCTGTTGATGCAGTCGTAGCAGGACTCCTCGTCACCGTGATCCAGGTGCACAGCGAAGACGGCCTCGGGGAAGATCTGGTCGGCGGCCTTGATGACACCCTCGAGCATCAGCTTGTTGGTGTAGGCGCGGGCACCCTTGGAGATCTGGATGATGAAGGGAGCCTTGCTCTCAATGTTGCCGCGGAACAGGCCCATGCACTGCTCCATGTTGTTGATGTTGTAAGCGCCGATAGCGTACTTGCCGTAGGCCTGCTTGAAGAGTTCCTTCGTGGTGACAATCATCGCTGTGATTCCTTTTTTGTTTGGCTTGTGTCCCGCCGGATCTCCGGCGGGACCGATTTTTGGGAAATGTTGATAATATAGACCGACTTTTGCGCTATTTCATCGGAACATGCAAAGTAATGCCATCTTTCAGATCGGCATCGCTCTTAATCTGGGGATTCGCGTGAAGAATCAGCTCCTGCGTCGTGTAGAAAGTCGTGGCGATGCCTTCCAGGGTATCGCCAGCCATGACGCAATAAGGAATCATCTGCTGCGTCGTGACTCCCTCAGTGGCCTCCGGGGCTTCCGCCACGGGCTCCACCGGCCCTTCGCCAATGGCAGGCTCCGCAGTTTCCACAGGAATGACAGCCGACGCGGGTTCCTCCGCCTTGGGAGCGGTCTCAACCGCCTTGGGGGCGGGAACGGTCTCCACCGCCTTGGGGGCGGCGGCATCGCCCTTGAGTTTCAGGACCTGCCCGACGCGGACCTTGTCCGTGGTCAGGTTGTTCCAGGCGCGAAGGTCATCGCTCTTGACGCCGAAACGCTTGCCGATCACCCACAAGGAATCGCCGGACTGGACGGTGTATGTGCCATCGGCGGGGATGCTCTCCTTGGCCACGGCAGAAGCAGAAGGCTGCTTGGCAGCAGTAGCCGCTTTAGCGGAAGTCTTTGCAGGAGAAAGAGAGGAAGAAGCGCCGGCAGGCAGGACGAGCTTCTGTCCCACGCAGATCTTGTCTGCGCTGGCGACCTTGGGATTGGCGGCCAGAATGTCCGCAGTCTTGACGCCGTGAGCGGCAGCAATCTTGGAGAGGGTATCCCCGCCACGCACCACGTAGATGTTCTCGGCGGCAGCCACATTCTTGGCAGCCGCGCTCTTGGTATCGCCAAGCATAGGCACTTCGCCGCTGTTGGGAATCTCGGGAAGTTGTGCGGCTGCGGGCTTGACAGCCTCCGGCGCCGGCGCGGCTTCGCTCTTGACCTCGGGCAGTTCCTCGGGGGCGGGAATCACAGTGGCCGACTCTTCCTCGAAAACTGGCCCCGCCGGCGGCACGAAATCGTTGGCGCCGCCAATCATGGAGCCATCCGCCACCTCCTGCGCCACAGGAGCGGCGGGACGGGAAACGGACCGGCTATCCAGATAGGCAGGAGGCACGTTGCCACGGGTGCTCATCAAACCGGTGTAGGGATTGACCTCAGGCTTGCGGGTCTTGCAACCTGCAACACCAAATGCCACGGCGGCGACCGCAGCCACGCTTCCAATACGAGAAAGAAGTTTCATTCGTTTGACCTCAATGAGAATAAGACAGTGACAATTCAATCAACAGAAAGATTTTTGCGCATTCAGGACGACTCTCCCGGCAAGGCCGAAACAGCCGCGGCGAAACGCTCTCCCCGCTCCTCGTAGGAACGGAACATGTCCATGCTGGCGCAGCCAGGCGAAAGAAGGACCGTGTCCCCCGGCTCGGATTGCTCCGCCGCCAAGGCCACCGCCTCCTCCAGGGATTGGCACTGCCGACAAGGCACCTGGTCGCCCCACTCGACCGCCAGACGCTGCCGACACGCGCCAATCAAGTACACGTCTTTAACATACATTCTTAATTCCGTTTTGACTTCTCCCAAGGCACATCCTTTGTCCAATCCCCCCGCAATCAGGTGGAGTTTCTTTCCTGCGACGGGTCCCAGCGTCCGCAAAGCCTGAATCATGGCATCCACGTCCGTGGCCTTGGAATCATCCACATACTGCACCCCCTTCCGGGTGGCGATTGTCTGGATTCGATGGGGACCGCTGCGGAAATCGCTCAAGGCCCCCCGGTAGGAATCCAGCGGAATTCCCATCGCATCCAAAGCAGCCACCACAGCCAGCGCATTGGCCAGATTATGACTGCCCTGCAACTGGAAGCGGGAACGGGGCATCAGGAGCGTTCCTTCCGCCGCGCCATCGGCGTCCAGCACGCGAAGACCGTCAGCCTCCACGAGCCATTCCTTCGCCTCTGGACGCCCAGTTGTCTCCGGAGTCTCGCCGCGCAGCCAGAGCCGCGACCGGGAGACATCGGGAGCGATGTTCAAGAACATCTCCAGCGCAGAATGATAGACCACATGCCCGCCCGAGGGAACCTGCTCCAGCAGACGGCATTTGCATTCGCGGTATTTTTCCAAGGAGCCATGCCGGTTCAGATGGTCTGGCGTCACATTCAAGAGGATGGCCACAACGGGCCTGAAAGAGGCAGCGTGCTCCATCTGGAAGCTGCTGACTTCCACCACCAGGGCATCCAGCTCCGGCGCATCCAGCGCGACTTGCGAGAGCGGCAGGCCGATATTTCCTGCGGCAAGCACTTTGCGGCCAGCTGCCTTGAGACACGCCGTCAGAAGTTCCGTCGTCGTCGTCTTGCCGTTGGTGCCCGTCACGGCATAAAAGGGACAATGCAGGAAGGATGCGCCAAACTCCAATTCGCCAACCAGCGGGGCGCCCGTGCTTTCCCCGAGACGATGCAAGGGCGAATCCAAGGCTATGCCGGGGCTCACCACCACCTGGAAGATCTCCGGTCCTTCCCAGCTTTCCGAAGTGCAGCCGCACTCCAGGACAATGCCTTCCCGCGCCAGATTCTCCTGAACAGACGCAAGTTTCTCCTGCGGCGCGGAATCCAGCACCTTGACTTCAGCGCCGTGCGCACGTGCCAGCCGCGCGGCAGCGCAGCCACTGCGTCCGGCGCCCAGCACAAGGATCCTGAATCCGGAAAGGTCGTTCATTTCAGGTCAGAGGCCTCCATTTCCGCAACGAAAGGAAGCTGACGGAAGCGCTCATTGTAATCCATTCCGCAGCCAATCAGGAATCGGTCTTCCAGATTGAAGCCCACCCAGTTTGCCCGGAAATCCTGAGCAAGCGGATGCAGCGGACGCTGCTTCTGCACCAGCACCACGGAGGCGACGCTGGCGGCCCCCTGCTCCTTGAAATAGCGCACCAGCGTGGAAAGCGTCAAGCCAGTATCGAGCACCTCGTCCGCCAACAGGATGTTCTGCCCCTTGGGATCCGTCTTGGTGCAGCCGCGGAACTTGATTTTCCCCGTGGAGTGCTCCCCCACATAACTGGAGGCAGAAAGGGTATCAAGAATGAAATCGCCCTTGAGGGCACGTGTCAGGTCCACCGCGAAATAGCAGGCGCCATTCTGCAGCGCGACCACCGTGTAAGGTTTGCCGTCATAGAAACGGTCGATTTCCACAGCCATTTCCTGAATCCGGGACTGGACTTTTTCCGCTGAAATGACAATCTTCATCTTGTTTTTCCTTAAGTAGTAGTTTTATGGACCCTGATTGTCTGAAAAATGGATTAGCTCTGCCGAAGCCACGCAAGCATTTCCCCCCGGTGGTCCTCCAGGAACTTTCGATCCAGGGGCGCCATCTCCAGGGAATCCCATTCGTCAGGAGAAAACCATCGCGCCTGCTGGCCATCCTGGGGAAGCGGTTCGCCCCCCTCCGACACGGTGCAGCGCATAAAATGCAACGCCAGCTCCCGCTGTCCAGGGCGCTCCTGCAAAAGCACTCCCAGCTCCTGCGCGGAAAGCACCTCCCAGGCCAATTCCTCCCGTAGTTCCCGGATGATGCACTCCTCCAGGCTCTCGCCAGGCTCGGCCTTGCCCCCCGGGAACTCCCACAGCCCACCATACTGGCTGCCACTCTGGCGAGTGGCCAAAAACAACTTGCCGCCGCGGATGACCACGGCGGCAGCCACGTCAAGTCGATTCATTGACGCATGGAAGGCAAACGACTAGAGATCGCCGATGACGAACTCGGCACGGCGGTTCTTCTGGTGGTCGCTGTTGGAAGTCGCATTGGAAACAGCGGGCTTGTCCTCGCCGTAGCTGATAGTCTGCATCCGGTTGTCCGCAACACCCAGGAGATTCAGATACTGCTGGACAGCCAGGGCACGACGCTCGCCCAGGGCACGGTTGTACTCGTCGCTGCCGCGTTCGTCCGTATGGCCCTCGATGACCAGGCCCTTTTCAGGATTCTCGTTCATATACTTGCCGATGACATCCAGCTTGGCACGCTCGCTGGCCGCGATATCGGATTGATCGTATCCGAAATAGACCACGGCCTGGTTCCAGCGCTGGCCGTTCTTCACGAAATTGCTGGCTTCGGAACCCGCCACGGGAGCATCCGTGGACCCCCAATTGCCAGCGCCAAGAACCGCCAGGCCGGCGCCCTCCGAACCATCGCCGCCATTCCCGTTCAAGTCATCAAAATCCGTGGGACCGGCCACGAATTCGCCGGCACCGAAGCCATCGCCATTCTCACCATTGGCGCCGGCGCCGCCGTTGGCACTGGGATTGGTTCGGACACCGCTCAAATCAAGCTTGGGTTTCTTGGTGCAGGAGGTAACGAGAAGAGCGCAGGCGACAACAGCCAGGAAGAAGAATTTGGAGATACGCATGGAAGTAAGTAAACGACGTGGATTTTTATGGAATTTCTACAGAAAATCAAGCTTTGACATACTGTAATGCGAATTTCCTAAGCCACTTTGGAAAAAATTTGGAAAAAACAAAAATTTTCTCAGATGTTCCACAATTTGTCTTTTGCGAGAAAAGAAATTCTAAACGCACACGCTTGAGCGCAGGGCAGGTGCATTCAGTATTACAAGGGCGGGGGTGCGTTCAGAATATCCCAAAGCGAAGCATGCGTTTAGTTCGGGAAGGTGACGTTAAGGAGGAGCCGTCCTCCCCCGTCTCCCTCCCCGGGGAGGGAGACGCGTTTAGTCCGGGAAACGGCTCCTTCACCCTCAGCCAAAGGAAAATCACATGTCACATCTGACATTCGAGGCAAGGAAGGCCATCGCCGACATGCTCGACGGCGGCGGCAGCCTCAACGAGATCAGCCGCGCACTGAAGCGCCCCCGCTCGACCGTGGTCCGCGAGATCCGCCGCAACGGCATGGAGCTGGACACCGGCGCCAAGGGCCGTCCGGCCAACCGCTGCAGCCCTCCTGGAGGGCTGCCGCCACAGCCACGCCTGCGGCGACGGGGCGTGCACCCGCGCAAGATGCTGCCGCTACGAGAGATGCAACGCCGTCCGCCCCGACTGCCGCGCGCAGAAGTGCGCCCGTCTGGAGGCGCCGCCCTACGTGTGCAACGGCTGCCGCGACCGCGGCGGATGCGCGCTGCGGACTCAACCTGCGCAGGATCCTGCCGAAGGGCAGGAGCATGGACGACCTCACCCAGGAGAAAGTGAACCTGGCGGTCTCCCATGTCAACAGCATGCTTCGCGCGAAGTACGGCGACGTCCCGGCCATCGAGGCCTTCAGGAGGATCGTCGGGGAGGAGGCGCTCCGAAGGCTGGGGATATGGCCGGTTCCCGCCGCCGAGGTCAACCTGACGCCCGCCCTCGTGGGCTGGAAGTAGCCGGCCGGGGGCGCGTTTAATCCAAGTCGCGGACAGGCTGCCGGAAGGCGTGCCAGGGCCGCGCAGGCGGGGCGCGTTTAATCTGTCAAACCGAAGATCGGCGCGACGCGCAGGGGGGAACTACGCCCTTTTTTCGCCTTCGGAACAGGAAAACGCACCGTGGAACAAGGGGAAAATGGCGGGGGATGAACGCTTCGCAAAAGAAAACGCACCCCTTGGGAACAACTGAACGCACCCCTTTTCACCGTGGGATGCGTTTTCTTTGTCCAAAGGTGCGTTTAGTCTGTCAATCCTCCTTCTGGACAAAAGAAAGGCCCCGTTTTGTTCAGGCCGTCGAAAGATTTCCGGTTTCCTCCCTGCCGGGCAGGATCGCTCACGAAAGCAACCCGAAACACCACAAGGGAATCCTGTTTCCGTAGCCTACCTCCAAATCGTCAACGGCAAGAAAACTGTCTGGCACGTCCTTGATTTGAGTAAATTTCTTTCCCTGTCCGCCCACTTCGAAAAGATATTTGCCATTGACCAGAAAGTCACCCTGTTTCGAATAGTTGACGCTACCCAATGCCCTGGCCTGGTTGCAGAAGAAGCACTCTCTGAGCGTCCCGCGTTCGGCGGATGGCACCAATGCGCATATCAGATTGGGATTTTCGCAGTAAATCTTTTCCGGGCGCGACATTTTTTTCAACGACGCGCTTTCGTTCTCCAGGAGAATCAGAAGCCCCGCGCGTTCCAGCGCACGAAGCATCCTGATTCCCTGCATTCTATCCAGCTCCAACTCCCTGGACAGTTGCGATATGTTCGGCGTCTGCGGCGGACGTTCGGAAAGAAGCATCATCATCTTTTGCGCCTTGCGTATCGTATTCGGCTCCACATCGTCAATCGCCGGATAGTCGCTGTCGAGTACCTGGTTGACCACTTGCCTTATGCGCATGTCATAGCCATCCAGCCCCTCCTTGTAGAAGGGATAATAGCCGCTCTTCAAATACTTGTCGAAATACATCAATGGCTTGATCCTGCTGGAAATCTCCGAAGCGATTCGTTCGTGTGACAAAAGCAGTTCCTCAAGGCTCATTTGAGAGAAGAAGCTATTTGAAAAACTCCCATGCAGGCACAACGTGGACCTCCCTTCCCTCCATGATGGCAAAATCCCGTTGGTCAAACGTAACGATGACCCCTTCTTTCAGCCCCAGGCGCTTCATGGCGCTTTCCAGTCCGCGCAACTCGCGTTCCCGACAGGCATCCGTCAATTCCCAGCAGACCTGGAAAGCCTGGAAAGCACCGTGCGCATCCTGCACCACAAAATCGCATTCACAGCCGTCGTCGGCGAAGTAGTGGATTTCCGGCCACCGCTGCCGCAAAAAGCCGTAGACGGCATTTTCGAGCAGATAGCCCATGTCGGGAGTCGGAGCGACCTGTCCCAGCCCGTGCAGCGCAGAATCCGCAATGTAAATTTTCTTTGGTGCAAGCTGTTGTGCTCGAATCGAATGTGAGAATTTTAACATACGATGAACCAGATATGCCTGCTCCAGATAGCTGAAATATTCAAGCATCGTCGTGGCTGAACGAACTTTGAAAGTCTGAAGCAACCTGCTGGGATTGACCAGATTGGCGAGATTGCCAAACAGATAGAGACAAAGCGAGCGCAGAAGATTCACGTCACCCAAGCCATATCGCACGGCGATGTCCCGATAGATGATATCATCCAGAAGCGTTCGAAGCACCTCGGAATTGCCATTGGACAAATAGCCAGGCATTCCTCCACGGGACAGATAGTCCCGGAACGATGAAGCTGTCCGTTCCTGACGGCTGAACGCAAGAAACTCGTTGAAGGAGAAGGGGGCCAACTCCACATCTATATGTCTCCCCGTCAATTTTGTTCCCAGTTCGCGGCTGAGCATGGAGGCGTTGGACCCCGTCACCAGACACGAACAGCCCTCATCCAGTTTCTGCCGGATGTACAACTCCCAATGAGGAATGGTCTGGATCTCGTCAAATAGCAGAACACGCGCCTTCCTTCCGGCTATGACGTAATCTAGGACACGGAAATCGTCTTGCGTAAACCCCGTCATCCGCAAATCGTCGAAACTCAACATCAGCGTAGGCTGCTCCTGGATCGACTGCCATTGCCGAAGCAGCGTGCTCTTTCCACAACGACGAATGCCGCTGATGATGGTCGCGTAATTGTCCAACACAGGAATGCCGCGCATCTTTTCGCGCAGAACGCCATTGGAAAGCTTCCACTCTTCGCGCTGCTTGTCAATCAGAAGATTCAATTCACTGGCCAGCATGTTCGGGTATTTGGGGGATGTGAAAACGTGAAGAAAGAAATATCTTCAACATTGCAGTTTCCTTAATATAATGCAAATGCAGAAATGTTCCATTGACAATGGAACATATATTCCATTGTCAATGGAACATTTTGAACAGAAACAGCGATGATTACCAAGTCTTATTCCCAATAAACAAGTTACACAATCACAGCTTTACCATCGCACCGAGAAAGCGTGTTGCGTAAGCGTCAGGGTCTCGGCGGCGGGATCGTAGGAACCGCCCTGCACTTCCGCCGGGACACGTGCTCCCTGGGGATATGGATAGAACAGCATTTCCCTAATCGTAAAATGCCGTTTTCTTCATTTTCCCTCTTTTATCGTGGATTTTCGCAGGTTCCTGCAAAAATCCTCAATCGCCAATCCGGCGCATTCCGGAGAAAAACGAATGCCTTAACAGAACTTCACCCCTGCAGCGTAGCCACGGAATCGCGTTCCACCAGCAGCGGTGCGATGGTCTCCTGAAGGAACTTCGTGCCGCGCTCCATCTCGAATGCCTTGGGAATGGCGGTGAGGAGCTTCTCGGCGATGACCACGACAGGATAGCGGCAGGAGGTCAGCGGCGGATCCAGCAGTTCGGAGCCGTAGTTGTCATCGAAGCTGACCAGGCTGAAATCCCTGGGAATGACCATCCCGTGTTCCCGCGCCAGATCATAAAGCTGCAAGGCCATGGAATGCCGCAGGCACAGCAGCGCGGTGGCCTCGTGCCGGCATACGAACTCGTCGAAATGCATCTGGACGACCTCCTTGTAGTCGCGCCTGTCAGATGTCAGCATCCGCAGCGCGTCGCAATCCTGTTCCGCCAGGAAATCGTATGCACCGCGAAAGCGCTCCTCGAACTCCGCGTCGTCATTGGAGCGCAGCACCACGGCGATCTTCCGATGGCCCCGGCCATAAAGCATCTCCGCCATCTTCCTTCCCGCCTGGTAGTTGTCGGGCAAAAGCCAGTTGCCGAACCGGGACTTGAAATTGACGGCGAAAATATTCCGGCACTTCGCGCTGATGGCCTTGAAAAGCCCCCTGGCCAGAAAGAGCCCCAGAACCACCACCACGTCCTCCGGATGGATGCTCGCCAGAATGCCCGGGTCCTCGCCTTGCGTCACCAGAAGACGGATGTGGAAGAGCGTTCCCAGGCGCTCCATCAGGATCTTGTTGATGGAGGCGTAGATGAGGTTTAAATAGTTGTCGTGGTTCATGAGAAGAACGACTCTTCCCACGGGGCTCTCCGCCTCCAGAAGCTGCATCACATTGGCCGATACGTAGGCCGTCCGGTTGCGGTACTCCACAATCCCCTGCGCAGCCAGCTCCTCCAGATTCTTGTGGACCGTCGGACGGCTGAAACCATACGTCACACCCAGGCCGCGCTCGGAAGGAAGCTTCTCGCCAGGAGAATAGATGCCGTGACGGATGTCCGCCAAAAAGGCGGTCTGGAAGGGAATTCCGCGCTGCGGAGGATTGATGGACGTGGGCATGGGAAGATCAAGAAGGAAGTGGGAAATGCCCAAAGATACTCCCTTTCAGACATTTCGCACTGCGAAAGGGAGATTTCCCCTCGTTCCCGACAAGAAATTTTTTGAAAAATTTTCCAGAAAACACTTGAAATCCGTGAAAAAGTACAGATAATATGTTTGGTAATGTTTTTACGAATCATTTTCCCATTTTGTAAATTCATACCAAGCATTCCCCGGACGTCTTCCGCGTTTGAAACCCAACAACCACCCAACCAACACGCCAAGGAGAAAAGATGAAGAAATCCTTCACCCTCATTGAGTTGCTTGTCGTCATCGCGATCATCGCCATCCTGGCCAGCATGCTTCTGCCCGCGCTTTCCAAGGCCCGCGAGAAGGCCCGCGCCATCAGCTGCACCAACAACTTGAAGCAGATCCAGCTGGGCAACCTCCTCTACACCAACGACAGCGACGACTTCCTGCTGCCCATCTGCTACGCAGCCTACGACTATCCCCAGTCCGACTGGGCCGCATACGGCGACTGGCTGACCAACTGGCGCGCCGCCACCTGGCAGACTCTGAACCCGCTGCTGCCCGGCGCTCCCATGAGCGGCGACGACTTCCTGAAGAAGGACCCTGCCGCCGACATGGCCGGCACCGGCACCGACAACTCCAACTGGCACAAGATCTACATGTGCCCCTCCTGCCCGCCTGACTGGCGCTGCGGCATGAACACCTGCTACCAGGCCAACATCGGCATGGGCTACAACGAGCGAATCTACAACAGCGAGAATGGCATGGACCAGTCCGGCTGCAACAAGTCCTGCACCTGGCACCGCATCAGCTCCATCAAGTATCCCAGCATCTACGTCAACATCACCGACGGCGTCAACACCGACAAGGCCGGCAACGCCAGCTACTACAGCACCGCCAACTGGACCCACGTCGGCGTCATGGTCGCCCTCAACGAAGGCGTCAAGCTCGGCTACTGCCGCCACAGCCTGGCCTGCAACTTCTCCTTCGGCGATGGCCACGTGGAATCCGTCAACAAGGCCGCCTTCACTGACGGCACCACCGCCTCCGCGCTGCGCATGAAGTTCTACTGGTATCCCGGCATCGATGTCTACGGCGGCGACAAGGGCCGCTAATTCGTGAATGAAATCGTAACCTGCCGCGATGGCGCAAACAATGCTTTCGCGGCAGGTTTCCCATATTCTACAACCGTTGTTTCATACCTCAATGACAAAAAGACTCTTTATTGTCGCCCTGATGCTGGCATCCATGCTCTTTGCCAAATCGTCGATTGACAGCAAGGCGCGCTGGATCTGGTATCCTGAGCAGTTCGGCGAAAAGACGACGAATGCCTCCCGCTACGCGCGTGTCGTCTTTCATTGGGAAAAAACGGAAGGCGAAAAGGCCACCTTCTTCTACCGGGCGGACGATTCGGCGGTCATCTGGTTCAACGGACACAAGGCAGCAAAAGTGGCGAGCGGCTCCACCAATGGCTTTACATTGACTGATTTTCTTGAGGACGGCAGGAATGTCCTCTGCGTCGAAATCCGAAACGGCTCCGGCCCCGGCGGCCTTATCGGGCATCTTGCCATAAGCGCCGGTGGAAAGACCAAGCTGGATGTATTCACGAACAAATCATGGAAGATTTCCCGCACGGCGGACAGCGGCTGGCTGGATAAGGATTTCGACGACAGCGGCTGGGCGGAACCGCTGGACATGGGCAATACGCTGACGGCCCCCTGGGCCGAGACATACAACTGCCGCGAAATCTATGACGACGCAGAAAGAGAAGTCTACTACAAGGAGAAAAAGATGGCTGAAGACAAGATGACTGCCCTGAACAAAAGGCTTGAGGCGGAGCCGGAACTGACCGTCACCACGGAGGTCCTTCCGGACACCAATCCGAAATTCGTGCTGAACGGCAGAAAAGTCGACGCGCTTCTCTACGGTGCGCCCTACGCATGGCCCTACGATTCCGAAAAGACGCAGGAGAAGATCGAGAACTTCCACCGGGGCGGACTGGACCTCTATTTCCTTGGCATCGAAAGCGACTGCTGGAACGCCGACGGCAGCATCAACGAGAAGCAGATTCACGACCGGCTCTATAACGCGCTTCTTCTGAATCCTGACGCATATCTGATTTTCGCAATCAACCTGAACGGCTCCACGAAATGGTGGATGGACGCCAATCCCGACGAACTCATGGACTACGGCGTGGGCGGCGTGAACCTCGCGGAGAAGGATCCCGTCAACAACGTCCGCTCACCCTCCTACGCGTCGCTGAAATGGCGCAAGGACGGCGCGGAATATCTGCGCAAGGTGGTCAACTACGTGGAATCACTGCCCATCGGCAAGCGCGTCATCTCCTATCGCGTGGACTTCGGCGTCTATCGCGAATGGCACTATCTTGGCATGCGCTCCCACATGCCAGGCACCTGCAAGCGCATGGAAGAGGCCTTCCGAAGATACCTCGGCAAGAAATACGGCACCGACGAAGCGCTGCAGAAAGCCTGGAACGACAACGCCGTCACCATCGACACCGCCAAGATTCCAGGCATCGACGAACGCAACGCATCCATCGACTCGCTGGGCACGCTGCGCGATCCCGTGGAGAACGCAGCCGTCATAGACTTCCTGCACACCATGCAGGGTGAAATGCGCGATCTAGTCATTGCGTGGGACACCGCCATCAAGGAAGCCTGCGGCTATCGCAAACTCGTAGGCAATTATCACGGCTACCTTTTCGGAATGCACTATCCCGTGGAGGCGTGGCATCTGGAAAACGAAGAGCTCCTCGCCTCGGGCGTTGTCGACTGGCAGTCCGCGCCAGATCTCTACTCCAACCGTGAAGTGGACGATGCCGAGTTCGGACGCAGTCCCGTGGAGAGCCACAGGCTGCGCGGAAAGATACAGATTCAGGAGCACGACAGCAGAACCCATCTGGCCGTGGAGGAGACATACCACCGCCACGTCTACACCCCCGCGCAGTCCGTCACCACCCTCTCCCGCGACCTGGCGCAGACCCTCTGCCGCAACGCAGGCTGCTGGTTCATGGACTTCACACGCCATTGGTACAACGACCCGCAGATTCTCGCGTTCTTCCGCAAGATCAAAGAACTCCGGGACCTGGCGGCCAAAGGCAACAAGCCCGTCTCCCGCGTGGCGGTCGTCGCCGACCTGGAGAGCGTCTATTACAACCGCATCTCCACGACGAACATCGACCTGATGCTTGACTGCAACGCGCAGGAACTCACACACACTGGCACTCCATTCGACGTGCTGCTCGTCAGCGACCTCGCCAATCCGAACGTACGCGACTACCAGATCTATGTGATGGCGAACATCTTCTATCTGACGCCTGAGAAACGCGCCATCATTGAAAAGCTCCGCCAGGCCGGCAAGAGCATCGTGTGGCTCTACGCGCCAGGCTATCTGGACGCCAACGGCCACAGCGTCGACGGCATCCGCGACCTCACGGGCTTCGCAGTCACGGAAAAGGCCGTCGCCCACGACGGCTGCGCCATCATGGCAAACGGCGGCAGGATGACGCCTTTTTCCGACATCGTCATGGGACCGTCTTTCGGCATCGTCGAAAAAGACATCACGCCGCTGGCATGGCGCAACGAAAGCAGGGATGAAATCACATTCGCCTCACGCAGGAACGGCGACGCTCTGGAATACTATTCCACAACGGGATTCCTCTCCAGAGACGCATGGAAGGCAATCTTCCGCGAAAACGGCATCCACTGCTACGAAAACTCTGGCACGGCAGTCATCTGGGCAACGGATTCCTTCGTTTCCATCAACGGAAAGGCGGGAAAATATACCATTACACTGCCGGAAGAACGCACCGTCACGGAAATGCTTCCTGAAAAGTGCGCTCCAGAGAAGAAATCCTCCATCGAGGTGGAACTCACCGAGGAAATCGGCATGAAGCTCTTCCACCTGGAGTAGAGCCCAAGCGGTAGATTTTTCCCTGCAAGAGCGCCTGCGGCAGCCACGAAGCCGCAGGCGTTTTCTCTCTTTCCCTTGCCATCCCCGAGTATTTTGCATAACCATGCACCACGCTTGTCTTCAGACTGTTGAACACAAAACCGACCTCTGCGTCATCGGCGGGGGCCTGGCGGGCATGGGCGCAACCATCCAGGCTGCCCGCCAGGGCATCAAGGTATTATTGATGCAAGAACGCCCCGTGCCTGGCGGCAATGCCTCCGGCGAGATTCGGATGTGGATCTGCGGATGCCAGAATTATCAGGAGACTGGCCTTGTCGAAGAACTTCGCCTGGAGAACCTGCATCGGAATCCCCAGGGGAACTGGTCAATCTGGGACTCCATCCTCTACGAAAAGGTGCGATTCCAGGAAAATCTGACCGTGCTCTTCAACTGCAGCTGCTGCGATGCGGAATGCGATGAGCAATCCCGGAAGATCCTAAACGTCACCGGCTGGCAGATGACCACCCAGCAGTTCCACAGGGTGACAGCAGAAATCTTCATGGATTGCTCCGGCGACTCCATTCTGGCTCCCTTGACCGGTGCTAAGCATCATTTCGGACGCGAAGGCAAGGGCACCTACGGCGAGTCCCTCGCGCCAGACCATGCGGATGCCAAGACCATGGGCCTGAGCTGCCTGGCACAATTGCGGGAATACGACCATCCGGTGAAATACATTCCGCCTTCCTGGGCACAATTCTATCCCAAGGAAGAAGATTTTCCCCCGGGGCGCGGACACAATATTGATGCCATGCAGAACTTCTGGTGGGTTGAACTGGGGGGCGAACAGAACTCCATCGCCGACACGGAGTCGGTAAAAGACGAAGTGCTGTCTTCCATGGCCGGCGTCCTCGACCACATCAAGAACCGGGGTGACCACAAGGCAGGAAACTGGGGCGTGGACTGGATCGGATTCCTGCCCGGAAAACGGGAAAGTCGGCGCTATGAAGGCCTGGTTACCGTCACACAAACAGAGATTCTCAATGGCGGAAACTGGCCGGACGCCATCGCATACGGCGGTTGGCCAGTGGACGACCATCACCCGGCCGGGATCCGGCATCGCGGAGAACCCAATACCAACATCGTCCCGCAGCAGCCTTATACGCTCCCCCTGCGCGCACTTTGCTCCGTGAACGTCCCCAATCTGATGTTCGCGGGACGAAATATCTCCGTCTCCCATGTCGCCCTCTCCTCCACCCGGGTCATGGCGACCTGCATGCAGCTGGGACAGGCGGGCGGTGCCTGCGCCGCCCTTGCCATCCAGCAAAAGCGGCTGCCTGGTGACATCGCCCGGGAACATTACGCCGACGTCCAAAAGAGGCTTCTGGCGGACGATGTCACGATCCTTGGCCTGAAGCACGAACCTTCCGCTCTCACCCGCGAAGCGACAATCCGTTCCAATCGTCCCCATGCGGAAATGCTGCGCTCGGGCCGAAACCGGGCCCGAGACGAAAAGGAGCTGCAGTCCTTCTGGCGTGGCGAAACCGGCGCATACGTGGAGTACGAGCTGGATGCAATTCAAGAAATCCATGGCGTTCGCCTGGTTCTGGACAGTGGCCTCCTGAAACGCTCCGCAAACCGTCGCGACCGGAATCTTCCCAGCCAATATCCCCTGAACGCTCCGGAAAAGAGCCTCCCCGATGAACTCCTCCGGAATTTTGACCTGGAAATCGACGGGAAGTCCATTCTGACCATCCGGGACAATCACCAGCGGTTCCTTCATTTCGACCTGCAGAACTGCCAAGGGAAAAAAATCATCCTGCGCCCATTGGATTCCACTCCAAAGACCATTTTCGCCTTCGAAGTGGAATGACGATTCCTTGAATCGCCTCCTTGGACATGGCAAAACAATCCATTCCCCCTCCACTTCCCTCATCGCCCATGGCAACTTCTTCTCTTTCCGCTTTCTTCCAAAAGGCGACCTTCCTCCTTCTGATGGTCGCCACCGGACTCCTTCCAGGACAGACGGCGAACCTAGCGAACAATCCCAGTCTCGAGGAGGTGGACGAACGGGGCAATCCCGTGGCATGGAGCCTCCCCGGAACCCATTGGCGCGGCAGCGACGAAAATGCCTACGAGGGAAAACGCTCCGCCCTTTTCGACTGCTCCGACGCAGACAGCAAGGGATGGCTCGTTCAGAGAGTCCCCCTGGAACCGGGAAAGACCTACGAATACAGCGCCGTGATGCGCCTGATCATGAAAGAGGATGCCCCGGCGGACGCCAAACTGAAGGCCAGCATCATTCTGGAGTATTCCCGACAAGGACAGTTCACGGGAGGACAGTACACCTCCTCCGTCGTCGACCTCAACAACGGCTGGCTGCGCCTGCAAGGACGCGCGCAGATTCCGCAGAACATGGATGCCGCGACCATCGCCCTCCTGCCCTCCCCCCGGAACTCCATCTACGGAAAAATCTGGTTCGACAGCGTGGATATTCACGAAGCGGAAAGCGAAGTCTTCACATGTCTGCCCGTCACGGACCGCTATCGCGACGAAGCCGCAGCCGGCCCCGTCACCGTCTTCTGCGGGCGCGGCGAAAAGTCCCTCCCGATTCCCGAGGAGGTTCTCCGCAACGCCACCCTGCGGCTTCTGCAAGACGGCAAAGTCATTCTGGAAAGGCCCTTGGATGAGCTACTGAAGGACCGTGTGAGCTTCCATTTCAACGCAACTGCACTTCCCATAGGGGAATACGTCATGCAGTGCAGCGTGGTCGATTCCCGGAACGGCCGGGAATATCTCAGCGAAAACCGGTTCCGCAAACTGGCGAAAGAGCCGGAATACCGCGTCCATGTGGACAGCCATCGCCGCATGATCGTGGACGGAAAGCCTTTCTTCCCCCTGGGAATGTATCACAAGGGCGTCACAGAAGAGAACCTCAGGCCCTACCTCGACAGCGATTTCAACTGCCTGATCGACTACAATCCGATTTCCGAAGAAATGCTGGACTATCTTGACGACCATGGCATCAAGGTCTTCTACGCCAACGCCTGCGTGAGTTCCCGCTCTGCCGACAAGGAAAAGACACGGCTCATCCACGAAAAAGGCTATGCCGTCATCGACAGACTGAAGCACCACCCCGCCATCATCGCCTGGTACATCAACGACGAACTCGCCGTCCAGTATCTCCAGGACGCCATTGACTACCGCAACGGCTGCGAGGAGCACGACCCCGACCGCCCCGCCTGGACCGTCCTCTGCAACGATTTCCTGCCATTCCTCCCTGCATCGGACATCCACGGCTCCGACCCCTACCCCGTCCCCGGCGGAATCATCGGAAACGCATACCGCACAGCCAAACGCTCCCATGACGCCACCTTCGGCACGAAGATGATCATCCAGGTCCCCCAGGCTTTCTCCTGGGGACGCTACTGGAAGAAATACGGAGAGGCGGCGGAAAAGACCGCAAGCTGCCCCATGCCTACATACGAACAGATGGACGCCATGGCCTGGATGGCCATCGCCGGCGGCGCCAACGGACTGATCTTCTACTCCTATTTCGACCTCCTGGAGCGCGACAAGGAAAGCCCCGGCCTTCCCGCGATTCCTTTCGACAAGTCATTCGGAGACCTCAGGAAAATCGCCTCCCGCGTCAAGGCACACGAAGAAGTGCTCCTTTCCGTGGAAAAACCGCTGTCCTTCAAGGTCATTTCCAATCCAGAAGATACCGTTTGCTTCAGGACGTACTCCCTCAAGGGAACGACATGGCTTCTCGCCGTCAATACCACGGAAGACAAACCCGGAGACTTTGAATTGGATTTCGAAGAGCCCGTGGCAGTGGAAGGCGTTAGCTTGAGCGAAGCGGATGCCAGGACCGACGGCAGGAAGCTCGCGGCCTCCCTGAAACCGTTGCAGGTAATATTCATCAAGTTGCAACATAAAGAAGGAAAGGAGATAGGAAGGTAAAATTTGGCCGAGAGACGCGGCGATGGTATCGCCGCGCACAGGACGGCTCCCGCGCTTGCCCCGCCGTAGGGCGAAGGAGGGTCCACCGTCCCCCGTCCCGCGTCCACCGTCGGTCGAACCGTCCACCGTCCCGCGTCGGTCGAACCGTCCTCCGTCCCGCGTCCACCGTCCCGCGCTTGCCCCGCCGTAGCCAGCAGGGCGAAGGAGGGTCCACCGTCCACCGTCGGTCCTGTGCGCGGCGATACCATCGCCGCGTCTCCCCCGTCCCCCGTCCCGCGTCAAGAAGATCGTCAGATGATGAAAGTCTCCGCAGGCGTCTGCACCAACGCACTTTGCGGCGCTACGGTCCTCTCCCCCGCCTCGTATGGTCTTTGAGAGAAATTGACGACGACGGATACGCCATTGGCAAAGACTGTCCGCTGGACCATCCTGTCCGCCGTCAGCCACTCGAAGCTGCTCATGGCGGCAGTCGCCGTCAGGGCAGCCACCTTTGTGGCCCGATGATAGGAACAGGCGATTTCCTCCTTGAGGCGATCCCACTGGGTCATGTTGAGGGAATAAAGAGGCGGCTGGCCGTAGAGAGCATCGAAGAGATCCCGCAAAGGCATGAGTTCCGGCGCGGAGTTGGAAGAATCGCCCCAATACCAGTAGGATACTGCGCAATCATGGTAGATGAGCTCCCAGAGGGGCAGACGGATGGCAGGATTGAGCATGGCCTCCGTGAACTGCCGAGGAATCTCGGAACCGTAGTATTGGGTGCACATCCGGCGTCCGGATTCCTCCGCCCGATAGTAGCCGATGGACATCAGTCCCTCGGAATAGTGGAAGTCCCGCACGCAGGCCTCCTGTCCCACCTCGACGCCCACCACCAGCCCAATGTCCGCCAAAAAACGGTTCTGGGCATTGATGTAGCGCAGGGAATCCGACCGGGTGGCGGGATGAAGCGGCGCATAGCATTCCTGCGGAGCACTTCCTGCCTGGACGTCGATCAGACGGGAAGTATAGCCGACACGCTCCACATCCGGCGGCACATTCTCCATCGTGAGCCGCAAGGCGCATATCTCGCAGACTGCGTGCTGGTCATACATCGTGCCGTCCTTTCCGGAAATCTGCCATGCGGTGACATAGTTCCCCTTCTCATCAATGCGCACAATCCCAGGCCAGTGCCGGGTATTCACGGAACGGTCGCGTCGATAGGGAATGGCCACATCCACCAGCGGCTTGGGAAGCACATCCCGATAGATGTCATACTTTCCCACGAGAAAGCCCTTCTCCTTGAGAGCGCGGCAATCCTCCGGCGCCTCACCCTCGAAGGCATTCCAGAGAATGCGCGACATCCCCCGGGCCAGCATCTCGTCCGCCACGCGCCGGGAATCCCGGGGCGTTATCTCCGAAGATTCCGGTCTGGCGTAGAGGCGGTTCATGTTGTTGTCATCCCAGATCCAGACATCCGCCGCACCAAGGAGCTTCGCCACCTCCGGCGTCCGCCGAAGCTTCTCCTTCAGGGTGACGACGAATCCGCCCTGCTCCTCCCGCAGGCGACGATAGCGGCGCGCGGCAGCGGAAAGCGTACCGTGCACAAGATAGCGCAGGCGGCGCGCGTATGCGAACTGCCCCTTGACCGACTGCCAGACGGCACGTTGCACCACGAGCCCTTCGGCATTGCGGGAGAAGCTCAGCAGCGCGTCGGCGGCGTTCTCCATGGCGGTCCCCAGGCAAAGTCCATCGTTGAGCAACGCGAAAAAGCCCAGCTGGGGATGGAAGGTCAGTGCGCCGTTGTCCGGGAAGTATTTCAGCGCCGTGGCATCCTCTACAGGAATGGCAAGGCCCTCGTAGTAGGGAATGATGGCAGTATCGCCGGAATGGGGACGCCAGGGCGGCGGATAGGCCAGCGGTTCCGTCAATGCGCCCTCCCCCGACAATTCCAGCATGAACTCCTGGTCGGTCTGGATGGTGATTCTGCCATGGACCAGCAGCGTTCCCACGCGAAGATCGTAGGCGATGGCGCCGTCCTCCTCCCGCCGGTTCTCAATCGGATAGGCAGAGGGCTCCTGCGTATAGCTCTGGCCGTTGGCGAGGCTGAACTGAAGCGCACCGTCGTCCAGCAGACGGATGGTGAAATTTCGTGTGGAAAGCTGCATGATTGCCCTTGGGTGGTTCTGTGATTTTCCATAGAATGGCAAGTAATCCATAGTATATACTGTGGTATCTTTTTTACAAGGGAAAATATAAATCTATTACTTTCTTACCAAAAGAAGCTCTTCTTTTCCCAGGGAAAGCATCTGCATTTTTCGTCGGGAATTCTCGTGCACACCAATCTTTTTCCTGCCCGACCATGCAAAATCAATAAGAAAATTCAGGCAATCGCGTCATAGTAAGTAAACGGCATTCCTTTCCCTCTCTGTCGATGTCCCTATTCACCCCCATTACAGTCGAGCAATTCGAGAAGATGCTGCATGAACAGCTGCCCTTTCTGCGCAGGATGTCCATGCGCATTCTCCGAAATGCCCAAGATGCGGACGACGCAATTCAGAATGCGCTGGTCAAGGGGTGGATGCGTCGTTTTTTCCTTCGCACCCCGGAACGGCTAGGCAGTTGGATCAGCCGGATCTTGGTCAACGAGTGCTACAACCTTCTTCGGAAGCGCAAGCGCGACCGAACGGATTGCATGGAGGAACTGCCGGACCTCCCGACGCAAGAGCAAGCGGCACATGACGACACGGCAGAGCTTTCCCAAATGGAGGCGGCGATTGCCTCGCTGCCGGAAATCTATCGCCAGACGGTGCAAATCGCGCTCCTGAGCGGCTTGGACGCAACGACCGCCGCCCGGAAGCTGGGAGTCAACACCAACGCCCTCTACCAGCGAATCCATACAGCCAAGCAACTTCTCAGAAAGAAAATGCCCCATGACGGAAGAAACGAAAATCAATGAATTGCTGGAGCGCTTGTCGCAGCAGCCTTCCGATTGCTCCCAGGCCTTCCCTTCCGAAGAGGCCTTCCGGCGTGATTTCCACGCTCGTCTGGCCCGAAGAAAACAACTGGGGACCATGGTCGGGGCGTTCGTCGTCGCGATGGTGATTTCCGTGTGCCTTCTCTGGATGGGAATCATTCGTCTGGAGCAGCATCCCGTACGAAACATGACTGCCGAAGCAATGCCCTATGCCCATGCGAAGATATCCTCCTATGCGGACCACCACCTGGGAGGCGAGAGATTCCCAATGTGCCTGACTGTGATTTCCCCCGCGGGAGAGTGCATCGAATGCCTTGTATTCTCCCTGTCAGCCAATGATTTCATCGGTTTTTCCAGCAAAATTGTGACAGGAGAACTCTTTGCAAGCAGCCTTTCCATGACAGAGCCAAGTCTGGAGCTGAATCTGGACATCAAAGGGAGCGACGAGCAAACCCTCCACATGCAGGAAATCTTTCCCTTCCCTGCCAAACGCATGGAAAAAAAGTGCGGGAAATACCGTATTTCCCTGGAAAACCTTTCCGCCTCTCGCAAACATACTGTGACAGACAATACAAAATCTTCCAAGCGCATTGACGGCTGACGAGCCCACGGACTTGTCCTGTGCCCGAGGCGCAAAGCCTCGGAAAAGAATGTCGAATCTGAATGCGCAGGAACCTTAAGTCTATCATTCCCCTTCTTTTTCAACCCGATTTCCGGAGTGACGCCATGAGAAAATTCTTTCAAAAATTCTTCTTCCTTGACGATGCGGCAGGCGGCGCGTTCCTGGCGCTGACCATCTGGCTGCTGGTTCCATGGCTTGCGGCGAATCTGCTGACCACATCCTCTTTCACGCATTGGCTTCTTTCCGTTCCTTCCAGATTCTCCAGCATCCCCTCCCTCCTGCTGCTGGCGACGTCGTTCTTCGCTTTGCTTGTCGTCTATCCGATGATCCTTTTCCTGCGCGGAATCGCCTGTCATCTATCGGAAATCTGGAAGCCGCGTCCGCTGGGGACATTTGCCAGCGGCGTGGCCATGATCGCCATAGCTGTCATCTGCTTCCTGGAAGGAATCAGGCGAACCTGCTTCAAATACAATTTGTATTTTTCCTCGTCAATAACGGGCAAAGCCACATCCATGACTCCCGATTCCCATCTGGATTGGTGCTTTCAGAATCTTGACTGGCTGTATGCGATACTCTCGCTGCTCCTGCTTGTCGGCGGCTATCTCGTGATTGGCAAGTCCTTCGCGATCATGGAAAAAACGGATTTCCGAAAGCTATTCGGGAAATGCGTCTGCGGACTGTGGTGCATCGTCCTCCTTGTCTATGCGGGAACCGGCATTGCGGCGCTTTGCAGCATCGCCCGCTACCATCGCACCCTGGAAAAAGCCAGTGCATTCTTCGAACGGGAAATGACCGTAGAAGCCCTCGGAGAACTCGATGCCCAAGGAGGCACTCCAGACGGCGAGTTCTGGAAGGCGATGGAGGCCGAAAGAGCGAAATACGCTCTGCCGCCTCTGATGGAAGGCGGCCCGCTCCTTGACGCTTCCGCATTGGTCCAGGAGCTGCCCCAGGCGGAATACGAGGCCTGGAAAGCGAAAGTCCTTGCGCCAGAAGCCTGCGACTGGCTTGAAAGACGCTTTGCCAACCCGCTGCCTCCGATCCCAAGGGATTTCTCCGAGTCCGCCAACCTTGCAGCCATGGGATTTCCAGAGCTGCCACCTCTGCGCTCTTTGGCGCGCAGAGAAGCCTGGATGACGCGCTTCGCCCTGGAAGACCATGACTCCGCCGCCCTTCTCGCCTCCCTGAGACGTTCGGAAAATGCAGTCAACTATCTGGTGGACAAGCCATTTGTCCTGTCATGCTTTGTTGCTGTCGCCTGCGACACGTTGCGCTCCGTTTCCCTTGCCGAAGCCATTCCCACGGACCTAGTGGACGAAGCATGGCTGGAGAAGCTGATCCTTGAAATGGAAGAACATGAAACGCGATTTGATGAAGCGCAGATCAATTTCATCTTCGGAGAATTGATAACCATCAAGAATTGCGTGGAGCATTGTTTCTTCCTACATTCCGACACTTCCCCGGAAGATGACGCCATCCGTCCAGCCGCCTATTCCTGGATTCTGCCCAAACTCAGCGATTTCGTCTTTTCCAATCTCAACGAATATGTCCGTTTTATGACAGTGCGGAATTTCGATGCGCTCAAAGACAACTCGGATTCGTTCACGACAAAGTACATGCTTCCCAAACTGTTCATTCCGGCACTTGGCAGTTTCGCGAATAAAATCCACGAACACCAAGGAGTCTGCCGGGAAATCGCCATGCTGGCCAAGGCCGAATTGATCAAGCGACGCACGGGAAGCTATCCGCAGGAATTGCCTGACGTCCCCCGAGATCCCTTCAACAAGGAAATTCCCATGCAATACCTCTATGGCGACTTTGAAACGAAAGTCTCCGTATGGAGTCCGGAAGAGAAGAGCATCGTCAAAAAAACACGGAAAATCCACGGCATAAAAGTCTGTTTCAACTTGCCGAACGCTCCATACAATCGTGACCTTTTCATTCCCGTGCCCTAGTAGTCTGTAACAACTAAAAGTTATTCAGACAACAGCTTTTTTGGGAATTACATACTTAAGTTGCCCGCGTGTTCTGACACTGCGTTTTCCCGAGGCTTGCGTCTCGGGCACAGGACAAGTCCGTATCGTCAATCAATAACGGCAACTTAGGCATATAGTTTTCTTTCTTTTTACCAATTGTCAATAGACCAGTTTTCTGTCGGGACAGCTTGCCGTTGGCGTATGCAAGCCGTCCACTGCCGCAAGAACATCCTAGCCCTCGCCGCCGAATGGCGGCTGTATGGGCGTGACAGGCCATGTCAAAATGCGCCGTTCCCAAAGCACCACAAAAAGCAAGCCCGCCGCCCGCGAATGCAGATTGATCCCTCGCCGCGAAGCGGCTGTATGGGCGGGCACCGCCCCGGAAGGCCCCTGCCGTTCTCAAATCTCCCCCTCAACACCAAATCTCACTTTTTCACAAAATGCCGTGTCATGGATTGTTTCGGGTGGTTGGGGCTCCCCGGCGGGAAAGCGCCTCCCGCCGGGGAATGGACTGGATTATCGCAAATCAATAGACGTGAATTTTTCTATTGAAAAGCTTGCGCTTGCCCTTCTTGAGTCCCTCGTGCGCCTTTCCGTCCCACTCCAGATTCGTGTCGTTCTCCGCAGGATTGAAGAAGGTCATAAGTTCGTACTCTATGCCATATATACCTATTTGGTAAC
>JAKSPB010000079.1 GCA_024405215.1 Lentisphaeria bacterium | reverse complement strand
GCTGTTGGCTGTTGGCTGTTGGCTGTTGGCTGTTGGCTGTTGGCTGTTGGCTGTTGGCTGTTAGTTGTTGGCTGTTGGCTGTTAGTTACCGTATAGTGATATTTAATAATTGAAACAAGCACGGCTGGCAACTATGGAATATGCTACTATCTGTGATTTTTGATATATACATAGAGAAAATATGCACAGGAACAAATAATAAGATAAAAGATCACCCGATACAAATACAAATACACAATAAGTTGCAGATAATTGTGATACGATGGAATAACCCGCATCCAAATATCTTGAAAATATGCCCCAAGCGGCAAAGTGAGCAAAGAAATAATTACAGCAATCAAAATCAGGAAAAAAACTTTCTGCATGATTCTCCAGCAAGATATCTTCTAATTCTAACAAGAATAGCAGCACCCTAAAATGAAGACGTTTCATAATATAACACAATATCGTATTCAGAATAGAATCCTTTGCCTTGGCAATTTACATATTTCGCGCTACTGATCCGGAGGCCATAAAGAAAACCCGCCAGCGGAAATCCACTGACGGGTATTTTTGTGCCGCGCGTCCCTAAAAATCAACGCCGGCGCCCTTTGAATTCTCAAGTAGGAAGACTACCTGTTGTTGTGAGCTTCGCGAGCCTTCTTGCGGGCAGCCAGAATCTCCTCCGCCACGCTTTGAGGCACGGGTGCGTCATGGGAGAACTCCATGTTGAAACCGGCGCGCCCCTGGGTCATGTTGCGCAGGGCGCTGGTATAACCGAAGAGGTTGGAGAGGGGGACCAGCGCATGGATCTGCTGGTTCTTTCCGACCATCTCCATGCCCTGGACCTGTCCACGCAGACCGCAGAGATTTCCGGTGATGCTTCCGGAGTATTCGTCGGGCGTGGAGACCGTCAGCTTCATGATGGGCTCCAGCAGAACGGGCTCTGCCTTGGAGAAGGCGGTCTTGAAGCCAACGGAAGCGCAGGTGCGGAAGGCCATTTCGGAGGAGTCCACGGGGTGGAAGGAACCGTCGTCCAGGGTGATCTTGAAGTCCACGCAGGGGCAACCGGACTTGGGGCCGGCCTCCATGGCATCCTTGAAGCCCTTCTCGATGGCGGGGATGTATTCCTTCGGAATGTCGCCGCCCTTGACCGCATTGACGAACTCGTAGCCCTTGCCGGGCTCCTGGGGCTCGATGGTGAAGATGACGTGGGCGAACTGACCGTGACCACCGGTCTGCTTCTTGAGGCGCTCTTCGTGGGTGACCTTCTTGGAGATGGTCTCACGATAGGCGACTTCAGGAGCACCGCTCTCCACATCCACCTTGAACTCACGGCGCAGACGCTCCATGATGATGTCCAGATGGAGCTCGCCCATGCCGGAGATGACCGTATCCTCGGTCTCCGGATCAACGCGGACGGTGAAGGTGGGATCTTCCTCCGCCAGCTTGCCCAACGCGATCATCAGCTTGTCGCGGTCGGCGCGAGACTTGGGCGTGACGGCGATGGAAATCACAGGCGCAGGGAAGGTGATGCTTTCCAGCGTGACCTGGGACTCCTCGTTGCAGAGGGTGTCACCGGTAGTGGTGTCGGAAAGGCCGACGATGGCGCCGATTTCACCGGCATACAGCACCTCGGTATTCTCGCGGTGATTGGCGTGCATCCGGAAAATACGGCCGATGCGCTGTTGCTTGCCTTTGGTGGAGTTGGTGATGTAGGTGCCGCAGGTCAGGGAGCCGGAGTAAACGCGGACATAGACCAGCTTGCCGACTTCGCGGTCGGCCACAACCTTGAAGGCCAGGGCGGCGGTGTTCTGCTCATCGTCAGCATGGCGCTCCACATCCTGGCCGTCCAGCGTGGTGGCCTTGCAGGGAGGCATGTCCAGAGGGCTGGGCAGATAGCTGATGATGGCGTTCAGCAGACGGCGGATGCCCTTGTTGCGGAAGGCGGTTCCGCACAGCACGGGGAAGAGGCGCTGCTGATGGGTGCCGAGGCGAATGGCCTTGACCAGCTCGTCCTCGGTGATCTCCTCCTCCGCCAGATACTTGTCCATCAGGGAGTCATCCATCTCAACGGCTGCCTCGATCAAGTTCTTGCGCCACTTCTCGGCGTATTCGCGATACTCCTCGGAGAGGGGCTCGTCCACCGGACGGGTGCCGGACTTCTCTTCGATGTAGCGGACCTGGCACATCTTGACCAAGTCAATGATGCCCTTGAAATCCGGACCTTCGTCAATGGGAATGCAGATCGGCACCGCGTTGGCGCCCAAGACTTCACGAATCTGCCCAACCACGGAGAAGAAGTTGGCGCCCGTACGGTCCATCTTGTTGACGAAGCAGATTCGCGGGACGTTGTACTTGGTGGCCTGGTGCCACACGGTCTCGGACTGGGGCTCGACACCGCCCACGGCGCAGAAGAGGCCGATGGCGCCATCCAGAATGCGCAGGGAACGCTCGACCTCCACGGTGAAGTCCACGTGTCCGGGAGTGTCGATGATGTTGATCATGTTATCATTCCAGATGCACGTGGTGGCGGCGCTCATGATGGTGATGCCGCGTTCGCGCTCCTCCTCCATGAAGTCCATAGTGGCGGAACCGTCGTGAGTCTCGCCCAGCTTGTGGGTGCGACCGGTATAGAAAAGGATACGTTCCGTGCAAGTGGTCTTGCCGGCGTCAATATGCGCCATGATACCAATATTACGGACGTGATCAAGAGGATAGCTACGAGCCATAGTAGGAAAAGTGAAAAGAAGACAATTTATGACAAAAACGGGAATTTTGATAATATATCACTGAAAACTGACAAAACAACACAACATCGGACAAATTCCGATTTTTTCCTTGATAATCCTGCCAATGCCCAAAGTTCTGCCTTTTCAGCGCGGATCACATGCCACACGGAATGCACGAAAGGGCGACTTTCTCTTTGCCTAGCCTCCAGTGCGTCAGATGGGAAAATGCCTTTTCCTTATGTGCGCGTTTGTTTGCATGTTGTGTTCCCTCCGCCGGAAGGCGGAATGCGTCACCTCCCGGCTTTGACGCGGAACGCTAGCCTATCGTATCCAGCTTTTGCGCGATACGGAGCAGTGCTTCCTTCACGCGATAGTACTCAGAGGGCTTGTTACGGCGGTGCCACAGCTGGCACATCTGGACTTCCCTTTTGCGGACCTCATCCGCCAAGGTCAGCGCGATTGTCTTGTCTGGCTCCCAGATGACAGAGAAGATCTTGTGCATCAGGATGGTCATCTCCGCCCCGAAGCGCAGCTCCTCCTTCGCCAGAGGATCCACCGGAGAGGCGCACTTCAGACGGCGGTTGAAATCCGCGAAAAGCGTCTCCAGCCGGCTAATGGCGGGTTTTGCGTCATTCTCCTTATGCCAGTCATGAACAAGCCCGTCGTTGGCAATTTCATCGGAGGGATCCACCCACCAGGAGATCTCCGCCCAGGTCACCTTCGCAGCCGCCATGAACTGCCGCCAGGAAGCAGCCAGGCCATCGGCGCCGAGTTCCAAGGCATCCAGAGCATCCTCGAAGAGCTCCACGTTCTCCGCAGCAGCCATATTCCAGGAGACTGCGGCGCCATAGACGAAACCATACCAGGAGGTCGCCGGCAGATTCACGTTGCCGAAATCGCCCCAGTTGGTGTTCAGCAAGCCTTTCGCACCAAGGGGAAGGCCCTTCTTCGCATAGCTGAGGATATTCTTCTGGGCGGTGACCACATCGCCCAGCCAACGGTTCCAGACCGTCGTGCCCGGGCAGATGTAGAAATTCTTCGTGACCTTGGAAAGCGCCACCGTGTCGCGCCGATTCGACTCCGGGCCGTAGTCCCATTCCAGCGGAATCACATCGGCAGGAAGCTCCTTGATCAGTTCGCTTTCGTCCCCGATGATGTCTCCCCAGAACATGGCGGTCTTGCCCTGCTTGGAGACCAGCGCGATGATCTTCTTCAAGAAACTCACATACACCTTGCGGATGGCCGCAGCGTCAGGAGCGATGTCGTGGCTCTTTCCTCTGCCCAGGTCGAACGTCTCGTCGCAGCAAATGTTGCAGTATTTGCTCTGGAAGAGCGGCAGGAACTCGTCCAGGATATCTTCGACCAGCGCAATGGAGCGTGGATCGGAGGGATTCAGCGTGTAGTGCGCCATCCGGTCGCGGAAGGAGAAGGGCTTCTCCGAAGCCTTCACATCCAGCTCATTCAGTTCCTCGTTCCGCTTACTGCGCAACGCCATGTAGAAATGTCCGAAGGTGGAGATGGAAGGCACCAGCTCCACGTGGCGTTCGCGGCAGTAATCTTGAAGGCGCAGGATCTCTTCGGCGGTCAGCGGATCGCTTCCCTCCCAGATGTCGCAATGCCGCGCGAAGGCGAAGGTATGCTCGATGTACAACTGCAACTGGTTCATCTTGTAGTAGGCCATCTTGTCCACCAACTGGAAGAGCGTCTCCAAGGTCGGGATGGCGCCGCGAGTCACATCGTGATAGAAGCCGCGGACCGGGAAATCCGCGCTATCTTCGATCTTGAACTCCGGATAGGTGGTCGCAGGCTGCTTCAGAAGCTGGCGGAGCGTCTGGAGCGCGTAGAAAAGACCGCTCTCGTCGGCACCTTCCAGGACAATGCCCTCGCCGCCGCCGCGCATGGCGTAGGCGTCAACACCGGTCAAGGCGCGGTTCAGCTTCAGCTCGACGGCAAAACCGTTGAAGCTCACGCCGCAGCAAAAGCGCAGACGCTTCCCCGTGACAGCCTCGAACTCGTCGGCGAACTGCAAGGCGGCCTTCAATAGAGAAGGCGTATAGTCAGCAGGCAGGACGATATTGTCCAGCCCATCCCACGGAAAAACCTTGACAATATCGGCGAAAAACTTCTTCGGAGCAGGAATCAGATGAATCATGGGTAATTGGAAAAGAGTTGCAGAAAAAGGGAATGTCGCCCAATATATCCACTAGCCGATGTTTTTTATCCCCCCTTGTTTTTTTTCGTCGGACGGGTCGGACGGGGCGGACGGGGCGGACGGAGCGGACGGGTCGGACGGGGCGGACGGGGCGGACGGGTCGGACGGGTCGGACGGGTCGGACGGGGCGGACGGGTCGGACGGGTCGGACGGGTCGGACGGGTCGGACGGGTCGGACAG
>JAKSPB010000078.1 GCA_024405215.1 Lentisphaeria bacterium | reverse complement strand
AACTTCCTGCTCCGCACCTATTCCTGGATGGCGATCCTCGAGGATACCGGCATGATCAACTCCCTTCTGTTCGCTATCGGTCTGCCGACCGTCCACATGATCAATACGCCCTTTGCCGTCATTCTCGGCATGGTCTATAACTTCCTGCCCTATATGATCCTCCCGATCTATTCGGTCATGGCGAAGCTCGACAAGAGCACCATCGAGGCAGTCTATCAGCTGACGAAGCCCCTTGTCTCATTTGGAGAACCAAAGATGACGGACTCGGAAATTGCCGTGGAAATGCAATTGACCCAGACGGACCAGACATACGATGGCGTATACTTCGCCTTGACTCACTCCGCGAATATGCCGGTTATGGAACTCCGTTTCACCTGGCCGACGCCGTGGGGGACCGTCCGTTTTGACAGCACGGATGATGTCGCCGGCACCCTTGCCACGGAGTTCTATATCTATAACAACGACAAGCTTTTCCAGGCCTTGGATGTCGTAGGGAATCTCAAGCCGATGTGCACGATTGTCTTTGCACGGCCTTCCAGGGGAACGGAAGCATTTGCGGAGTGGGCCTGCGCTCCCGTTTTTTCCCGGGAACGCGGTGCCGTCAGCGAGGAGGCGGACACGGGTGACGCCCTGCGGATTGAGCTGGGCGAGCAGGATGCCTCGGGTGACGAAGAACTTGTTGCCACCTGCGTGTTCGACATTCCCGAACCAGGCCATTTTGGATATCTCTGCATCCCCGGCGATGCGGGCATCCATACCCTGGCGGATCTGGAAGAAGCCCTGGGCGTCGAGAACCTCCGCGCTTGGAGCCGGGAGGGAGACATGATGAGGGCGCTGGAGGAAATCACGCCTCATGCAGCCATGATATTTACCGTCTCTTCAAAGACTTCCGATATGGCCAGAATCTACTACCAGCCCACGGAGGCGGAAGCGCTGAAGCCAGGCTGGAATCTCGTCATGCTTCCAGCGGAAAGAGAAGTTCCATCCAATGTATCCAACAGCTATCTGCTGGACATCGCGCCGGGCGTCTTCAGGAAGCACACTGGAAACCTGCAGCCTGGGAAACCGTATTGGCTCTACGTGGAAAAATAGGAGGTGCCGAAAATGACAAACAGCAGATTCTTTTTTTCCTTGATTCTTCTCTTGACCTTAGCGGCGCGTGCTGATCTCGTTGGCGACCTGAATCACGACGGCAAGCTGGATATTGCCGATTTTGTGCGTATCAACGCCATGGTCGTCGGGCCGCTGGCCAAGGAAAATGCAGCCGATCTGGACCAGGATGGCCAGGTGACAGCCACCGACACGGATATGCTTCTGGGACTCATCCGCGGAACCTACGCGATGCCGTCTGCCTTGGATTACGAAATAACTTATGAACCAGAGACAGAAGAATGGAATTCGCAGATCATGAAATGCTATACGGGAGAGGGATTTAAAATCTCAACCCCGAATAACAATTACAATCAGGTCAAAACGTCCTTGTGGACGGTCGAGAACTTGCCGGAATCGCCGCTGTCAGAGGATTTCACCTGTACGCTTTCCCGGACGGTGGGCATCTCCAATCTGCCGTCGTCCAGCGAAAACAAAATCGTTCTTGATGTCCCGGCAAAAAACACCGGCATTCCGGCCTTGCTTTTCGGTGCCCAGTTGAATGCAAAAGGCTCCAAGGAGAAGCTCTGGTCCTATCGCATCATTGAGGTCGACGGAGAAGAGCTCGTCTATAAGAACAACCAGCTCATTTGGAAGCCCTATCGCTGCCTGTACAATGCCTCGGCTTCAAAGCCGGTATCGCTTACTGTGCTTTCCAAGGCCGCGCCGTTCACGCGCAGCGCGGGAACTGAAGCATTGGATGCGGAAGAGGGGGGTGTGCGCAGCCGCGGCAGTTCGGTTGCTGATGACCTGGGGATCAATTTCGAGGTCTGGCCTTCGGAATATGGCCCATCCCATTATTTAACCACCCACTTCCTGATTCAGTCATTTGCGAATTTCCCCCTGGAAAACATGCAGCGCTTTGCTTTGGCGCTGGAGAAGGCCTACGCAATCATCGGTGAACTGGGCTTCAAGCAGAACTTTCCGGTCTCCTGGGGGAGGCGCATCCGCGTCAATGTCAGGAAAGCCGCACGTGGCGAAGAACCCGAGGATTCCTATTGCGTGGAACCGGGATTGCTGAGCGCTCCGCTGCTGGAGTTCTTTGACGGCGTCTTGACCAGCGACAACATGGGAAGCATCGTCATCCATGAATTGATGCACTACCATCATTACTGTTACAATGACAGCAACTACACCTGCCTTTGGCTGGAAGAGATGTGCACCACATGGTCCGAAAGGCTCATGTCCGACGATCCGCAGAATTACATACCAAAGACCTTTGACGATCCCCGGGCGGTACTGGACGGCCTGCCCATGGTGAGTGAAAAACCGTCGCTCTTCTCTGACGGAACCATGAACCGGACGGCAGGCTCCCATGGATACAATCTTTATCCCTTCGCCGTCTGGCTTGCCCGGAAATATCCGGAAAAGGAAATCTGGCACGCCATTTTCGAATCGCGGGGATACCAGACAGGGCAGGCGCTTACGGCGCTGAAGCAGGGGCTGCGAAACGTAGACAGCCAGGCTGACCTGGGCAAACTTTACGGCGAATTTGTCCGTGAATACTTTGACGACACCGGTTCCCTTCCCTATCCCGCACCGTCCTTGACGCCGCTCTCCTGCTTCAACAACTCCGATGCGGCCCGTTTCGCCGCGAATGGCATGAAGACCATGATCAAGGCGTCGGGAGACCTCTTTCTCACGGAGAATATCGAGCATGACTTCCAAATGCCGCAACTAGGCACTGCGACCTGGCTTTTTACCTTCGAAAAAGGCACCGACGAGTTCATGGCAGATTACCGGGATGTGCTTGTCAGGACAAAAAGTTCAGATTTTGACAATACGCTGTACGACTTTTTTATCCTGCGGTTTGCAAACGGGAAATTCTCCTTGACTGCCCCCGAGGAAGTGGAAAGGGATGAAGAAAAGAACATCTCGACCCTACGATTCTCTTTGGAAGGAATAGGACTGGCGGACAGACGCACGGCTTTCGGCATAGTTGCCATCAACCACAACTACAGGGAAAACGATGAAGAGGTGCGCAATCCGCTGACCGTCTCCCTGGCATTCTCGGGACCGTTCGTGGTCAACGCTGTCGCAAAGACACCCTACGATCTCTTCATCAACGGCGTTTACAGATGGACGCATGATTTCACGACAGTCCAGTCCGCCCTGACCTTTACTCCGCAGGGAAAAACCATGTTTGCGGACAGCAATGTCGAGTTGTTCACCTCTTCTTATATGGGAGCGGAGACGATTTCTCCGGTGGCAACGACGAATCAAGCGTCAGAGAAGTGTCCTGAAAGCCTGGAGTTCAACATCACGGGAACCATGACGGACATCCCCGTTCCCATGTTTGTCGAAAACTCATCCTCGTTCTTCTTTGGATGGGGAGCGGACTTCAACGTAGTCGCCGAATGCACGGGGCATTACGTGGTGTCGGTGGAAAAGAACAAGGGAAGGTATTCCTCTTCCGTGCCATTCTCGACAGGGGAAGGAGTGGGAGAATACAATGCGGTCTATGGCGGTATGACCTATACGGCAGAAGATTTCGCTCCGACGGGCCCCAAAGGACTTTCACGCTTCAACGTGACCATTCCGGAGATTGATCCGACCGCCGACAGCTACACTCTTTCCATCGAGACGCATTATCTGGAATATCAGCAGGCACTGGATTCGGACAATAAACACAACATCGGTTCATTTCATAACCAAACCCTGACTTTCACAATCCGCCTGAAATAACTGCGCATTCCCCAGGGGGTGTGCCCTGGGGAATGAGAATGGGCCGGGGATCCCGTCCTGTGCCCGGAGCGTAAACTCCGGGCAGCAGGGGATTCCGGCAGGATCATGCCTGTTTCCGGATATTCCGCAGGGCCAGTACGTTCAGGGCGTTCAGGGCATAGACGACGACCAGCATGGTCACCACGCCCATATATCCATAGCCCAGCTTTTCCGAGACGAAGAGCGCGGCCTGGTTCCCGGCCAGTCCGGCAAAGCCCCAGGCGGAAAGCACCGCGCCGTGGATTTTGGAGATGTTCGTCATGCCGTAGTGGTCGGCCAGAATGGCGGGAATCACGGAGAATCCCGCGCCGTAGCAGGCGTTGATGACCAGCAGCGCGGCGCCGATGAGCAGAGGCCAGTAGGCCAGGCCCATGACGGCCACGGAGATGCAGAGGATGACGAGCATGATGTTGATGCGGCGCGCCAGATGGTCGGACCACCAGGCGAAGATGAAGCGTCCGCCGCCGTTCATCAGGCCAGCCAGGGCGATGATGGTGTGGATGATTTTTGGGGAATAGGCCACCGTCGGGCTGCTCATCATCTGCTTGGCCAGGGGAATCAGGCACAATCCGGCAGAGATGTTGAGGAACATGAAGAGCCAGGACTGAAGGAAGAAGCGGTTCTTCAGCAGCTTCCCGTAGCCGAAGGGCGCAGCGCCTCCGGCAGCGCTGGCGGCCAGCTGTGCCTCGGAGATTGGCTTCTTCAGCAGGAACGCCGAAGGAATCATGGGGATGAGATAGAAGAGGGCGAAGGCCAGGAAGACTTTCGTGATGCCGTAGGACATGAATCCTTTGATGCCCCAGAAACCATGGAAGAGCAGCGTGGACAGCGAGGAGCCCAGGCCGAAGGCGATGATGGAGAGCGCGGAGGCCAGCGCCTTGCTCTTGGGGAACCAGAGCATCATGGTCTTGACGGGGGAGATGTAGATGACGCCCGTGCCCGTGCCGAGCAGGAAGCCGTATCCCAGGTAGATCATCCACAGGTTCTTATGCAGGATGCCGAGCTGAGTGACGATGAGCCCCCCCAGGAAAAGCGCTGTCCCGATGAAGGTGGATAGGCGGATGTTCTTCTCCACGATCTTGCCGAAGAATGCCGCCCCCATGCCCAGGAAGAAAATGCCCAGGGAGAAGGCGAACTGGACTTCCTTCTGGGAACGGCCGATGAAATCGGCGATTTCCGAAGAGAAATTCGTGAAGGCGTAGATCTGGCCGACGGAGATGGCCAATAGGAAGGCCGGCAGGACGGCCCGGAAGAAACGTTTGCAACCGCCGTAGGTGGTGTCCATGGGGAGGAAAGAGTTATAGTGAGACTACAAATGCCAATGTTGTACTATAAATCTCTGCAAGATGTTTACCTTACGACAAAAGGACATTCTTGGCAGTCATGGTCCAGCGCCAGGCAGAAGTTCTGGAAGATATCCATCATCCCCTGTTGTTGGGCGGTTCCGCGCAATAGCTCCCGCCAGCGGGATGGCGGTGTGAGAAAACGGTGTATGGCGTCTTTCAGCAGGTGGTTTTCTGCGTGGCGCGGGAGCAGGAGCCACGCGTTGCGGACAAGCTCCGCCGTGGCGGAATCGCCATTCATTTCCGCTGTGGCATTCAGGAAGGGCAGGAGGACATTTCCGGCCAGGTCGTTCAGCCGTTCTGTGCCGAGAAGCGCCGCCGGCTGAGGCAAAGCGTGCTCGAAGTCCCGAAGGAGGTTCCACTCTGGCGGAGTCTCCAAGGACGCACGAAGGATTTTCAGCAGTGTCCTTGGATTGTTGTCGCAGTTGTCTCTGCACGATTTCAGCCATTCCAGCGGTCTGCATTCACAGCGGAGAAGCCAGAAGACGCCTGCCGCCAGGCGTCGCCAGAGGGAGTTCAGGGGCCGACCGCAACCAATATTCCAGTGGATGCCTTGGACGGCGAGGCCGCTGCGCCACCAGATTTTCCAAGCGTTCGCCGTCCAATCCCGGAAAGCGGGCAGGACTTTTTGGCGGGTGGTGTCGGGAAGCAATCCGGCGGCGCCGAAGAGCAGTGCGGAAAGCGTCTCCGGGGTCTGTTCATAGTTTTGCAGGACGGCGAGTGGCAGCGCCTGGGCGAGTGCCTGGAACTGCTGGCGATTCTCCGCATATCCCAGGGCGTCAAAGAGGTGCTCGTAGAGGGATTGTTCCAGGCCTGTCTCCGTGGCGCGTCGCAGGAGGTTGCGTCCGTGACGGCTGAAGCGCGCCAGCCCCGCGTTGGTCAGGATTTCCTGCAACTGGGTGTCGTCCGTCAATGCCCATCGCAGGGCGCAGGCCCCAGGAGGGATTTCCTTTGCGTGGGGGTAGAATGCCGCCTCTACGGATTGGAAGAGTTGTTCCCAGCTGGGGAGGAGCTGGTTCTTTAGTTCCAGGGTGGGGAGGCCCGTGGCGTGTCTTTCGGCGGATAGGTCGTTCCCCCAGACGACACGAAGCACGACAGTCGTGTAGGCGGGAGCGCGGGGAGGGCCG
>JAKSPB010000077.1 GCA_024405215.1 Lentisphaeria bacterium | reverse complement strand
CATAGCCGGGATTTGGGGAGAGGACGGAACCAGCGCGTGCCGCAGGCAGCTGTCCAAAGCATCCACAGGGCCCTCGCCTTCGGCCGCCATGAGTTCCGACTTCTGGCCATTGACACGTACTTTCAGCGTAGCTGCGGAAAGGCATTTCTCTCCCGGCCCGCGCTTTTCGATGATGACCCGAAAGCCATCCAGCTCAAAAGGCGGCTTCTTCGGCGACAACGCGCGTTCCAGCAACAGCTTGAAAGAGGCGTCCGCCGCCTCGAAGGCAAAGCCCTGCGCCTCGCGCTCCTTCAGTTCCGCCAGAACCGCCTTGGCCTTTTCATCCTTGGCATGAAGCTTGACACCCAATTGTTTCGCCTTCAGCACCACGCTGCTAGTCCCCGACAATTCCGAAAGAAGAATCTCCCGGTGATTCCCCACCGCTTCCGGAGGAATCTGCTCAAAGGTATGCGTGTTCTTGGCAACGGCATTGACATGCATCCCCGCCTTGTGCGCAAACGCCCGGGATCCCACGTATGGCTGCTGGGGCTGTTCACGAACCACCGCGACTTCATAGAATAGTCGGGAAAGCTGCGTCAACTCCGAGATTTTCATCGCCGGATCCAGACAGAAATTCGGCATCTTCATGGATACGGCAGGGATGATGGAGCAAAGGTTCGCGTTGCCGCAGCGTTCGCCGAAGCCATTGATCGTCCCTTGCACCAGCATGCATCCTGTACGCAAAGCGGCCAGAGAGCCTCCTACCGCGCAATCGGAATCGTTGTGGCAATGAATCCCGAAAGAGTAGTTTTCCGGCAGGCGTTTTATGATTTCAGTAACCACATCCGCGATATCGTATGGCAGCGTTCCGCCATTGGTATCGCACAGAACCAGACAAGTCGCACCGGCCTCTGCGGCTTCAGTCAGCACCTGAAGCGCATATTCCGGCGCCTCCCGATAGCCATCAAAGAAATGCTCGGCGTCAAAGAAGACCTCCTTTCCGGCGTGAAGCAGATATCGGATGGAGTTCCGGATCATGCGGAGATTCTCTTCAGGCGAGATGCAAAGCACCTCCTGGACCTGGCGCAAGGAACTCTTTCCCACGATAGTGGTGACGGTTGCGGAACAATTCGCCAAAGCCCGCAATGCGGGATCCCGCGACGGCGCCACGCCGACCTTGTGCGTAGAACCGAAGGCCACCAACTTCGCATGCTTCAACGGCTCCGCCGCCAACGTCTGGAAAAGCGCCGTGTCCTTGGGATTCGCGCCAGGCCAGCCTGCCTCGATATAGTCCATCCCGAAATCATCCAGCGCCCGGCAGAGCCGCACCTTGTCCTGCAGGGAAAAATTGATTCCAGGTCCTTGTGCACCATCCCGCAGCGTGCAGTCATAAAGACGGATTGCCGTATCTTCCTGATCTTTTTTCACGGGAAAAGCTTGGAGATTCTTTCGAGGCATGGCGCTTTCCTGCAAATCAATGCGTTTACGCAAAATACGGATCCATCTTTTCCGTGCCGATGGTTGTCGGGAAACCATGGCCGGGATAGACCTTCGTGGTCGGCGGAAGCGTGAAGAGCTTTTCCTTGATAGAGGACTTCAGCTGCCCTTCGTCGCCGCCGGGAAAATCGGTCCGCCCAACAGCGCCGGCGAAAAGCGTGTCACCTGTCAGGACGATTCCCTCCTCCGGGAAGTAATACGAAACGCCGCCTGGCGTATGCCCCGGCGTAGCAATCAGCCGATACCCGAAATCGCACCGCTCTTGAGAAAGTGCAGGAAGACCCTTCACGGCGGGATACCAAGGCGGCATCCCGTTCTCCGGGGATCCATAGAGTTCCCGGTCGCCTTCGGCGCACCACACGGGAATATCATACTGCTTTGACAATTCCGGCAAGGCGCCGATATGATCAAAATGAGCGTGCGTCAGCAGCACTGCTATCGGAGTGTATCCTTCCTTCTTCAGCAATTCCTGAAGACGCCCGAACTCCGCGCCCGGATCGAAAACCACCGCCTGGCGCGTCTCCAAATCGCCCATGACATAGCAGTTCACCCCCAATGGCCCCACAGTTATGCGATGAAGTTTCTTCATTGTTGCTCCTTTCCAAGACATTGGATTTCCCGGCGCCGGCAGATTCCGCGACTCCCGGCGCTAGCCACAACACACACAAAACGGTCTTTTCCACCTATCTTTTGTTTCAAGGGGAGAAAGCTTTTTGCGTGTTATGTGTCTTGTATTCCTTCCACCGACAGGCGGACAATCAAAAAGACGATTCCTCAAAACTCCTTCTTCAGTGGATTAAGAAAGTCGTTTGAGAAGCGCGGAAACCACCGCATCCCGCGAAACCCCCGCACAGCACAGCGCATTGTCCCCGCGAGGACACTCCCGGCAGAAGCATGGGGATTTTTCGCAAAGCGTATGGATGATTTCATGGCGCCCTTCCGGACCATACGGTCCTGTCAAAGTAGGATCCGTGGATCCGAAATTCGCCACACAGGGAATCCCCAGCAAGGCGGCGATATGCATGGGACCGCTATCATTGGTGAACAAGGCTCTTGACCGCGCCAGCAGGGCCACCAACGCGCCCATGCTGGTCTTGCCTGCCAGATTCGCCACCTGCTCCAGGCCACTGGCTGTCCGGACAGCCTCCGCACGCCCGCATTCCTCAGGAGCGCCTAGAAGCCAGATGCGCACATCCGGACGTTGCGCAGACACGCCCCGAAGAATCTCTCCGAAGTACTCCACGGACCAGGACTTGCTGTTCCAACGGGAGGAAGACCCCACGGCCAGCAGCGGCCCGCCGGAAAGGTGATGTTCCTGAATCAGCGCCTCGGCTTCGGCCTGCCATTCCCCGGGAATCCGCGTAGGCGTCTCCGCAGGCGTCTCCGGCACAACAAAGCCCTGCTCTTTCAAAAAGGTCCGTGCCAAAAAGAGATTCTTTTCGGCGGCATGTCGCAGTTCCTTCGGCAAGACGACCTTGTTCGTATAGAAGAATGGCGCGCCCTCGCGGGCGTTGGCAAAACCATATCGTTTGGAGGAACGTGCCAGCCAACTGATCAGACCGCTGCGAAGCAACCCCTGGAAATCCAGCACTGCATCAAAGGAGGCCGCGCACAGGGCCTTCCGGAAACGCCGGAACGCCGTCCATGAGAATTTCCCCAGTGCCTTTCGTGGGAAAGGCAGGATTGTGATTCCCGGACAAAGCCCCACCAGCGCAGCCAGGGAGTCATTCACAACCCACGTGATTTCCACCCTCGGAATCGCCGCACGCAACTCCGCCACGGCAGGCATCGTGTGGACGATGTCCCCAAGGCTGCTTGGTTTTACAACCAGAAGTCTCACTGCCTACCTCCAGAACTACACGCCAAACTCCAGACGATCGGCACAGCGACTAGGCAGGCACGCCGCCCGGATCTTCTTCTGAGCCGTCGCAATATCGTATTTTACCCGATGCAGGACGACAAGATTCTGCTCCACATCATAGATGCCGTATGCCGCACGAGGATCGCGGTCCCGCGGTTGGCCAACGCTGCCCACATTCACCAGGTACTTGCAGCCATCCTCCAACCGAAGTTTGTCCTGGGATGCACCACGGAGCTCCGTCATGGTCTGTTCATAGACAGCCGGAACATGCGTATGCCCAAAGAAGCAAAGCTGGGTCCACTGCTGTTTCATGGACTCTCCGGCATAGAAGTCATTGAGGACATAGCCCCAATCCGAAGGATTGTCCAACGTGCCATGGACCAGCGAAAAATGCACCGGTGGTTCCGACAAAAGGACGTCGCCCGTCATAGGCAGGTCTTCCAGCCATTTCCGATCCTCGGCGGTCAGGTTCTCGCGCGTCCATTTGACCGCCAGATACGCCTGGGGATTGAAGCCCAGCATGAACTCGTCATTGGCGGCATAGTAGTCATGATTCCCTTTCACAATTGACAGACAATCCAAGGAACGAACCTTCTCCACGCATTCATGAGGATTCGCATTGTATCCCACCACGTCGCCGAGGCAGACAAAACAATCCACCTCTTCCGCAGATGCGTGCTCAAGCACGGCGGAAAGGGCTTCCCAATTTCCATGGATATCGGCTAGGATACCTATCTTCATGACCTGTACCGCAAATCCCTCTCAAAACTATGAAAGGTCTATTTTTCCTCGCGTGAGATCCCGGAGGGCATTGGCCAATGGCGGCAGCAAGGACGTGGGGATGCTCCCGGAAATGAAATCGCCCTCGCCCGTGTAGTTCTCCAACTCCACGGTGAAGCCGCAATCCTGCAAAATCCGCTTCCCTTTCTCCAGGACAGGATAGTCCAACTGGAACTCCAGCTTGCTTATGGCGATGCGCTCCCGCGTCACCGCAGTCTCCAGGACGCCTTTCGCCGCCCCGGAATACGCATGGACCAAACCGCCGGTCCCCAGCTTGATGCCACCCCAGATGCGAACCACCGTCAGGATGACCTGCGAAATTCCCGAACCTTTCAGCACTTCCAGAACCGGCCGCCCCGCAGTGCCCGACGGCTCGCCGTCATCGGAACAGCCCTGGATCTCCGCATTCAAGCCGATGGCCATCGCATAGACACAGTGCCCCGACTCCGGATAACGCACACGCTGGTTCGCGACAATCTCCCGGACCTCCTCTATCGTCGTGGCCGGGAAGAGCTCCGCGATAAAGCGGGATTTCCGGTCCACAAGAACAAACGGCTGCGCCTCCACCAACTCCAGCATAGGCTACTTCTTCTCCTTCGGCAAGGGTTGCGCAGGCTTGCGAATCATCGTCATGACGCCGCCGGCAACGGCAAAGCATACCAAAAAACCGACGACGCACGCCAGAAACGACGCGTATGGCGCGCCATTCTCCGGCATACGCCGGGCGAGACTTTCGGCAAACAGCAATTTGGAAAGCCATCCGCCTGCGACACCGGCAGCCACGCACAGGATCACTCCTACAATGCGCATGATGTACAGCGCCAGGCGAACCAGGAGAAAGAGGAACAGCAATGCACTGAAGGCAATCAGAATCAGCTTCCACCAATCTGTCGCCAGGACAATGCCGTCCTCTCCGAAAGCCAGCTCTTCCACAAAGGAATTGGCAAAGGCGAAGTCCATCTAGAAGAGTCCGTGGATGCGCCCCGTCTCAACGTCAATGTCAATCCGGCGATAGGCGGGATCGGAACCCGTGCCAGGCATCAGCTTGATGTCGCCGGCCACAGGAACAATGAACCCGGCGCCGCGATAGAGAAGAATGTCGCGGATGGGCAGGGTGAAGCCGGTGGGACGGCCCTTCACATCGGGATCGTGGGAGAGGGAAAGGTGAGTCTTGACCATGCAGACATGAAGCTTGGAAATCTCCGGATCGTTCTGGTAGAGCTCCAGCTTCTCCTGGGCGGCGGGCAGGAACTCGATGTCCCCGGCGCCATAGACATCCTTGGCAACGGCCATCACGCGGTCGCGGATCGGCTGGCTGTCGTCATTGAAGAACTTGAAGTTGTTTGGACGCTTTGCGGCCTCCTCGACGGCCTCGGCCAATTCTTCGGCGCCTTCGCCGCCAAACTGCCAATGCTTGGAAAGAGCCGTCAGCGCACCGGCCTCCTCAGAGATCTTCCGGACCAACTTGACCTCCTCGTCGGTGTCGGTATAGAAGTGGTTGATGCAGACCACGGGCTGGACGCCGGACTTGCGGATGATGTCCAGGTGCGCCAGGAGATTCTGGCAACCGGCTTCCACCAGCGGAAGGTTCTCATGGGTATAGACGTCGTCCAGCTTCGCTCCGGGTTTCACGGTAGGACCGCCGCCATGCATTTTCAGGGCACGGATCGTGGCGACCAACACAACGGCGTCAGGGCGCAGACCACTACAACGGCACTTCAGGTCAACAAATTTCTCGTAACCGATATCGGAACCGAAGCCGCTCTCCGTCACGTGATACTCGGAGCAACGGACGCCGATCTGGTCGGCGATGACGGAGCTCTGACCGATGGCGATGTTGGCGAAAGGACCAGCGTGAACCAGAATGGGCTGGCCTTCCACAGTGGAAATCAACGTGGGATTCAGAGCATCCGCCAGGAATGCGGTCATGGCGCCATCCACTTCCAGATCATGGGTGGTGACAGGAGAGCCACTGCGACTGTAGGCGACGACAATCTTTCCAATGCGCTCGCGCAGATCGCGCAGGTCATTGGCCATGGCCAGAATAGCCATGAGTTCGCTGGAGACCGTGATGGCAAAACCGGAATCCATCTGATAGCCGTCCATCTTGCCGCCCTGGCCGATGGTGATGTTTCGCAGGGCCTGTGCGCAGAAATCAATCACCCACTTCAGTTGAACGCGATTGGGATCAATGTCAAGGCGTTTCAAGTTGCGCTTGGCCAGCTGGGCGTCATCATAGTTGCGCTCATGCTGCATACGGCTGGTCAAGGCGACCATCGCAAGGTTATGGGCGTTGGTGATCTTGTCGATGTCGCCAGTCAATCCCATGGAAAAAGTCGTCAGAGGAATGCATTGAGCAAGACCGCCGCCGGCTGCGGAGCCCTTGATGTTAAAGGTAGGACCGCCGGAAGGCTGGCGGATGGCGCCGGAAACACGATGACCGCGCCGCGCCAAGCCCTCGATGAGACCAATGGTCGTTGTGGTCTTGCCTTCACCCAGCGGAGTAGGCGTGATGGCAGTCACGTCTATGTATTTGCCTTTGGGGGCATTGACAAGGCGCTTGCGTATGGCCATCTGGTCAACGCGGGCGATCTGGCGGCCAAATGGAATCAGTTCATCAGGAAGAAGGCCCAGGGCGTCCGCAAGCTGTTGCGGAGTACGCATGGTGGCTTCAGCGGCTTCGGCAATCTGCCAGTCAGCAAGTTTGGTCGGATCCAACATGACAATAAAAAAGAAGAGTCAAACAAAGAAAAAAAAGAAACGTCCTAAATGTAATGCGTGAATGGAATTCCCCCTTGAACAAAGGCAATAAAAATAGATGTTCCCGTTGAAAATCTTAAAATATCCAGATATGGATTCTAGCATGGGGGCGACGACAACGCAAGACGGGAATGCCCTCCCCCGCACTTCGGGGGAAAAAAGGGAATTATATACCTAAGTTTCCGATATTGCTTGACGATACGGCCCCGTCCCGCGCCCGAAGGGGGGCAGGGAGACGCGCCCCCGCCGCCCTCCCCCGGCCGCGGGAAAAGAAAAGGCCCCGGCTC
>JAKSPB010000076.1 GCA_024405215.1 Lentisphaeria bacterium | reverse complement strand
TCTTCCCGTTTTTCTGTTGTAGTCCCTGTCGCCGCCGTAGCTTTGCCGGCATCCGCCGCATCCGCCGCATCCGCCCTTGAGATGATTCCTCACGACGTGCCAGGCGGCTGTGCAGAGCGCGGCAAAGACGATTCCTCCGACTATCCAGTCTGCCATGGTCATCTGTCCTCCTCTGCCTTGAATGTCTTCTTGAAAAAGAGCATGTAGAACGCGCATACGACAAGGCCGGCGGCGGCGATTGTCCCGAATCCGAAATGCCGCTCGGCTCCGAAGAGTCTCCCGAACTGGTAGACCACCATGGAGACGGCGTACGCGAACACGCACTGGTAGGAGACCGCGAACAGCGTCATGCGCGGCGAGGACATCTCCCTGTGTATCGCGCCGATCGCGGCGAAGCACGGGGCGCAAAGAAGATTGAAGATCAGCAGGCAGAATGCCGCGAGAGGCGTGTAGGACCTGCGGAAATCCTCCCAGTAGTCGCTGCCGTCCTCCGGCTCCTCCTCCACGGCGGACTCCGCAGGCTGCAAAGCGGCGGTTTCCTCCGTCCGTCCAGCCTCATTCGCCTGCCCGCCATCCGTTCCGTCTTCAGGTGGCTGGTATAGCACGCGGTATGTCCCGACTAGATTCTCCTTTGCGATGAGCCCCGTGATGGTCGCCGCGGTGGCGCGCCAGTCGCCGAAGCCCGTCGGCGCGAAGACAGGCGCTATCACGGAACTGACCGTGCAGAGCATGGATTCCTTCTCGTCCACCTGCCGCATCCTGAAGTCGTATGAGCTGAGAAACCAGACCAGAACGGTCGCCAGCAGGATGATGGAGCCGGCCTTTTTCACAAACGCCATGCCGCGTTCAAAGACGGTGCGCAGCACTCCCATGACGCCAGGCCAGTGGTAGGCGGGCAGCTCGATGACGAACGGCGAGGGATCGCCGGCGAAGAGCCGCGTCTTCTTCAGCATGACCCCCGAGACGATGATGGAGGCGATGCCGATGAAATACGCGGCAGGGGCGACCCAGAAGCTTCCGTCGAAGACCGCGCCGCAGATCAGCGCGATGATGGGGAGCTTGGCGCTGCACGGCATGAAGGTCGTCGTCATCACCGTGAGCCGCCGGTCGTTGATGTTCTCGATGCTCCTGGAGGACATCACCCCCGGGACGCCGCATCCCGTTCCGACCATGAACGGGATGAACGACTTCCCCGACAGCCCGAAACGCCTGAAAAGCCGGTCCATGATGAAGGCGATGCGTGCCATGTAGCCGCAGTCCTCCAGAATCGCCAGCAGCGCGAACAGTACGAGCATCTGCGGCAGGAATCCCAGCACCGAGCCGACGCCGGCGACAATCCCGTCCTTGACCAGGCTGAAGAGCCAGGCCGAAAGCCTCAGCCTTTCCTGCATGGTGTCCAGCCATCTGGGGACGATTTCCCCGAATAGGACGTCGTTGACCCAGTCCGTCCCCATGGTCCCGACAGTGCTGATGGCGATGTAGTACACCAGCCCCATGACGGCCACGAAGATTGGCAGGGCCAGCCAGCGGTTGGTGACGACGCGATCGATCCGGTCCGAGGCGGTGAGAGCACCCGCAGCCTTTATCGCCAGGCACCTGCCGACCAGCCTTTCGGAAAAGGCGTAGCGTCCGCAGGTGATGGCCACGGAGCCGGTGTCGTCCAGCCTCTTTTCCGCCTCTTCTGCTACGGCCTTCAGTTTCGCCATGTCCTCTTTCCCCAGCTTGAATTCCGCAAGCGCCTCCCAATCCTGTTCGAAGGCCTTGATTGACGCCCATCGCTCCAGTTCCGGTGCGATCTTCCCCTTCAGAATGACCGCGACGGATGCCAGTTCCCGCTCGACCGGCGCATCGAATGCGATGGGATGCGGCATGCGCGTGCCTTTGCCGTGCGCGGCGTCCAGCACGGTCTGCACGACCGCCGGAATGCCATCGCCCCTCAGCGCCGAGATGGGTATGCAGGGGCAGCCGAGCGATTCCGCGAGGCATCCGGCGTCCAGGCGGTCTCTGCGCGACTGCAGGACGTCCCTCATGTTCAGCGCGATGACCATGGGGATGCCCAGCTCAAGAAGCTGCGTGGTGAGGTAGAGGTTGCGCTCCAGGTTCGAAGCGTCCACGATATTCAGTATCGCGTCGGGGCGCTCCTTCGTCAGGTAGTTGCGGGCGACGACCTCGTCCAGAGTGTAGGGTGAAAGCGAATAGATGCCGGGCAGGTCCTCGACTACGACGGACTTGTCCGCCCTGAGGAGGCCCTCCTTCTTCTCGACGGTGACGCCCGGCCAGTTGCCGACGTGCTGCGAACTGCCGGTCAGGGCGTTGAACAGTGTCGTCTTGCCGGTGTTCGGATTTCCGGCCAATGCGATTTTCAATGACATGGCGCACCTCCCCCTACTTGACTTCCACCAGTTCCGCGTCGGCCTTGCGCAGGCTCAGCTCGAAGCCGCGGACGCTCAGCTCGATCGGGTCGCCCAGAGGGGCGAATCTCCGCACGGTGACCGCAGTCCCGTCAATCAACCCCATGTCCATCATGCGGCGGCGAAGCGCGCCGTCGCCGTTGATCTTCACGACATGCGTCTTCTCGCCTTCCTTCATGTCCTTCAGTGTCTTCATCTTAAACTCCTTATCTTTCAACTACGATGCATCCGGCCATCTGGCGGTCTATCGCCAGGCGGGATCCCTTCAGGTCGATGATCAAATTGCCGAGGATTCCCGAGACCACTTTGGCTTCCGCGCCTTCGACGAAACCCAGTTCAGTCATGTGGCGCACCATGTCTGGCCGCCCGCGCAAAAGGGCGACGCGGGCGGCGGAGCCCGTTTCCAATAATGCCAACGGCAATGTTTCACCGTGCCGCCGTGGTGGCTCACCGCAAGGCGGCTGCCAGGCGGCCTTCTGTCGCAGCGCCGTTACGCGGCACGTGGATGAATTCTTCTCTTGATTCATTTTTTCCTGTTCCTTCTGGTCTTTGAGAAGGCCTTCTCATGCCTTCCCGGATTACTGTCTTGTTTTCCTGCCACTCGGCAGAAAGATTATATTTATTGAGCAACTGTTCAATAATAAGGCAGCATCATGCCGCAAGGACCGCGCCTTCGGATGGATTACGCCGACCATCTTGAATAATAGTTGAACAACTATTCATTAGTAAGGGCAAAAAAACAAAGCGGAACAAGAACGTCCCTGCCTCAATGCACCATTAATACATAAACAGTTGAGCAATTACTCAATTACATGGCGATGAAAAATCGGCGGGCGAAAAACCGCCTTCCTGCATTATATAGCCTCCTCTACTCTCTTATGTGTTCGAATCCCGTCTTGATGATCGCACGCACATGTTCGTCAGACAACGAGTAATAGACATTCTGTCCGTCTCGCCGGAAGGACACCAGATTCGCAAGGCGCAGAGCCTTCAGCTGATGCGATACCGCCGATTTCGTCACACCGAGAAGCGCCGCAAGGTCGCAGACGCACAGTTCACGGAACAGCAGCGCATGAAGAAGCTGCGCCCTTGTCCCGTCGCCACACAGCTTGAAGAGCACGGCCATCTGGGTGTACTCCTGCTTAGGGGACATCTTGACGCGTATTTCGTCCACAATCTCCTTGTGGACGACTTCACTGGGCTTGCTGTTTTTCTCTGGCATGTCGTAAAGAACGTAGAATGATTGAATGAATGTTCAACTAATAAATTTAGCGTCATTTTTCAGGATTGCAAATGGCCTTGGCACATTTGAGCTGTTGTTGTTTTCCGGCAATTCGTCCGGGAAGCATACGACCGCTTGGGCGAACTACGTCTATCTCTTCATGGACGGAAAATGGTTCGTGACCGACAACGGCCCGTTGGAGGCAGAGGAGTCCGAAGAGGAATAAAAACATCCTTGAACCGCCCCTCTGCCAACTTGGAGAGGCAAGGAATCGAACAGGAGATATGCAGAGTTGCATTTCGTGGTAAAAAAACATTTTCGGAGATTATACATCCGAGTTGCCATAGGCGTTTTTGAGGAGGAAATCATCGACTTTGCATAGGAAGTGTAAATAATATCATATGCACGATATACTTAAGTTGCCCCGCCATTCCCCGCGTCTTCCACATTTACCACCTCTCCCACATGCAAAGGGGGATTCTAGAAAAAAGGCGTCAGAAATGGCCAATTTAGGGTCTTGTTGCCGTTTAGGTTATTTTGGTGGACATGCCGTCTTGGCTATTTCTGTGCGTTGTACGCGATTTTGGTATTTTTCACATGTGATTTTGTGCTCCCGCGGGCGCAATTTTTTTGGACAAAATTCAGTGAATTGGCTTTTTGTTTTGTTTTTGAGGAGGGAAGTCATAAACTTAGGTTGCCCCACATGATCCACCACTCACACGGAAGCGACTTGTTTTCTCAAAGATTCGCTACTCAATGGATTACAAAAACGTCCAATGAAGTGTATAATAACCGGGTTGCACAGGACATGATAACGGCGACTAGAGTTCGGTTCCCGCCTTGTCATAGCCCATGCCAAGATTGAAGTCGAGTTTTATGTATTCCGCGCCGAATTCGCGGACGTGGTCCGCGATGACGTCATGGAAATACTGGTCCGCGGCGGGTTGCGTGAGGTCGATTCGTTCCGAGTGCGGAGGAAACCACTCAGGATGTTCCTTTCGGATGGGGAGGCCGGGATTCCAGCGTTCAGGTTCCGTTCAGAAGCCGAAATTGAGGCCCGCGGCACGGACTTCGTCGGCAAAGGCGCGCATGTTCCCAATGTTGTAGTGAAGTTCCTTTCTTAAAGGGGGTCACTACAACATTGGGAACATCCGGATTTTTCGTATAATTTCCAAGGAACGGGCGGAAAGCCTGTGAAAGAATTGCAAGAGAATTGTGTCACAAATATAGGACAATCCTGCATGAAATCATTCTGGGACGCGATTTCGGTTTATATTTTAGGGAAAATACACTAGAACCTTTCCCCCCTGATAAACACACCAAAACACACCATCCTCACGACCACCATGGCCAAAGTAGCTTTCATGGGTGCTGGAAGCACCGTTTTCTGCCGCAACGTCCTTGGCGACTGCATGTGCCGCGAGCCCTTGCAGGACATTGAAATCGCCTTGTATGACATTGACGGTCAGCGTCTCAAGGAATCCAAGGCGATTCTGGACAACCTGAACAAGAATTTCAACAAAGGCCGCGCGAAGATTTCCTGCTACCTTGGCGTTGAGAATCGCAAGGCGGCGTTGAAGGGCGCAGATTTCGTGGTCAACGCCATCCAGGTGGGCGGCTACGAGCCCTCCACGGTCATCGACTTTGAGATTCCCAAGAAGTACGGCCTTCGCCAGACCATCGCGGACACCCTGGGCATCGGTGGAATCTTCCGTGCCCTGCGCACCATTCCCGTCATGCTGGATTTCGCCAAGGACATGGAGGCTGTCTGCCCGAACACCTGGTTCCTGAACTACACCAATCCCATGGCCATGCTGACCGGCGCCATGCTGCGCGGCACTTCCGTCAAGACCGTCGGTCTGTGCCACAGCGTTCAGGTCTGCTGCTGGTCTCTTCTTCACAGCCTGGGACTGTGCTCCGACACGCAGTACCAGGAGGACGAATCCTGCAAGAACCTGGGCTATCGCTGGAAGATCGCCGGCATCAACCACATGGCGTGGCTGCTGGAACTGACCAAGGACGGAAAGGACGTCTATCCTGAAATCCGCAAGCTCGGCAAGGCCTTCGTCAAGAAGAACCGCGGCCACCTGGAGCATCCGGAAGTCTGCGGCGCCAACCTGGTCCGCCTGCAGATGATGGAGGATTTCGGCTACTACGTCACAGAATCCAGCGAACACAACGCGGAATACGCTCCCTTCTGGATCAAGAAAAACTATCCCGAACTCGTCACTGAATTCGGCATTCCGCTGGACGAATATCCCCGCCGATGCGTCAACCAGATCGATGGCTGGAAGAAGGAGTACGCGAGTCTCAAGAAGACCAAGCTGACCCACAAGCTCAGCCGCGAATACGGCTCCGCCATCATGGAGGCCGTCCTGACCGACAAGCCGATCCAGATTGGTGGAAACGTGCTGAACAAAGGCTTCATCACCAATCTGCCTTCCGACGCAGTTGTGGAAGTCCCCTGCCTGGTGAACGCTCAGGGCGTCAACGGCAGCTACGTGGGCGCCCTGCCGCCCCAGTGCGCCGCGATGAACATGACCAACATCAATGTGCAGCTGCTGACCATCGAAGCCGCTCTGACCCGCAAGAAGGAGCACATCTACCAGGCCGCCATGCTGGATCCCCATACCGCAGCCGAACTCAGCATCGACGACATCAAGAAGATGTGCGACGACCTCATTGACGCACACGGCAACATGTTGCCGAAGTATCGGTAGAAACACGGATAGCAGGTGTTGCAAAACCGCAACATTCTGCGAGGGCTCATTTCTGTTTTCTCTAGAAGAAAATGCGGATAGCAAAACAAGCAAAAGCCTTCGGCGATCTCGCCGAAGGCGACTTATGAGTGGTTTGCTGTGTTTTTAGTTGTTTTGCTATCCCGCAGCAGGCAGCTTCATATAATTGAAGATGCGAATCCGGAAATACGGGCAAGGGGGGGGGCCATCTGAAGTTGATGTTTCGCAACAGCTCTTTTTGCTTGTTTGCAGCGCTCGCACAGCCTTACGTAGATTTCTTGCTTTGCCGGGCAAGGCATCTTTCCCAAGCCGCACCCGCGTTTTCTTCACCAAACAGTGTGTTATGAATTTCCCGGACTACAATCTGCATCGTCGCTATCATGCGGATGATTGCCTGAACAACACCTTGGGCAATCTGGATGTGCGGATGGTGGAAATCGGTTATACGCCGAAGGCGACTCCTTGGCTTGTTCTGGGGAAAAACAGCGATCCATGGTTCCGGCTCTATTACATGACGGAGACAAGCGCGTATCTCCTGTTGCAGGACAAGAGGGTGGAAATCAAACCGGGAAGACTCTATCTGATTCCGCCACGTCTTCCTTTCCAGTATGTTCTTTCTTCGTTGGCGGCACACGTCTGGCTGCATTTCTTTTCGGATACCTTGCAGCAGGCCTTGCCTAGTGAAATTTTTTCTGTTCCCTTCAACAAGATGGAACTTCTGCAACGGGTCATGGCCAACGCCGTTATCGGCGCGCCGGATACAACAGAAAGCACCGTCGAGGTCAATCTGCTCTGCCGGATGCTCCTGAATGAGTTCTTCCTCTGTCCTGAATTTCTGGTGCATACCCAGACGCTGGGCATTCCCATGCCTTTGTGCCGTGTGGCGGAATACATCCGGCAGAATTGCGATGCCAAGATATCCATTCAGGAACTGGCGGCGCTTGCCCGCATGACCCAGGTGCAGTTCACCAGGCAGTTTGCAAAGTATTATCACCAGTCACCTAAAGAGTACTGCTTCAATGCGCGAATCGACCATGCAAAGACCTTGCTGATGCAAACGGAACTTTCCACGAAGGAGATTGCGGAACGTTGCGGTTTCAGCGACTGCTATCATTTCTATCATCAGTTCAAAAAAAGTGTCGCCATGACTCCCAGCGAATACCGTGAATGCAACAAGGTTCGACATTGACGGGGTGTGAGAGAACATTGGATTCTTTATGAGGAACAATCAACCGAAGCTGCCGATATTGAATTGATTGACGAAGCAGCCTTGTTCTATGCCTGCGGTGCAAGCCTCGGAAAACATCAAGTAGAAATACGTTGGAAATTTTAGGATATAAATCGCTTTTTTGAAGAATAGTGCTATGCTTGCAACTATTGTTTGCGAAACATTTCTTCGTCTTTCTTGAATACGACAGAAAGCGACAATATGGCTTGAATTTATTGACAACTATATGATTTTTACGACTTTGCGACCTTTTCCTTGACATGGCCCTGAAAGACGCTACATTGTAAATTGCTCCGGACGAAATTCGTCGGACGGAGCATTGAGTCGAACCCAAAAAATGGAGGAACGCAATGGGAAAGAGCGATTGCGCGACAAAGGTGTTCCTGTCCGAC
>JAKSPB010000075.1 GCA_024405215.1 Lentisphaeria bacterium | reverse complement strand
AACAAATGAAGCCTGTTAGAATGGATTGAAACGACTTTGGAAGGTTGAAGGGAAAAGCCAAGAGGGGGGCTGTCAGGGGGGATTTTGTCCCTCCTTTTACGGTGAATGGAATGGATGGGGGATGCTGCTTTTTAGCCGGATGGAATCAGCCGATTTCCTGGATGGACAGAGGCGGAATCTGATGTTGCGCGGTTCCGAACTGCCGGTAGGTCTTTGCGCCTGCGTCGCGATTCACCAGGCGGACCATCCGGTTGATATATTCCCGGGGCACTACGTTGAGTCCGTAGAGTTGCCGATAGGTCGGGTGCCAGGCAGCCTGTGCACCCACCCAGAAGAACTTGGTAAAGTTTTGCGAGTCATGGCATTGGTGCCATGTGGTGATCACGATTCCCGGAAGCTGCAATTCATGGACAAGGTCGCCTAGGCTCCAGATGCCTTTTTCGTTGTTCCAGGGGCAGGGCATCACATCAAAACCCTTTTCGCGGAAGAACCGGACGGTTGGCCAGGGCTTGTCGGCGTCTTTTTCCAGCGGGGAGCCATATTCCCAGTCGCAGAGGATGATGTCCTTGGGGAGTTCGTTGACAAGGTCCAGGGTGTTGTCGAAGAGGTACCCGCAGGCGGTGTAGCCACGCCATGTTGTATCATCCTGTGCAAGAAGCATATCATGCCACATTATGGCACGGATCCCCTGGGATGCCAGCAGGTCGTGGAAGAATTGGATGTGCTTGAGCATGTATCCGGGGAGGTCCTTTTCGCAGACGGAGCAGCTTCCGCAGTTGTAGGCCTCGTCGCAGCCGATGTGGAAGAATGGCGGATTCTGGTAGATCTGGATGAGTTCCTGGACGATTTCCGTCAGGTACTTCCGGGTTTCGGGGTTGGAGAGACACCAGGACCATCCATCGGGTTCGAAGAGGGATTCGTATTCGGGATGGCTGTCCAGAAGCACATGCTTTCCTGTTCCGGTGCGGGAAAGCGTGGCGTGGCCGAAGAGGTTGAACTGCGGTATGACGGTCACGCCGAGGGAGCGTCCCAGCTCCACCAGCGCGGTGATGGTTTCCGGCTCCACGGCAAATTCGTCCCAGCAGTATTCCGGATGGGAGTGGAGCCTGGTCATTCCCCAGGATTCCAGGATGACGTAGTTGAATTTGCAGAAGGCTGCCATGCGCAGGGAACGCTCGATTTCAAAGGCAGGTGTTTCGGGGAACCAGCAGAGGTGGAGGCATCGGAAGGCGGTTTCCGGATAGTCTTCCACATCGACCAGGGGGAGGTTCCAGCGGGAGACCGTCTTGGCTCCGCGTTCCGCTTCGGCCAGCTGTCGTAGAGTCCACAGGGCGTTGCGGACGCCTGCCTCGCTTTCCGCGCGCAGACGGATTTCCGTTGCATCAATTTTCAAGGCATAGCCTTCGGGGTTGAGGGGGCTTTCCAGCGGGCGCGTCTCCACTTGCGGAACCACGTTCCACCAGTCGACGAAGGCACGGAGGATGAGTGCCTTCGCCTCGGGAACGCGTGTTTCCAGAATGATGCGGGTCTCCTCGCTGATGGAGGCCATGGCGTCTTCGGAAAGAAGCGTGAGACGGCGCGGGGCGGGAATGACCTTGCTTCGCAGGATTTCGGCATATCGGGCAGTGGGATTCATGATGCAGTTCCTGAAAATGATGGGGGACGGACAGTGGCTATTCAATTCTGACCGGCGCTTGGGCGGCGATGCTATCGTAGCACTTGTTCATGAAATCGATGGTTTTCCGATGCCAACGGAGATTGATTTTCGGCGTTTTTTGGTTGCGAATGCAGTCTACGAACTCGTCAATGAGACCAATCCACTCGTCAAAGTAGGTGTATTGGACGGTGTAGCGGTCATTGGGGGCGCCGTTGTGATAGACATTGGGGCCGAAGCAATCGCACTGGAGCATGCCCTTTTCGCCAGTGATGGTCAGGTTGACTTCCATGCGCTTGGGGAAGACTTCCCAGCCCGGACCGGGGACTTTCAGGCGCTCCTCCAGACGGGACCAGGAGGGATCGAAGAGGAAGGCGGTGCCGTCGGTCATCTTGCCTGTGGCGAGGACCATGTCTTCCACCTGGAGTTCGGGACGAAGATTCGGAGCAGTCTGGGCGTAGACCTCTTGGAAGTCGGCGCCAGTGATCCATCGGACCAGGTCGAAGATATGCGGGTGATCGCAGAGTGCGCCGCCGCGGAAGCGTCCGGAACCGTCTTGCAGGGGGATGCGCTTCCCATAGCTGGCTTCCGGGCTGCCCTGCCAGGGGAATGCCCAGACCGGCGAGAGGGTGATGTTGGTCGCCTGGATGGATTTCAGTTTGCCAAGGCGTCCGCCTTCGATGATTTCGCGCAGGCGCCGCACCACGGGATTGTAGTGCATCTCCAGTTCGATCTGGCAGACGACGCCTGCCGCGTCCACCAGGTCGATCATCTTGTCGTATTCTTCCATGTCAAAGGTGGGGATTTTCATGGAGAGGATGTGAATGCCCCGCTCCGCGCAGAATTTCATCTGCTCGAAATGGCGGTTGTTGGCGGAGGCCAGGACGATGGCCTCGATTTCCGGATGCTCGGCCAGCATTTCATTCGGATCCAGATAGCAGGGGACGCCCGTCTGGTAGAGTTCGTAGACCTTTTTCGCCTCCTCGTCTTCGGCGCAGGCGGCGACCCAGTCCAGCTTCTGGTTTTCCAGAAGGGTCTGGTAGTATTTCCGGGTATGACCGTGGGTCATGCCCATCATGGCGATCTTGAGTGGCTTCATGGCTAGCAAATCTCCTTCCCGGAGAAGAAAGAGGACGTTTCCGCGCTGCGGAGCGCCAGTGCGGAGAGTTTGTCGGCGGTCTCGGCTGCGCGGTTCCATTCGGCGGCCAGAGCAGGCTGCTTCAGCAGGGCGAATGCCGCTCGGACGGCGGTGAGCTCCTCGTCGGGAAGCCCGTAGAGTTCCAGGTCGGTGTCGGTGTAGGTCTCGTTGCCGTTGCCGGTCCAAAGGTAGATGGAGTCCTGGGGCACCTGCGTGTCCACGGCACGGTCGGAGGCGACGCCGCGCCGGGCGATGAGTTCATGCCGGTCCATGGATTTCTGGCTTTCGGGCAGGGCGGTGCCGCATTCCAGGCAGCCGCTCTTTCCATCCTGGAAGCGGACGATGGTGTTGCAGACGGTAGCGGCGTCGCCAGTGGCGAAGAGGGAGACGATGGGACTTTCCGCCAGGAAGGCGGCTAGATCCAGTTCGCGGGCCAGCAATTCTTTCAGGGGGCCGCCTGCCTGGAAGTTGGCGAAACGGAGCGTGGAGACCTCTTCCAGCGTGGCGGTGTCCACCAGTTTCTTCAATTCCACAAAACGCCGTTCCACGCGATGTGGGAGCAGCGCCGCGCATTCGCCGGAAGGGAGTTCCACGGCCCACCGGGAATCCTTTGGGAAGATTTTCCCGCAGGGCACTCCGTATTTTTCGCAGAGCTTCCGCAGAAATTCGTTCATGTCTTTGTTCATGATTTCAGGAAAGAGGGGAAAGTCTTTAGAGATTCTTTACCAGAGGCTTGTACTTTTTGAGATAGGCGGCGTTCTTCTCGTCGCCGCCGGGCGCGTTGGCGCTGTTCCAGACGGGCGGGACGATGCAGCGTTCAATGCACTGACGGCAGCACTCGATTTCCAGCAAGTGCGCGATGGTGAAGTCCACCACGTTGGAGACGGGGCCGATCGGGGTGTCCATTCCTGGAAGCTGGACCACAGCGTCGCCTACGGGATTGTAGTCGTCAATGCAGACATCGGCGAAATCAAAGAGATTCTTGCCGGACGGGTGACGGATGAAGTGGTCCTTCGGCATTTCGTTCTGCCAGTAGGAACTGGCAACGGCGATGATCTTTCCGCCGCGTTTCTTGATTTCCATGGCGGCGTCAATGGTGGCTGGGTTGATGCCGATGTTGTGGAAGATCAGCACCAGGTCGCCGGGCTTGATGTCGTAGTAACGGATGATGGAGGCACCGAAATTGACCGTGCGTTCCAGTTCCAGATACTTCAGTGCCTGATTGAAGACGGAGAGGGCGGTCTCCATCATCGGGTCGATGTTGGCCAGGCCGCCGGCGCGGAAGAACATTTCGCCCATGGCCAGCGTGGTGTGTCCGCCGCCTGCATAGACGTGAATCAGTTTGTCTGCCTGGATGGCGTCCGCCATGAGCGCGGCGGCTGCCTGGATGTTCTTTTCCTGCTTGTCTGCCACCATGCGGATGTTGGCGACTGCTTTTTCAATGTATCCGAAATCGTTAATCATAAGGATGATCCTTTGTTATTTCCCAAGAATGCGCTTGTAGTTCTCGCCGATGCGGTCCCAGAGTTCCAAGGCATTCGGCGCGGCCAGGACGGTGCCGTGTCCGCCTCGGTAGGTCCAGGCGGCGATGCGGTCCACCCCGAGCTCTTGGTAGAGGTCGACGATGCGGTCGATCTGCGCGAAGTCGGCAGGCTGCTTGTAGTAGCCCATAAGCCAGCGCTCCGCCTGCTTGCCGTATTTGTGGGCGAAGGCCACCGTGCGCTCCGTGATCTCCCGGAAGAAGCTTTCCGGCAGCGCCCAGTTGATGATGGTGGTGGAGAAGACGTCGAAGTAGGGGCAGGCAGCCACGGCATCCCAGTTGTCATATCCGCGCAATTCTGTGACGTAGTAGCTGTTCTGGGTGGCGTGCACACAGCAGGTGATCTCTTGTCTGGCATCCAGCTCCTTGATGGCGCGAGATGTGTCGGATAGGATGGCCAGGGCCTCGCGCCAGCGGGATTGCTTGACGTCGTTGGTCAGGTACTTCGGCATCTCGTGGCCGTAGTAGTCCAGGAAGCGTTTCTGGCAGACAGGGCATCGACAGGTCCAGTCGTCGGCGACGCCGCCGGTGATGGAGGCGATTCCCTTGGGGAATGCGTAGTGGGGTTCGTCCCAGAAGAATCCGTCGGCTCCGGCCTCGCGGGCCAGCGTCAGGCAGAAGTTGCGGAAGTAGTCGCGGAAGCTGTTGGTGTTGAAACAGGCATAGGGGAGCTTCTCGCCGGTCAGGGCAGAGACCTGCCGGTTCTCCGTGTTGTCCTGAAGAAATTTGGAGACTTGCTCGCCACCGAAGAACTTGCCGATGCCCCAGGGATCCAGAAGGACCTTCAGCCCCAGGGAATGCGCGGCTTCCACAATGGCGGGGATGTTGGGACGCCAGAAGTCGAAATCGAACTCCGTGACTGCAAGAATCACAGTCGTGCAACCGTGGTCGCACATTTCCTGAAAATCCGCCCGGGCGTGTTCCACATAGCCGAGACCGTAGTAACTGATTGCCGTCTGTGTGATGGACATTTCTTGATTTCCTATTGACGAGGGGAAAGGGACATTCTTTTCGTCATCGGTATTACTTTATCGCTAGAAAAATGAGGAACAATTATCTAAAATGACTATTTTTATATGAAAAACGATTATAGTATTTCTTGCGCCATGAAGGAATGCAGTGAGGAATTGTCCTGCTTTGTCCGTTCTTGCCCCTCTGTCTTTGTTCCTGTTTACGAGCCTTTTGAAAAAGGCTCGAACGGTGTCGGTGTGTCTTGCCCGGAGAAATCACATGACCAAAGAAAGTGATACTGTCTTGGAAAACATTGTTCCTGCGGATTTCCCTTTGTTCATCCAGCGTGTTAAGGAACCGGAAAATCTTTTTTCCGGTCTTCGGCTGTCCAATGAGTTCTGTCTTCCGGACAACCTGCTGGTCTTCTATCATCCCTACGTGGAAAAGACGCTTCCGCGTCCTCACGGGCGCTGCACATTTGTGATTGCGCTGGACGAGATGGTCTACTACATTGAACGCACGAAGTTCGTTCTCAAGCCCGGCCAGGCGGTATTCATTCCCCCCTACGCATGGCGTTTCCTGCATCCGGATTCCAGCGGCTACCGGCGCCTTTTCATCACCTTCGACGTGCATTCCATGACCTTTTTCCGGCAGTTCATCGGAAAGCACACCCTGACAGAGAACTCCTGGCAGTTGCTGAAACGTTTCCTGAACTTGTATTTTGACGAAAACGCCAATGACGCAGTCCTCTGTCTGCTGGAATTTCTATATTCCGTGAAACATGTCGAGGAGAGCGTGGTTGAAAAGACTCCGAAGCTCAATGTGAAGCTGGAACAGGCGCTGGAGTATATTCAGTCCCATCTGGAATATGTCACGGACCTATGGAGCGTCGCCCGGCAATGCAATCTCTCGGAAAGCCATCTCCGGAACTTGTTCAAGAAGGAGTTCGGCATTTCAGCCGGGAAGTATATCGCCCTGCAGCGTTTCGAGGCTGCGAAATATATGCTCCTGAATACGACGCTCTCCATTCAGGAAATCGCCGTCAAGGCGGGATTTGCCAGCCAGTTTGTCTTCAGCACCTTCTTCCGGCGCCACGCAGGCACTGCGCCTCTGGCCTACCGGAACGCCAGGGGGCGCGAGTAGGAAAACGTGTCTGCTGAGGGAATTGGAATCGTTGTCATGTGGCCGGTAGATTCAGGCTATATTAATGCAAAAGACGGAGGCCTTTAGGATTTGAGGAAGGTTTTTATGATTTTATACCATGGTAGTGGCGTTGTTGTAAGAGAGCCAAGGTTGCTGAAGGTTCAAAGAGAACTAGATTTCGGCAAGGGCTTCTATACGACAAGTGACTTTGAACAGGCTGCAAAGTGGGCTCATAGAACCGCCCGGCGCCTTCATCAGCAAAACGGTTTTGTCTCGGTTTATGAAATCAATGAGACAGAGATGGGCAAATTGCGCATCTTGCATTTTGACAGGACGGATTCCGATTGGCTTCGATTTGTTGTAAAGAACAGAACAGGGCAGGAAATTCCTGCGGATTGGGATATTATTATTGGACCTGTCGCAAATGACCAGACTGCTCCAGTCCTAGATTTGTTTCTTGATGGTATGTACGATGAGAAGGAGACTATCAAACGATTGCTTCCGCAGAAGTTGAAGGACCAGTTCACATTCAAGACCGAAGCGGCCATCAAGTTGTTGTGTTACAAGGAGGTGCTTGTCGTATGAACAGGATAGCGAATGTTTCCTTGGATTATTACAACAAGAGAGTCATCCAGCGCATAATGGACAAGTATGCTATGGGGCAGATGGAGGCTGCCAGGGCATTTCTGACTTCCGAAACCCATAGTATGCTTGAAAACGCCGAAATGGCGATGTGGGAATTTTCCGAGAGGGCGATCTTTGATATGTGGGAAGTGGAAAAGGTCACTGGAGATCCACGCAATTCAACTTACTTGAGGAGCGAGTAATATGACCGAAGCAATGAAGTTTTTTCTTTTCCTGATTGAACGATATGCAAATAACTGCGGTCGTTCAACAGGCGATATTCTGCGGGAATGGGATGAAAAGGGCATTACGCAGGAGATATATGATGGATATTGGGAGTATCATCAGGAGGCTCTTCTGAACGCTTACAAAGACATAGACAGTCTCATGGCGACAGGAAAACACGCCTGGTGAGGTGGAGCTTGCAAAAGGGGTTCCAGAGGAAAGACTCTATGAGGGGAGTGACTAAGCCTCGGTGAAGTCGGCGGAAGTACTGGGAGAACAATGTCCGGAAGGTATGAAAAGTCCCTCCGGGACGACTTTTGCAATCGCCTCGTCTATTCCCCCGCCAGCACCGCGCATTCCTTGTTGAAGCAGGCGATGCCATAGACGCGGACGGTGCGATAGGTGCGCCGGAATGCAGCCACGTAGTCGCGTGCAAGAGCCTGTTCTAAGGCCAGCTGGGCTTTGCCTTCCAGGTCGTCGCGGGAGGAGGCCGACTTGATTTCAATGACAATCGCGCAATTGCGCGTGTTCCTGGTCCGAAGCATAAGGTCCGGACGGCCGTTGCCGCTCTCCCGGTTGCTCTCGCACTGCCAGCCTTCAACCGACGCCAGGAGTCCGGCGATGAAGCCGTGGTAGAAGTTCTCCGCCCGGTCGTGGTAGCTGACGGTCTGTTCAAGAAGAACATTCAACTCTGCGCAGGCGTCTTCGACGTTGCCTTCGGCCAGGGCCGTGACCAGCCCGGAGCGGTTCCAGGTGGGAATGGCCTTCTGATACCATCTGTCCAGTTGGAACTTCAAGGTTTCCGCCACTTCCCGGTTGGGAAGCTGGAGTTCCAGGTCGTCCAGGCTTGGCAATTGGTTGGGGA
>JAKSPB010000074.1 GCA_024405215.1 Lentisphaeria bacterium | reverse complement strand
CGGTTACGCCTGACTCGCCTTGCTCCGCAAGGCTCTTAAAAAGCCTTCCAATGCCGTCGTTATGGAACGGCTGTGTAATTCCGAAAAAAAAGGCCGTTGCAGAACAATGAAGTCTCGCAACGGCCTTTTTGAAAAATGATGGTCGGGGTGAGAGGATTCGAACCTCCGACTTTCACGTCCCGAACGTGACGCTCTAACCAGGCTGAGCCACACCCCGAAGTGTGCACCTTTTGGTAACGTGTAGTAATGTAATGATTTCCCTGAAAACTTCAAATGCGTCGTGAAATTTCATGCAAGGCAACGACATTTTCCCAAGGTGGCGGTTACATTATCTCCGTTTTCAAATCCTTTACTTCACCCCTCCTGCCTCACTTATGAAAAAATACTTCCTCCTTTGCGCGATGCTATTGAGCGCATTGTCGCTCCCCGCCCAGAATCTCCTGCCCGGCGACACAAGTTTCGAGGCCGATTCCGGCTATTTCAACCGAGTCTGGTTCGGGCATGGCGTGCCCTTCGGCTTCAGCGAAGAAAACGGCGCCCCCATGGGAATGCAATATGCGGACGTGGTGGTTCCGGCCGGGCAGAACTACTCCTACAGCGGCAGCAAGATCCCCATGACGGCCAGCACGGACTACGTCTTCTCCTTTTGGATCAAAGCGGATCAACCGATTGAAGGAAGCATGATCTCCGTGCATACCGCCTGGAATGACACGCAATTCCATAAATTCGCCATCACCCAGGAATGGCAACGCGTAGCCCTGCCCTTCCAAGTCCTCAAAAACGAAGACTACTGGATTGTACTGGAGTTCGACAACTCGAAAAACAACCACGACAGCCACGTCTCCTTCGATGGCGTGCAGCTGGAAAAAGGCACCGTCCCCACGGCATTCCAGGGCGAGAAGGCGCTACTGACCGGCATGAAGCTGTATTCAGAGTTCAACAAGATTTTCTTTGACGACGACAAACCGGCCGTCCAGCTGATGGCGAAGGACTTCCGGGGGGACGAGCCCCTTGACACCACATTGCTGGTGGCGGTCACGGACTACCGCCAGCAGGAAGTGGCCCGCTGGGAAGAGCCGGTGGTCTGGAAAGGCATCGGCTTCAAGAAGGAGTTCGCACTGCCTGTCTCCCAATACGGCCTCTTCACGGTCCGCTCAAAGTGGATGGATGCCGCCGGAACGGTTCTTGACGAACAGATGGACAGCTATGCCGTGGTGCAGAAGCCCCTCCCCGACGATCCGGACGTGGAACCCTACCTGGGCGTGAACAGCGGAACCAACTTCGGCCTCTCCCGCATCGGCGTGCGCTGGCAGGAAGTGGACCTGTGGTGGCGGACGCTGGAGCCCACGCCCGGCAATCCCCAGTACGATGAACTCCTGGAACGTCTGAAGAGCCTGAAGGAACGCGGATTCCGCACAAAGCTCTCCCTGGTGCACCTGCCTGGAACCCCTGCCTGGGTGCACCGTCCCGAAGAAGTCGCCGAGGCGAAGTCCTGGGGCCTGGCGGACGGGCAGTCCTTCTTCCCCACGGACGAGGCGCTGGCCACCCTGCCGGAGACCTTCGCCGAATTGATCCGACGCGCAGGAGACACCATCGACCTATTGGAAATCGGCGGAGAAGACGAGCTGATCAGCGGCTCCGAACCATACTATCTGCGGAAATATCCCGAGCACGTCCACTTCGGCCATGTCCATGGCCCCGTCACACGTGACCTGGCCGCCATCACCACCGCATACATCAAGGGCGCAAAGATGGCCAACCCGAATCTCCGCATCGCCGCCGGACGCCCCAGCGGCGGCTCACCCGCCCATGCGGACTTCGCCTTCTCCCGCGATGTCCTGACCCAGGTGGAAGGCGATTTCCAGTTCTTCCCCATGGACTGCTACTCCTTCCGGATGCGCTATCTGGATCCCCGGAACATGCCAAACATCGGCTCCGCAAACCGCGAATACCCGGCGGTCTTCCAGCACGCCAATGAAATGACCCATACCTACCTGCAAGGCCAGAAGCCCTTCGTCTCCGAATACGGCTACGCCATCGACAACCGCCTGGCTCCCGACCACCCGTTGCAGCAGGAAGAAGCCGGCCACATGCTCTCCGCCGTCCTCACCGCAAAGCTGCTGGGCTCCCCCTTCTTCTTCTGGTTCAATTCCTACGGATGCGTGGAATCCAAATATTTCGACTACGGCCTCTGGCATGACGACGTCCCCATGCTGCTGATCCCCGCCATGAGCCAGGTTATCCGCGTTGTGGAAGGCGTCCACCAATACGACAGCCGTCTCGGCAGCCCGGAGAGCAACCTGAAACTCGGGCTCTTCGGACAGCGCGACCGCGCATATCTGGCCTTCTGGACCGACCACGGCGAGAATCCCGTGCGCTTCGCACTCCCCGAAGGCGCGAAGGTACTGAATTTCGCCGGAAATGGCGCGGAAATGCCTGCGGATGGCCTCTACACGGCAGGAATTCTGGCAAAATACATCGAACTGGATGGCCCGGACGCATACGAAATCCTCCGGCGTGTCATGGAGACCGCCGAAGACGACGCCATGAACCTGACCGCAAAGTTCTTCCTGAAAGACGCCAAGACCGCAATCCTGAGCGTGATTCCCATCGACCCCGCCGTAAAGTCCCAAAACGTCTCCTGCGAATACGCCTTCGATGACGAGACGGAAAAGAGCGTCGCGAAGGATGACGACGACGCCTTCCCCTGGCAGCTGAACCTGGAGATTCCCGAAGGCGCCTCCACCCTGACCGTAACCTTGCAGGAAGGCGAAGGACACAGCCATACGGATACGCTGTCTCTCGCCGCCACCCGCCTGGCGAATGGGAAATGCCTCCTGACGGAGTTCGGCGATGCCCGGAAGGATATCATCCCACCGGACCCCTGGATCCGCTGGGATGGCCGCAAAGACCTGGGCGGGACCATCGCCGTGGAATGCACCGGCGAATCCATCATTCTCACGGCGGAAATCTCCGACGACATCAACAAGAACAACCAGCGCAACGAACGTCTCTGGGATGGCGACTGCTTCCAATTCGCCCTCAATCCCGTCCCCACCATCTCCCTGGACAAGATGCCCGTCCCCCTCGGAAGCACCGACGTGGAGTTCGGCCTGGCTCTGACTTCGCGCGGTCCCGAGGCAGTCTGCTTCACCGGAAACTACAACGCGGAGATGATCCCCGGCAACGACTTCCAGATCCTCCGCGATGAAGAGAATGGCGTGACCAGCTACCGCATCGCCCTCTCCCGCAAAGCCCTGAACCTGGACAAATCCGGACAGTTCTTCCGGCTGGGATGCGTAGTCTTCGATGACGACGAAGGCACCGGACAGGCCTACTACTACCAGACCTCTCCCGGCATCACCGGCTCCAAGAACATGGAGTTCCTGCAACTCTTCCAGCTGCCGTAGCAGCCACTGGCACGAGGGGGGGGGGATTTGGATATCATTCCCTCCTGGCGGCCATACAATGCCGCCAGGACGTAATATTCGGACGCCACGCCGCCACGCCCTTCCCGGCCTCAAAGCATTCCACAGCCTCAGCATGGAGGAAATGTCGTAGAGCCACGCTGCCGTTTTCCAATGGATTGTGACAGGAAGGAAATTTGCCGGGCACCCTAAATTGAAAGGTACGGTATAATCTATTTGTCTTTCTTCAGGGCCAGACCACAGGAAAAAGCCTTTGCCACTTCCTGTCCCATCAGGCGATAGACATGTCCGCACGGATCGAAACAGACGGGGCGCATCTTCTCCGCGTCAGGCTGTCCATCCGTCAACGCGGATTCCTCCACCGCGCAATTCACAATGCGCCCGACGACATTGCAGGTGTCCTCATCCATGGAGACAAGTTCACATTCCAGGACCAGCGGGAACTCCTTCATGACCGGCGCGTCCACGAACATGCTTCTTTCCGCCGTCAGACCGCTTCTTGCCACCTTGTCTGCCTGTTGGCTGCCGCTGACCAGCCCGAGATAATCACAGTTCTTCACTGTATCGGCCGTGCCAAAGGATACGGTGAATGCCTTCCGTGCGGCGATGTTCGCCCAGGTGCGATGTGCGGTGTCAATGCAGATGGTGATCTGGTCTTCCAGCGTGATGCCGCCCCAGGCGGCATTCATCATATTCGGCGTTCCGTCATCATCATACGTCCCGATCATCAGGACGGGCATCGGGAACATCCAGTTCTTTACTCCAAAGTTTTTCTTCATCGCCTTTTTCCTTTCCATTCAATTGGTTACTTCAGAACGAAATTGCAGAACCACCGATACACATCAATGGACGTCGGCGGCATTCATCCATGTTCACTCATTGGTCAAAGCTTCCCTTTGAGCTTCAATTGTTTTTTGATTTCTTCAGGCAGTTGCCACATCCCGACGTTTCCGCGACATGGAACCGGAGTGTCCAACAGGCGGACGTTGCTCAAATGCCACCAGACGGGATAGCCTTCGTTCCAGATCGGCGGATTCGGGGACTTCGGCAGACGATGCTGCACAAGGACGCGCCCTTGGCCGTCTTCAATCATGACCATGTTGCAGAGAGTGACGTTCATAAAGTTGTCCCCTTGATAACCTCCGGCAAGACATCAAGCTGTTTCTTTACCTCGCATTCCCAGATGACAATGACATGCCAGCCTGCGGCTTCCAGAGCTTCGTGCTCCCTGAGGTCCCGGGTTACATTTCGCTCAAACTTCTTTGTCCAGAACTCCACATTGCTCTTTGGCATGGTAGCCACCTTGCAATTCTCATGACGATGCCAGAAGCATCCGTTCACGAAAATGACCGTATGCCATTTGGGCAGGACGATGTCCGGATGCCCTGGAAGCCTGGAGTCATGCAGGCGGTACCGGAATCCCAACGCATGCAGATGACGGCGCACGACCATCTCCGGCTTCGTGTCCTTCGACCGGACTTTGCTCATGACTTCGCTGCGTTGTTCTGGAGTCAATGTGTCCATTTCTGTTTCTCGCTTTATCCTAATTACCTGAATTCATAAAGTTCAAATCCTGCAATGGCTGAACAGCACCAGATGATGTGTTTTTCAAACAAAGCAGTTTTTGCGGCCCTCCGGCATAAGGAAAATCCGCCGGTCAACGAGATGTTTTCGGAAAATGTGCTAAATTTGACACTTGGCATGATAAACTATGGGGCAATGCGGTTTTTATGTCTGCAAATATTCATAATATACTGCATCCAAATTTGTTATCATGTCATATTACCAAGTTTTCATAAACTGACTTCACAGATTCAGGATATGTAGAGCCTTTTGCTAAAGTCGCTTTGGCCACTTTTCGCTCTTTCGGGGCATTTCACTCCAAGGGCTTCGCGTCGTAGTGGAACTACGCCTTGGCGCACTTGAAGCAAACTGCCTCCGGAATCCCTGAAAAGTGTCTTCAAATGGACTTTGGCAAAAGGCTCATACAATCGATGAATTCCATTCGTAAAATTTTCGTTTCAGGACATAGAAATCCGGACCTGGACAGTCTTGCCTCCTCGTATGCCTTGGCTGAACTTCGCCGCAGGCAAGGATTGGAAAATGTTGTCGCCATCTGTCCCGGTGTCCTGTCCGCTCGGGGGAAATATCTTTTCGAGCGCTTTCACATGACTCCGCCAGACTCTCGCTCCGATCTCTATTTGCGTGTGCGGGATGTCATGGAACCGGAGCTCACCGTGGTTTCTTCGGGCACAACCTTGCTGGAAGCAGTCAAACAACTCAACCAAAGCGGATATCCAAGACTTCCCGTTGTGGGAGCAGATGGAGCATTCCTTGGAATGCTCAGCCCATTGACGCTTCTTTCTCATCTTCTGGACATAGGCCACGACCTTGGCTTCAGCCTGACAGGACGTCTCATTCATAGCTCAATTGATCTCATCACACAAGTATTGAAGGCAGAAGTCCTGACGGGATGCGATACCGAGGCGCTTCAATCCTTCAAGGTTTACGTATGCGCCATGGGAGTTGACAGTTTCGAAACCCATCTTCCCAATGGCGAGGACCGAGATCTGGCGCTGATCTGCGGGGACCGTCCCGAAATTCATCTCAGGGTTCTGGAACGCAGGATCCGCCTGCTTATCGTAACTGGCAATCGTGCCCCGGAACCGCTGATCATCCAGGCGGCACGGCAAAATGGCGTGACAATCCTTCACACGCATTTTGATTCCGCCACGGCGATTCGCCGTTTGCGCTTCAGCGTTCCCGTTGACGAGTTCACCGCTCTTCTGCCGCAGTTGACCCTGCATCCCAAAGACCGTCTGCGTAACAACATCCGGCGGATCATGAACAACCCGGAAGATGTGATTCCCGTCGTGGAGGAAAATGGGCATTATCTTGGTGCGATTCTCAAACAGAATCTCTCCGAACCGCCACCATATCAAATGATACTGGTTGACCACAATGAACCCGAACAGAGCCTCCCGGGCATTGAGGAAATCCCCGTCATTGAGGTGGTAGATCATCATCGCATCGGAATGCGTCCCACTACCGGTCCAATCAAATTTACAGGCGATATCGTCGGAAGCACCTGTACTTTGGTCGCGGAAATGTACCGTGGAACAAACACATCGCTTTCGCCTTCCATGGCGGGATTGCTGCTTGGTGGACTTGTCTCCGACACATTGAACCTAAAATCCCCAACAACCTCTGACCTGGATCGGGACATCCTCGCCTGGCTTGAAACGATTTCTGGAGTCAAGGCAGAAACCCTTATGTCGGAATTGCTGGGCATCGAATCCTTGCTCAGTTCCAAAGACCCAATGGCAATCCTTGATTCCGACCGGAAATCCTATACCAACGGAAAGTACCATTTCGCTCTTTCGCAGGTCGAGGACACAAAACTGGAACTGCTGCATCAGCGACAGACAGAGTTGTTGGAAGCAATGAAAAAAGTTCGCGATGCGGAACGACTGGATTTTATCGGTCTCATGGTGACGGATGTCACACGCGAAATTTCAGAACTGCTGGTCGTGGGAACGGAGGACATCGTACTGTCGCTCCCTTATCCCAAGTTGTCCGACTGCCTATACTCTTTGCCGGGTGTCCTCTCCCGCAAAAAACAACTACTGCCGCAGATCCTCTATATCACTAATCCACAGTAGTTCGTCTGAGCCAGACATCAGCAGTGTCCGGCCCGTCGAACATAGAATCTTTACAACTTACTGAAATTCAGCAAGAAGAACAAAAAAAAGACAAGGTGTATTGGTCCCCTTTTGCAAGGGAGGCCAATACGTTAACCGGCCAAAAATCTCGAAAAATTTTCAGGACATCAAATAAGGGACTTCTCTTCTTGTTGCATGGTAGAACCAGCTTTCGTATTCAATTGGACTTTCATAGCCCAGGGTTGAATGCAGGAACTCCTCGTTGTAGCGCTTCATCCATGTCGCCAGCGCCGTTTCAAGTTCATTGAATGTCTGGAAATCGTTTGAGTAGATCAGGTCCTCCTTGATTGTCCGCATCATCCGTTCCGTATCGGCATTTCCCTTGGGATTGCCGTAGCTTGCGAAAATCTGATTGATTCCAAGAGCTTCGCATGCACCGCGGAATGCGGCGGAAGTAGGCTGCGATCCGTGATCGCTGACCAGTTCGGGCACGCCGCAGCCAGTGGGAAGGTCGCGAATCCCCATCGGGAACTCGGACGAGACCGTCTGTTCGAGAGCCGTGATCCAGTCCTGGCTTTTGCCGGTGCGGCTCAGGTGGGCGGCCAGAAGCTTCTTGTCGCCCCAGTCGATGACGATGTGAAGGCAGGCCCAGCCTGACTGCGGGAGCATGATCCTGGTCATGTCGGTCCCCCGGAACCTGTTGGGTTCAATCGTCCTGGGCTTCGCCTTTTCCGTGGAGGAATTCCGCCTGGTCGCACGAAGCCTGAGGTTCTTCGGCACAAGAAGCCCGTCCGACTTCATGAGACGAAGCACACGCTTGTGGTTGGCCTTCTGATGCTCGCGCTTGCGCAGCCATGCGGTAATGCGCTTGTAGCCCCAGAATGGGTGATCGCACTTCAAGGCGCGTATTTTTTCAAGCAGCTGGATGTTGGCGGCGCTTTCCCTGCGGACACGGCGTCTGCGTGCAGCCATCACCAATCGTTTTTTTTAACTCCATTGTAAGACTGCCGACAACCTCGCGAAGCTTGTGGTTCTCGTCCTCGAGACGCTGTCGTTCCCTGTCGACACCGCCTCGTTCAAAAAGCCGCGAACCGTCATCCATGAGGATGTCCCGCCATCTGTAGAAGTCGGTCTGAGTGATGCCGTAGACATTGCAAAGGGCGGCTATGCTTCCATAGTCGCCCCGCAATCCCTCCATCACAATCTTGAATTTCTCCTGTGGTGTTCGTTTTTGCCGTGGTTTGCTCATCGTGGA
>JAKSPB010000073.1 GCA_024405215.1 Lentisphaeria bacterium | reverse complement strand
AGGTCCGACAGGTCCGACAGGTCCGACAGGTCCGACAGGTCCGACGGGTCCGACAAGTCCGACGGGTCCGACAAGTCCGACGGGTCCGACAGGTCCGACAAGTCCGACGATTGATTATTGCAGAATGATGTCGTTGACGTTTCGGAACTGTCTGGTCACGCCGAGTTCCTGTAGCCAGCATTTTGTGTAGTTGGTGGTCAGGCAGTAGGATCCGGGGCCGCTACCGTTGTCGTTTTCCCAGACCCAGGTGGGAGTCGTCCAGATGGCGATGGTGGGCATGACTTTCTCGTAGAAGTTCTTCTGTGCGCCGCCCTGGCCGTGGTGGACCATCACCACGAGGTCGGCTTTCAGGTTGTCGCCGACTTCTTCAATGAGCTTCAGGGACATCTCCAGACCGATGTCGCCGGGGATCAGCAGGCGCTTGCCGCTGAGGGTGACCATGGAGGCGACGGAGCTGTTGTTGCAGGCGTCCCGCTTGAATTTGGGATCCGGACCGTTGAGCACTTCGATCTTGACGCCATCCAGTTCAAAGACATCGCCCTTGTGGATTTCGGTCTGGGTGACAGGCAGGGCCTTGATCCCACTGACCATGGAACGGATTTCATCGGTCCATTCGTCGCTTTGGGAGAACCATTCCAGTGAGGGGAAGTGATACAGAACATTCTTGACCTTGAGAGGGACAGGATTTTTCTTGAAGAGTTCGATAAGGGCTTCCACGTGGTCGTTGTGGGCGTGGGTCAGGAACCAGCAGTCCACAGTGTCGGTATATTGCCTGACCAGTTCCACCAGGTGGTCGCAGTCGGCGGCGTGCCCGCCGTCATAGACAATGGCGTGCTTGTTCTTTGTGATGATGATCACGGAGGACATGAGGCCGTTGTTGATGACCTTGGGGAAGATCAATTTCTCGCCATTGGCGAAGAGCGGTTCGGCGGAGAAGCAGTGCATGGTGGCAAAGAGCAGAAGGAATGCCAGGGCAAGGGAGGTTCTTTTCATGGTTTTAAGGGAGTTCGGAGGTTGCGGATAGAGGGTAATCACAAAAGTGGGCAAAGCGACTTCTGCAATTGTCTTTTAGGTTTTATTCATCCAGGCGTTCTATCATGACGCGCTGGAAGGAGATTTTTCCGCGGATGCCATTGTAGAAGAGGAGATGAACGGGGTTCTGGCGGGAGTTCTTGAACTCCAGGCAGAGCCGCTGCGGCTCGTATTCATTCAGCGGAATGGTGGTTCGCCAGACGATGTCCTGGCTTGGCTTGACGCAGTGCATGGCGATGGTCCAGAAGTAAGGCTGGAGGGACTGGACACGGAAATCTACTGTAATGCGGAAACGTGCATCGACGGGGGCATTGGAGCAGACGTCGGGCAGGTTCAGCATGCCGTGGTCGTCCAGCAGGTAGTGATCTCCTTCCGGTGTCTGGCGGATGGTCTGTGCCTCGTTGGTGAAAGGCAGTTCCGCCATGGGGTTTTCACAGGAGAAAACCACCGTGTTGGAAACCGTCTGCGGCATGTCGAACTCGGTGGAAATGGTTTTGCCGAACTGTCCGAAATAGCCTTCTGGAGTTACCGCGACGCGGTAATGTGCGCCTGCTTCGAAATAGCTGGAGCAGAAGATGCTCTCCAGGCGTGGAGGACGCTCTTCCGCAGCAAGATGGAAGTTGCCGATGAGACCACGGCGTGCAATGCGTTCGTAGGTGCCATTGTCGTGGCGTTTTTCCAGGTCGATCCAGTAGTAATAGACGGTTTCGCCGATGGAGGCCTCCGGGAAGGAGACTGTCATCTGGCGGCAGGGCAGGGCATCGGGCGTCACACGGATCTCTTCGCTTTCCGCAAAGGCGGCGGGAGCGCCTTGCCGGGCCTTGCGGGCTTCCTCGCGATACGGGGCGCTTGCCGGATCGAAGGGCAACGGAATCCGCCACGGATTTTCCGGGGAGAGCTCCTTTCCGTCACGGACGTCAAAACGATGGAAAATCACCTCTTCTGGCTTGACTTCCATCACCAGTACGCCGTAGTCCACGGGACTGACGCGTGTGGTGCCTGGATTCAGGCCGCCCCACGTGGTGAGGCCGCCTGCGTTGACGGCGGTGAACTCGCCCTGCCAGATGTTTCGTTCATTGCGGAGAGTGCCGTGGACGTGGCCGGATATGTGAATGACCTGCGGATAGCGCTTAAGGATCTTTCTGCGGGTCTCTTCCCCCCACCAAACCGTGTTGTCCGTCGTATTCCAGGCGGGGAAGTGGTCAAAGAGGAAGATGGGCTTGCCTGGATAGGCTTCCGCTGCGTCGTGCAGCATCTCTTCCAGCATGGTGAAGTCGATATATTGCGGGACCACGAGAAGCGGATAGCCTTTTGCATCAAAAGTCTGATAGAGGCTCTGGCGAATCTTCAGTGCGTTTCGCCAGAGGATGAAGGCCTCGCCGTTGCTGGATATGCCGTTGGTGTCATGGGCAGCGAAGACATAGATGTCCTGCGGACGCTGTCCGGCAAAGATCTCCTCGTAGCTTTCGCGGTAGTATTCATATCCTTTCGGCGAATGGCGTTCCGCCATGTCGCCCACGTGCGCCACGACGTCGACCTTTTGGTCACGGAAGACCCGGAAAGCCTTTTTCACCAGTTCCAGGGATTCCGGACGATTGTCAATATGCGTGTCTGTCAGGACGCCGATTCGCAAGGGACCTTCGGTGGAAAAAAGTGGCATCGTTGTGAAGAGCAGGAGAAAAGCCAGGAGGAGGGATTTGCGCATAGTCACGAAAAATGGGCGCTATATCGTTAATAGGCGGAATGAAAAAGGGGCGGTGCCTGAAGAAGGACGCCGCCCCTGCAATCAGGAGATTACTGGAGATTAGTGGTTCTTGTCTCCGCCGATCACATTGCAGCCGGGATACCAATAGAAGTCGGAGGTGATGAAGGTGCCGCCGTTGACGTTGTCGGTGGTGACTGCCTTCTGGTAGGCGACCGCTTCCACGTGGCCATCGGAGAAGCTCATGTTCATCTGGTTGCCATGGCGGAAGATAGTGGCCTTGACATTGGAAGTCAGACAAATGGGATCATTGCAGATGATGTTGCCATTGCCAGTGCCCTCGGCGGAACCGTCCATGACGTTGACGTGCAGGGTGGGAACCTTGATGGAGCTGATGCGGTGCCAGGTGGCTGCCTTGCTGTAGTCGCCACCGCGGAAAAGCGCACCGTTCTGGATGCGGTGGCAGAAACCAAGACCAACGCTGGCCTGATAGTCGATGTTGCCCAGGATGCGTCCGGAGGAACCGGCGGAGGGGCAGAAGAACATCTTGTGCCAGCCGCTATTCTCGGTGCCGCTCAGGGTAGTTTCGGCTGCATTGTCCTTCTGATACCACTGGTAGGCGGTCATGGGAGCGGAGGGGATGATGGGGTTCACGGTGAACCAATAGGCGATGTTGTAGTTGGCGTGAGACATGCATTCGCCATAGAAGCTCCAGTCGGGATCGCCGGGGACGGTACCGCAGATGGGAGGCAGGAAATCGTCGTAGTCGTCGGTGTAGAGGATGTGGCCCAGCTGAACCTGCTTCAGGTTGTTGACGCAGCTGATGGCGCGGGCCTTCTCGCGGGCCTTGGAGAGGGCGGGCAGAAGCATGGAAGCCAGAATCGCGATGATGGCGATCACGACCAGCAATTCGATCAAAGTGAAGGATCTTTTCATGTTTTTTTCCTTGGTTGAGGTTGTTACTTGAATTGAGGGGGAACGGAGAAACAAAAATCGAAGAGTCGATGTGAAGGGACGAGACCTTCCTATTTAAAATTATAGGAAGAAAGCCTGTGTTTCAAACTTAATTTTTCGGTGAAAAATGTTGTTTTCGGAATAAATCGTATGTTTTTGGTGGTTTTGGGGGATTTGTTCAGAGGGGGCTTTGAACCACGAATGAACACGAATGAAAACGAATGAAAACATTGCTCTTGCAGGCAGGCTGCTCCAGCCATTCGTGCCCATTCGTGTCTATTCGTGGTTCCATACTTCCCTTCTGAAATAGCTACGTTTTGGGGGAATCAAAGCGACGTTATTTCAGGCGCCATTGGAAGGCCTCTTTTCGGAGGGTGAAGCGGCCTTTTCCCGCATCCACCAGATCCAGGTTTTCTGTATCGCCGATTGCATTGCCTTTCTGGTCCAGCGGCGTGACGGTCTGCGCGTCAAGTCCTCCGATGCTCTCTTCCTCAATGAAGGGCACAGGGATCAGTCTCTGGGCGCCATTTTCTTCCGGAAGAATCGCGTAGGCGTTGGCTGCGGAGAGTTCGGGGAAGTCGAAGGCGGCGCCATTGGCGTCCATGTAGGTGTACATGGGTCCGCTGACGTAGTCCACCAGGTGTCCATCGAACTCCGCTGCGTATTCCAGGAACTCTCCAGGCAGGACGGCGGCGAATCCGAAGGGCGGAAGCGTCATTTCCGTGCCGTCCACGTCAACGGTCCAGGAGCTTTCCGGATTGCGGTTCACCCAGATTTCCAGGCCGTTTTTGTAACATTCGTAGACTTTTCCTTCGTTCTGGCGGTTCTGGCGGAGCATCTCGGTGGCGGTGAGAAGATCCTCGCCGCATTGGTACTGGATGGTCTCCACGGGAACTCCCGCATAGAGTTCCTGCAGCTGGCGCATCATGTAGTAGCTCTTGATGACGGCGCGGAGGGTCTGGGGAGTGAGCTTTTGGGGGGTGTATTCGCCAAGAACGGTATTGACTTTGCCGCCCCAGAGGTGTCCGATGTTTCCGTGGACGATCTGGGCGGAGAGGAGGTAATGGATGTCTTCCGTTTCCCTGGTCAGGTCATAGCCGTTGAGGTTTTCCAGGGGATTCATCTTGCGAAGCTTGAAGTCCGCCAGTGGTATTTCATCCGGCTGGTTGCACTGGGCGTAATCCGTGTCCAGGCAACCGCACCAGAAGAAGTCCGCGTTTCCTTCGCTCCAGATGGGGCCCTGATAGTAGTTTTGCATTTCCTGCAGAAGGGATCCGTAGTTCAGTAGCACGGCGCGGTATGTGGCGGCGCCTGGCGTGCGCGGATTGTAGTCAACCATTCCCCAGGGCGGAGTGTTTGTGACTTCGTCCAGATAGCACGCATTCCAGGGGTATGCGGCGGTGAATTTCGGGGTGAAGTCCTTGAAAATCATGCGTTGCGCCAGATGATTGAGCTGGTAGTTTGAGTCCCAGCCTTCCATGATGGTGTCGTCGCTCCACTGGAAGACGAGGCTGTGGTCGAAGTACGGGTAGGCGAAAGGATGGATGCAGCGATTGTCCTGATAGGGACCGACGAAGGGGAAGATCTTGCGCATCTCCTCATAGTATGGGTGGATGAGTTCGTCGCCACCGGCGGCCTGGTTGGCGTGGATGGAGAAGGTGAAGGAATTGCTGTAAAGGGGGCTGCGGAACTCGTTGAAGTGTGTGCGCAGGAAGATGTCTTTCAGTCCGTAGTCGCGGAAAAGGGTTTCGTAGGCAAGTTCCGTGGGGATGTGCTTGGGCTCGGTCACGGCATACATGCGCGTATGGCAGACCAGGCCCTTCATCGTGTCGAAATATTTGCTCTTCGGATTGGGAAGGTTGGGCATGACGTCTTCCAGGGCGGGCGAGACCGTCAGGAAGAGGCGTTCATGAAGCGGGTTGCGTTCGCCGCGGTTCTTCGGAAGGTAGAGCACGCCGCCAAGAATGCGTGCGGAATGGTCGTCGATGACGCGTGCGCCCTGCAGTTCCCTGGAGCTATTGCCGTCAACTACGTCGCTGGCGTTGCCGGTGTACCAGTCCGGGAAGAGGGAGACGAAGCAGTCGTCATTCACCAGCAGGCGCGGGTAGTCCCAGCGGTAGTGCAGATAGGTCAGGTCAAAGAGACGTGGATCGCGCAGCCCATTGACGATGCCGCAATCCAGGGCGGTCACGTCCGGAGTCTTGCAGTCTGCCGTGATGAGGAGGGTTCGTGCCTTGAGGGCGAATGTGTAGGCGACTTCCACGGCGGCATCCTTCTTCTCCAGACGCCAGCTCGCCTTTACAACGCCGTCCGTCAGTTCCGATGAGAGCAGGGTGGCGGTGACTTCAGCGTCGGCGGGAGAAAATACCACGCCGTTCTTGCTGACATGCACGCCGCCTTCCTTCATGGGGGCGAAGGCCTCTTTTCCGTCAAAGGAGGCGGACAGATCGCTGAAAGTGCCGGTCTTGGGCGTGTAGATGTATTGAAGCGTGCCGTCTGCGCCTTTGTAGGAGAACCGGAAGGCGTCGCCCTCCTGGACCACATTGGTGGTGTAGTCGCCTTGTGGCGGCGTGGGCAGGATGGTGTCCGGCGTGGTAAGATAGTTTCCTGCGGTCTCCAGAAGCTCTTGCGGATAGTCAACGTCCTTGATGTCAAAGGTCTGCAGATAGTCGAAATGGAGGGCGTCGCCGCTCTTGATGTCTTTTCCGGCCTCGAAGGCGATTCCCGTGATGGTGACGGGGAACTCCGCTTTTGCGGGGATGAGGAAGGAGCTGGTGCACCACCAGGGATTGTTTGCCCAATAGCTGGAGTTGTTGCGGGTCTTGATGGTGAATTTCTTGCCCTTTGCGTCCTTGATCTGCAAAAGGTTCGTGGTCTTGCCGCTCGGGGGGCAGATCACCCAGAAGCTGACGCCGCTGACAGGCTGGTCAATGGTGATGGCGGGATTGGGGGTCAGAGTCACGCGGCCCTTGCCGGAGAATTCCACGCGGGCGGCCTGGTCGTCCCAAAGATAGTATTCGTCGCCCAGGGAGAGAGTTCCGGGACCGGTGACCTTCCATTCCGAAAAGCCATTGCCTACGGCGCTCCATAGGACGCCTTCCTGGGGACGCGGCAGGCTGCCCGCGATGATTTCCGCCGGGCGGCAGGAGGATTCTGGCTTTGTGTCTGCGGACAGAAGGAAGGGCATTGAAATTGCGAGAAGAAGGAGAAACTGACGGAATTTCATGGGCTTTTTCCTAATGGATGAAGGAAGAGGGGAAGAAAGAAGGCAAGGGCGTTATGAAACAGAATATCATTCGTTTTTAGTAGTTCACAACATAATTTTTATGTAAAAAATGTTGTTTTTGGGGTTTTTGCGCTTATATTTGATGTCGTATTATGGCCTCCGTTTTTTTGAAGGGACTTTCAAGAGCTTTCCTTGTAGCTTCAGAAGGTGCGACTTCAAAAGGGCTATTGAACGTTCTGAATCCGTTTTTTCGGTACCTTCATGAAGCATTCCCCTTCCATTCCGCCGTATGTTCTTCCGGAAACAGTTGATTTTTTGACTTCAAATTGGCTTTTTGGCTATTATCCGGAAGTAGATATGACCGAGACGGCGGTATTCGTGCACCATGTCAAGAATGTCATGGCGAATACCACGTGCCACCGTCATGACTTCTACGAACTGGCAGTGGTGCTGTCAGGCCGCGGATACTACGCCTACCAGGGGAATTGCTACGAACTGTCGGCAGGCGATGCCTATATTCTTCCGCCGGGGGTGATCCATCAATACTATGAACAGAAATATCTCGAGGTGGTGAATTTCCTGTGGTATCCCGAACGGATGAAGGCGGAGTTCCAGGCGTTGGAGGAGATACCTGCTTTTCGTCTCTTCTTTGACCTGGAGCCAAAATCACGCAATTTCTTCCAGTTCGAACATCGTCTGGTTCTGACGCCGGAACAGCTTGCCGAAGTGCGGATGTACGAACTTCGCATGAGGCGGGAACTGGAAAATCGCGAAGAAGGATATGCTCTGCGCTTGAACTGGCTGATGTGCGATCTGCTGCTGATTCTCAGCCGATACTATAACAAAAGTCAGGGAAATAATCCTGCCAATGAACTCATGCGCCTCAATAACGTACTGCAATATATGGAAAAACACCTGGGCGAGCCATTGTCCCGCGGACAGATTGCAAAGCAATTCGGCAGCGGCGAGCAGTATTTCGCCAAACGGTTTCGGGAGATCATGTCGGAGACCTACTCCGATTATCTGCAGAAGATCCGTCTGCGCCATGTCCAGAATCTGCTTCAGACGACAGAGCTGAGTCTTACGGAAATCGCACGGAAATGCGGCTTTTGCGACAGCAACTACCTGTGCTACGTCTTCCGAAAGAAATATGGCATTCCACCGCACCAGTATCGGTTGCATGGCGGAAACAAGATGGATGATAATTCCTGATGCAAGCGAAAACGAAAAAGGCGCTGCAATCCCTTGATGAGGTTCCGCAGCGGCTTTTTGAGGATATTCGCTTATTTCATCGCATCATCCGACCCGTCCGACAAGTCCGACAGGTCCGACAGGTCCGACCCGTCCGACAGGTCCGACAGGTCCGACAGGTCCGACAGGTCCGACAGGTCCGACAGGTCCGACGGGTCCGACAGGTCCGACAGGTCCGACAGGTCCGACAGGTCCGGCAGGTCCGACGGGTCCGACGGGTCCGACGGGTCCGACGGGTCCGGCAGGTCCGGCAGGTCCGGCAGGTCCGGCAGGTCCGGCAGGTCCGGCAG
>JAKSPB010000072.1 GCA_024405215.1 Lentisphaeria bacterium | reverse complement strand
GCGTCCCGCGTCCCGCGTCGATCTGAAGCGTCCCGCGTCCCGCGTCGATCTGAAGCGTCCCGCGTCTCCAAAAAGCAACTTTTTGTTTTTGGGGAAGGGCAAAGCGTCTATTTTGTGATAAGTTAAGTTTTTGTTTTCGCAGGCTATGGGGTTATGGTTAGGATTTTGTCTGGTCACGGAGATGGCGGGCGAAGATGTCGTGAGGGAAACTGTGCCAATCGTAGGTTGAAATCATGCCGAAAGTCTTTGTATCCGGTTGTTATGACATGCTTCATTCGGGGCATGTGGCATTTTTCGAGGAGGCCGCCACATATGGTGATCTCTATGTGGGGATTGGCTCGGATGCGACAATCTACGAGTTGAAGAACCGTCGTCCCGTCAATCCGGAGAAGGAGCGTCTGTATATGGTGAAGGCGCTGCGGTGCGTGACGGACGCATGGATCAACTCCGGTTCCGGCATCATGGATTTTGCGAAGGAGGTGGAGGCGCTGAAGCCCGATGTCTTCTTTGTCAACACGGACGGCTATACTCCCGCCAAGCAGGAATTCTGCGACCGTCTGGGGATCCGGCTGGTGGTGAGCCAGCGGATTCCGCACCAGGGGCTTCCGGCGCGCTCCACGACGGCGTTGCGCCAGGAGTGCACCATCCCCTATCGGCTGGAACTGGGCGGCGGGTGGCTGGACCAGCCCATGGTCAGCAAGTTGTCGCCGGGGCCGGTGCTGGTGGTTTCCCTGGAGCCGGAGATGGAGTTCAATCATCGGTCGGGCATGGCCACGTCGTCCCGCCAGAAGGCGATTGAACTGTGGCATACGGCGATACCGGAGGGGGATCGGGTGCAGCTGGCGCATACGCTTTTCTGTGTGGAGAATCCGCCGGGAACCGTGAATGTGGCGGGATCGCAGGATCAGCTGGGGATGCTTCTTCCGGGCTTCAACAAGTTGAACTACGATGGCGACTACTGGCCGGCGAGCATCGAGTCCCTTTGCGATGAAGAGACGCTGCGCTTTCTGGAGGAGCACGTCTATCTTCTGGGACTGCCGTTGCGCCGGGATGGCTATTCTCCCTACGAGGGCATGACGCTGCAGGCGGCGCTGGCGTCGGCGCTGGCGACTGCGACCCAGTCGATCTGGGATGCGGTGAAGGCGCGGGATGTCGTGGCGTGGGGCAGGGCGACCACGGCGTCGTTCCAGGCGCAGCTGGCCATGTTCCCGAAGATGATGTCGCCGGAGATGTCTGAGGCGATAGAGCGTTATCGCGGCGTCGCCTGCGGCTGGAAGATCACGGGCGCCGGCGGCGGCGGATATCTGGTGCTGATTTCCGAGAAGCCCATTCCCAACGCCATCCGTGTGCACGTCTGCCGGGGGTAGCTTCGTGGCAAATTAAGGAAACGGGAATACAGTACCTTCAGGTCCAGGATGTACGGTGTTGCTTTAGGAAAAGCGGCTTTGGCATTAAGGATTTCGAAAGATTGGCGCCAAGGAGGAAAGCGATGACGACTGAAAAGAGAAAGAAAGGCACGTCTAGCCGACGGGGGAGCATGGTTACGGTGGAAGAAATTCAGGAGTTCACGGAGGATTTGTTAAAATCCAAGAAGAAGATGGAGGATTTTTTGCGAAAAATAGGCGTAGAAAAAATCAAGGCGTAATCTGAATTAGTGAAAACGAGTCTCCCACAATTTGTTTTGGGGTATCATGGCTGCGATTTTTCTTTGGTGCGAGAACTTTTAGCGGGCAATGCACAACTGAAGTTAAGCCATAATTCCTACGATTGGCTTGGAGAAGGAATTTATTTTTGGGAGAATGCCTCTTTCCGAGCATGGGAATGGGCGAAAGAATGTGCCGCAAATCCCAAGATGACAAAGGGGAAAATCTCAACACCTGGTGTCGTAGGGGCAATTATTGATTTAGGCAATTGTCTTGATTTGAGCGATACGCGGCATCTAGATGTCGTAAAGGCGTCCTACAAAACAGTATGTGAAACGTATGAAGGCATGGGGAGAAAAATGCCTGAAAACAGAGGAATGTCCCATAAGCTTGACTGCATTGTAATCAATGCGGTTGAAGAAATCAACCGAGAGAACGGATATCCGGAATTTGATTCTATCCGGTGTCCATACCTTGAAGGAGAGTCCATTTATCCAGGTGCGTGTTTTTGGGATAGGACGCATATACAGATTTGCATTCGCAACCAAGAGTGCATAAAGGGATATTTTCTTCCAACGGAAATTTTCGGCAAGACAATCCAGAAGCAAATGGCATAGCGCTTTTCTTGAAAACGATGTTGTTACGTGATTACATCAAGATATTCGGCACCCTTTTCTACGGTTCATCCGAAGAAGTCTCCGCTGTCTGGTCTGGGCTTTCGGAGGAGGATCGCGGGAGTTTTCTGAAGCGTGCGTCGCGGGAAGGTGCGTCGCCGGTGGTCTATCGGCAGCTCTTTCTGGCGGGCGTGCGCGAGGGGTTGGAGGAGCTTCAGCGGCTGAATCTGCACTATTCCAGCAGGGCCATGCGGCATCAATGCGAACTGATGCGCTTTACAAAGCTCCTGGAGACGGAGAAGATCCGCTATGCGCTGCTGAAGGGGACGGATCTGGCCTTCCGCGTCTATCCCTCGCCTGCGCTGCGGCCCTTCGGTGACTGGGACATCCTCTTCCATCCGGAGGACATCCGTCGTGCCTTGCAGCTCATTGAGCGGGATGGCTGGATTCCCATTACGCCATTCCCCAAGGAAAACGAGGATCCGACGCATTTCCATTATCCGCTGTGCCATCGGAAGGGCATGGCGTTGGAGCCCCATTGGACATTGCCCATGTTCGACGGCTGCACGCCGGAGCAGATTTGGAAATTCCTCCAGCCGTGGAAGGAGGGGAGTTCGCGGTATCTTCTGGAACCCGCGTTGAATCTGTTGTTGCTGACGCGTCATGCCGCCGAAGATTTCTACAATACCATGACGGTGTCGAAGCTCTTGCTGGATGCGGCATTTCTGTTGCAAGCAGGAGGTCTGGAGTGGTCGCGGTGCCGTCAGGTCGCCGAAGAGTTGCATCAGCCTTATTCCGGTGATTTGCTGGGTGCCTTCCCCGATTTCTTCCCGTCGGAGATCATTCTGGCCATGGCTCCCGATGCTGAACGCGCGAAGGCCTATCGGGAGATTTACGAGAACCGGCGTATTCTGGCTGACAAGACCCATGAGGACTGGCAGCTCAGTAGCGAACGGGCGTTTTCCGCAAAATGGCTGAAACAGCGGTTGCGGTTGTGTTCTTTCGCGGTCATTCGACAAAAACATCACTTGCCGGAAAATGCGATTTTCCGCACGGCGTGGTATTTTTGCGGAGAATTCCTAGGCAAGGTTTTTCGCAGCGCACGGCATTTTACCAAAGACAATTCTCAATTGAAGCGTTATTTCGACAACATCGAGATTGCGGAAGGTCGGAAGTCGGAGGCCGGAAAATGAAGGGAATCGTTTTGGCGGGTGGCGCAGGAACGCGGTTGCATCCCATTACTTGCGGAGTTTCCAAGCAGTTGCTTGGCGTCTATGACAAGCCCATGATCTACTACCCCATTTCCGTACTGATGCTGGCGGGAATCCGGGAGATCCTGATCATCACCACGCCGGAAGACCAGCCCAATTTCCAGCGGCTGCTGAGGGACGGTTCACAGTTCGGCGTCGCGTTCTCCTACGCGGTTCAACCTAAACCAGAGGGATTGGCGCAGGCGTTCCTCATCGGCGAGGAGTTCATTGGCGCGGATTCGGTGGCGCTGGTGTTGGGCGACAACATTTTCTATGGCGCCAATCTGAGGAACATCTGCCGCGAGGCGGTTGCGCAGAAGCGCGGCGCCACGGTCTTCGGATATTACGTCAAGGATCCCCAGCGTTTCGGCGTGGTGGAGTTCGACGAGAATTTCAAGGCGCTTTCCATTGAGGAGAAACCGCAGGCGCCCAAGTCAAATTATGCGGTGACGGGGCTTTATTTCTACGATAATGACGTGGTGGGAATTGCCAGGCACATCAGGCCGTCGGCACGCGGCGAGCTGGAAATTACGGATGTGAACAACGTTTATCTGCAGCGTGGAGAACTACGGGTGCAGCGGTTGGGACGCGGCTACGCGTGGCTGGATACCGGAACCCATGACGCCATGCTGGATGCGGCAAATTTCATCCGGACCATCGAGACGCGGCAGGGCTTGCAGGTGGCTTGTCTCCAGGAAATCGCCTACGAGAATGGCTGGATGACCAAGGAGCAGGTGCGGGAAAGCGTCCGCGATTTGCCAAAGACGGAATATGGGCAGTATCTGCTGAAAGTCATTGAGAACTGACATGAACATCATCAAGACAGATTTGGAAGGCGTGCTGATTCTGGAGCCGAAGGTCTTTGGCGACAGTCGGGGCTATTTCTTCGAGTCCTGGCGGAAGGAGGTTTTCGAACAGGCGGGAATTGTCTGCGATTTCGTGCAGGACAACGAGTCCAAGTCCTCCTTCGGCGTACTGCGCGGACTCCATTGGCAGGCGGCTCCGTACACGCAGGCGAAATTGGTCAGGGTGATTTCCGGGGCGGTGCTGGATGTGGTGGTGGATATCCGGAAGGGTTCGCCGACCTTTGGAAAGCACATGGCGGTGGAGCTTTCGGGCGAAAACAAGCGCCAGTGCTTCATTCCGCGAGGCTTTGCCCATGGCTTTGCGGTCTTGAGCGACGAGGCGATCTTCACCTACAAGTGCGACAATGTCTATATGCCTTCCGCAGAGCGCGGAATGCGTTTCGACGATCCCGCCCTGGGAATTGATTGGCGTGTGAAGCCCGAAAAATGGAATCTGTCGGAGAAGGACAAACACCATCCGTGCCTGGCGGAGATCGCCCCCTGGGAGGAGGCGTAACTTATGCGTGTCGTCGTCACAGGCGGGAAGGGGATGTTGGGGCGGACGCTCCAACAGGTCCTGGCCGGGCATGAACTGCTCGTCGCCGATTTGCCGGAGTGGGATATTCTGGACGCGGCTGGCTTTGATGCCAAGCTGGCGGCCGCACATGCGGATGCGGTGATCCATTGCGCGGCCATGACTGCGGTGGACAAGTGCGAGACGGAGACGGATCTGGCATACAAGTTGAATGCGGTGGGCTCCATGAATGTGGCTGCCGCCTGCCATCGGAATGGCGTCCGGCTCATTGCCATCTCCACGGACTATGTCTTTGGCGGCGAATTGGATCGTCCCTATCATGAGTTTGACGTGGCGGGCGGTGCGCATACGGTCTATGGGGCCAGCAAATTTGCAGGAGAGGAGATGATTCGCCGACATTGCCCGAATCACGTCATCTGCCGGATTTCCTGGCTGTATGGGTTTGGCGGTCCCAGCTTTGTTCACGCGATGATGAATTTAGCGGATGGAACGCGTCCCGTCCTGAAGGTTGTCGCGGATCAGCACGGCAATCCCACTTCCGCCTTGGCGGTGTCGCGACAGCTGGCGATGATGCTGGACCGTCCGGAGCTGGTGGGCACCTTCCACATGACTTGCGAGGGCGAGGCCACCTGGGCGGAGTTCGCGCAGGAGATTTTCCGCTTGGCGGGAAAGGAGCAGGCGGTTCAGCCGTGCACGACGGCGGAGTTCCCCCGTCCGGCGCCGCGGCCATTGAACTCCCGGCTGGAGAAGCGGATGCTGCGTCTCTGCGGACTGCCGCCCATGCCGGATTGGCATGACGCCTTGGCGGAGTTCATGAAACTGGAATTCTAGCGACCGTGGGTTTCTTCTCGATCTTTCAACAATTGGATTGAGGTGCGGAAGCAAAATGGCCTGCATATTAAGAGGTTGCGTCGTTTTGGATGGCCTGGTGCGGTCGTAAATTCATTTTTCAAGAGGGGACGAACTACTTCTTTGGGAGTACGCAATTTCAAATTCTGCCTTTATATTGAAGTTTCAAGAAAACTCCATTGGGCGGGGGAGCGTCTTTTTTTTGTGTGTTGAAACAAATTTAAAAATCATGAAGAAAGTCATCGTCACAGGCGGCGCCGGGTTCATTGGTTCGGCGCTGATTCGGTATCTGGTCAAGAATGAGCAGGCGGAGGTCTGCAATCTGGACAAGTTGACCTACGCCGGCAATCTGGAGAGCCTGAAGGAGATCGACGGCTCGCCGCTGTATCATTTCGCGAAGCTGGATATTTGTGATGCCGACGGCGTCCGGAAGCTCTTCGCGGAGTTCCAGCCCGATGCCATCATGCATCTGGCGGCGGAGTCCCATGTGGACCGCTCCATCGACGATCCGCTGTGTTTCGTGCGCACCAATGTGCTGGGCACCGCGAATCTCCTGCAGTGCGCGCTGGAATACTGGCGCGGACTCTCCGAAGAGCGCAAGGCCAGCTTCCGCTTCCAGCATATCTCCACCGACGAGGTCTATGGCTCCCTGGGGCCGGAGGGATTCTTCCACGAGACCACGCCCTACGATCCCAAGTCCCCGTATTCCGCCAGCAAGGCCTCCAGCGACCACATGGTCCGCGCCTGGGGACATACCTTCGGGATGCCCGTGCTGCTGAGCAACTGCTCCAACAACTACGGCCCCTATCACTTCCCCGAGAAGCTGATTCCGCTCGTCATCCTCAATGCGCTGGACGGAAAGCAGCTGCCCATCTATGGCAAGGGCGACAACATCCGCGACTGGCTCTACGTGGAAGACCATGCCAAGGCGCTGTGGCTCATCAACCGGAAGGGCGTGCCCGGCGAGACATACAACATCGGCGGACACAACGAGCGCACGAATCTCCAGGTGGTGCAGACCGTCTGCCGCATCCTGGACGACTTGAAGCCAAAGGCCTCCGGAAAGTACGAAGAGCAGATTGTCTTCGTCAAGGACCGGCCGGGACACGACCAGCGCTATGCCATTGACGCCGACAAGCTCCGCAACGACCTGGGCTGGCGTCCCGAGGAAAATTTTGATACGGGCATTCGCCGCACGGTCCAGTGGTATCTGGACAACGCCTGGTGGTGGCAGCCCATTCGCGAAAAGAAATACTCCGGCGAGCGTCTCGGACGCGGTTGAATCATTACTGTAGATTAGGAGAAGCGACGATGAAGATTCTGGTGTTGAATGGCAGCCCGCGTCGAAATGGCAATACGGCGGCGTTGGTGGCGGCGTTTTGCAAAGGCGCTGAGTCCCAGGGCAATTCCGTGGAAGTCCTGAATCTCGGAACTCTGAAGATCAACGGTTGCCTGGCCTGCGAGGCCTGTCATGGGAAAGGCAACGGGAAGTGTGTTCAGGCGGATGACATGCAGACGGTCTATCCCAAGTTGGCGGAGGCCGACGTGGTGGTCTTCGCCAGTCCGATTTACTACTGGTCCTTCTCCGGACAGCTCCAGAACTGCATTACGCGTTTCTATGCGCCAGGAAAGCCGGCGGCGAAGAAGTACGCCATGATCCTGAGCTCCGGGTCTTCCGGAGTCTACGACGCCGTCGTCGCGCAGTACAAGTCCATGGTGGGATATTTCGGCGCAGAGGATCTGGGCATCCGGATGTTCCATGGCGAAAACCAGAAGACGGCGCAGAATCTGGAGGAGATGCGTAACTTCGGCGCAGAGATGCGATGACGGAGCCGGAGAAAATCGTCTGGGCGCGAAAAGGCGCGGGGAAGTACTGGCTGGACGGGCATTTCGTGGATATGCCCTCCGGATGGCAGTTCGTGCCGTCAGGAGATCCCGCGCTGACGCGCCGCGTGAAGACATTGTCGCCAGATTACTGGGTGGTGAAGCGCAAGGTGGGGAGCAAGGAGTTCAATGCGGGACTGTGCGCTCCCGCCGAAATCGTCTCGCAAATCACTGCTCAGCTGAATAAGGAGCGACAGGATCCCGCCTATCAGAAAAAACTGGCGGCGGGACGCCGCCGTCGGGAGAGGATCCAGCGGGAATACGTCGGCGATTTTGAGGATGCGGTGCTGGCGTTTCTGGCATTCCATGAGCGCTGGCATGAGCTGGCGGTCAAGTTCGCGAAGATTGTGACCGCGTTTACCACGCCTGTAGGCAGCGGAACCGTGGCGCGTACGGGGCGCATTCCCATCGAGGAACGCGCGCGTGCAGCGGTCATCGCCTGGATGCGTCATAATACCACCGACTACGATCATCGGTATATCGCGCCAGTGGCGGGACGTCGCCGGGAGGTGCGTCGCGAACTGGCGAAGGCGTCGCTGGAAGTCCTGAAGTCCTATCGACGTGGCTTGGATGCGCCGGCGGGATGTCCGCTTTGGACGGCGTTGCAGGCGCAGGAGGTGAAGGAGCCGCCGAAGCCGGCAAAGCCAGTCGTGCCGCTCCCTGACGCGGGGGAATTCTGGCTGTAGGGCGCGGGGGCACGAGACGGCCAGCCTTGTTCCTGTGCCCAGGGGCGCGAGCTCCGGGGGGGGCTTTTAGGAATGCTGGATGGGGGACAAGTGATTGCCATTCCTCCTTGCGGCGAACTGCTGGAACTTCTATTGCTCCACTACATCTCTCCTACCCCCGGACCTTTGCCCAATACGAGGTGAGAAAGGAAATAATAACTTTAATAACTATTACTTGGAGTAAAAGATAATAATAAGAAAATCGTTTCGCAAATCCGCTCATTATAACTTTTGTTGATTCTTGTTTGTCCGGTTTGCAATCCTTCAAACGGGGATTATCCTAATGGGGATGGCGGGATGGGGAGGTACTTCGGTATCCCTTTAAGGTCCCGCGCGCGTACGCGTACTGCCGAAGTCCGATGGGGCCGACAGGTCCGACAAGTCCGACAGGTCCGACAAGTCCGACAGGTCCGACGTGTCCGACAAGTACGACAAGAGCGACATGTACGACAAGTGCGACGAGCCCGGCGGGTCCGGCCACACCGACAAAAACGACAAGCCCGACGTGTCCGACGTGTCCGACCAGTCCGACGGGGCCGACGTGTCCGACGTGTCCGACGTGTCCGACCAGTCCGACGTGTCCGACCAGTCCGACGTGTCCGACGTGTCCGACGTGTCCGACAGGTCCGGCAAGTCCGACGTGTCCGACAGGTCCGACAAGTCCGACGTGTCCGACAAGTCCGACAAGTCCGACGTGTCCGACAAGTCCGACAGGTCCGACAGGTCCGACAGGTCCGACAGGTCCGACAGGT
>JAKSPB010000071.1 GCA_024405215.1 Lentisphaeria bacterium | reverse complement strand
ATTGATGGTATTGATGGTATTGATGGTATTGATGGTATTGATGGTATTGATGGTATTGATGGTAGCCATGTCATAGCTTCCTCCCCTGCCATGGCCATAAAAAAAAGACCGTGGATTTTTGTTCCACGGTCTTTTTAGGGGGACGTTTCCCGCTGCTACTTTTTGCGGTAGGAGATGCGTCCGGTGTTGAGGTCGTAGGGAGAGACCTCGACGGTGACGGCATCGCCTTCCAGGATGCGGATGTTGTTTTTGCGCATCTTTCCGGAAATGCCGGCGATGACTTCATTCCCGCCGGTGCTGAGCTTCACACGGAAACGGGTGTTGGGCAGGACTTCAGTGACAACGCCTTCCAGTTTCAGGCAATCGGATTCTTTGGGCATACGGTGAGAATCTCCGGCTTTTTCTTGGTGATGAGGATCTGGTTTTCAAAATGGGCAGAAAGGGAATGGTCCAGCGTGCGGCAGGTCCATCGGTCTTGGGGATCGATTTCAATGCGCCAGTCGCCCACGTTGACCATAGGCTCAATGCAGATGATCATCCCCGGAACCAGGCGGGGACTCTTGGAACGCATTCGGAAATTCGGGACTTCGGGGGGCTCGTGCATGTGCTTCCCGCAGCCATGGCCGACCATGTCGCGAACGCAGCTGAAACCTGCTGTTTCCACGACGCGCTGGACGGCGGTGCTGACATCGTTGACCGTGGCGCCATCCACGGCTGCGTCAATGCCGGCCTCCAGGGATGCCTTGGTGACGGCCATGAGCTGCTCGGAGAGCAGGTCCGGAGCACCGCCTGCGCAGACGGTACGGGCGTTGTCGCCGTAGTAGCCGCCCAATTCCACGACTACATCCAGCTTGACCAGATCGCCGAACTGAATGATGCGGTCGGCGCGTCCGATGCCGTGGACGACCTCGTCGTTCAGAGAGATGCAGACTTGCCGCGGAAAGCCGTGGTAGTTCAACGAGCCGCTTTTGCCGCCGACTTCCCGGATGAAGCACTCAGCCAGGTTGTCCAGGTCCAGAGTGGACATCCCGGGCTGGACGGCGTCGCTGAGACGGTCCAGCACGGTTGCCGCCGCCTGGCCAGCCAGGCGGACTTTTTCGACTTCCCTTTCACCGTAGAGGTGAATGTGTTCCACAGGCATGTTTTTTACAGTCCCAGAATGACTGCCATTCTTGCGTAGTTTTCCTCGATGGGGGCGTCCTGGTTGGGGATGACCTTCAGCTCGCCGCGGTTCTTGTAGTAGTCAATGACGGGCGCGGTCTGGGTGTCGTAGATCTTGAGACGGTTGATGGCGGTCTCCTCGGTGTCGTCGGCGCGCTGGATCAGCTTGGAACCGCAGCGGTCGCAGATGCCTTCCTTGGCGGGTTTGGCGGTGTAGACGTTGTAGCTGGCGCCGCATTCCTTGTTGGAGCAGAGGCGACGGCCGGTCAGGCGCTGCATCAGGATTTCGCGGGGAGTGTCGATCAGGACGGCCACGCCGGTCTCCAGGGAGCTCTTGGAGAGGATTTCCGTCAGGCTCTCGGATTGGGCGAGGGTGCGGGGATAGCCGTCCAGCATGACGCCCTTTTCGGCCACGTCGGCCTTGGCCAGCCGGTTGGCGACCATGGCGGTGACGATTTCGTCGGAGACCAATGCGCCTGAGGCGATCAGTTCCTTGACGGTCTTGCCGAGTTCGGTGCCGGCTGCCATTTCGTCACGCAGCAGCTGGCCGGTGGAGATGTGAATGACGCCAGTCTTCTTGCAGAAGATTTCGCCGAGAGTGCCTTTGCCTGCGCCGGGGGCGCCCAGGAAGATGTAAGCTTTTGCCATGGTTTTGTTCCTTTTGTCTTGGTTTGGTGTGAAAAAACGGAAATTTCTCTCAATATAACTCACTGGCGCGGTTCTGCGGGAGGAATGGCGCAGGAGTGTATGGCATCCACGAGGGTCTGGTAGAGTTCGGCTTCCGGCATGGCGCGAACGACCTGTCCCTTTTGGAAGAGAATGCCGCGTCCGAAACCTCCTGCGATGCCCAGGTCGGCATCGGCGGCTTCTCCGGGACCATTGACTTCGCAGCCCATGACGGCGATTTTCCGGAGGGGGATCCGGTATCCCTGTGCCAGGAGGCGGTTCAGGTAGGACTCCACTTTTTCCGCCAGGCCGATGAGGTCGATATGGGTGCGTCCGCAGGTGGGGCAGGAGATGAGCTGGGGGCGCCCCGGGCGTAGTCCCAGGGCATCCAGGATGCGGAAGGCTGCGGGGATTTCCGCTTCGGGTTGGGCGGTGAGAGAGACGCGGATGGTGTCGCCGATGCCTTCCAGAAGTAGCGCGCCGATGCCGATGGCGGATTTGACCAGTCCGGCCGTCGGTGTGCCGGCTTCCGTGACGCCCAGGTGTAGCGGCCAGTCGGAAATCTGCCGGAAGAGACGACACGATTCCAGGGTGAGGGAGAGATCGGAAGCCTTCAGGCTGACTTTTAGATTCTGGCAACCGGCGTCTTCGAAGATGCCCAGGAACTCCCGGGCGCTTTCTACCATCGCTTGTGCCGTAGGACCATATTTCTCCCGGGCACGGGGGGAGAGGCTTCCCAGGTTGACGCCGATGCGCACGGCCTGTCCGCTGGAGGCCGCCGTGCGGGCGATTTCCTTTACGCCGTCCAGGTCCTTGATATTCCCGGGGTTGACACGGATTCCCTGTGCGCCTTTTTCCAAGGCGGCCAGCGCCAGACGATGATCGAAGTGGATGTCCGCGATGACGGGCAGTGGGCTGGCTGCGCAGATGCGTCCAAATGGCTCGATGGCGTTGGGACGGGGCAGGGCGACGCGGATGATCTGGCAACCCAGGTCGGCCAGGCGTTGAATTTGGGCGAGGGTGCTTTTCGCGTCTTCCGCGAGGGTGTTGCACATGGATTGGACAACAATGGGCGCCCCGCCGCCAATGGCGACGCTGCCTACATGAATCTGGCGAGTGGAATTGGACATGAAAATCTATTCTATCAAGAAAATACGAGACGGGGACGGAGTTGTCCTCGGGGGGCACGCCCTACGACGCGGTACATCCAATCCTAGTTTTTCATCCAGACCTGTGGAGTTACCACGGTGTCCGGATGATGTCGGAACCACTGTTCCAATGCCTTGCGGGTGGATATTCCGGTATCGGTGGCATGGGCGGCGGGATTTAGGAGGATTTCGGTCAGGACGGGTGTCCGTCCTCCACCGGCTGCCGTATGGGAGTTCAAGGCGACCCGGTAGCGTTTCCCGGGATCCACGGCTTCTTTGCTAATGCCGATGGAAAGGAGCCGGGAGTGCTTTTCCCCGACCAGCGCCGTGGCTCCCCACAGACCGCAGAATGTATAGACCTTTCGCAAAGTCCATTGCTCCGAGAGGATTCTTTCCAGTTCGGCGGGGGTGAGCTCGCAGGTCACGATGGTGTTTTCATAGGGGATGATCTGGAAGAGTTTTTCCCGAGTGACAACTTCGCCTTTTTCCAAAGGGATTTTCGCCAGAATGCCATGAAGGGCGATTTCGCATCCGCTGGCTTCGGCGATGGCCTGGCAGAGCATTTCACTCTGTGCGCAGCCGATGCCGGGGCGGCCTTTGGCGGAGATGGCGCCAGGCAGCGGTGCGGAGACGGCTTCCTTGGCCAGGACATCTGCTTGTTCCAGCCACTGTGCGATGGCGGCTTCGGCTTGGGGATCTTTAGGGGCGTCGCGAGGGACGCGGACCAGTTTCGAGGAGATTTCCGTGACGATGTGCTTCGCCGTGTCGATTTTGAGATCCACCTGGGAGAAGAACTCGCCATGGGCACCGGGCTGGACGTACCAGGTATGAGAGCCGATGGAACGGCCTGCGAAAGGCCTATGGGTATGCGCACCGAGAATCAAGTCGATTTCCGGAAATTCCCGGGAGATTTGCTGGACTTCGTTGACCTTCCGCGCGTCCTGTTCCAGCCACCCCTGATGAAGGGCCAGTACAATCGCGTCGGGCTTGGCGGAAAGGATTTCCGGCAGGATGCGCCGGAGCATGTCCACGGCGCTTTGGAGGTCAAAGACCAGGGAGAAGTTCAGGAACCAATGGTGCATGTAGGATGCCGTGGCTCCGATGACGGCGATTCGCGCGCCGTTGCAGTCATAGAGTCTCCAGGCAGGATAATTTGCGTAGGCGGAGGAGCGGGGCTGGAGGTTCCCGCAGAGGATGTTCGGCCGCATGAATTCCGCTGCGGACAGGAAGGCGTCAAAGCCGTAGTCGAAGTCGTGGTTTCCCGGAATCCAGGCATCGCAGCCCATGGCTTTCAGGATGGCCAGGGGGGCGATGCCCCGGGAGAGCAGTGCAGGAAGGGGGGCCGGCATGGTGTCGGCGGTGTCGATCAGCAGCACGGGATGCGGCGGGCATTCCGCCCGGACACGCTTGACTTCCGAAGAAAGCTGCAGGAGCGACGCGGGCGCTTCCGCGCCGCCCTGCAGATTGCCGTGGAGGTCGCTGGTATGCAGAATCCGCACCTGGACTTCCTCTGCCGACAACATGGCCAGCAGGGAAATCAGCAGGCTGAAGAGCAGATTCCGCATACTCGGCAGCATGGGCTATTCCTGGACCTCGCCGGTGATGGCCAGATTCAGCTCCTGGAGCTGCTTGGGATCCACGTCTGTGCTGGGGGAATCCATCATCAGGCAGGCGGCCTTGGCGGTCTTCGGGAAAGCGATGGTGTCACGGATGGACTTCATGCCGGTAAGGAGCATGACGAGCCGGTCGTGTCCCAGTGCCAGGCCTCCGTGAGGCGGTGCACCGTAGGAGAAGGCGTCCAGCAGATGTCCGAAGCGATGTCGTGCGGATTCGTCGGAGATGCCCAGGGTATGGAACATGGTGGCCTGGAGGGAGGGCTCGTGGATACGGATGGAACCGCCGCCCAGCTCGACGCCATTGAGAATGATGTCGTACGCGCGTGCGCGAACTTTTCCGGGTTCGGTCTGCAGCAGCGGCAGATCCTCTTCCATGGGGCGTGTGAAGGGATGGTGTTCGGCGACCCAGCGCTTTTCCTCGAAGTCCCAGTCGAAGAGGGGGAATTCGGTGATCCAGAGGAAATTGAACTTCTCCTCGGGAATCAGGTTGTTGGCTGCGGCCAGGTCCAGACGGACGCGGCCCAGGGCGAAGCAGGCGACGCGGAAGGAGATGTCGGCGACTAGCAGGAGGAGGTCTCCGGGCTGCGCGTCCAGTTCGGTCTTCAGGGCAGCGGTCTCTTCGGGAGTCAGGAACTTGGCTGCGGGGCCGCCAAGGTTCCCGGCGTCATCGACTTTCAGGGTGACCAGGCCTTTGGCGCCGAGCTGCTTGGCGGATTCGGTCAGCTGGTCAATGGCCTTGCGGCTGGTGGCTGCGGCCAGACCCTTGCCGTTCATCGCCTCGATGGTGCCGTTCTCGGCGAGGATGGACTGGAAGGGCTTGAAGGTGGAACTGGCGAAGAGCCCGGAGACGTTGTGCATCAGCATTCCGAAGCGGGTGTCGGGCTTGTCGGAACCATATTGGGTCATGGCGTCCTTCCAGGTCATGCGGGGGAAGGGCAGCTGTACGTCTATTCCCTTGACATCCTTCATTACGGCGGCAAGGAGCTTCTCCGTGACATTCTGTACATCGAGTTCGTCAACGAAGCTCATCTCCAGGTCGATCTGGGTGAATTCAGGCTGGCGGTCCGCCCGAAGGTCTTCGTCGCGGAAGCAGCGCGCGATCTGGAAGTACTTTTCCACGCCGCCGACCATCAGCAGCTGCTTGTACTGCTGGGGGCTCTGGGGCAGGGCGTAGAAGCCGCCGACCTTCATGCGGCTGGGAACCAGGTAGTCCCGGGCGCCTTCGGGGGTGGACTTGGTCAGGATGGGAGTCTCCACCTCGATGAAGCCTTCCTGGTCGAAGACGTTGCGCATGACCTGGGTAATCTGGTGGCGGAGTTTCAGGGTCTTCAGAAGACCACTGCGGCGCATGTCCAGATAACGGTACTTCAGCTTCATGTCGTCGGAGGCAGCGGGATCCTCCAGATTGTAGGGCATGGGAGCTGCCTGGTTCAGGATCTTCAGGCCGGAGACCGCCACTTCGATGGCGCCGGTGGCGCGCTTGGCGTTGATCATGTTCTCCGGGCGGGCGTGGACTACGCCGGTGGCCTGGAGGACCCACTCTTCGCGGACGGGCTTGGCGGCCTCGAAAACCTCGGGCGTGGCTGCCGGGTCAATCACCAGCTGGGTGATGCCCTCGCGGTCGCGGAGGTCGATGAAAAGCATTCCGCCCAGGTTTCGGCTGGAATTGACCCAGCCGCACAGGGTGACGGTCTGGTCCAGGTTGGCCAGGCCTAGGTCATTGCAGGTATGTGTGCGAAAACCCATTGTTACCTCTTGTCTTGGTTGTTGGAAATTTGCGGGAATCAAAGAGTGTCGAGGAGCTCCTCGCGCTTGACGGTGTTCTGGGTGCTGTTTGCCATGTCCTTCACGGTCACGGTGCCTTCCGCCAGTTCGCTCTCGCCCAGGATCAGCACCTTGGAAGCGCCGGATTTGTTGGCGGAACGGAATTGGGCCTTCATGGAACGGCCGGTCACGTCGGCCAGGACGCGTCCGCCTTTGCCTTGGCGGCGCATCTCGCCGGCCAGTTTCAGCGCTGCCGGGATGGCGGCTGCGCCTGCTGCCACGATGTACGTGTCGGCGGCAGGACGGGACTGCGGGGCCAGCCCCAGGCCGGCGCGGGTCAGGAGCAGGCGTTCGATGCCTGCGGCAAAGCCGATGCCTTCGATGGGGGTGTTGGTTCCGGGCATGGTCATGCGGTAGCGACCGCCGCCGGCAATGGCGTCTTCCGTGCCCAGCGCGGGGTGGGTGATTTCAAAGACGGTGTGGACATAGTAGTCCAGGCCGCGGACAAGGCGTGGATTGACCTCGTATTGGATGCCCAGGCTGTCCAGTCCGTCGCAGACGTGCCGGAAGAAGGTCTTGGACTCCTCGCCCAGCAAGTCGGCGATGTGCGGGGCCTCCAGGGCCAGCTTGTGGCAGGCCTCCTGCTTGCAGTCCAGCATTCGCCAGACGTTGGTCTCGAATCGTCGCTTGCAGTCGTCGCACATCTCATGAAGGTGTGGCTGGAAGTAGTCGCGTAGCGCCTGCGCCACGGCAGGGCGGTCTTCGGGAAGGCCGCGCGAGTTGATCATGACCTTGGGATTGGTGATGCCAAGGGCTTCCAGGAAGTGGACCAGCATGGCGATGACCTCGGCGTCCATCCAGGGGGAGTTGCAGCCGACAGCCTCGACGCCTACCTGGTGGAACTGGCGCCTGCGTCCGGCAGAGGGACGTTCACCGCGGAACATGGGGCCCATGTAGAAGACGCGGCATTCCTCGCCAGGACCCAGGCCCAGGTTGGCCACTGCGCGCATGACGCCGGCGGTCCCTTCCGGCCGCAGCGTCCGGGAACGCCCGCCGCGGTCCTCGAAGGTGTACATTTCCTTCTGGACGACATCTGTCTCGTTGCCCAGGTTGCGGACAAAGACCTCGGTGCGTTCGAAGACGGGGGTGCGCAGTTCCTGATAGCCGTAGCGTCCGAAGATGCGTCGGGCGATGGATTCCAGCTCCAGCCATCCGAAGACCTCTGGTTCCCAGAGGTCGGAAGTGCCTGGCAGTGGCTCGGTTGCATTAGACATAGGGGATTCTCCTTGCTGTTATCATGAAAAAGATTTTTGTCAGACAAGCGCTTAATATAATGCTCGTACGCACGCGAGTGCGCGCGAGGGATTACATTACGTCCAATCGCCCGGCAATGAGGCTTGGGGCGCAAAGGAGATTTTCATGGACATTGTATCTCGCATCAAGGAACTGAAGGCCGCTGCCAACGCGGTGATTCTCGCTCACAACTATGTTTCGCCCGATGTGCAGGACATCGCGGATTTTGTGGGGGACTCCCTGGCGCTTTCCATCCAGGCGAAGAAAGTCCAGGCACCCGTGATTGTCTTCTGCGGCGTTCGCTTCATGGCTGAGACCGCGAAGATTCTTTCTCCGGATTCCGAGGTGCTGCTTCCTGTGGAGGATGCAGGCTGCCCCATGGCCGACATGGCGGATCCCGAGGCCGTCGCCAAATATCGCGCGGAGCATCCGGACACGATTTTGGTTGCGTATGTCAACACCACCGCTGCCGTCAAGGCGTTGGTGGACATCTGCTGCACGTCCGCCAATGCGGACAAGGTCCTTCGGAGTCTTCCGCCGGACAAGAAGGTGCTTTTCCTGCCTGATCGCAACCTGGGAAGAAACACGGCGAAGAAACTTCTGCTGGAGATGGACTTGTGGCCGGGCTTCTGCCCCGTGCACAACCGTATTCAGGCCGAGGATGTCCGCCGCGTCAAGGCGTTGCATCCCCAGGCGCAGCTCCTGGTCCATCCGGAATGCCAGCCCGATGTGGTGGCGTTGGCGGACGCTGCGCTTTCCACGGGCGGCATGGTCAGCCATGTGGCGAACTCCGACTGCAAGGAGTTCATCATCGGCACGGAGCATGGCATTCTGCATCAATTGACGCTGGCCAATCCCGACAAGGCCTTCTATCCGCTGGAACCGTTGACCACCTGCGTCGACATGAAGAAGGTCACCTTGGACAAGGTCCTTCACGCATTGGAGACACGTGCCACGAAGATCGAGCTTCCCAAGGAACTGATGGATCGCGCCCGCAAGCCCATTGAGCGGATGCTGGCGCTGTAGCGTGATTCCCGGTCCCGATTCAGGGAAAGGAAAGAGAAAATCCGGGGTTTGCGGGAAAAACTTTCCGCAAACCCCGTTTTTTTTGACAAGGGAGGATAAATTATGGCAATTTGTTTCATTCCCTAACCATGCTTACCCCATAAGGAACTATTCTATGCAACCTCCCATGATGTGGCTGGACTGGCTGATCGTCGCCATCCCCCTTGTCGCCATTGTGATCATCGGCTTCATGGCCGAGCACTACGTGCGGAATGTCTCCGACTTCCTGGCAGGCGGACGCAAGGCGGGACGGTATCTTCTGGCAGTCTGCGACGGCGCAGCCGGCCTGGGATTGATCACCGTGGTGGGAAACTTCGAGGAAAAATACTGCGCCGGCTACGGCCTGGATTTCTGGGCCAACCTGCTGATGCTGGTGACGCTGGCCATGACTCTGACGGGCTTCGTCTCCTACCGTTTCCGGGAGACCCGCGCCATGACCATGCCCGAGTTTTTCCAGATGCGCTACAGCCGCGGCTTCCGCATCCTGGCCGGCATCCTGGCCTTCGTCTCCGGACTGATCAACTACGCCCTCTTCCCCGCAGTCGGCGGACGCTTCATGATCTACTATTGCGGGCTGCCCTTCCAGGTGCATTGCTTTGGTTTGACCATTTCCACCTACGGCCTGGTGATGGCCATAGCCCTGCTTATCGCCCTGGCCATCGTGCTGGCCGGCGGGCAGCTGACCACCATGGTCACGGACTGCTGCCAGGGAATCTTCGCCTATTTCGGGTATGCCGTCATTACCTGGACTCTGCTTTACATCTTCTCCGCCAGCGACATGGTGGAGGCGGTCATGACCCGCCCCGAAGGCGAGAGCTTCTTCAATCCCTTCAACGTGGGGCATCTCTCCTCCTTCA
>JAKSPB010000070.1 GCA_024405215.1 Lentisphaeria bacterium | reverse complement strand
AAAAGGTCATAAAGTCATAGAAATAAGACTTTTGTTGGGAATTTTATGTGCATTTTCGTGGGGTGCAGGGACATGAATGACATATCGTAACCATGGACTCGTTTTCCATCAGGTGAATTTTCATGAGGAAACATAGGGAAAAGGATGTTTGATGGCTTACATTATATAAAGTTTACTTTATCCTTGAAAAAGTCCCCGTAATTTTAGGAGAAATTCAACATGGCGAAAAAAGCTGACATCGGCCTGATCGGTCTTGCCGTGATGGGCGAGAACCTGGTTTTGAACATGGAGCGCAACGGTTTCACCGTGGCGGTCTTCAACCGCACCGTGGAGAAGGTCGACAACTTCGTGAACGGCCGTGGCGCAGGCAAGAACTTCATCCCCTGCCATTCCCTGGCTGAACTGGCGGCCAATCTGGAGCGTCCCCGCCGCATCATGATGATGATCAAGGCTGGTTCCGCCGTTGATTCCATGATTGAGCAGCTGCTGCCTGTTCTGGAAGAGGGCGACATCATCATCGATGGCGGCAACAGCTTCTACCAGGATACCATCCGCCGCACCAACGACCTGGCTGCCAAGGGTATCCGCTACATCGGCACTGGCGTGTCCGGCGGTGAGGAAGGTGCTCTGAAGGGACCCTCCATCATGCCTGGTGGAAACCCCGAGGCCTGGCCCTATGTGAAGCCTGTCTTCCAGGCCATCGCCGCCAAGGTCGTGGGCAACTTCCCCTGCTGCCAGTGGGTTGGCGACAATGGCGCCGGCCACTACGTCAAGATGGTCCACAATGGCATCGAGTACGGTGACATGCAGATGATCTGCGAGGCCTACTGGCTGCTGAAGAACATCCTGGGACTCAACGCCGACGAGCTGCACGAGGTCTTCGCTTCCTGGAACCAGGGCGAACTGAACAGCTACCTCATCGAAATCACCAGCGAGATCTTCACCAAGAAGGATCCCGAGACCGGCAAAGCCGTGGCCGACATCATCCTGGATGTTGCTGGCCAGAAGGGGACCGGCAAGTGGACCAGCCAGGGCGCTCTGGATCTGGGCGCTCCCGCTCCCACCGTCGCCGAAGCCGTCTTCGCCCGCTGCCTCTCCGCCGTCAAGGAAGAGCGCGTGGCCGCCTCCAAGGTCATCAAGACCACCACTACTCCTTTCTCCGGTGACAAGAAGGAATTCATCGACGCTGTCCGCCAGGCTCTCTATGCCTCCAAGATCTGCTCCTACGCCCAGGGCTTCCAGCTGCTGCGCCTGGCCGCCAAGGAGTACAACTGGGATCTCCACTACGGTGAAATCGCGTTGCTGTGGCGCGGTGGCTGCATCATCCGTGCCACCTTCCTGGAGAAGATCCGCGATGCTTTCGACAAGGATCCCAACCTGGCCAACCTGCTGCTGGACGACTTCTTCAACAACGCCGTCGCCTCCTGCACCGCAGCGTGGCGCAAGGTTGTCTCCCAGGCCGTCCTGGCCGGCGTGCCCGTGCCCGCCTTCTCCAGCGCCCTGGCCTACTACGATGGCTATCGTTCCGCCTGCCTGCCCGCCAACCTGCTCCAGGCTCAGCGCGACTACTTCGGCGCACACACCTACGAGCGCGTGGACAAGCCCCGCGGCCAGTTCTTCCACACTGCCTGGACGGAAGATTGCGGCAATACGGTGGCCGGCACCTACAATGCCTAGTAGTCTGTTGAGGCCATAAATTGAAAACAAAGCGAGGAGCGCGGAGAAATCTGCGTCTCCTCGCTGTTTTTGTAACAGCTGGGAGAGAATCATGGCACTTTATACTAGCCTTGGCGGCGAAAATCTCGCCATTACAGATGATCAACTGCGCACTCTGATTCGGAAGACCCTGGAAGCCACCGGCAAGACTCCTCGCCGGATGCTGCTCCTGCCTCCCGATCATACTCGCCTGAACTCCTACGCAGGCCGCATCACTGAAATCCTCTGGGAAGAGTACAGCGGCAGCTGCCAGATGGACATCATGCCCGCCCTGGGAACTCACAAGGCCATGACCGACGCCCAGCTGGAGATGATGTTCGGAACCAAGATTCCCAAGAGCGCCTTCAAGGTGCACGACTGGCGCAATGACGTTCGCACTTTGGGAACCGTCTCCTCCGAGATGATCCAGGAGCTTTCCGGCGGCAAGCTGGACTACGAGGTGAATGTCCAGGCCAACAAGATCCTCTGGGATGGTTATGATCTGATTCTCTCCATCGGCCAGATCGTCCCCCACGAAGTGGTCGGCATGGCCAACTACACCAAGAACATCATGGTGGGCGTCGGCGGTTCCGATATGATCAACAAGTCCCACTTCCTGGGCGCCGCCAGCGGCATGGAGAAGATCATGGGCCGGGCTGACAGCCCCGTGCGCCGTCTTTTCAACTACGGCGTGGACACCTATCTCTCCGATCTTCCCATCGTCTATCTGCACACCGTCATGGCGCGGGACGAAAACACCGGCAAGATGGCCATGCGCGGCTTCTATTCCGGCACGGGCGCGGACGCCTATCTGGCGGCCTGCAAGCTTTGCGTCAACGTCAACTTGGTGTTGCTGGACAAGCCCTTGAAGAAGGTGGTTGTCTACCTGGATCCCGAGGAGTTCAAGACCACCTGGCTGGGTAACAAGGCCATCTACCGCACACGCATGGCCATCGCCGATGATGGCGATCTCATCATCCTGGCTCCCGGTCTGCGGGAGTTCGGCGAGGATCCCCAGATGGACAAGTTGATTCGCAAATACGGCTACAAGGGCACTCCCAATACCCTGAAGGCCGTCAAGGAGAACGCGGACATGCAGGCGAACCTGGGCGGCGCCGCGCATCTGATTCACGGCTCCTCCGAAGGCCGTTTCCGCATCACCTACTGCCCCGGTCCCGCCGTCACCGAGGCCGAGATTCGCGGCGTGGGCTTCGAATATGGCGATCTGGCCGCCATGGAAGCCAAATACCAGCCTACCAAGCTGAAGGACGGCATGAACATCGTCGATGGCGAGGAAATCTTCTACATCAGCAATCCCGCCTTGGGCCTCTGGGCTCTCAAGAAGAATTTCGAATAGTCTCTATCCAATTCACCAAATCCCTTTGTACAGGAGAAATTACCATGGCCATTACCTTCCGTGAAAACGCGAAATACGCGATGCTCGTTCCCACCAGCATGGGCGTGCGTCTGACTCCCGTTGACAGCCAGCCCTTCCACTGCTCCGATACCTTCAAGATGCAGGTGACCTCCGCCGAGACCAACGTGGCCAGCATCCCCGCCTTCCTGGGCATGCCTGTCAAGGTCTTGACCGCTTTTGTGAAGGACAGCCCCGTTGCCCGCATGATCAAGGACAATCTGGCCGGTCGTCACATGGACTACGAAGGTCCCGAGATCGAGCAGGGCGGCCCTTGGGGCTATCGCCATCAGTTCAACCTGGCCGACAGCGGCTTCGGCAGCCGTGGCCCCCGTGTCCAGAATGACCGCGCCGGTGAAGTCGGCCGTCTGTTGGATACCAAGTACTTCGACCTTGATCGCATTTTCGGTCAGGAAGGCGTCAAGATTGTCCACCTCTCCGGACTGGTGGGCGCCCTCTCTCCCGAGACCAGCAAGTTCTGCCTGGACATCGCCCGCGCCGCCAAGAAGAACGGCAGCCGCATCTCTTTTGACCTGAACTTCCGCGCCTCCTTCTGGAAGGGCCGTGAGCAGGAACTGCACGACATCTTCTCCGAAATCGCCAGCCTCTCCGATGTTCTCATCGGCAATGAGGAGGACTTCCAGCTCTGCCTGAACATCCAGGGACCCGAAGCCGGCGGCAAGGACATCGCTTCCAAGATCGACTCCTTCAAGGAGATGGTCGAGCGCGTCAAGGTCGCCTATCCCAACGCCACCGCTTTCGCCACCACCCTGCGTCAGGTGGTCAGCGCCAACAGCCACCGCTGGGGCGCCATCACCAACATCGAGGGCCAGTGGCAGGTCGTGGAACCCCGCGAGATCGGCGTGATGGACCGCATCGGCGGTGGCGACGGTTTTGTCGGCGGTTTCCTCTACGCCATGCTGAAGGGGTGGGAGCCCGAGAAGTGGATCCAGTTCGGCTGGGCCACCGGCGCACTGGCCACCACTCACCTGACTGACTACGCACAGCCTGCCGATGAGGATCAGGTCTGGAGCATCTGGGGCGGCAACGCCCGCGTGAAGCGATAGGATCCTTCACGAAGGCGGTCGTGCGGCGAAATGCCCCGGCCGCCTTTTCCGTATCGGAAAACCTTAGGGAGGAAAAGACAATGCAGCTAGTTTCAGATAAGATTTTGGAAGCACAGAAGGGTTCCAGCTGGATTCGTCGGATGTTCGAGGCCGGCATAGAACTCAAAAAGCAGTACGGCGCCGATAACGTCTATGATTTCAGCCTGGGCAGTCCCGATTTGAATCCGCCCTCCGCTGTGATTCGTACCCTGAAGACTCTTCCCGAACAGGTGAATGTCCCCGCTGGATTGGGCTATATGCCCAACGCCGGCTACGCGGAGGCCCGCGAGGCACTTGCCAAGTGGACGAAACAGGAGCAGGGCGTGGACGTTCCCGCATCCAACATCGTGATCACCGTCGGTGCCGCCGGCGGTCTGAATTGCCTCTTCAAAGCCACGCTGGTCCCTGGCGATGAGGTCATCTGCCCCGCGCCCTATTTTGTGGAATACGGTTCCTACTGCGGCAACTACGGCGGCGTGCTGAAACCCGTTCCCAGCGCCGCAGGAACTTTCAAGCTGAATCTTGACGGTATCGCCGCCGCCATTACCGAGCGCACTCGCGTGGTGCTGATCAACAGCCCCAACAAGCCCGCCGGCGTGGTCTATACCGTTGAGGAGATTGAGGCGCTGGCGCAGATTCTGCGCAAGGCCCGCAAGGGATCCGACCGTCCCATCATCCTGGTGGCCGACGAACCCTATCGTTTCCTGGCTTTTGACGGCAAGACGGTACCCTCCGTGCTGCCTCACTACGAATACTCTGTCATTTGCTCCTCCTTCTCCAAAAACCTCGGGTTGGCCGGCGAGCGCGTGGGCTACTTGTGCGTGAACCCCGCCATGGGCAAGGAGGAGGCTGCCCAGCTGACGGCGGGACTGATTCTGACCAACCGCACCATCGGCTACGTGAACGCCCCTTGCATCGGCCAGAAGCTGATCATCGGCGCCATCGCCGACATGGAGACCACCCTCCAGGAACAGAACGCCCAGCTGGCGGTCTACGCCGAGCGCCGTCAGATCATGGCGTCCATTCTGGACGAGGCCGGCATCGAATACCAGATGCCCGCCGGCACCTTCTACTTCTTCCCGAAGGCTCCCAATGGCCTGGGCGACGTGGAGTTCGTCCAGAAGCTGGCGGAACAGCGCATCTTGGCGGTGCCCGGCTCCGGTTTCGGGTTCGCGGGATACTTCCGCTTGGCGCTGTGCGTGGACAAGACGGTCATCGAGCGTTCCCGCGCCGGATTCATCGCTGCGGCGAAGGCATAGCCGATGGCATACGACATCATCGTTCTTGGGGGAGGCCTTTCGGGCATCGCCGCGGCAATCCGCCTTTCCCATTACGGGAAGCGTGTGCTGCTGTGCGAGAGGCATTTCCGCCTGGGCGGTCTGAACTCCTGGTATGAGCGTGGCGGGATGGTGCTTGACACCGGACTCCACGCTCTGACGAACTTCGTGGGGGAGGACCAGACGACGGCTCCCCTCAATCGCGTTCTGCGGCAGCTCCGACTTCGCCGTTCCACTTTGGAGCTCCGTCCTCAAAGGCGTTCGCGGATCCTCTTTCCGGGAACGGAGATGTGCTTGGATAACTCCTACGACGATTTTACCGCGCAGGTCCAGGAAAAGTTCCCCGACGATGCAGCGGGCTTCAATGCGCTCTCCCGTGAGATTCTTCGGGCTGGCTACGCGTCGGAGGAAATGCCCTGGCGTTCTGCCAACGCCGTGCAGGAGGCGTACATCTCTTCGCGGCGCCTGCGCGATATCCTGCGCTTCCCCGTGATGTATTACGGGAATGCCCAGGCGGAGGACATGGATTTCGGTGCATACGCCACCATGTTCCGCAGCGTCCTGATGGAGGGCTTTGCCCGTCCGGCTGGTGGCATGAAGGCTTTTCTGGGCGTTCTGGAAGAGCGCCTGGCCGCCGAGGGCGCGGAAATGTGTCTTGGCGTGGGGGCGAAAGCCCTCCGCTTTGATGCCAATGGACAGCTCCAGGGCATCATGGATGACCAGGGGCGCGAAATCGACGCGCCACAGGTCCTTTCTACCATCGGCGCCGTGGAGACCGCCGTGCTTTGCGGGGATTGTCCTGCGACCTCTTTGGCTTCCGCGCCGGCAGGGGAAATAGGTTTTCTGGAAGCCATTTTCCAGGCGCCGAAGGCTCCGGCTGATTATGGCTTCCAGGATGCCATCGCCTTTGTCTGCCGCACGCCGGAATTCCATTTCGCGCCGCCGCCTAAGGACGCCGCTGCGCCGGAGTCCTTGCTGGTTTGCGCACCAGGGAACTACGGCTGCTGTGGTGATGAAGAACGTCTGGTACGCCTCTCCACCATCGTGGAGCCCGCAGATTGGCTGGCGTTGCCTCAGGAGGAATACCGTGCGCGAAAGCTGTCTTTGGCGGAAACGCTCCGTCGTTGTCTGGCGGAGGTCGCGCCTGCGCTGGCTGCGGATTTGACGCTGGTGGATGCCTTTACTCCGAAGACGGTCCGACGCTGGACGGGACGCGTGAATGGTGCCATCTACGGCTCTCCGCGCAAGTTCCCTGCCTTTGAATGCGGTGTTCCTGGCCTGACGCTGGCGGGAACCGACCAGGGCCTTCTGGGAATCACCGGCGCCATGCTTTCCGGAATCCTGGCTGCCAATCGCCTCCTGGCCTAGGAGTCTGGAATCCGAAGAAGCCTTGGCGCCGAAGGTTTTTTTGTTTCTTGTTTTTTCTCTCCGTCTTTTTCTTTTTTCGAACATGGCCACTCAGAAGAACATCAGCCCTTCCGGCGAACTCACTCCGGGAATGCGGCAATACATGGAAGTCAAGCGGAGCCTCACGCAGGATACCCTGCTCATGTTCCGTATGGGCGACTTCTACGAGATGTTCTTCGACGACGCCAAGATCGCAGCGCCGCTGATGAACGTGGTCCTGACCAGCCGGGCCGGCGCGCCGCTCTGCGGCATCCCCTACAAGGCCGTTCGTCTTTACGTTCCGAAGCTTCTGGCCGGCGGGTACAAGGTCGCTTTGGCAGACCAGCTGGAGGATCCCCGTTTCGCGAAAGGGCTGGTCAAGCGGGATGTCACCGAGGTCATTACGCCCGGAACCCTGATGGAGGATACCTTGCTGGATGACAGGCGCAGCAATTTCCTGGCCGCGCTGCTGCCCTCCAAGGGCCGTTGGGGACTCTCTACGCTGGAGCTCTCCACCGGCGATTTCCGCGTGGCGGAGATTCCGCTGGAAGGATTGGAGCTGGAGCTGAACCGCCTGAAGCCCGCCGAAGTCCTGGCGCCTGCCGGGATTCTGGAGAAGTGGCAGCTGGAGGGCTTTCCGCAGGAATTGCCGAAGAATCTCACCTGGACTTCGCTGGAAGACTGGCATTTTGATATTGAACTCAATCGCACGGAACTTCTCCGGCATTTCCAGGTGGCGTCGCTGGACGGATTCGGGTGCCGCGGATATGACGTCGCCCTGGGCGCTGCAGGCGCGGTGCTTTTCTATGCGCGGAACAACCTGCGACGCGATGCCTCCAACATTACCCGCATCGCCAGCTATCAGCCTGAGAACTGCCTGATTCTGGACCGCATTTCCCAGCGCAACCTGGAGCTGGTGGAACCCATTTTCAACGGCGAAAAGAACAATACGCTGCTTTCCGTGCTGGACGAGACGATCACTCCCATGGGCGCGCGCCTGCTGCGGGAGTGGATGCTCCGTCCCCTCAAGGAACTGGCTCCCATCCAGGCGCGTCTGGATGCCGTGGAGAATTTCGTGGAACAGCCCATGCTGTTGGGAGAAATCCGCGATGTGCTGACCGCCATTCGGGACCTGGAGCGCACCGTCACGCGCCTGGCGGTGGGATCCAGCGCCAGCGCCCGTGATCTGATTGTGCTGAAGAAGGGGCTGGAGATGATTCCGGGCCTGCAGACGCTGCTGCGGGAAGCCAAGGCGCCGTTGTTGCACGAACAGGCGGAATTGCTGGAGGCCCTGCCGGAGCTGGTGGAACTCATCGACCGCGCCATCGTGGAGGAGCCGCCTGCCACCATCCATGACGGCGGGATGTTCAAGGAGGGCTACAACAACGAGCTGGATCTGCTGCGTCGCGCCTCCACGGAGGGAAAGGACTGGATTGCCGAATATCAGCAGAGGGAACAGCAGCGCACGGGCATCAAGAGCCTGCGCGTCCGTTTCAACAAGGTCTTCGGATATTTCATCGAGATTTCCAAGAGCTACCTGGACCAAGTGCCGCCGGAATACATGCGCAAGCAGACCATTGTCAACGGCGAGCGCTTTATTACGCCGGAACTGAAGGAAATCGAGGATAAGGTGCTGGGCTCCGACGAAAAGAGCCAGGCGCTGGAATACGAACTCTTCCAGGCCATGCGCCAGGAAGTCTGCAACCATCTTGCCGGTATCCAGCAGACCGCCCGCGCCGTCGCCAACGCGGACTGCCTGGGCGCTTTGGCGCAGGCAGCCGTCCAGTATCACTACGTCCGTCCGGAAATGACCGAGGAGACCGTCCTGGATATCTTCGATGGCCGCCATCCCGTGCTGGACGCCCGGCTTACCGACATCGCCTTCGTCCCCAACGACTGCCATCTGGATACCGCGGAGAACCAGATCGGTCTCATCACCGGCCCGAACATGGCCGGCAAGTCCACTTACATCCGTCAGGTGGCGCTGCTGGTGGTCATGGCGCAGATGGGCTCCTTCATCCCTGCGAAATCCGCGAAAATCGGCCTGGCCGACCGCATCTTCACTCGTGTCGGCGCGGCAGACGACCTCTCTCGCGGACAGTCCACCTTCATGGTGGAAATGGTGGAGACCGCCAATATCCTGAATCATGCTACGCCGAAGAGCCTGGTCATTCTGGACGAAATCGGCCGCGGGACTTCCACCTTCGACGGACTTTCCCTGGCATGGGCCATTGCGGAGTTCCTTCACGACACTCCATCCGCCAAGGCCCGCACGCTTTTCGCCACGCACTATCATGAACTCACCGACCTGGCGCTGACCAAGAACGGCGTGAAGAACTATAACGTCCTGGTGCGGGAGCAGGGCGAGGAGATCATGTTCCTTCGCAAGATCGTCCCCGGCATCGCCGACAAAAGTTACGGCATCCATGTGGCGCGCCTGGCGGGAATCCCCCGCTCCGTGATCCAGCGGGCCACGCAGGTGCTGGAGAATCTGGAATCCAATGAGTTCGACGAAGAGGACAAGGCGCGTCCCAAGCTGGCTGAGACCAAGCGACGGGGCCGCCGCTCTCCGGCGGACGACCCCAATCAGCTGACCTTCGATTTCTGATCAACTGTCACGAAATCATAAAAATGATATTTTCGTGACAGTTTGCATTCCATAATGAACTGTCACGAAATCACTGCAAGCGGTAATTTCGTGACAGTTTATATTCCGCAATAAACCGTCACGAAAATGTGTTATGTAGTTCGTGCCGAAAGGTGCAAAAAAGGTTTGAGAATGGTGCCATGACAGAAAAACACTAGTGTCCGGTTCATTTGAGGTGAAAAAGTTTTTTTAGCTTGGGAAACCAGGAAGAAAAGGTGTTTCCTGCATGTCCTCTTCTTTCGCATCCGCTTTCTCGCACAGTTCTTTCAAAGGAGTCTTGTCCATCAGGGAAACACTCAAAATCTGCAGGAGTTCGCAGGTGCTGCGCCTTGTGTTCAAAGCTTTCTGGACAATCGCCACCAGGCAGTATGTCACGATTGCAACGCTTACCTGGATTCGAACTGCATTTTCGGAGGTTCCCCAGAACTTCTTGATTTTCAGATGCTGTTTGAGCCACTCGTCTGAACTTGAATCGATCAAGAAAATCTGTCAGCTGCGAAAACACGTATTTGTCTTTGTTCATGGCAATAGCTAAATTTATTGCCTGAGAGCAAATTGAAATCCGTGCGCTTTTTTTTTCTTAATTCTTCTTGTTGATTTTCACGTAGTTGTAAAAGAAGTTTTGTCTAACGAACCGGACACTAGTGAGGTTCATTACTGAAAATAGTTGGTATTTATTTAGGGGCGTTAGGGTGAATGGAATAGTTTGGTGCTGAGCGAAAAATGAAATAGATACTATAGTACGTACTGTATCGATGTTGTGTCTCTTTTGGTGTATAGAGACATAAGCAGCTTCTGCATGGGGTGCCATGTAATCAAATTGAAAGGGATTCTGCAAATAGCAAACGCAAGGGAATAAGAAAATGGCGACATACGATAGCATTACCTACACATCGCATCAATCGTCCGGTGCTTCAATGTGAACTTCCAGTGAATTTTGACACTAAACGGCAATAAATCGTCGCCATTTTT
>JAKSPB010000007.1 GCA_024405215.1 Lentisphaeria bacterium | reverse complement strand
ATTTCGCCCATTGCAAATGGGCGATTTGGAGTGCCGAGCAAAGCCTCAAAGAATGTCCGCATTCGCTTGATGCTACTGGGAGCAAAGTCCCTTAATCCTAGCAGTTCTTGTTGAAGCAGGGGCGAAATGGAATCAATTGTCGCCGTCCCCAAAACGCCATTGCGGGAATTTATTGAAACATATCCCCTATGCCAAGATACAATTCTCTTTTTCCCTGCGAATGCTTTTTCATTATACTCACTTCCTGTTTTTACAATTCGCTGAAGAACCAAAAAAAGGGAATTACATACTTAAGTCGCCTGCGTGTTCTGACGCTGTGTTTTCCCGAGGCTTGCGCCTCGGGCACAGGACAAGTCCGTATCGTCAATCAATAACGGCAGCTTTGGTATAGTGATAGAGCGTTTTGGTGAAATGGCCGTTTTTCTGTCAGGGGAATTTGAGACCATGGAAGGCAGTTTTGCCGTTTCCGCTTCTTCTCAAGCGGAATGATTGAGCAGTGCTGTTGGACATCTGGGATGCGTAGGGTGCGTCTCCTGTTCTGTGGCTGTCCGGGGACGGCGCGTATAACAGGGCCTGTCACGCCCATACAGCCGCCATTCGGCGGCGAGGGGCAGGATGTTCTTTGCTATTGGAGCATTTTTCGGTTGAGGGAATGTTATTTGGGGAAAGGCATTTGCATGCCCAAACATTTTGGATGCAAACTTGCTTCTTCAAGGCTAGGCATGGGGTCGCCCCTTCGGGGCTTTTGAGGGCTATATGTCTGCCGGTCCGGAGGTTCCGCTGTCGCTCCACCACCGGTTACCCTCCGCCACTCGCTTTGCTCGTGCGGAGACGCGCCTGCGGCGCTGGCCCCTTCCCGGGCCTAGGCATGGGGTCGCCCCTTCGGGGCTTTTGTGGGCTATATGTCTGCCGGTCCGGAGGTTCCGCTTTCGCTCCACCACCGGTTACCCTCCGGCACTCGCTTTGCTCGTGCGGAGACGCGCCTGCGGCGCTGGTCCCTTCCGGGGCTGTTTCGCTTTAGCAAAGACGGAAGCAAGGCGAGTGAATGCCAGCCTTTCCTGCCCATGATTCACTCGCCGAAAGGTGAGTCTCGGGGTGCGGGGGCGTCGCCTCCCGCCATGAGGGATGGGGTTGATGGTTTGGATGAGTTCTATGGTGGAAGTCCCCTGCATTGGGGCGGAAAATTGGGAAGAAAGGCGCGGTGGGCTGTAAGGGGAGGGCAAAAGGCGGTAGTAGGTGAGAGACGTTCGAAGTTCTGTTTTGATTCAGGAGCCACCAACATGTCTTGCCCTACGAAGAAATCACTGCTTGCGCGGGTCCGCTCAGGGGACGAGATCTCCTGGCGCGAGTTCTACGAGACCTGTCGCCCGCTGGTCTTTCTGGTGGGGGACTGCGGCTTGACCTGCGACGAGAACGAGGAACTTGTGCAGCTGGTCGCAGCATCAAGAGTTTTGACGAGGTGTCAAAGGAAGTGGAGCAGGTCACGAAAAAGGATGTCCGGGAATAATACGAGACAAATGAGGGAATTGCAAAAGTCGCTTTGGCCACTTTTCGTTCTTTCGGGGCATTTTGCTTCAAGCGCTTCCGCCTTCGCGAAGCTACGGCGGGACATGTCGCGGCGTAGTGGACTACGCCTTGTCGCACTTGAAGCAGACTGCCTCCGAAAATCCTGAAAAGTGCCTTCAAATGGACTTTTGCAATTAGCTCAAGTTGCAACCAAGAAAACAGGAGAGAAAGGAACATGAAGAAATTGCTTGCAGTGTTTTGTGCGATTGGCCTAGTTTTTTCGCTGGCCGCGCAGAACATGAACGATGATCCGTTGAATGCCGTGGTGTGTGTGGATTCCATCTTTTATCGGCCGAATTACTTCATTCCCTGGGAAAGCAAGATGCAGGACGCCGGTTCAGGGAGCGGCGTGGTGATTGCGGGCAACCGAATTCTGACGGTTGCGCACAACGTGGCGGATGCCACCTATATCACGGTACGTAGGCAGAACGAGGACGCTAAGCATCCGGCGCGGGTGTTGTTCGTGGACCATGATTGCGACTTGGCGCTCCTGACGGTGGATGAACCGGCCTTCTTTGCGAATGTCACGCCTTTTGAACTGGGGCAGACGCCTTTGCCGCAAACGCCGGTCGTGGTGGCGGGCTTCCCCATTGGCGGCGACGAACTTTCCATCACGCAGGGGGTGATTTCTCGCGTGGAGTGCCGTTCCTATGTCCATTCCCTGCATTATCTTCTGGCTGCTCAGTTGGACGCCGCCATCAATCCAGGCAACAGCGGCGGGCCTGTAATCAGCGATGGACTGCTGGTCGGCATCGCATTTCAGGGAAACAGTTCGGGCGAAGGGCTGGGATATATGATTCCCACGGAGATCATTCGTCATTTTCTCAAGGACATCGAGGATGGGCGCGTGGATGGCTTTGGCTACGTTGGCTTCACTTTTAGCACCTTGGAGAACCCTGCAACACGTCGTTTCCTGAAGATGAAGGAGAATCAGACGGGAGTGCGCATCATTTCGGTCAAGAAAGCGACAAAGGATGTGCTGCGTCCCGACGATGTTCTTTTGGCAGTAGAGGGTCTGACGGTCGCCAACAACGGCAACGTCCGTCCTCTTGGAGGCATTGCGCGTCAATTCGCTTCCTTGCTCACGCAGAAACAGCTCGGGGAAAAGGTGCATCTGGTCATTCTTCGAGACGGCGAGGAACTGGAGGTGGAATTGACGATCCGGAAGATTCCGGGGCAGTGTCTGGGGCGTCTCTATGACAAGCTTCCCGACTACTACATCATCGGCGGCTTCATTTTCACGACGTTGTCGGACAGCTTCCTGGACGAATGGCAGAACAATGCGCCTCCTTCGGAGTTGGTTGCCCTGAGAAGCAAGGATCGGGAGGCGCCCGGACACGAGGCGGTGGTGCTGTCGATGGTGTTGGGAGACAAGGTCAACATGGGCTATCAGTTCCTGGGCGCCGAGCATCTGACCAAGGTCAATGGCAAGAAGGTCCTTAATCTGAAGGATCTGGTCTCTCTGGTGGAGAATTGCGAGGAGGAGTTCATCACGTTCACTATGGGAGAGTATTTCCCCGTGACGCTGAATCTGAAGGAAATCAAGGAGGCGACGCCGAGCATCTTGGAGCGCTATCGGGTTCCTTCCGACAGACGCCTGGAGAATCTCGCCAGATAAGCGTCTGGATGGAGGCCACGCTTAACAGTCTTCTGCTCTGGAAGAGGGAGAAGGAAGGAGCAGAACTTTTGGGCGTGTCGTCTGATAGCAAAAAAAGGAATTACATCTTATGTCGCCTGCGTGTCCCGGCGCTGCGTTTTTCCGAGGTTTGCGCCTCGGGCACAGGCCAAGTCCGTATCGTCAATCAATAACGGCAACAACGGTATATCGTTCCCACAAAAAAGCACCGTCATTGCGGGGGAGGGTGCAATGACGGTGCGGGTGTCTCGTGCTTGTTCTGTGGAAGTCCTTCGGGGGAGAACACAGGACTACTACTGTGAAATCTGGTTTTCTTACGAATGAAACGGCCTTGCGGGATTAGATTAACCAAGTTCACGTTTTTGGGAGGACGTCTTTCTGACAAGCTTGCCACGAAATGTCCTTTTTGTTAAGCGAAACTTTCTTTCAAAGCCAGATGTCCCTGAAGCTGGCAAAAGGTGCGGTAAGGTTGTCACGATGCTGAGTTGCGGCGAGAAAATCTATGGTCTGACGGTGGAGGAATATTGCGGAGGGGGCGCCTTCGGCGAGGTCTATTTCGTGCGGGATGCCTCGGAGAAGCATCTGGCTCTGAAAATCCTTTCCAAGACGAAGCTTGGGGCGGACTGGCAGCGCGAGCTCAAGGGCATCAAGAACTACCGCAAGATCGCCGAGGACACGCCCGGGCTGCTGAAGATCTACCATGTGGGGGAGGACGACGAACATTTCTACTACACCATGGAGCCTGCGGATGCCGTGGCGGGCGAGAAGTCATACGTTCCTGACACGCTGGCGCACAGGCTTCAGGCGGGGCCGCTTCCCTCTCACGAGCTGAAGACGGTCCTGCAGAACATCTGGACGGGAATTGTCGCTTTGCATACTTTGGGATTCGCCCACCGTGACATCAAGCCGGAGAACGTCCTTTTCGTGCAGGGGCATCCCGTGCTTGCCGACCTGGGGCTCCTGACGCCCCTGACGGGAACGCTGACGCAGCTTGCCGGGACGCTGGATTTTCTCCCTCCGGAAGAGCGCCTGGGGGAGTCGAAGGGGGACAGCCGGGAGTCGCGCCAGCGCAACGACCTCTACGCCTTCGGGAAGATCATCTATTGCTGCGTGACCGGCAATGGGGCCAACGCCTTCCCCTCGGTTTCTCCGGAGATGCCCCTGACGTTCTCCAACAAGCTCTTCTTCCGTCTGGCCCTGCGGATGTGCAACCGGGACGTGGTGCGCCGTCTGGGGAAACTCTCGGCCGTGGACGCGGAGTTTCGCCGGACGCTTCGGATGTGCGAATACGGCGAGACCCTGGGGGACCGTCTGCGCTATCTTTGCCTGGGGCTATGGCTGTGGCTGAAATTCAGCATCCTTCGCGGGTGGCGCCTTGCCTGTCGTTTCTGGCCGTTGTCCGTGTTGTTTTCCTGTGCCTTGGCGGATGGCGTCTATGTGCTGGGGAAGACTCTGGCGGAGCGCCAGGCGCAGCAGGCGGCCATGGAAATGGCGCAGGGGCTTCTGGAAAGCGAGGAGAAGATCAAGAATGGCGGGATGTCCACGCAGCCCTTCACCTTCTACAAGGGAAAATACACTCTTGCGATTCCGGTGGAGTGGCAGGTCTTCGACCACGACACCTTGGTGAATACGCCGGATTTGGGGGAGAGATGGTTCCAGGACTACTACGGCATGTTCCTGCCTCATCCGGAGGAAAATGGCAAAGCGGCCACGGTCATTGCGGTGCGGATCATTCCGGAGACGACGGCCTCCTTGAAGGACGCTTCCAACGAGAAGCTCGCGGAAGTGATGAAAAACTATCTGGGAGAGGACATCGAGGCGATTTCCGTGCGGCGCTACATGAATCTGCGGCAGGGACAGGACACGATCTTCTTCGCGGGCGGCTGTCCCGCCTTGCGGGCGATGACCGCCTACGCCTACCCTCAGGAAGATCACACGTTGCTTCTTCTTGTCAGCGGACTTATGGAGAAATATGACGACTATATGCCGGCATTTCTCACGCTTCACGACACAATCGTGATTCGGCCGTAGGAATTTGAAGAAAATGTCTTTTACGACGCGAAAATCCCTGCTTGGCCGCGTGAAGTGCGGAGATGAAGTCTCCTGGCAGGAGTTCTACGATACCTACCGTCCGCTGATTGCGCTGGTGGGGCGGGACTGCGGACTTTCCGCCAGCGAGACGGACGACTTGGTGCAGGTCGTGATGACCGAGATTTTCCGCAAGGGCATCGTGGGCAAATATGATCTCGACAAGGTTCCCGCGGATGTAGTCTTCCAGCGTGAGGAAGGCGGCGGCCGTTTCCGTTATTTTTTCAAGGCGATCGTCCGGAACCAGGCGTTGAAGCTATGCCGCCGGCACCGTCCCGAAACCACGCTGGAGGGCGTCGCCGAGCCCTCCGTGGAGGCGAATTTCGAGGCCGCGTGGGATGCGCAATGGCGGGAGCACGTATATCGTCAGGCGTGTCTGGAACTGCGGGAACGCGTACAGTCGGAGACCTACGCGGCCTTCGAGATGTACGCAGTGCAGGGGCGTCCGCCGAAGGATGTGGCGGCGTTCCTGGGGCTCTCGGTGGATTCGGTCTATGTTGCCAAGAGCCGCTGCACGGACATTCTTCAGGAGATTGTCCGGGGTTGGGAGGAATAGAAATACTGACTGGAAAGGCTGGCGAAACAATGCGCCGAATGGGGCTGTATTCTGTTTCAATGCCGTTCAAGGATGGAGAATGGTCGTATATTATAAACGGTTTCACTGTTTTTGTCAAGATGGGCAATGTATCGTTGCGACTCATTGCGATGCAGTTATGCCTGAAAGTGGAATGTTCCACCACTGACGGCGAATTTGGTTTTTCATGTCATTATGCGGATAAAGGCCTTAAATGTTAGAAATTTCAGAGGTTTTGAACAACGGACCTTTGAGTTTGATGAAAAACTTGTTGTCATCGTGGGGAACAACACGGCAGGGAAAACAACAATTTTGCAAGCCATACAGGTGGCCCTTGGCGCTTATTTGAAGAGCCTCAAGGCTCTTCCCTCCGATGCCGCGTATCAGCATAACTTTTCTAAGGAGGATGCGTTTTGTCGTTTCTCAGAGGAAAAGCGGGACTTTTTCAAGAATCCAGATTCTACTCGAATTGACGTGGAGGTGGATTTTCCAGTGAGATTTTTTGAGGCGGGAATCTGGGATACGCTAAAATACCGTTCTATTTCCTGGTGGCGCGAACTCAAAGGAAAACAGACCTCTCATTCTAGAAAATGCGCAGGAGAGTTGATTGACTGCGTGGAGGAAATGGAGCAGAGGCGTCAGACGGACGGTCAAAATGCTGTGTATCCGCTTGTGCTTTCCTTTGGGGTCAATCGCATTGACAACCAATATCGAACTGCAAATAAGACGAAAGTGCGCGAGTCCAAGATTGCCAGGGGGTACAAGTCTGCGTTGAAGGAGACGGTGGATTTCCAGAGTGCTTTCGACTGGCTATACAAATTCGAGCAGAATCTGAAGAAAAACTCTGTGTTTGAAGGCAATGACATTGCTTTTCTCAAAGCGCTTGAAGTGGCCATTCCTGCCTTGAGCGACATCAGCATTGATTCCAAGAACCACGAATTGGTCGCCAAGGTCAGTGTCACTGACTGCAAACCGGAATATCAGTCTTTCGAGCACATGAGCGACGGTCTCAAGGCCATGATATGCATGGTGGCGGAAATTGCGCATCGTTGCATTGAATTGAATGACTTTTTGGGGGAGGACGCTGTGCGGGAAACGCCGGGCATCGTCATTGTGGATGAATTGGACTTATATCTTCACCCACGTTGGCAACGGCATATTCTGGAAGATCTAGGGAGAGCTTTTCCCCTGATCCAGTTCATTGTCACCTCCCATTCTCCCTTTATCATTCAAAGTGTAAGAAGTGCCAATGTCATCACTTTGGACGGTAGCAAGGATGTTACCGACCCGTTGTTTAGAAGCATTGAGGAAATCGCCATTCAGGAAATGAATATGCAGACAAGACGCAGTGTTCGTTTTGAGGAAATGCAGAAAAAGGCGGAGAAATATTACCAGCTGGTGGCCGCAGGACGAGGAACCACGGCTGAGGCCAGTCAGCTGAGTCAAGAGTTGGATGAAATTGAGAGGGAGTTTTCCGATGATCCGGCGTATGTGGCCATGCTGCGAGCGGAAAGGAGCACTCGATGAGACCGGTTGAAAAACTCAATTCGGGAGACGCTTGGGGCTGACGGGACGGAAAGAAGGAAACGATACAGGCGGAGTATCGTCCATACCAAAAAGCGAGAGAGCCTTTGGTTGCCAATTTGGGGTCTTTCTGTTCTTATTGCGAGGTGGCGGTGCATGATGCGTCTAGCTTGGCGGTGGAGCATATTCAGCCGAAAAGTCTCCCTGAATATACGGATTTGGAAACGAAATGGAGCAACTTTCTTTTGGCTTGTCAGACTTGCAACGGGAAGTCAAACAAAGGTTCCCGAAATGTTGTTCTTGACCAAATTCATCTTCCCCATCGGAACAATACCTTTTTCAGTTTGAAGTATGCTCCTGGCGGCGTTGTCATGGTCAATCCCATGCTACAGGGAATTTCTCGGTTGCGTGCAGAGAATCTGCTGAACCTTGTGGGGTTGAACAAGACTCCGCAAAACTCCGGAACTGATAAGCGATGGCTGCGTCGTAGCGAAGACTGGAAGTATGCGGAGAAAAAACTAAAGGATTACCAGGCGGGACGCTTTGCCATTGATGATATCATTGAATACGTAAAGGCTAGAGGAGGGTGGTCTATATGGTTTACTGTTTTTGACAATGAAGACGCTGTTCGCGAGAGATTGATACGAGATTTTCCGGGAACAAGCGTAAAGTGCTTTGATGCGGCAAATCACTATCAGCCCATTGAGCGCAATCCAGGCCAGGCGGATCCGGTCTGAGCGCTCTTGAAGGTCGTTTTTTCGTGCTATCTCAGGGCGTAGAGGGCGAGGGCGGCGGCCACGCTGGCGTTGAGGGAGTTCACGTGTCCGGTCTGTGCGATGGCGCAGACGTGGGTGGCGCTCATCTTGATGAACTGTCCCACTCCGGAGTCTTCGCCACCGACGACGAGGAGGAGCTTCTCCGGACGGGAGGCGGCGACCTCCTCCAGGGTGCTCTTGCCGGCGCCGTCCAGGGCCACCACGGTGTATCCCTCTTCCAGGGCGATTTTCACATATTGGTTGCTGGAGCAGTTGACGGCGACGTTCAGATACTCGCAGGCGCCGGCGGCAGTCTTGGCGACGGAGGGCATGACCAGCGCGGTGCCGCGGCGTGGCAGGAGGATGTTCTTCCAGCCCAGGACTTCGCTGGTACGCATGATGGCGCCGATGTTCCGGGGGTCTTCGATGTTGTCCAGCAGGATCATGCGTGGTGCGCCGAGGATTTCGGCGTACGGCGTGTAGGGGAAGGGCTCGCAGTCGGCGACCACGCCCTGGTTTTCGCGGGTGCCGCAGGCCTCGCCGATTTCGGCGCGCTGGCGCCAGGAGACGCGGATGCCGCGGTATTTGGCGTCCGAGACCAGCTTCCGCATACGGGGATTGTCCTCCGTGCCCTGGGCGACGTAGATTCCGTGGATGGTGCGCCGACCGGCCAGGATGGCTTCGCCGACCGGGTTGATGCCGTAGAGATATTCAGACATGGTCAAGGGGAAAATACAAAATCAAAGGCCAAAAGGCAAGACAGGCGCCTCGCCGCGAAAATGAAAAAGGCTGTTTGCACTTCCGGTAAGGGACTGCAACAGCCTGGAAGGCGAAAAGCCGAGTTTACTTGACGGGGAAGGGGAAGCTCTTGTTCTGATCCGCCGACTGTTGGATTTGCAGGGCCGTGCGGGTGGTGCGCAGCACGTATGGCGTGGTCAGCTGGAAGGGCTTGGGCTCGCCCTTGATCTCCGCCAGGAAATCGTGCAGATAGGTGGATTCCTGGTTGGCGGGGCACTTCAGCGGATGGGGCTTCTTGTTCTTCGCGTTTACGAGTGTCAAGCTTGGCTCCAGGGAGTTGCATTCCAGGACACCGTCGTCGCCATGGACCGTGATGCGCCAGTTCTGGGGCTGTCCGAAACCACCGGCGTCGGGGGAGAGATAGGAGACATCGCTGATGACGCCGACGTCGTTGGAGAGGCGGAGCATGAACTGCGCGCAGTCCTTGAACCAAGGAGTGGCGGAGGCCTTTCCGTTCCAGACGCGGGCGCCGGTCACTTCCACCACGGAACCGCCGGTCAGCCACTGGACGGCCTCGATGGCGTGGACGCCGATGTCGTTGATGGTGCCGCCGTGTTTTCCGGGCTCGAAATACCATCCGGGACGCTTCTTGAGCATGAGGGGATGCTGCCCCGTGATATTGATGGTGCGGACCTGTCCGATGGCGCCGTCCAGGATCTTCTTGCGAAGCAGCTGGACGGGGCCCATCCAGCGCAGTCCGAACATGCATCCGACTTTCAGATGGGCCTTCTGGGAGAGCTCCTGGATCTTGTCGCATTCCGCCAAGGTGGTGCAGAGCGGTTTGTCGGCCAGAACATGCCGCCCTGCGCGGAGGGATTGGATGGCCAGGGCGCCGCGGCGTCCATAATAGTCTCCGATGCCGATGATATCGCATGGCGTTGAGGCCAGCATGGCATCGACGGAGGAATGGGTGATGGTAAGTTCTTTGCTCTCCGCGTAGGCTTTGCGCGTGGAGGTGTTTTCCTCGCAGATGGCCACAAGCTGAATTTCCTTCATCTTGGCGGCTTCCTGCAGAAGAGCGAAGATATGTCGGTGCCGGACACCGACGATGGCGAGTCTCAAAGGAGGCATGAGAAAGCAAAGGGGGGAGTCCGGGGACATTCCCGGAACATCGCATAATGCCAAAGATAAACGCTTTTTGTGGATTGTCAAGTTTTGACGTGTCGAAAATTCGCGCGTACGCGGAGCGAAAAAAAGTTTTTTCCGAGGTATAGTACTCCGTTTTCTTCCCAGTGGAATTCATTTGAGAAAAATTCATGAAAAAATTTCTTTCCGCCATTTTTTTTGTGTGTTCTACGACCCTTGCCATGTTCGGCAAGGAAGTCAAGCTTCTGAACGTTGGCAACAGTTTCTCCTGGAGTCTCAGGCCCTACCTGGCGAACATGGTCGAGCACGAAGGCAAGCACAAGCTGGTCCACTGGCACTGCTCCGCCGGCGGTTGCGAGCTTCGTCGGCATTGGCGCTACGTGGAGCTCTACGAGAAGAACGGCGAGCAGTCCTACGTCTGGGATTACACGAAGGATGGCAAGGAGATCAAGATTTCCCTGAAGGAGGCGTTGCTGAAGGACAAGTGGGACGTGATCACGGTTCAGCAGGCCAGCCATGAGTCGTGGCGTCCGGATTACTACCAGCCCTACGGCTCCAAGCTGGTGGAATACATCCATCAGTATGCGCCCCAGGCGACCTTGTACATCCAGCAGACCTGGGCCTACCGCGCGGATTCCCCGCGCCTGACCAGTGAATGGCACATCACCCAGCAGGAGATGTACGATCGCCTGACGGACGCCTACCAGCGCTTTTCCGACGAGATGGGCCTGCCGCTGATTCCCGTTGGCAAGGCCGTCCAGCTGGCCCGGCAGCGCCAGGCCGGCAAGTTTGTCCCCTACGACATCGTCGCCGCCCGCAAGCTGGAGTATCCGCAGCTTCCTGACCAGAAGTGGGAGTTCATCAACGGCCTCACCTGGCAGACCAAGCCCGACGGCACCCATGCGCAGGTGGAGGACTACATCCATCTGAACGCCCGCGGACGCTATCTGCAGGCGCTGGTCTGGTACGGCTTCCTTTTCGGCGAGGATCCCCTGACCGTCACCTACTGCCCCAAGGGCGAGGTGGAAGAGGAGGACGCGGCATTCCTGCGCGGCATCGCCAGCGAGGTCCTGAAGGATTGTTTGAAGGAAAAGTGCCCCAAGGCGGATTGCCCCAAGGACTAGGGAATAGGAGTTTTTCAGATGAACGGCAAATCGATCAAGCTTCTGAATGTGGGCAACAGCTTCAGCTGGAGCCTGGAGCCCTATCTGAAGAAGATGGTGGCCTTCGAGGGAAAGCATTCCCTCTTCCAGCGTCACTGCTGCATTGGCGGATGCTCTCTGGAGCACCATTGGGAATGCGTGAAGGAATTTGAGAAGAACGGCACCCGTTCTTACGACTACGAGGATCACTTCGACGGCCACATGGTCTGGCTCTCCTTGCAGGAAGCCCTAACGCGTGAGGCATGGGACGTGGTCTCCATCCAGCAGGCCAGCCACTTCTCCTGGAAGCCCGAGACCTACCAGCCTTGGGGGACCTACATGGTGGACTACATCCGCAAATACGCTCCCCAGGCGCAGATCCTGGTCCAGCAGACCTGGGCGTATCGTACGGACTCTCCCCGGTTGACCGACGAGTGGAAAATCACGCAGCAGGAGATGTACAAGCGCCTGACGGCCGCCTACACCAAGTTCGCCCAGGAAATGGGGCTTCCCTTGATTCCCGTGGGCAACGCCATCCAGCTGGCCCGCGAGAAGCAAGGGGGCGTCTTCCAGCCCGTCACTTTGGAAGAGAAGAAGGCCCTGGTCAAGCCGGAGTTGCCTGAACAGAAGTGGAGCTTTATCAACGGCTACTATTGGCACATGTCCTACGCGGGGCATCCGCTCATGGACTGCGACTTCATCCACTTGAACGCCCGCGGGCAGTACCTCCAGGCGCTGGTCTGGTACGGCTTCCTCTATGGCGAGGATCCCGCGACGGTCGCCTACACGCCCCAGGAGGTCGAGGCCTCCGACGCTGCATTCCTGCGTGGCATCGCCAGCGCGGCGCTGAGGGGCGAACTTCCCGCCTGCAAATAGTTGGGAGCTATATACCTAACTTGCCGTTATGAATCGACAACACGGGCTTGTCCTGTGCCTGAATCGCGAGCTTCGGGAAAAGGCCGATTCAAAACACGCAGGCAACTGAAGTACGTAATTCCCAGATTGATTTTTCCCGAAGCCCGGGCGTTTCCTTCGGATTTCGGGCTTTAACCTTAACTGCGTTTTCAACGATACCTATGGCAATTCGTGTTCGTTTCGCGCCTTCGCCGACCGGCCAGGTGCACATCGGCAACATCCGTGCCGCCATCTTCAACTGGCTTTATGCCCGTCACGAGAAGGGGACTTTCCTTCTGCGCGTCGAGGACACCGACCTGGAGCGTTCCACTCCCGAGGCCATCCAGGCGCTGCTGGATGTGATGCAGTGGCTTGGGCTGGATTACGACGAGGAGATCTTCTACCAGACCACACAGTCCGCCAAGCACTGCGCGGCCGCCAAGGAGATGCTGGCGAAAGGCCAGGCCTACGAGGACAAGAAAGGCGGCGATGCTCCCGCCGTGCTCTTCCAATTCCCGTATGATACCACGGGCGTCGAGGGCATCGAGAGCGTGGGCGAGCAGCGCGTCAAGCTCCATGAGGAGGTTCCGCTGGCCGTCTCCCGCAAGGGCGTGGAATTCGCCATGATCTCCCCCAAGGGCAAGGCCGCCCCGGCGGGCGCCACCTTGGCCGGCTTCCAGAATCTGGTGGTCTTCGACGGCGAAGGCAAGGAGCTCTTCCGCCTGGAGGAGCATCTGGACGAAATCCAGAAGGGCGCTTCCTTCACCTTCCCCGAAGCGCGGGAAATCACCTACAATCGTCGCACCATCTCCTACACCGACCTGGTCAAGGGCCGCATGACCAAGCCGCTGGACGCACTGAAGGACTTCGTCATCATCCGTTCCGACGGTTCTCCCGTCTTCCATCTGGCCAATGTGATGGACGACATCACCCAGGGCGTCACCCACATCATCCGTGGCGACGACCATGTGGAGAACACCTTCAAGCACATCTTCCTCTTCCACGCCCTCGGTGCGCCCATCCCCCAGTATGCGCACCTGCCCATGATCATCAACGCACAGGGAAAGCCCTATAGCAAGCGTGACGGCGATGCTTTCGTTGGCGACTTCCGCGAGAAGGGCTTCCTGGCGGATTCCCTCTTCAATTCCCTGGCCCTGCTGGGATGGTCTCCTGGCGACGATCGGGAGAAGATGAATCGTCAGGAACTGATCGAGGCTTTCACCCTGGAACGCTGCCTGCGCGCACCTTCCCAGATGGACATGAACAAGCTCAGCTCCCTGAACGGCCAGTACATCGCCGAGCTGCCTTTTGAGGAATTCCTGAAGTTGGCGAAGTCCGAGGCAACGAAGGCCGCCTGGGGCGAAGCCGCCGTGGAGACACCGCTTTTCGCGCAGGTCGCCGCGTTCCTGCAGAGCCGCGTGAAGCGCATGGTGGATGTGGCGCAGTGGGAGTACTTCTTCGTGGAGCTGCCCACCTGGGACGAGAAGGTCTGCGACAAGCTCCTGGCCAGGAATCCCGCAGCCGTGGCCGCTCTCGCCGGCCTGGCGGACGAGTTGGAGGCGCTGCCTGAGTTCAGTGCAGCCGCCATCGAGGCCGCGGTCGAGGCCGCCGCGGAGAAGAACGGCATCGCCCACGGCAAGCTGAACCAGCCGCTGCGCGCAGCCGTCACCGGCACCAACATCGGCGCCGGCATCTTCGAGACTCTGGAACTCATTGGCAAGGAGCGTACCGTCAAGCGCCTGAACCAGTTCCCCCGCCCGTAGGCAAGGAACGTTGTGCTCCGTGCCTCTGAAAAGCCAGGCGCACGGAGCTTTCTTTTCTTTTTGACATATTTTCCCATCTTTGCATAAATTAGCTTGGCATACTAGAATATCCTTATGGAACAGAACAATCTACCTATTGTAGCCATTGTGGGGCGCCCCAATGTGGGAAAATCCGCCCTCTTCAATGCCATTTTGAAAAAGCGCATTTCCATTGTACACGAGCAGAGCGGCGTGACCCGTGACTGCGTGGCGTCTCCGGCGGAGTTCCGCGGACGGCGTTTCCTGCTGGTGGACACGGGCGGTCTGGGCACCTGGAACGGGGACAAGAAGGTCGACCTCTTTGACGGAATGATCCGCGACCAGGTCACCGAGGTCCTGAAGGACGCCACTTGCCTGATCTGGGTGGTCAACTGCCTGGACGGCATCACCCCCCAGGACGAGGAGGTGGGCGCATTCCTGCGCAAGGCCGGCAAGCCGCTGTTTCTCTGCGCCAACAAGTCCGACAACCGGGAACTGGAGGACCTGGCGGTTTCCCGGTTCGCCAAATTGGGCGTGTCCGACATCCATCCCACCAGCTGCACGCACAGCCATGGCGTGGACGAACTGCTGCGGGCCGTTGTGGGGCGCCTTCCGGAGGTGGAGCTTTCCGCCGAGGAGGAGAAGCCCATGCGCATCGCGGTGGTGGGGCGTCCCAACGTGGGAAAGTCCTCGCTGATCAACCGCCTGCTGGGGGAAAACCGCATGATGGTCTCCGACATCGCGGGCACCACACGGGATGCCGTGGACTTGCCGGTGACTTTGCATAAGGACGGCGAAGAACTGAAGATCACCTTGGTGGATACGGCGGGCCTGCGCCGCAAAGGACAGATTTCCACCGTGGTGGAGTTCTTCAGTGCAAACCGAACCGAACTCGCCATCCGCAGCAGCGACATGGTCTTGTTCGTTTTGGATTCCGAGGACGCCTGCACGACGCAGGAGCGCCACATCGGGCGGATCATCGCGGATGCGCGGCGTCCTTGCATCATGCTGGCCAACAAGTGGGACCTGATTGTGAAGGCGGGGCACAACAAGCCGCAGCTTTTCAAGGATTTCGTGCGCGAAAGGATGCCCTTTATGTCCCATGCTCCGATTCTGAACATCTCTGCCATGAACGGCTACAATGTCGGGCAGATTTTCGACCATCTGAAGATGGTCAAGGAGCAGATGAAGGTCATGGTTCCCACCGCCATTTTCAACCAGTTCCTCCAGGATACCCTGCAACGCAATCCGCCGGTCTCCGTGAACGCCCGTCGGTTCAAGGTCTTCTACGGAACGATGGTCCACAATCCGCCGCCGAAGTTCGTGATTTTCGTGAACGACAAGAAGCTCTGCCCCACGAACTACTCGAATTTCCTGGAGAATCAGATCCGCGAGGCGTTCTTCCCGCAGTCCGGTCTGCCCATCAATCTGGAATTGCGCAGCCGCGAGGATCCGGAAGGCCGCGAAGGTGCGCGTCAGGCAGCCCGCGGCGCCTACGAGAAGGAGCGCCGCTTGCAGCATCGTCCTCCCAGGGATGGCGGTCGTCGGTAGGGGCCATTGAGCATTCCCGGCTGGCTGTCCTTCTTCCCGGGGCTTATGCCCCGGGCACGGAACGAGTGTCCCGCGTCTCCCGTCAATTATCGTTTTATCCAAGTCTCCTAGAGCATTATGATTCAGAACCAATTCAATGAGATCATGACCCGGCTGGACAACTTCTACGCCCGGTCGGAAGAGGATCTGTTTGCGGAGTATGCGCCTGTGACGGCGGAAGTCGCGGTCACCGACGATCCCGTCTCCTGGAAGGAGCGCAAGAAGCTCGCCTATCGGTCTGTAAGCGAGGGCGATGCCTGGGGGACGGACTGGCAGAGCGGATGGTTCCATTTGCAGGGCAGGGTTCCTGCGTCGTGGAAGGGCGGCAATCTGGTGATGCGCCTGAATCTTGGCGGAGAGGCCATGATTTTCGACGCCAAGGGCAATCCGGAATACGCCGTGACCAACACCTCCGTCTATCATCCGGATTTCTACAAGGAGGTCTATTATTTTGACAAGCCTGCACAGGGCGGCGAGAAGATTGACCTCTGGGTGGAGGGCGCGGCAAACAACATCCTGGGGCCCCAGATTTTCGATTGGAATCCCCATCCGGACCGCGCACCGTATCCCCATGGTCATTCCGTAGGGCAGGTGAAGTATATGCGCCTGGCGCTCTATCGTGAGGAACTCTTTCATTTCCGGTTGGAGTTCAAGAATTTGTATTTCTATGCAAAATACTTCCTGCACGCCGATGCGGGCAACTGCCGCTGCCGCCAGATCGTCCAGGCGCTCTCCGACGCATTGGATGCCTATCGCGGCAATCCCGACAATGCGGCTGCTGCCCGAGCGGCGTTGAAGCCCGTCTTGTCCCAGCCGGCGATGGCCTCTGCGCTGAAATGCACCGCCATCGGCCACGCGCATATCGACGTGGGCTGGCTGTGGCCTGTTCGGGAGTCCGTCCGGAAGGCGGCGCGTACCTTCTGCAGCCAGTTGAAGTTGATGGAACGCTATCCGGAGCACCGCTTTGGCGAATCACAGCCGCAGCTCTACCAGTTCATCAAGGACTTCTATCCGGGGCTTTACAAGCGAATCCAGAAGGCCGTCAAGGATGGCAAGTGGGAATGCCAAGGCGGCATGTGGGTGGAGGCCGACAACAACCTTCCTTCCGGCGAGTCCCTGATTCGCCAGTTCCTTCATGGAAAGAACTTCTTCAAGGACGAGTTCGGCGTGGAAGTCCGCAACCTCTGGCTGCCCGATGTCTTCGGTTACAACGGCAATACGCCGCAGATCATGAAAATCTGCGGCTGCGATTTCTTCCTGACCCAGAAACTCTCCTGGAACACCATCAATACCCATCCTTACAACACCTTCCGCTGGAGAGGTATCGATAGTTCCGAGGTGGTCACCCACTTCCCGCCGGAAAACAACTACAACTCCTTCCTGGACAGCAACAGCCTGGCGCAGGCACAGAACCGTTATCTGGAGGCCGCCACCTGTCCCGAGTTCCTGTCGCTTTTCGGCATTGGCGACGGCGGTGGCGGTCCCAACGAGATCCATCTGGAAAACGGCCGTCTCTCCCGGAACTGGGAAGGCACGCCCAAAGTCACCCTTGGCTTTGCGCAGCCGCTTTTCGACCGGATGATCGCCATGAAGGAGAAGCTATCCATCTGGTATGGCGAGCTCTATTTCGAGAATCACCGCGGCACGCTGACGAGCCAGGCGCGGACCAAGAAGAACAACCGCAAGTTGGAGCAACGGCTGCTTCAGGCGGAGTTCCTGGCCAGCCTGCTGCCGGCGAGAAAGTATCCCCGCGCTCTGCTTGACAAGATTTGCAAAACGCTTCTGCTCAATCAGTTCCATGATATCATCCCCGGGTCTTCCATCCGGCCGGTCTATGACCGTACGGAACGAGAGCACGCGGAATGCCTGGCGGCGTTGGCGACCATGTTGCAGGACACTGCGGTTCAGCTGATGAAGCCCAACGCCAATGCGCTGACGCTCTTCAACAGCCTCTCCACGCCCTACAGCCGTCCGGTGGAACTGCCGAAGAGCTGGGCGAAGGGCAAGGTGACGACGGCTGTCGGCGAGGCCGTGGTCACGCAGGTGGAATCCGACGGCCGGGTCTTCGCTGCGGTTGTGGTGCCCGCTTCGGGATTCCTGACGCTTTTCCATAAAGACGGGAAAGGTCAGGCGGTCAAGACGAAGATGGATGGCAAGCTCTTGCTGGAGAATGGGAAATTCCGTTACGAATTTGATGTGGACGGCAGGATGACCAGCGCGGTGGAGAAATCCTCCGAACAGGAGTTCCTGACGGCTCCCGGCAATGCCTTCCACCTCTACCATGACGAGACTGCCATCTACGATGCCTGGAACGTGGATCCCTGGTATCGCGGCGAAGAGGTGGCGCAGGCGAAGTCCGCCGGCGCGGTTGTCCGCGAGGTCGGTCCTGTCCGCAGCATCCTGCGTTTTGAATTGGGCGTGAGCGGTTCCGCCATCAGCCAGGAGGTTTCCTTGGCAGCCACTGGAGAGAGTGTGGAATTCAAGACGGCGGTGGAATGGCATGAGGCTCGGAAGATGCTTCGCGTGGCTTTCCCCACCAGCGTGGATTCCCGCGAAGCTACCTACGACATCCAGTACGGCATGATCAAGCGCCCGACTCACAATAACACCAGCCGTGATCAGGTCCAGTTCGAGGTCTGTGGGCATCGCTACGCGGATCTCTCCGACGGCGAGCGCGGCGTGGCGCTTCTGAACGACTGCAAATACGGATATTTCATCAAGGAGAGCGTGATGGAGCTGAATCTCCTCCGTTCTCCCAAATGGCCGGATTTCGATGCGGACCAAGGACGACAGGAGTTCACTTACGCTCTTCGCCCGCATCTGGGGACGGTCATCGAGGCGCCAATCTATGCCGAAGCCGCACAGCTGAACCGCGAACCCTGGGCTTTCGAGGGACTGGACGCGACGGCGCTGGCGGTGCCGGTTTCCGTGACAGGCGAGGGCGTCTCGCTGGAAGTGGTCAAGCGCGCGGAGAAATCCGACGACCTGATTGTCCGTATCGTGGAGACACGAGGCCGCCACACCACGGGGACACTTGCGCTGGCCAAGACCGCCAAATTCAAGAAGGTCAGCCTGACCAACGCCATCGAGTGGACCGACGACGGCGAAGTGCCGCTGGTCAAAGGTGCCTGTTCCTTTGCGCTCAAGCCATTCCAGATCATGACTCTGCGTCTGGCGTAGAAATACGGAAGGCAAAACAAGCAAAATAGCAAAACAAGCAAAAGCGAAATACGGATGGCAAAACAAGTAAAATAGCAAAACAGGCAAAAGCGAAATACGGAAGGCAAAACAAGTAAAATAGCAAAACAAGCAAAAGCCTTCGGCGTTCGCCGAAGGCGGATTTTGATTTTGTTGCGTTATTTTGTTAGTTTAGTTCTTCCGTCGGAAGCGGCTTTTTGCGTTATTTTGTTAGTTTAGTTCTTCCGTCGGAAACAGTTTTTTGCTTTTTTTAGTTTGGCTCTTTCTTTCGGGTTTTCTTCATGATAGTCCTGGCATCTCAATCTCCTCGGCGTAGGCAGCTTCTTTCCGAGGCCGGCGTTGACTTCCTGGTGGATTCCGCGCAGGGTGGCGAAGCCGCGTGGGATGGCGTCGTCTCTCCGGAGGAGTATACTCGCGGCCTGGCTGTGGCGAAAGCCACGGATGTGTCGCTTCGTCATCCGGGGGCGCTGACCATCGGCGCGGATACGGTGGTTGCCTTGGAGAACCGCATCTACGGCAAGCCCGCTGACATGGCGGATGCCGTCAGGATGCTGAAGGAGTTCTCCGGCAGGGAACACCGTGTGGTGACGGGCGTGGCTTTCGTGCAGGACGGCGTCGAGTTGCGCAGCTGGGGCAGCGTAACGCAGGTGCGCTTCCTGGAGCTGTCAGAGGAACGCATCCAGGAATACTTTGCCCTGGTGAATCCTTTGGACAAGGCCGGCGCATACGGCATTCAGGAGCATGGAAGGATGCTGGTGGAAAGCATCCGTGGACTTTACAGCAATGTGGTTGGCTTCCCCATCGAGGAAGTCATGAACGAACTTCGTGAACGAAAGGCATTATGACGAATACCAAGAATCTGGATTTTCTCAAGCAAGTGTCCGACAGGCTCTCGGAGACCTACCAGGACGACTTGGCGGTCTCCTACAGTGACGACCGGAGCCTTCCGCGCCGGGAGAATGTCATTCGCGTCCTGGAGGAGCTCCTGGAGGTGATTTTCCCCGGGTATTCCGGACGCTACGACTTCTATCGGGCCTCCCTGGGAGGCGCCATTGCGGGGCAGCTTCCGCGCATCTACCAGGAGTTGGTGGGACAGCTGGACCTGGCCCTGGGCTACATCCAGCGCGTCACGGGAAAGCCCTTGGCGGAGAATGCCGCCGAGGAGGCTGCCAGACGGCTGATGGAGGCCATCCCCGCCATCCGCGAAATGCTCAAGCTGGACTGCCAGGCCGCGCTGGACGGCGATCCCGCCACCCGCTCCATGGACGAGATCGTCCTGGCCTATCCCGGTTTCAAGGCCATCTCCATCCATCGCATCGCCCATGAACTCTATGTTGCAGGCATTCCGTTGATTCCCAGGATAATGAGTGAATATGCGCACTCCATTACGGGAATTGACATCAACCCCGGGGCCACCATCGGCAAGAGTTTCTTCATCGACCACGGCACGGGCGTTGTCATCGGCGAGACCTGCATCCTGGGCGATAACGTGAAGCTCTATCAAGGCGTGACTTTGGGGGCGCTCTCTTTCCCGAAGGATGGCTGCGGCCATCTGATCAAAGGGACCAAGCGCCATCCCAACCTGGAGGACAACGTGACGGTCTATGCCGGCGCCACCATTCTTGGCGATGTGACCATCGCCCACGATTGTGTCATCGGGGGTAACGTCTGGCTCACCGACGATGTCTCCGAGCCCTACAGCCGTGTCATCTTCTCCCCCTCCGAGCTCTCTGTGCAGATTCGCCCCGGCAGAAAGCGTGAAACGAAATAAGAATTACTTCATAACATTATGATCCAGAATCAGTTCAATGAAGTCATAACCCGCCTGAACAACTTCTTCAGCCGTTCGGAAGAGGACATGTTCACCGAATACGAGCCCATGACTGCGGAAATCTCAGTGGTGAAGGAGCCGGTTTCCTGGAAGGAGCGCGAGAAGCTTTCCTACCAGCCATTGTCCGAAGGAACGTGCTGGGGGCACTACTGGGACAGCTGCTGGGTGCATCTGAAGGGGCAGGTCCCCAAGGCCTGGAGCGGAAAGCCGCTTGTCATGCGCCTGAATCTGGGCGGCGAAATGCTGGTCTTCGACACGAAGGGCAATCCCATCTGCGGAATGACGGACCATTCCCTTTTCGCCAATCGCTACATCAAGGACGTCTTCCGCTTTGAGAAGCCCGCAAAGGGCGGTGAAAAAATCGAGTTCTGGGTGGAGGGCGTCGCCAGCAATATCCAGGGACAGACCAATTTCCCCTGGGATCCCCATGCCACGCGGGCGACGAACCGCACCGGGCAGTCCTCTCCCGTGGTCCATCATCTTCGCCTGGCTCTCTTCAACGAGGAGCTCTACCATTTCCGCCTGGAGTTTTCCCAGCTGCTCAGCCTTGTGAGCAACATGAAGTGCGATGTGACCAATTACCGTTGCCGCCAATTGGTCCAGGCGCTCTCCGATTCCTTGGACGCCTATTGCGGCAATCCCGCCAACGCGGCTGCTGCGCGTGCGGCGCTGGCGCCCATCCTGTCGCAGCCGGCGACGGCTTCCGCGCTGCATTGTACCGCCATCGGCCACGCGCACATCGACGTGGGCTGGTTGTGGCCGGTCAAGGAGTCCATCCGCAAGGCGGCCCGCACTTTCTCCAGCCAGCTGCGTTTGATGGAACGCTACCCCGAATACCGTTTCGGCGCCTCGCAGCCCCAGCTCTACCAGTTCGTCAAAGATCATTATCCCAGTCTCTACAAACGCCTGAAGGCGGCGGTGAAGGCCGGCAAGTGGGAGTGCCAGGGCGGCATGTGGGTGGAGGCCGACAACAACTTGCCCTCCGGCGAGTCCCTGATCCGCCAGTTCCTGCACGGAAAGAACTTCTTCAAGGACGAGTTCGGTGTGGAAGTCCGGAACCTCTGGATTCCCGATGTCTTCGGCTACAACGGCAATACGCCACAAATCATGAAGATTTGCGGATGCGACTTCTTCCTGACGCAGAAGCTTTCCTGGAACAATATCAACCAGCATCCCTACAACACCTTCCGCTGGAGGGGCATTGACGGCAGCGAGGTGGTCACCCACTTCCCGCCGGAAAACACCTATAACTCCGAAATGTCCGCCGGAAGCCTCGCCGCTGCCCAGGACCGCTATCAGGAAGCAACCGTCTGCCAGGACTTCATTGCGCTCTTCGGCATTGGCGATGGCGGTGGCGGTCCCTGCGAGGACCACGTGGAGCGTGCGCTGCTGGCGAAGAACATGGAAGGCGTGCCGAAAGTCCAGATTGGTTTTGCCCAGGAGGCGGCCGACAGGATGATCGCCCAGAAGGAAAAATTCCCGATCTGGCATGGCGAGCTCTATTTTGAGAAGCACCGCGCCACCCTGACCACGCAGTCCCGCACCAAGCGGAACAACCGCAAGCTGGAACAGCGCCTGTTGCAGGCGGAGTTCCTCAGCAGTCTGCTGCCTGCTGACAAGTATCCGCGGAAGGTTCTGGACAAAGTCTGCAAGACACTTCTGATTAATCAGTTCCATGATATCATCCCCGGGTCTTCCATCAAGTTGGTCTATGACAATACCCAGAAGGAGCACGCCGATTGCCTGAAGGCCCTTGAGGAGGTTCTGCAGGATGCCGCGAAGGCGCTTCTGAGGCCCAACGCCAATGCGCTGACGCTTTTCAACAGCCTTTCCACGGAGTACGCGCGTCCCGTGGAACTTCCGAAGAGCTGGGCGAAGGGCACGGTGAAGACTGCCGACGGAAAGGCGGTTCCCACGCAGGTGGAATCCGATGGACGTGTCTTCGCAGCGGTAGTGGTTCCTGCCGACGGCTTCCTGACCTTGGTCCGGAATCCCCGCAGCGGCAAGGCGGTTGCTACGAAGAGCGACAGCGAACTGCTGCTGGAGAACAGCCGCCTTTCCTGCGAATTCAATGCGGACGGCCGGCTGATCAGCCTGGTCTCCCGCGAAAATGACCAGGAGCAGCTTTCCGCGCCGGGCAATGTGTTGCAGCTTTACGTGGACGAGCCGGCGGAATACGACGCCTGGGATCTGGATCCCTGGTATCGCACCCAGCGCACCGAGGATGCGAAGGCGGCAGGCAAGGCTGTCCGAGAAGTCGGGCCGGTCCGTAGCGTGATCCGCTTCCCTCTGGCCATCGGCAATTCCACGATTCAGCAGGAGGTCTCCCTGGCGGAGAATGGCTCTGCGGTGGAGTTCAAGACTGCCGTGGATTGGAACGAGGCCCGGAAGATGCTGCGCGTCGCATTCCCCACAAACGTGGATGCCCGCGAGGCCACATACGACATCCAGTATGGCATGATCAAGCGCCCGACGCATACCAATACCAGCCGTGACCAAGTACAGTTCGAGGTCTGCGGACATCGCTATGCGGATCTTTCCGACGGCGAACGCGGTGTGGCGCTGATGAACGACTGCAAGTATGGCTACATGGTCCGCGAGGGCGTGATGGAGCTGAGTCTCCTGCGTTCCTCCAAGTGGCCGGACTTCTACGCGGACCAGGGCCATCAGGAGTTCACTTACGCCATCCGTCCTCACGGCGGCAGCGTCATTGAGGCGCCTGTCTACACGGATGCCGCGCAGCTGAATCGCGAGCCCTGGGGCTTCGAAGGACAGGAGGCCGCAAAGGTGACGGTTCCCGTTACGGTGGAGGGCGAAGGCGTTTCCTTGGAAGTCCTCAAGCGGGCGGAAAAATCCGACGACCTGGTGGTCCGTATCGTGGAGACGCGCGGACGCCATGCGCAGGGGGCGCTGAAGCTCCGCAAGGGGGCCGGACTCTCCAAAGTCAAGCTGACCAATGCCATCGAATGGACGGACGGCGGAGAGGTGCAGGGCGTGGACGGCGAGTATCCCTTCGCCCTGGCTCCCTTCCAGATCCTGACCCTGAAGCTGTCGTAGGAAATACGGACAGCAAAAGCGAAAGGGGCTGTTGTTAAACCTCATTCAGAGGTGCAACAGCCTCTTTTTGCATTTATGCCCGGAGCTTGCGCCCCTTGCAGAGGCCGAGTCCGTTCTTTGCTGTGGAAGAAAAAAATACTTCTGTGGTGGTATATTATTCCCATCATCCACAAGGGAGGTATGTTTTGCGGTTGTATCATGGATCAATGGAAGTCGTGCGAAAGCCCGAGTTTGGCAAAGGGAAAGTCACCAATGACTACGGGCGGGGATTCTATTGCACTTGTCATGTGGAATTGGCGCAGGAGTGGGCCTGCGGCGACGGAGTGGACGGATATGCCAACGCATACGACTTTTCTCTGGACGAACTGAACATCCTGAATTTGCATGCCGATGGATACTCTATCCTTCATTGGCTTGCGCTATTGCTGGCCAATCGCCAGATCGCGCCTTCAACGCCGCTGATGAAGCGCGGCATGGAATGGCTGAAAGAACATTTTTTCGTGGATGTGGAGCGCTATGATATGATTGTAGGGTATCGTGCCGATGACTCCTACTATTCCTTTGCAAAGGCATTCATGCGAAACGAGATTTCTGTGGAGTGCCTGGCGCGGGCTATGCACTTGGGAGACCTTGGTTTGCAGTATGTGCTGAAGAGTCCGCGTGCATTTCAGCGACTCCGCTTTCTGGAGGCGATTCCAGCGAAGCATGAACAATTTTTCCCTCGGCGGCGGCAGCGGGACGAGGATGCACAGAGGAAATTCCGGGAGGAAGCCGAGACGGAGGATTTGCAGGGTGTGTTTTTACGGGATTTGATTCGCGAGGAGGTGAAACTGGATGATCCACGCTTACAATCAGTGCTATTTGGATGATGCCCGGGAGAATCTTGGTGAGGCTATTGATTGGGCCGTAAGGGGATATGGACTCTCTTTGCAGGAGTTCTCACGGCTTTGGGCAGAAAGCAGCGTGGCACGGGAATTCGGGAATGCCAACCCGAAATATCTTGTGGGAATGTCCGGATGGGAACTCTGCCAGAGCGTGCTGGAACGGGCGGGAAGGGCAATGCGGCCGACCAATGCGGAACCGCTCTATGGCGGATCGCCGGAACATTGGTGCGGATGGAGTCTGGCATTTTGCCAGTGGTGGACAGGGAATTCTTTTGCCAATATCTTGAAGGATATGCCTTTGACGGAATTTCTTCAGATGTATCCGACCATGCACGAGGCTTCCGACGAGCGCTTTCTGGAAGCGGTGGAACATCGCCTGGCACACAAGGCACTCCCGACGCATCTGCATTTGCTCCGAGTGGAACGCGGGCTGACGCAGGCGATGCTTTGCCGGATTTCCGGAACCAACCTGCGAACGCTGCAGCAATACGAATCCCGTGCCAAGGACATCAACAAGGCCTCTGCACAGACGTTGCTGGCTTTGTCGCGCGCGCTGTATTGTCGGATGGAGGATCTGATGGAATATGTTCCAGCGGGCAATTTTTCGGAGAATGCGCATCGGCGGGGCAGGCCCCCGAAGGCAGAAACGCCGGAATTTTTCCAAGGCACGGATAGGCTATAGGAGGGGCTTCTCTCCCGTCGGTTCAAAAGCCCGGAGTTTGCGCCCCGGGCAAAGAACGAGCCGGGGCTTCTTTGCGCCAAAGCCCGGAGTTTGCGCCGCGGGCACAGAACGGGCCGGGGCTTCTTTGCGCCAAAGCCCGGAGCTTGCGCCCCGGGCACAGAATGAACTAGCGCATTCCCCCCCCCTGCGTTCTATCTTTCGTTGCGGAGCCGTTATTTCACGGCCTGCTGGATTTTCTCCAGGTCGCCATAGAGGAAGACGCGGGTCTCGAAAGGCGTCATGTCGAAGTCGAAGGAATCGGCCTGTCGTGCAACGATCTCGCCGCTGTAGATGTCCACCACGTCGCTTTTTTCAGGGAGATGGATGGTCTTGTGGCCACCGCCGGCAGTGTGGATGCTGATGATGTCCCTGCTGGCATAGAAACTGTCGTTGGTGTCGCAGAAGATATGCACTCCGGCGGCGCGGGCGGTCTCCCGCAGGAAGTCCTGGGAGAGATAGGTGGTGCCGTAGAAGTATGCGCTGTCTTTTTGGGCGACGGCGACGGCGTTGGTATCGGCGTAGCGCGCCAGCGGGGTTGCATCATTGTCGACGACCTGGAAGCGCGTGGCTGCCTGGTAGGTTTGGCCACCCATGGCGCCATTGTCGAAGCGGATCCGGAGAGTCCCTTCGCCGGCATGGGAGAGCTTCATTCCGACGCATTCGCCTAGGGAGTCCAGATTGAAGCCCTGGTCGTCCAGGAATCCCGTGCCGTATGTGAAGACAGTGGGGATGTTGTTGTCGCGGAGATGCCGGATGGCCTGGCGGAGTTCAGGCGAATCTTTGAAGGCGTTGAGGAAGACGACCATCTTGTAGTTCTTGGCGTGCTTCACGACATCAGGCAGCAGGATGACGTCAACGGGGGCGCCGCACTGTGCCAGGGGGATTCTCTGGAAGTAGAGCAGGTCTCCGTAGATGGGCTTGATGTAACGGCTGACGTCCTTCAAATCTCCGTCATGGTTGTAGAGGAATCGCTCTTCGTCCAGGCCCTCTACGGACTTGCGGTTTGCGCCCATGTATCGGATGGCGTCGGCGTCGATGACTGCGGCGATTTCGGGCGTGGGATCCTTTGCATTCTCCAGGAGATACTGTCCGACCTGGATGGTGCGGTCGAAGAATTTCCGGATGGCGGGATCATCCAGTTCGTTTCCGCCCACGAGCGGCAAGTGGTTCAGGGGGAAGTTGCGGGAGAGGGCCATGCCTACGTTCCGCTTGAGGATGTTCAGGGTCAGGGGGAGATTGAGAGTCTGTTCGAAGTCGGTCTTCTGGGTGAGGTTCGTGCGGGTGTCGTCCTCCAGCAGGGAGAGCTTTCCGGCTTTCCGGATGGCGCCATAGGGCTTCATTTCGGCGTTGGGAGCGCCGAAACTGCGGATGCCGTAGCTTTGAGGGGAGAGAAAGAAGTCCATATAGGGGGAATCCAGGAGGCGCTGCAGGTCGTTGTGCCCGCCGCCGTTGGTGCAGTGTCCTAGGTTGGCGTATTCCATCAGGTAGCCGTAGTAGCATCCGACCAGCTTGGTGTTTCCGCATGTCTCCTTGACTGTCTTTGCGAGGCCGTCAATGCATTCGGCGATGGTCTCGCTGTAGTATTTGTCATAGAGGATGGCGAACGCGTCTTTTTTCGGACTACGGAAGATACCGTCCATAGTGGCTTCGCGGAGTTCACGGGAGGGAACGCCCTGGAAGGAGAAGCCGTTCTTGGCCGCGTATGCCTCAAAGTCCCGGATGCCGAAGGCGCTGAAGTCCGCATATTGGTCGGTGTGCGCCGCCCAGCCCTGCCATTCGCAGGAGATTCCGCCCATCAGATTGTAGAGGATGGTGCGGCTGCCGAAGTATTTCTCCAGATGTCTGACCAGGTCGGCGACAGCCTTCTCCTGATCCCGTCGGACTTCCGGATGGGCAAAGTTGACGGCGGCTACATAATAATTGTACTGGGAGCCGTCCTCCATCAGGGAGAGGCGGTCCGGATAGAACTTGCGGTACCAGTTTCCGGGATGGCACCAGACATAAATGGCCAACTTGCAGCCAGGGAAACGGGCAAGAAGCGTGTTGATGCTGCGATCTACCGCGTTGTAGTCATATTGGTCGGGCCCATACCACCAGTTGGTGTCCCCGGCTCCGCCCAGACGGAGGGCGATGGTGTTGAAGGGGGAGCCTTCGCCTTCCATGCCGGAAAGCAGGGAGATGCCCTCTGAATAGCTGTGGACGGTCAGGATGTTGAAGTAATATGGCTTGCCGTCCAGCATGGGGACGGGGCCGCTGGGCGTCTGTTCCAGCTTGACGGCGATGGGTGCGCCGGGAACGGGCTTGTCGTCGGTGGAGAAGTTCACGTGGGTGGTTCCGGCTGCGTTGCGTCCAATGATGCCGAATTCCCAGAACATTTCAATGGGGGCGCCGTAGCATTCGCCTTCTTCGCCGACGAAGTGGAAGTCCAGGTCTCCGAATTCATTCTTCACGCCCTGGAGCTCTTCGGCGGTTCCGCAGATATTCCGGAGGATCTGTCCAGAGGCGAGGCAGAGGCGGGCATAGAATTTTTCGTTGCCTTGGAAGCCTTTCGGAGTGGAGAAATGCACGTCCGCGACCAGGTCATGGCGGGAGAGGAGATTGACATTCACCGCATCGCCGCTGGCCTGGATGCTCTTGTAGAAGGGATTGAAGCCAATCCAGGGGGCCGCCGGCGGGCCTGGGCGGACGGAGACTTTCTTCCAGGCGCTGCTGTCGAATCCGGGCAGCTCCCAGCCTTTCGGTGCGTCTCCGGTCATGCCGACGGACTCTTCTGGCGTCAGCACGAGGAACTCGTCGTCTTCCAGCAGGAGTTGCAAGTCCATCATCAGTCCGCCAAGGCTGCTTGTGTTGCGATAGGCGACGGCCAGGAGGTTTTCCCCGGGGACGAAGAAGTCGGCGGGAATTTCAAAGACATCCGGGATCTTCCAGTCGGTGCTCCAGTTTTCCCGGTCAAAATACTGGCCGTTGATCCAGAGCGCATCGACCTGGTCGTCGCAGACGCTCTGCCAGAGGCTTTTCTTGACTGCCTTGTCCAGGTTGAATTTCATGCGAAGACAGCAGAGGCCGATGGCTTCAAAGGCGGGATCCGGAGAGACCATGTTGGAGGTGAAGATGGCGTCGGCTTTCTTCGCTGTGTTTTTCCGGTCGGCATTTGGGAAGTCGACTTCCATTTTCAGGGGAACGCCAAGGGCGATCTGGCGGGCGAATTTCGTCTTCACGAATTCGGACCGGTCAATAAAGCTGATGGATTTGATCAGGAGTTTGGCATTGGCTTCGTTCACCAGGTCCAGGCGGAGATGGGTAATGGCGGAGGCGTTTTGCCAGATGGTGTATGCCTGGCCGGCAGCGGCGTTCTTCAAATCGACCAGGAGGGTGTGTTCCTCGCCGTCCCAGATCAACGCGCCTGGCCAGAATTTCTTTGCTTCGTCCAGCTGGGGATCCTCCTTGGTGCCGAAAAAGAGCTGTCCGCCGTGGTTTTCCTTGAGGCCTGTGGCGCGGTAGATGATTTTCATGACTTCACAGCCTTCCGGACTGAACTCCACGGCCGGGGCTGCGATGTTGGAATATTCGTCTGTCAGCTCCAACTCAAGGCCGTTGTCGGTGACGGTGGCGGTGAGATGGCGGTCGCCGGTCCAAGCGGAGCGAGTGCCTTGAAAATTCCATTCCAGGCCCCAGGAGGCGAGGCACAAAGTCAGAGCAAACAGAAGGAGTTGTTTCATTTTCAGAAGAGGTGTTTTGAGGGAAAGATAAAGATTTTTGTAATATAATGGCGATATCGGAATGCAAAGGGAAAAGGCGTTTCCTTTGGGCTTGCGCACAGGGGGGCTTTCAACGTTCCGCGTCCGTTCTTTTCAATGGAGGGAAGCGCCTGCCGTACATCGGGACGCGGGGGCCGGATCTTGACCGGTGGCAACGAAAGAAGGCCGCCCGATTTTGGATTTCTTGCTGGAAGGATGGAGAATTTCATGCTATGTTATGGCGTGTTTTCCCTGAAAACCTCAAGAGGCAATTCCCTCTCAAAATAGGAGTTTTTTTGTTTTCATGACGACTTGGATGACATTGGCCAACGAGCCGGACCGCGCCTATATTGCGGATTACCGGTGCCTCTTTACAGCTTCTTCCGCACGGACGCTTTCCTTCCGCTTCAGCGCCGACGAGACGGCGCAGCTTTTTCTGGACGGAAAACGCTTGACCGAGGGGCCGGAGCGCGGCGTTCCGGAACGCTGGTATTGGAAGGCGGTCTCTGCGGAAATCGACGCAGGAGAGCATGTCCTCAGTGCCCGGGTGCTTTGCTTTGGCGTGAAGGAAAGCGCCTACGGACAGCTTACCGTCCATCACGGTTTTTGCGTAGAGGATTTTTCCGGGCTGTTGAAAAATTGGGAGTGCCGCGAGGAGGAGGGGCTGCTCTTTACCTTGCCTTATCCCGACTGGGGGACTTTCCCGCGCGTCGAGGTGACGGAAAAGTACTGCGACCAGTGGATCTATGGCGGCGGCGAGGGCTGGGGACCGGTCGCCTGTTTTGACGACCATCGTCCCATGGCGGATGCAGAACTGCCTGAAATGCGCTACGAGGAGGTCTTTCCCGAGAGGCAGGCGGAAAACCGCTACCATTTCAAGCACTATACCTGCTCCTGGGCGTCCTTGGATTTCCAAGGGAAAGGCACGGTGAAGGTGCGTTTCAGCGAGGCTCCCTATCACACGGACAAGTTTGAGGATTGGAAGGCGCTGCTGACCGTCGACAAGGGGAACCGGGACGGGAAGTATTTCATTGACAACCAGGATGTCTTCCATGTGGACGGAGCGCTCCATTGGGAGAATTACTGGTGGCGGGCCGGACATTTCGTCTCCTTCGAGATCGAAGGCGATGTGAAATACAGCGTACGCTATTTCAAGACGGGATATCCTCTGCCGGATTACCAGGGCGATTCCCCCATGGGAAAGATGGCCGTGGAGACCCTGCAGTCCTGCATGTATTACACTTACATGGACTGCCCCTTCTGGGAACAGATGCAGTATGTGGGCGATACGCGCCTGACGATGCTTTGCACTTATCTGCTGACTGACGACCATCGACTGCCGGAAAAGGCGCTGCGGATGTTCTCGCTTTCCCAGCGGTCGGACGGTGCCATCCAGTCACGCTATCCCACCAAGGAGGAACAATTCATTCCTTCCTACATGACCATCTGGCTGCTGATGCTCCACGACTACTGGAAGGTGCACGGACGCAATGCCCTTGTGGAGGAACTGCTGCCTGCCGCCAATCGTCTTCTGGATTATCTCTTCGCCAACTGCAAGGACGAACTGGTGGATGCGCCGGGATGGAATTTCGTCGACTGGTGCGAAGGATGGGATTTCGGCGCGCCCCTGAGGGGCGATGCCCCTGACAGCATGAACAGCTGGCTGCTGGTGATGGCGCTCCGGAGCCTGGCGGAAATCGGCTTCCGTGAGGGATTGCGAGAGAGGGCCGACCGCATGGTGGCGAAATTGAAGGAAAAATACTACGATCCCCAGCGTAAACTCTACTCCATTGACGTGGAGCACAAGCATTTTTCCGAGCATTCCCAGGTCCTTTCCATTCTGGCGGGCGAATCCCCCGACGAGGTCGTGGGGTTGCGGCAGGAGAAGCTCACCGAATGCAGCATCTACTTCAGTTTCTACTATGCATCAGCTTGTCGGAAAGCTGGCTGGGAGGATCTGGTACAGGCGAGAATGCGTCGCTGGAATTGCCTGCTGGACATTGGCGGTCTGACTACGCTGCCTGAAGAGTTCGGAACCACCCGCTCCGACTGCCATGCCTGGGGCGCGTACGTTCTGATGTATCTTGATGCCCTGTAGAAAGGCTAAAAATAGAGGGGGATAGTTTCTGTATAGTTTCGGAAGTTCAGTAGCCCCGTCCGGTTGAGGAAGGATGGGGCTACTGCCGTTTCAGCGCTACAGCAGTGCGGCGAGTGCATTCCAGCTCATGAAGCCTGGGTTGTTGACACCTAGGCCGGATTCCGGAGAATAGTATTCATGGAACTTTCCGTTGGTCTGCAAATCGTTGTAGAGCATATCAATGAGATCGGCTGCCAGCTGGTCGGCCAGGTCGGAACGCTCGTAGCGAAGCAGGGCCTGCCAGGTGATGTAGTTGGCGATCAGCCAGATGGGCCCTAGCCAGTTGCTTGGATTTCCGCGCTTCTCTTCCGGGCGGTACATCGGCTCGTCCTGGGAGAGAGAACGAATGCCGTGATTGCTCCAGAGACGCCCGGGAACCAGATTTTCGCGGACGAAGGCGTCGAATTGCTCTTGGGTGCCCAAGCCGGCCCAGAATGGCAGGATGCAGTTCCAAGTCAGGACCTTCAAGGGCAGGCAGAACCAGAATGCATCCAAACCGATATTGAGAGTCCAGCCGACGGCATTCTTCGTGCGATTGGCGTTGCATTGCAAATCCACGGAGAAGAATGATTTCTCCCGCTGGTCCCAGCAGTATTTCTGCAAAGCTGTCTTCAGGGCATGGCAACGGTCGGCGTATTCCATTTCGCAGACTTCGTCTCCAAGGGCCTTCGCCAGTTTTGATGCGTCTAGCATATCCTGATAGAGGAAGACGTTCTGATAGAGTGTGGCGGCGGATTTCGCGGGGCGTCCCCAGGCTGCGGGGTCGTCGTCCACGCCGATGGCCCAGTCATGAGCCCAGAAGAAGAGTCCGGTTCTGGAATCTTGGTAGCGTTTGATGGCGCAATCATGGTATTTTTTCAGCTTTGGCAGGCAGGTGCGCAGCTCGTCGTCGGTCATGACGCGGTTCTCATGAAGCATCCAGGCCATTTGTCCGAGGAACGGCTTCGCCATATTGAAGTCTGCGGAACTGCGGCAATCGAAGATGTCCGCGCAATTTGGCGCCATGCAGATGGGGATGGCGCCGTCTTCACCCTGCTGGTCCAGGAAATTCAGGAGAGTTCCCCTGGCATGGGGGCGGGCCTTTTCCAAGAGGGCGGCATCGCCGGTCTGCCGGGCGAGGTTCAGGATGGCGTAGATGGTCCAGTAGGAATCCCAGTCCCAGAGCTGGACGGCGTATGGACCGCCGGGAGAAATGTATGGGTGCTTGAGGAATCCATCGGCTTGTTTCAAGGTGTCGCCGATGGTTCCCAGAATGAATTTCCGCAACGCAGCGCGTTTTTCTTCAAGTGCAGTAGGCATAAAGTTCAGTTTTTTTGGGGGGGGGAGATGGATTCAAGGGAAGGAATAGGAGCCTTTTCAAAAGGCTCACTTGGCCTAGATTTCCGCAACCATGTTGTCTTCGGTCAGGATTCCGCCATGGTCCTTGGCTGCCCGCTGGCATTCTCCTGCGTCCATAGGCCAGAGGGACCAGGCGATATGGTCGAAGAAATGCCGCGTGTTCGCCGTGATGATGCGCATCTTCAGCATGCCCTGGCGTAGATCGGAAATCATCTTCAGGTCGTTATGGTCCGGCATGCGCCAGTCATAGAGGGTGGTTCCTGAAGTGGCGTCCCAGACGATGGCATCCAACGGGGTGTTCCCGATGAGCTGGCGTTCCACGGAGAGCATCCAGGCGCCGTCCAGGTGATAGAGCACCCGTTTGCCATTTTCTTCCAGGAGGAAGTGGAAGGCGGCTTCCTTCAGGTCATTCAGGGCGTGGTTGGCCGGCGTGGCGGTGACCTGGATTCCGCAGGCGGTGAAGACGTCGCCGATTGCAATGGCGTGCTTGCGGATATTCGGATGAGCCAGGCGTGCCAGGGCCTGGAGCGTGGCATGGACGGTGATGGGATGGTCCTGCGCCAGGGCTTCCAGTTGTTCCACGTTGAAGTGGTCGGAGTGCGAATGGGTGATCAACACCTCTGTGATTTGCTTGCCATCCAGTTCCGCCAGGGAGAGATTGCGTGTCAGGGACGGGCCCGCGTCGATAAGGAGCGTGCCATTGACAAGGGTCATGGTGGAGCCTCGTGTGCCTTCGGGGTAGGTTCGCCAGTTCCAGTCGGCTGCGCCGGTGCCGAGAAAATGTAGTTTCATGGTTTGTGCAAAGGAGAGGCTCTGGTTGTTATGCCGTGGCTTCCTTTTTCTGGAAGAGTACGGCGACGATGACGATGACGCCCTTGAAAGCCTCGCGCAGGAAGGGCGGAACACCCCACAGGTTCAACAAGTTGTTCATCACGCCGATGATGAGGATTCCCAGCATGGTGCCGACGATGGAGCCGCGTCCGCCGCTCATGCGAGTCCCGCCGACGATGACGGCGGCGATGGCGTCCATTTCGTATCCGCTGCCGGCGTTTGCATAGTCCATGGAGCCGATGCGGCAGACCTGGACGATGGAGGCGAAGCCCACGAGGATCCCCATGAGGACATAGATGCGGCGGGTTACGGCCTGGACGCGGATTCCGGCAAGTTTCGCTGCCTTGCCGTTGGAGCCGATGGCGACGACGTGGTTGCCGAAGATGGTCTTGCGGTAGAGCAGATGGAGTAGGACGGCAGCCAGAAGCCAGTAGAGGATCGGCATCAGCATGAACTTCCCGAATTGAAGACTGGAGAAATTCAGCAGTTCATCGGGGACCGCCAGGGAGCGTTTTTGCATGAAGAACTGGGTGACGCTGCGGAAGATCTTCATGGTGCCCAGCGTGACGATGAAAGCCGGGATGCCCCCGTGCGCGATGAAGATTCCGTTGATTTCTCCCAGGATGGCGCCGCCCAGCGTCACGAGCGCGAAGGCGACGGCGAAGGCCGTCCAGCCAGATAGATGGCAGGAGGCCAGGATGCCTTTGTCGTCAATGAGCAGAAGGAAGAAGGCCCCCAGCATGGTGAGCGTGGAGCCGACCGCCAGGTCGATCCCGCCGGAGACGATGACGTATGTCATGCCCAGGGCGATGATTCCTACGGTTGCGTTATTGCGCAAGACGTTGATCCAGTTGACAACGAAGGCATTTCCCCACTCGCCGAAATTGGCGTAGCCGGTTCCCAGGGCGCAGGTCTGTAGGATGATCATTGCCGCCAGGGTGAGAGTGGTGCTGAATAGGGGCTTTTCGCTCCACTGTTTGCAAAACCAATGTAGGGCCTTTTTCATGAGGTGGTCTTGATGGCGCCGGTGGCCAGTGCCATGATGTTCTGTTCGTTCAGGTTGTCGCCGGAAAGTTCTCCGGCCAGCCGGCCGTGGTAGAGGACGACGGCACGCTGGCATAGCCTGGTGATTTCCTGCCCGTCGCCGGAGAGTACCACCACGGCAACGCCCGCTGCGGCGATGTCTTGGATGATGTCGTAGATTTCCTGGCGTGCGCCGATGTCGACGCCTTGGGTCGGGTTGTCCAGGATCAGTAGCTGCGGATGGGTATTCAGCCAGCGAGTCAGGACGACTTTCTGCTGGTTTCCGCCGGAAAGCGAGGTGATCAGATCTTCCACGTCGGCGTATTTGGTATGGAATTCGCCTGCCTTTTGCAGGAATTCCTCCAGTTGGCTCTTGCGTTGCAGAAGGCCGAAGCGGCGGTGCTTTCGCAGAGTCGCCAGGGTGCCGTTGGTCAGGATGCTCAGATCCGGAACGATGGCATTCTCCTTGCGGTTGCTGGGGACGTAGGCGATGCCGTTCCGGATGGCGTCGGCTGTCTTTCGTGCGTGAAAGGGCCTGCCATTCAGGAAGAGCTTGCCGTCATGGCGCGGGATGTCTCCGAAGACACACCGGAAGATTTCGCTTCGGCCATCGCCGAGCAGTCCGGTAAAACCTAGGATCTCGCCCTTATGGACCGTGAAATGGATATCTTGGAAGTCAGGAAGGCGGCCGAGACCCTCCGCGCGTAGGATTTCTTGGCTTTGGACGGTGTCTTTCGCCTTCTGCCAATGGGAGAGCTCATGGCCGACGATGGCTTCGGAGAGGTCGGCGACCTCTTTGTCCGCCATTTTTCCTTGCTCGACAAGGGTCCCGTTGCGCAGGACTGCGTAATCGTGGCAAAGTTCCTTGACTTCGTTGAGCTTATGGGAAATGAAGATGATTGTGACGCCTTTTTCGCTCAAGGTCCGCACAACTTGGAAGAGGCATGAGACCTCCTGTTCCGTCAGCGAGGTCGTCGGTTCGTCCATGATGAGCACACGGGCGTTGTTGTGCAGGGCGCGGGCGATTTCCACGATCTGCTTGTGGCCTGCGTCCAGTTCCCGCATCATGGTGTCGGCGGAGAAGGTCATGCCCAGGGAGGCGAGAAGCGTTTCCGCTTCTTTGCGCATGGCGTCTCTCCGAAGGATTCCCAGACGGTTGTGGAGCTCGTTTCCCAGGAAGATGTTCTCGTAGACGCAGAGGTCGTTGATGGGATTGAGCTCCTGGTGGATGAAGGCGATGCCGTGGGCGATGGAATTCGCCGGAGAGCGCAGCACGACCGGCGCGCCGTCCAGGAGGATGCGTCCTTCCTGCACCCGGAGGAGTCCGCCCAGAAGATTCATGAGGGTGGATTTTCCGGCGCCGTTTTCTCCCAGGAGCCCCAGGATGCTTCCCGAAGGGATCTCCAGGGAGATTTGGTGGAGGACGCGGTTCTTCCCGAAGGAATGGCTGATTTTGTCGAAGTCAATGCGCACGACAATCAGTAGGGGGAGTTCTCGTTCAGGAAGTCGGCGCAGTTCGTGGCGTCCACGATGGTGGTGGGGATGATGCGGCTGGCCGGCGCATCCTTTCCGCAAGCCAGGTCGTATGCCTCGTCCACTGCCTCGGTGATCATGGCTGGGCTGTAGAGGGCGGACTGGAGGGCGATGTCCTTGGTGGTCTGCATCAGCTTGAAGTACTCCTGGCAGCCGCCTCCGCCGGTGATGGCCTTGATGTCGGTGCGGCCGGCCTCGCGGATGGCCTGCAGGATGCCGATGGAGAGCTCGTCGTCCATGGAGTAGACGCCGTCGATGCGGGGATTGGCGACCAGGATGTCGGCCATGTCCTTCAGGCCGTCGTCACGGGTGAACTTTGAGGCGTAGGGCAGGAGTTTCAGGCCGGGGGCGATTTCCTTGACGGTATCCATGAAGCCCTGTTCGCGGAGAGCGGAGACGGAGCCGGAAGTGGGAACCGTGATGACGGCGATGGTGGCGTCCTTCCCCAGCTTGTCCACCAGGTATTTTGCGCTTTCCACGCCCATGCCCACGTTGTCGCCGCTGACGACATGGATGCCTTCGGCCTGGACCGCGATATCAAAGCTGACCACGGGGGTTCCGCGCTTGATGGCGGCGGAGATGGGGACTTCCATGCCCTGCCACTGGGGATAGACGACGATGGCTTCGGCGCCCCAGGCTTCCAGGTCATCCAGCTGCTGGGTCATTTCATCGGCGTTGGAGCTGGTCAGGATCTTGTATTTGACGCCCTTTTCGGCCAGTTCCTTGCAGCGCTGTTCTGCGTAGAAAGCGGTTCCCGCGACCCAGCCGTGGGTGACGGCCGGAGCCAGGATTCCGATCTTGTGGTTGGATTCGGAAGAGGAGGAAGAGGAGTTCCCGTTGCAGGAGCAGAGGGAGAAGAGGCACACGAGGGCGCAGAGACAGGCGAGGAATTTTTTCATGATGATGTGACTTTTAGAAAAAGAAAAAACGAATGGGAACTATATACTTAAGTTGTCGTTTGTGGCTTGACGGCACGGACTTGGCTCGTGCCCGAGGCTGAATACGCAGGAAACTCGAGGACAAAATTTCCAAACTAATTGTCTCCGAGGACCATCGCCTTGATGAGCATGACCATGGTCTGGACGGGTGTGCGGCCTGTGGAATCGGAGATCTTTTGGGAGGCTGCCTGGATTTCTGGATCGGAAGCCAGGGTGAGGATCTTGGTCAGCATCTCGTCGGTAAGACGCGGCAGGTTGGCCGGGTCGCCGGCGGGATATTCCGTGCCGGTTCCGAATTGAAGGAACTCTGGCGTGGTGTGGAGAGCCGTGGCGAAACGGTCGATGCGCCGGCTGTTGGTGGTGATGGCCGCCACTTCCAGTTTGGTGTAGAGGCTGATGGAGACGCCTAGCTTTTCGGCCATTTCCGCCTGGCTCAGCGCCAGTTTCTTGCGAAAATAGCGGAGCTGGGTGGCCAGATTGACTTCGCCAGGGGGGAATACTTTTGTTCTTGGCATGGTGTTCTAGTGTTGGATCAGAATTGCGTCTAAGGAAGGAACAACAAAAGAGAAGCGTTTTCCGCCGACGGATTGGCCGGGCTGGCCGTTCGCCAGTAGCGTCCCCTGGATTTCTTCCGCGAAAGAGACCTCTGCCGGCTGGGCGGTTTCGGTGTAGTTGACCAGGAGCGTGAGCTTTTTGCCCTGATGGCTCCAGGTGCTGGCAAGCACCACGGGCTTCTGGGGGACCACGTCGTGGATTTCCAGGCGGGGGAAGGGCAGGGTATAGCAGGAGACCTGCGGCGCGCGTTCCATCCTGCCGTAGAGCAGGAACTCCTTCGCAGGGCCTTTGCGCCAGGAGAGGAGGTTCCTCAGCAGGGTCAGGATAGGTTCCTGGCGCGGCGCCGGGACGCTCCAGGGGAGGGCCCAGCCCCAGAAGACTTCACAATTGCCGTTGGGGACAATGGCGAGTTCGTTTCCCTGGGCGAAATGCCAGGCGAAATGGAATTGCGGGTAGTAGGGAATCTTGCGGTAATCCAGGAACCAGCTCACTCCGCAGGTGTTTCCCGAGAAACCCACGGAGTATTCGTGGAAGAGGTAGGGATAGAGCGGCACGGGTTCTGCGTTGAGCCAGGCGTTGATATAGCGCAAGTCGTTCAGTCGGCAGGCTCCCGTGTATGGCGCGGCTGCGGCGTTCTCGCATCCAATGGCCAGGGTGTCCTGGCCGGTGGCGACCGCCTCCTCCATCAGTTCCCGCATGGCCTTGGGAAGCCATGGGCCCGGCAGATGCGGATGGCCGTGGTCATGGGAATAGCAGGGGCTGGCGGAACCGCCGCAGTTCTGGTCGAAGTACTGTAGATAATCGATGCCGTGGATGCGGCAGGACTCCACCTCCTGGCGCACCGTCTTCCGAGTGAACTCGCGGGACGGGCAGAGGTCGTAGCCGATGCGCTGGCCCGCCAGGGCGTGGTTGCAGGTGACCGCGAAACGCTCGCCGGCGGGACCTGTGCAGATTTCCTTGTCCACGTGCATTTCCTGGAATTTCTTGCGGCAGTCGTATTTATGGTCGATGGCGCTGATCTGGGTCCAGCCGATGCCGGAACCATAGAGGCCGATGTAGTCCCCCTGGGCGTGGAGAGCGTCGGTGAATTTCTGCAGTTCGTCTTCTCCACCGTATGGCGGCCAGATGTATGGCGGCGCCCAGGGGGCGGTGCCCTCCCAGTGCATCAAGAGCGGCATCAGGGGATTGCCCGGAAGCAGTTCGTGGAATTGCTTTACCGCATCCAGTCCCTTTGTATAGGGATAGAAGACATTGTTGGGTTTCAGTTCGTAATGGTCCAGTCCCTCTCCCTTGACGGGGTAGATCACCAACAGCGGATCCTTGTCATACCAGGCAGGCATGGAGTCCTTCAGCTTGGCGGGACGGGGTTGTGCGTCAAGCCACTGGCGGTGGATTTCCGCCGCGTCTTCCCAGCCATTCTCGAAGCCTTTCATCACCACCTGGTAGTCCAGGTGGTTCTTGCCTTCCGTGAACTGTTGCTGGAGGAGCTTGCCGTGTTCCGGACCATCGGAAACCGCCTCCATCAGCTTCAGGGTGTCACGGGAGTCGTGGAAGCCGATGTACAGTCCGACTTCATCCCGCAGCAGCGCATGGAACTGCGCGTTGGCCGGGCCTGGATAGAAGTAGCGCATCATGGACGGAGCGTAGCCGATATAGCCACGGCCTTGATTTCCCATGACGCGTTCCAGGGTTCCCAGGCCCTCCTTGCCCATGAGGAGGCCTTCCGCATAGGTGTTCAGATAGTGGAAGTCATCCGTGACGGGGAAGCGAATGACGGGGAAGTCGAACCACTCCAGTTCCAGAAGCTCGTCGCCCAGTTCCGCGGAGATTCCCCAGCGCACTTCTTCGCCGTCGTTTTCAACGGTGACGGTGACGGATCCATGCCGCAGAAGGAGCTCGTCCCCTGAAAAATGGATTGACAGCTTTTTGTCGTCGCCGTGGAACTCCACCTTCTTGAACTGCTTGGAGGAAAATTGCAAGGGATTTCCCAGAAGGTCCCGCGTCTGCATGACGAAGAGCTCCTGGGCAGGGGAAATGAACTCTATCTCCTTGTATTTCAAGGATTCAATGGCACCGTCCTGGCGAAATTTCAATGAAATGCTGTTCATTTTTTGAAAAATCTATGACAATTTAGGAATAAGAATAATATAGTATTTAGACAAAAAAAGGTGCTTTTAAAAAGTGTTTTTTGCAAAAAATGTGCGATGAGAGAGCCAAAATCGGCATCATGCAGAGAATGGATGAGTGCTATATTATCCATGTTTTTCTATGAATCGTCTTTTTCTATCCTTGGGAGAAACTCATGAATCGGAATTTTTTCCTGCTGGGGGCCTTGTTGTGCTCTCTCATGGCGGCTCGGGCCGCCGTGCGTACAACCGTTTACTACGACGGAAGCAACGCCAGCTATTTTGAGGCGAACGGCGGCTATGGCGGCCACGACTGGTATAGGAATTTCACGGATCGTGCATTGACTTATGACAAGGAGGCCCATGCCTTGGACTACACGATACGTCCCTTGCTGGACGGAAGGCCCGAAAGTCTGGAGTATTGGCGTCCCAATGGCGTCGAGTCCGCTCAGCGGGTTGTGGTGCGTATCCGCAATCTCGGCCAGGAACCTCTGCAAATGGAGATGGGCTGGATCATCACGCGCGAGGGCGTCCCAGGAACCAGCGAGGGCTTTGACTGGTGTTTCCCCGGAAAACACGAGATTCCTCCCAACGCGGAATGGCAGGAGGTCTCTTTTGACATGGCTGCGGACAAGATGGGCGGCAGAGGAAGCAAGGAACTCAACCCCCTTCCGCTTTTCAAGCCGTTCGGACGATTCTATCTCCATTTCGACGCCACGACGAAAGGAATGCTGCGGCATTTCCAGATTGCGGAGATCCGTGGCGAAGACGATGTGCTCTGCGAGGGAAAGCTTCAGTGGACGAAGCCGTTCCCCAGGGTGCTGAAGGCTGGCGAGGAATTCGAATTCCCTGGCTTCACGGTGGACTTCACGGGACGCGAGCCCCTGGATCCGCAGGCGCGGCTGGTCTTCCGGGAAAGGGGCCGCAATGAGGACTGGCCGGAAATTCCCGTGGAATTGATGGATGTGACGAAAGAAAACGGCCGCTGGACGGTCGCCCCCCGGAAAATTGCCCTGACGCCTTTCCTGCTGGACGGTGAGTATTCGGTTTCGCTGGAATGCGGCGAGGCGAGGATGAAGGACGCCAATTTCATGGTCCGGATCCAGGGGCGCAAGAAGGTGGAGTTCTCCAGGATGTCCGTGAAGCCCTTCGGGGGACGTCCCACCATGTGGAAGGGCGACCAGCCCATGACGGGCGCCATGCGGGCAACCTATACGACCGAGGGCCCCAGGGGCATCCAGGCCTTCACCAACGCCGGAATCAAGCTCTTCGGCTTCTGCAGCACGCCAACCGAAGGCGGATACAACCTGGAGATGCTGACGGAGTATGCGCCAGGCAAATACAACTACCAGCAGTTCGACCGCCGCATGCGCAACACCCTGGCCGTGAATCCTGACGCCATGCTGATCGTGCGGCTGTACCTCCATGCGCCGCTATGGTGGACCCAGGAGCATCCTGACGACGTGGACCGCGTCTGCGTGAAGGAAGATCCCAGCGGCCAAGCCAAGCCTTTCACCTGGTTCAGCACGCGCCCCGTGCCTTCTTGGTCCAGCCGCGCCTGGCGCGACTACACCAACCAGGGACTGCGACAGATGATGGACTTCCTCTCCAAGACCGCATACGCGGACCATATCGCGGGATTCGTCCTGGCCAGCGGCCATACGGAAGAATGGATGGAGTGGGGATTTGACGACAAGGTGGTCGGCGATTACTCCCCCGCCGCGCGGAAGGGCTTCCGGCGCTGGCTGGCCGCCAAATACGCCACGGATGCCGCATTGCAGGCAGCCTGGGGCGATGAAAACGTCACGCTGGAGACGGCGACCATGCCCAATGCCTTCGAACGCTATGAGGCGAACTATCCGGGCATCCGGGCATTCGGGACGCCCAACGCCTGCCGCATCGCCGACTACAACCGATTCCATTCCGAAAATACCGCGGAGTGCATCGGGGAGTTCTGCCAGACCATCAAGGAGGCCACGGATGGACGGCTCCTGGCCGGCGCCTTCTACGGCTATTTCGTGGAACTCTCCGGCGGCGACCGCCTGCCGTTGTCCGGACACCTTGGCGTCGGAAAACTGCTGAAGAATCCCTATGTGGACTACCTTTGCAGCCCCACGGGATATGCCAGCCGACAGGTGGGCGGCGAGGGCTTCCCGTACGCCATGGGCGCGGCGGACTCCCTTCAGTTGCATAACAAGTTCTGGTTCATCGAGAACGACATCCGCACCAGCGCAACGCCGAATACCGCCTACGGGCGTCCTGACGACACCTGGGGCGATGTGCTTCAGCAGACGAAGGAATCCATCCACAACTTGCTGAACGGAATGGCGCAGTGGTGGTTTGACGTGGGATACATCCGGTTCGTGGACGCGGAAGTCATGGAGTGCATCGCCCATTGCGTGGACGTGATGGACCGCGCTACCCTGGAATACTCCCGTGAACCCGTGGCGCAGGTCGCCGTCGTCCTGGACGAGGCGTCCATCGACTGGGTGACCATGATGACGCCCATGGTGGCGCAGGCCGCCCGGAAAATCCAGAACCGTCTGGCGCACATGGGAGCGCCTGTGGAAGTCTATCTGGCGCAGGATCTTGAAAATCTTCCGGAACGCCTGCGGGTGATCATCCTTCCCATGAGCCTGGCCTGGGACGACGCCCAGAAGGCGGCGCTGAGGAAGCTGGAGTCCCAGGGGCGCGTGATTGTCTTCCTGGGCACGCCTGGCGTGATTCCGCAAAAGCCCGGCGACGACCGCAATGACAGCGCACGGGAGTTCACCGGGCTGCCGCTTTCCTTCGCGAATAGCCATGAGAATCCCTTGTGCCTTCTGGACGCGCCCGACGGCGATTGGCTGCCCCTGGGGGTCAAAGGCGAGACCTGCAGCAGCGGTGGCTGGCAGGATGCTGCCGGCAGAAGTGTTCTCGGGGTGCTGGATGCCAATGCTTCCGACCTGAAGATTCTTGGCCATTATCGTTCTCTTCAGCGCGACATCGTTGGCGGCCCTGCGCTAGGCGTCCGCGAACTTCCTGAGGCCAGCGTGGTCTTCTGCGGCGTCCTGGGCTATCCCCAGGAGCTGATGGAGTCCATCTATCAGAAGGCAGGGGTCCACCGCTATGTGGACTCCCCGGACCAGGTCTGGGCCTCCAAGGACATTGTCGCAATCTGCGTCATGGAGCCGGGCGTCCGCCGGATTTCGCTTCCGAAGAAGTGCAGGACCGCGACGGACATGATTTCCGGAGAGGTCTTCAAGGTTGACGACGAGCAGGTCTTCTGCGCGGATTTCCTGGCCCGCCAGACCAGAGTCTTCCTGATGCAGTAAGTACGCGAATTGCCTGCCCAGGGGGTGTTGCAAAAACTCCACTTCAGATGGTGCCAATCCTTGCTCGCATTTCCGGATTCGCATCTTTCATTGTATGAAGCCTCCTGCGGCGGGATGGCAACGCAAACAAAATTCGCGAAACAATTCCGCCTGCGGCGGGATGGCAAAACAAACAAAACACAGCAAAACATCCTTAAGTCGCCTTCGGCAACCGAAAACTTTTGTCTGTTTTGCCATTTTGCTTGTTTTGCCATCCGTATTTTCATCCTGAAGAAAACAAGAAATGGGCTATTGCAGAGCGTTGCGGTTTTGTAGCAGCCTTTTTTTTAGGAATTGCACACTTAAGTTGCCTGCGTATTCTGACGTTGCATTTTCCCGAGGCTTGCGCCTCGGGCACAGGACAAGTCCGTATCAACAATCATTTGCGGCAACTTAGGTATATAGTTCCCTTTTTTTTTGCTTTTACGCCTTCTTGGCTTCCTTCGTGTAGAAGTTGTCCTTTGCGTGTTCTTTGGGCACCCAGTCCACGATCATTCCGCCGGAGATGGGATAGTACGGGGAGACCAGCATGTTCCTCCCCCGTTCGCGGATGACACGGAAATCACGGACCATGAAGAACTTGTCTTCATGGATGTCGTACATCTCCTCCTCCAGGTCAGGGCAGAGGGCGAAGGGACAGACGGCTTGAAGGACCTCTTCCCGCTTGTCATCGGGAATCCTGTATTCCCTGGCTGCGGGGCCGTAGGCCATCGGCAACTCCTGAAGGGGATAGGGGAGTTCCGGACATTCCGGGAGCATCAGGCAGAGAATCTCCTTCTCCGGAACGCTCATCTCCCGGGGGCGTTCTTTCTGCAGGCGTTCCTTCACGGACGGACATTCGCCCTTTTTCTTGCGTGCGAGGACAAAATACGGGACGGTTTCGACATTTTCTTTCTTGCGGGGCATTTTTTCCTCCTGTGGGTCGTGGTGGGTTGTCTTTCGGAAAACGCCGCTTTTCGGGCGGCGAGAGTTACTCTATTCCCCGCCCGGACGATAATTTTCTCTGTTTTGCGTCCCTGCCGAAAAAGAAACGCAAATCCACAAAAGTTATCATTGTCATAACTCTTAACGGAGGAGGCCTTCTTGCTACTCCGCAGAACGAGATTGCAGAATTCCCAATACACATCAATGGAACAGAGCTTTCCGAAAATAAGTCACAAGTTTTGGCAATGAAAGGGGCTCCTGCCCATGCGTTCCGCAATTCGTTTTTGTGGTCTTCCTGCTGTTTCCACCTGAATCCTGACTTCCTTGCCTTTTGAAGGATTACATTATGACAGGAAACCACTTCAGGAGGTAGGAAATATGGACAACCGCAAACCACTCGCAACTGGCATAGAGGACTATCGCAAACTCATCAGCGGCGGAAACTACTATGTTGACAAGACGCTGCTTATCCAGCGTTTGCTGGATCGCCGTTCTGAAGTGACGCTCTATGCCCGACCACGCAGGTTTGGCAAGACCTTGAACCTGTCCATGCTGGACTACTTCTTCAACATCGACGGTTCGGGAAAGGAGCTCTTCGACGACTGCGCCCTGGCCCGTTCCGAACGCCCATACCGCGAGGAGATGGGGAAGTATCCCGTCATTTCCATGAGCCTCAAGGATATGAAGAAGGATACCTACGAACTGGCTGCGGGCAAGTTCCGGTCAGTCTGCGGCAAGGTCTTCAGGAGGCATCAATATCTGATGGACGGCAAGGTGCTTTCGCCGAAGAACCGCGAGGACTTCCAGGCCGCCATGGACGGCGTTCTGCCAGAGGATGATTTGCCGGATGCCCTTGTTCTTCTGATGGAAAAGCTCCACGAATACCATGGCCAGCCCGTTGTGTTCCTGCTGGACGAATACGACGTTCCGCTCCAGGCGGGATACCTCAAGGGATACTACGACCGCATCCTGGATCTCATCCGCTCCCTGATGAGCATGACCTGCAAGACGAACCCCCACCTGCGTCTGGCCGTCCATACGGGATGCCTGCGGATTTCGGGCGAAAGCATCTACACGGGCTTCAACAACCCCGAAATCAACACGATCCTTTCCAAGAGCTGCGGGGACTGCTTCGGCTTCACGCCGGAGGAGGTCAAGGACATGCTTGATTATTATGGAGTCGGCGACCTGTTCGATACCGTGCGCGAGTGGTATGACGGCTACCGCTTCGGCAACGCGGAGATCTACAACCCCTGGAGTGTCATCAGCTTTGTCAGGGATTCCTGTGACGGGGGGGCGATTCGTCCCTGTCCCTACTGGGCCAACACCTCCGGCAACGACCTTCTCCAGACCCTCATCGGGGACAGCGTCAGCGGGAACGGCTCCCGCAGTGAACTGGAGACGCTCCTCGACCGGGGCTCCGTGCGCCATTCCGTCTGCGAACAGTTGAATTATGCCGGCATGAGGATGGATTCCACGGCGCTCTGGACCACGCTCCTGTATACGGGATACCTGCGGACAGCGGAGTTTCCCAATCGTCTGTCGAACCTGAACGAACTGGAGCTGCAATTGCCGAACCGCGAAGTCGCGGAAACCTTGAAGTTCCAGCTGGGCAGGTGGTATCAGCAGGCCATTCCCACCTGGAATCGTTCCGGACTGGTCAAGGCGCTGGCCGAAGGCGATGCCGAAGACGCGTGCGCAGAGTTGAATGTTCTTCTTGAACAGACCATCAGCTACCACGACCGGGCGGAGAACTTCTACCACGGCTTCATCGCCGGACTCCTGGCGTCGGTTGATGGCTGGCAGTGCGAGAGCAACCGGGAGAGCGGCAACGGTCGTCCGGATCTTATGCTACGCACCAAGAACTCGCGTAATTGCGCGATTGTCATTGAAATCAAGGTAGCCTCCATCCGTGACGACCTGGAAGGCAAAGCCCAAATGGCCTTGAAACAGGCTTTGGAGCGCGACTACGTGGCTGCTTTCCGGCGCACCTACCACAACGTCCGCGTCTATGGCATCGCCTGCTTCAACAAGGAGTGCCTGGTGCTGGCGGGGGAATAGGCGTTTCCCTGGCAGGGAAAGTGACACGTATCTCTGTAGCGAGGCCCTTGCTTTTGGAGGACAATACAAAAATTTGGTTACTGTTCAGAACTGCTTTTCAACCACAGAATACACGGAATACACAGAAAGATATGTGGTTGACGCTGACGCAGCGTCAACATCGGTTCTTCAGAACCTCCCACATGTCACTTTTGCGACTCCGAGCTTCGGTATTAAGTCCTGAATCACTGCCCCTTCTGAATAGATACAAAATTTCACTTTTCACGTGTAAATTTCACATTTTGTGGTATAATGGAATATGTGACGATTTTTGCAATCAATTCCATATCCCATTGTTCCTGTCTGGCTCTGCAGCATCAGTCGCCTTGTTTGATGCCAATATGGCGGTGTGGGGGAAAAAACAGAGTTCTTCCGTTTTTTTTCAAAACTTCAAGGATAAAAGTGATGGAAAGGTACGCACAATCAAATTCCAACGCCCAGAAGGCCATGTTGTCTTCTGGACAGATTGTGCCTTGCCTTCACGACGTTGCTTGTGCGAACGAAGTGAGCGCAAGCAAGCAGGCAGGCAAGCAAGCAGCGTAGAGTAGGCGCATCCCATAACAATTCAGTTTTTAAGCACTCCGCACGCCCGATTTACGTCGGGAGTGCGGAGTTTTTTTGTTGTTTTGAACCGAATGAAAAAAGGTGAGACAAATCATGAACGCAAAAGAATTTTTCGATAAACTGAAAGACGGTAAGAACAAGCCATCTTGTTTTATCATTGGAAATGGTTTTAACAAGTATATGTTCGGTTCTTCTGGCTCGAAAGAGAACGACATATACGATTGGAAAAATGTCATAAAAAGTGTTGCTGAAAGAGTGAAACTTCCAAACTTCCATCTGGATGCACTTTTTGGACATGGCATTAGCAATTTGGAGTGGATTGACCTTTTGGAAAATTTCGCCAGCCAAAACTCTGGCATTGATCTGTCGAGCATAATTAAGGATGCGGTCAAAGAATTGGAAAGAAAAGATTTTAGTAAAAATTGCGCTATTCTGAAATACGCATGGGATAATAATCACCACATCTTTACAACTAATTTTGACCACAATATTGAGTCGTATATCAAAGCGCAATATCCGGGAGACATATTGTCGGACCAACGTCTCGTTCTTCCTGGTCATTCAAACCATTCTATTTATAATAAATCAAACAAAAAAAGTAATGGTACATCGGAAGCTCCAAGAACAGAAAGAGTCAGGTATCATTGGAACGATTTTTGGGGTGAACCGCTCAAGGAAGCGTTCTGTGAAAATGACGATATTATTTCGAAAGATTTGAAGCATGATGTTTGGCATATCCACGGTTCCTATTTCAGTCTTCGAAATAGAAGGGAAGAGGACGCTTCTGGAATACTTTTTTCATTGAGAAAATATCTGCAAGCTGTAAAACATGTAGGAACTTTTGATGAGATAAATTCCAATGATTATTGGAAAGGACGCAATACTTGGATGAGTTTGTTTATGCGTCTTCCTCTGGTCATTGCAGGTTTCGGCTATTCCAAGGATGAGTTCTTTTTGCGCCATTTATTACTCAAAAAGGATTTATTACAGAAAAACGGCGATGGGAAAATCATGCAGTCCTCTTTTTATTTGCGTGTTAAATGGCAAACCGCGAAAACAGATGATGGCAGTGACTTTCTGGCATATCTCGGTTTCAATATAGTTGATTTTGAATCGTATGATGAATTGTACAATCATGCCCAATGGCAATAAACATTGGAAGGAGCAGAACATGGCCATACAATGTGTTTACTCTAATTTATCATGTAGCAACGCCGTCTGCGCAGATGACGCCTTTTTGCGGGCAAGTCATCGCAAATCGAAATCGTTAATGAGCCTTTTGTCTTTTCATGGTCACCCCACTCGGCAGATACGGGTTAATTTCAACGTGAAAGCACATAGGTATTTTTAAATCAAAGGATTCTGCCGTTGCAGGTGGATTGATTTATAGCATATATGAATACCTCTAATGCTTAATTGCGTTTTCATGGCCGTTGAATCATTCAAGTAGCATTGAAAGATTCTTTTGATCAATTTCAACAAAAAACTGGACTAGATGATTTCTTGCGCAGTCGCCATTATCTGCGGGTTTGCTTGTAAGGAAATAATGCGCGAAGTTATTACGACTTGAATTTTGTTGGAATAGCGATAGACTTCCGCATGTTAAACCAATCCGTTCTCCGATTCGTCATACCTCCTGATCAACACGAACAACCCAAATGAAACATCTCTTTCTTTCATTGTTGCTGTTTTTCTGCATATCAACCCTTCTTGCGGAGATGCGGGTGACCAATGTCACCGCAAAATCCCACTTCCCGTGGGACGGAAAGATCGACATCACCTACTGGCTGGAAGGGGGCGATGAATCCCATGTGGCACTCGTTTCCTTCATGGGACATGACAATGTCCATGGAGTGGATTTACCTGCCAAAAGTGTTTTGGGAGATTTTGTACATCGCAACGGCGGTCCTTATACGGCCACGTGGGATTATGGCGCGGACTACCCGAACAGCATTCAGACCGACATGGTCGTGGATGTCAACGTGAAGGAGTCTCCCGCGTCTTTCACGAAAACCTATGTCCGTGTAGATCTCCAGACTGGGGCATCTGGGGATTCGGACGTTGCCCCCGACCTCTCCAGCGACACCTGCCGCACCACGGAGTAGTGGCTGCGTCGGATTCCGAAGGGCACCTTCATGATGGGCAGCCCGAATGGCGGCGACGAGACGCAGCACCAGGTGACGTTGACGCAGGACTACTACATCGGCGTCTTCGAGATGACGCAGAGGCAGTACGAGCTCATCTACGGAAGCAATCCGTCCGTGTACAAGGGCGACTGCCGTCCCGTGGAACAGGTCTCCTACAATACCATCCGCGGCACGGGAGGCACGGCGGGGGCGGGCTGGCCGATGTACGGCCATGCGGTGGACGAAGGCTCCTTCCTTGGAAAGCTCCGCGCGAAGACGGGTCTTGTCTTCGACCTTCCCACGGAGGCCCAGTGGGAGTACGCCTGCCGCGCGGAAACCGTTACGGCGCTCAACACGGGGAGGAATCTGACCTCCACCGGTCAGGATCCTGCCATGGACGAGGCGGGAAGATACGAATACAACAGGGACGACGGCAAGGGCGGCTATTCACCGCACACGAAAGTCGGTTCCTACCTTCCTAACGCGTGGGGTCTCTACGACATGCACGGAAACGTGTATGAGTGGTGCCTGGACTGGTACGGTTCCTATCCCTCCGGCGCCGTCACGGATCCCGTGGGGCCTCAGTCGGGCTCCGCCCGCGTGCAGCGCGGCGGCAGCTGGGACAGCTACGTCGGCCGCGCGTGGAACTGCCGTTCCGCCAGCCGCGGCAGCTACGACCCGTCCCGCGCCTACAGCGACATCGGCTTTCGCGTTGTCTGCCTTCCCCCAGTAGTTCCACGACAGTAGCAGCCGGAGGAGAAGGCGGTCCGAGACCTGCGAGGAGTGCCGCAAAGCGGGCCGCGAGCGGAGCGACGCGGCAGCGGCGGCAGCCGCCAGCGATGCGGCACGACGAGGCAGGACGAAGGACCGCCTTCAAAGAGAAAAAATTTTTCAATGCTGTTATATAAATAGAAATGGCGGCATTGTCCCAGAGTGTCTCTTTATATGGCGATTGTGCGTATCAACGGCATAGTGCTTGTTTTTTTCATGTCCTCCGCATATTTTTCAGCATGGACATGGGTGATCTCTGCAACAGTTATGCGAGGATTGTCAAGGAATTTGACGAAATCATCGAAGGATGACTTGTAGCTCTGCTGTTCAGAGACAGTGGCCGGATTCGCTCTTTCTGGAGATGTGCTGTATACATCCCAGGCATTGGCTAGATAGAGCTTCTTTGACTGGATGTGCATTTTCCTGGCATTGGCAACGTGAGCGGCCAGAACCTCCTCGGAGGTTGTCTCGATGAGAGGCTTGTATTTCTCACGGACGATCTTTACCGCTTCGTCATAGTCCTTTGTTCCAAGCGAGACGGTCTTTCTGCTCTTGTTGACCTGATAACGGAAGCACCAGTTGTCGGTGCCAGGTCGCTTGAAGATACCAGGGTAACCCTTCTCTTCCTTTTTTGAGTCTTTCTCCTTCATAGTTCTGCTTTCCACGTAAAACGATTGCTTCTTTTTCCCGTCGTGTGACGAGGACGACTGACCGCGACGACAATATAACTGTCTCGGACACAAAAAAAGCCCTAAGTGGCTACAGGTGGCTACACTTTTGGGCTTTTTACGTAGGAAACTGGCGGAGAGAGAGGGATTCGGACCCCCGGACGCTTGCGCGTCGTCTGTTTTCAAGACAGATGCCTTTGACCGCTCAGCCATCTCTCCGTGAAATTGCGCTACCGTTTCTTCTTTGAGGAACAGGGCGATTGCATATTCTATTCCTTTTTCAGTTTTTTTCAAGCTGGATGGCGAAAATCTCCTTTGATTTTCCGTCTCTTGCATTTCGGGGGCTACGCTTTCCCGAACGTCAGGACGACTTTTCCGATGTTTTCGCCGCGTCGCAGGATCCCGTGCGCTGCCTGGACTTCCTGGACGGGGAAGACGGCGTGGATGTTGGTCTTGAGCTTCCGGGCGGCAAAGAGCGGCCAGAGTTCTGTTTTCAGGGCCGCCAGGATGCGTCCCTTTTCTTCGGATGTCCGGCTGCGCAATGTGCTTCCCAGCACTCTCAGGCGCTTTCTCCAGACGGTTTCCAGGTCGATGGCGGTCCGTCCCCCTGCCAGGGTGGCGATCATGATCCATCTTCCGCCGAAAGCCATGTGTTTCAGGCACTCTCCCATTTCCGCGCCGCCGACGCAGTCCAGGGCCACGGCGGGATTATGTTCTTGGAGTACAGGCAGGAGTTTGTCCGTATGGCGATTCACCACGAAGTCTGCTCCCAGTGCTTTCACGAAGTCGGCTTTTGGGGCGGAGCCGACGGTTGCCATGACCTGCGCGCCCATGAGTTTGGCCAGCTGGATTGCCGCCAGGCCCACGCCGCTGGCGCCCGCCTGCACGAAGAAGACCTCGCCGGGTTTCAGGCCGCCTGCCTCCAGTTGGAGATTCAGATAGACCGTGGACCAGACTTCCGGAAGAGTGGAGGCCTCCACCAGGGACAATCCCCCGGGGATCGGCAGCACCATCTCCATGGGAACGGCGACCTTCTCGGAGTAGCCGCCACCGCCAAGAAGGGCGCAGACCTGGTCTCCTGCTTTCACAGAGGCCTCTTCCGGCGCTTCCAGGACGGTGCCCGACACTTCCAGGCCGCACCATTGCGGCCAATCCGCCGGAGAACTGTAGCAGCCGTCCTTCTGCATCAAGTCGGCGCGGTTCACGGCTGCCGCGGCGACCTGGATCAGCACCTCGTCGGGCTTCCGGCACGGATCGGGCACTTCCGCCCATTGGAAATCCAGCTTTTCGTCAAGAATCATCGCGTGCATGACTGTCCTCCTCCCGGTCAATCCATTTTCGTCCAATCAAAGACATTTCCGAATATCGGATTCTGGCTGAATCCGATATCGTGATATACGGCGTCGCAATCGGCTGGCGAGACCAATCGGCTGATGAGCGGCCGCACCTGGAGACGCCCCGTCTTCATCAGGCGGAACATGGTTCGGAAATCATCCCGCAGGGTCCATTCTCCGGGGCGGGACTCCTGTTGCGGTCGTGTCAGGGCATGGGCGCCGACGATTCGCACGCCGGTCTTGTGGACATAGCGGTAGAAGTCGACGGGCTGGTCGGCGACGCGCGTGCATCCCAGCAGGGAGATCCGTCCTTCCCAGGCGACATACTCCAGAGCCTGCTGCAAGGCGGCTCCGGAGCCTGTGACTTCCACCACGCCATGGGGGCCGGTGCCTCCCGATGCGTCAATCACCTTCTGCCGGAAATTCTCCTCGCGGGGATCGAGGACGCAGTCCGCGCCGAGCCGTCTTGCCATTTCCCGTCGTTCCGGCGAGAAGTCGCAGGCCAGGACGGGGCAGGCGCCGGAGAGCCTGGCGAATTGGACGGCAAAGAGTCCCAGAAGTCCCAGTCCGGCCACCATGGCGCATTCTCCCAGCTGGAGCTCCAACTTCCGGACGCCCAGCATGGGGAAGGAAATCAAGTTCCCGAAGCAAGCCTCCTGCATGTCGATTCCTTCGGGAATCCTGTAAAGGGACGAGGCATTCACCAAGTGGCGGGACTTGTGGCTGTTCCAGAAGACCAGGACCTTGTCGCCCTCCTGGAACTCCTTGACGGCGGAGCCGACCTTGATGACATGTCCGGAAGTGCTGTAGCCGGGTTCCACGGGATAGCCATCCGGCGCGCCATCGGCAAGATAGTGCGTCGGGGCCGTATTGGGCAGGGCGTGGTAGTTGGCCAGTTCGGTTCCAGCGCTGATCAGGCTGTAGTCGGATTTCACCAGCACCTGTTCCGGAAGCATCTCCGGCAGTTCGCGGGTCAGCAGTTCCGCCCGTTCCTTGGCGGTAAAGACAATGGCTTGCGTCTTCATGGTGGTTATTTGTGCCATGGGCGGATGCCGCTGGCGGCCAGAACCGCGCGGTGGACATCGTAGTCATGTTGGCGTGTGTAGGAATCCTGCGCTTCGCCGCGGATGACGCGGGCGAACTCCAGAAGTTGCGTTTCGTAGCGGTCGCAGACAGGACCGAGGGGGATTTGGTGCCAGCCGGCCGTGTAGCATTCGTTTCCTTCGCGCAACGCCAGCGTCACCTCCAGGGGATGGCCGTCGAAACGTTCCACGGGCATCCATTCCATCAGCCCCATGTCGCCGTCGATGCGCACGCGCCGGCTGCCGAAGGGCTCCTGGTCGAAGGCGCGGATCGTGGCGATGGCGTGCGGATACTGGAAGACCGTCAGCGCAAGATTTCCGGAGCCGGCGGCGGCGTTCGGGCCGTCCTGGAGGAAGGAGGCGATCTTCTCCGGACAGCCGAGAAGCTGTATAAAAAAGTCGATGAAATGGCAGCCCAGATTATAGATGATCCCTCCGGGGAAGCCGGAGAGATAGTGTTGGTAATCCGCGTTGCCGTAGTCGTGGATCATGCTCGCCTGGACGCCAACGACATTTCCCAGCCAGCCCTTCGCCACGGCTTCCAGGGCAAAAGCCATGGCGGGGTTGCCGCGGAACATATATCCGATCTGGAAGGGGAGCTTCCGCGCCTGGCATCCGTCCAGGAGTTTCTTGTAGAGGGCACCGTCCGTGCCGCCCGGCTTGTCCATGTGAATGGCTTTTCCCCTTTCCATGCACCGCAAGGCGGCGGGAACGCACTCGTCGTTGGGCATCTCCACGGTAACTGCCTCGATGGAGGAATCTTCAAGAACCTGCTCCAAAGTCAGGCGAGGTTCTTCTTTCCAGGGGAAGCCGGCTGGATTCCCGAAGACGGGCGTATGAACCGTGGCGGTGTCGTCCACGACGCCGGCGATTTCAAAGACATCGGAGAGCCTGCGGAGGGTTTCCAGTTTCCCCGCCGCGTGCTCATGGGTGATGCCGATCTGCGCGATGCGGATTTTTTTCATGGGAGGCTCTTTCCTTGGACCATCAGGGCGCAGAAGGTGAAGATTCCGGCCGTCCAGCCCATCATGGCGGGAGTGCCGTATTCCGTGCCTTGCTGCTGGACTTCGCCGGTGAGGCTGTTGTATTTCTCCCAGAGGTCGCCGGTCAGTTCGAACTGCCTGACCACGTTCCGGGTGAAGTTCTTGGCCACGGCCATGGCCAGGTCGTCCAGGCCGGCGTTTTGCAGTCCCTGGATGGCGGCGTATTGGAGGGGCGGCCAGATGCTCAGGGCATCCCATTGGTAGTGGTAGTCGGGGTCCTGTGGCAGCTTGCAGGTCCGGACGCCGTACGGGGAGAGCAGGGCGTCCGCCAGGTTCTTGCCTACGGTGGCCAGTCGCCGGGGATCCGTGGTGCACCTGAACCACAACGGATAGAAGGCGGCGCAGGAGACAATCTCCGAACGGCGATCATTGACGAAGTCGTAGTCGAAATAGCAGGACTTTTCGGAATCGTAGCAGAATTTTTCCATGAGTTCCGCACGCTTTCCGGCGGCCACGCGATAGGCCTCTGCCTTGGCTGTGTTTCCGAAATGCTCATGCCATTGGGCCAGGCGGAGTTCGTTTCCGTAGAGGATGGCGTTCAGGTCCACGGGGGCGAAATCCAGGCAGCGGCGCTGGAAGCGAGGCGTGAAGTCCCAGCCGGTCTCCGCCTCGGCCAAAAGATGTCCGCCCTGGAAAAGCCGCTCTTCGAGAGGGGCGTCTTTGGGCATTCCGAGACGGTAGAAGCCGCAGGAATCGTAGATGTTGAGCAGTTCTTCGGGGGTGGCGTCATGGCCGTGGCGGTTGAGGCCGCAGGGGGTGGAACGCTTCGTCATCCAGAAGTCGTATTCGGCGTCCAGGGCGGGGAGGGCGTTCTTCAGCCAGGGATCGTCATGGGTGGCGCTGTAGACCAGTTCCGTCAAGGCGCCAAGCAATGGCGGCTGCGAGCGGTTCAGGCAGGGAAGAATGGAGGCGTTCGGCACTTTTCCCAGGCGCCGGACGAGGGCGAAAAAGTCGTTGCAGGTGCTCAAGGCCAGTTCCGTGCGTCCATGAAGAACCAGTCCCACGCTGGCGAAGAAGCTGTCCCAGTAGTAGAGGTCGCAGAAGACGGCCTTTGCACAGGGGACGATGAAGGGTTCGGGGAGTCCCAGGTGGCGTCCTTCATCCCGGGGAACCATTCGGACCGTGTCGTCCCAATGCTTTGCGATATAGTCAAGAACCTTTTGCATTTCAAGAAAATGAAAAGTTATGCTTCAATGCCTTTCGCAAAAGCCTCGTCTATACCAGCATGATGGGCTGGGTGTAGAGTTTTTCCCGGCTTTGCTGGTCTTCGGCGGTTACCCGGAAGAAGCGGTGCTTTTCCCGGTCGCCTTCGGAGAGCGTGTAGGTCAGTTCCTGGCCGGTCCACAGTTCTTTTACGACGCCTACGCTGCTGATCAGGAGCATGATGGCCTCCTTGTCGCAGCGGACGCGAAGCGTCTTTCCATCGAACTCGATGCGTTCGAAGCTCAGGCCCTGTCCGCGGATTGCGCCATAGAAGCGTCCCTGCCGGTATGCCCTCAGGCAGGATTCCACGGTGCGTTCCTCGGGAAGCAGGATGGAGCGTCCGCGCCATTCCCTTCCGTTGTAGTGGTCCGGCGTGCAGAATCCCCAGCACTGCCGTCCCGTGGAGAGCACGGCATCCCATTGTGGTTCCGCGCCGGACGTGTAGGTTGCGCTGCAGTCGGTGTTAACCACCTCCAGCCCCAGGACGCGCTCGTCGTAGTCCAGCATTTCGCAGAGAAAATCAACGGGGTGGTGGGACCACTGCGGGTGGTTGACGATGATGCCGCCGCCGTCGGGGGTCACAAGGGAGTCCAGAATGGCGGAGAAGCCCTCTCGCCAGGGCATGCCGACTCCCAGACGGATGCCTTCCTGAGCCAGGATGTCGTTCTTGAAGCGCGGACGGCCGCTGACGAAGGTGCTTCCGGGAGCGGTGACATGCAGATAGACGCTGGTGTCCGTGAAATAGTGGTGTTCGGCATTGGGGGCTTCCAGAAGATCCGGCGGGACGTTGCTGAAGAGCTGGCCGCCTTCCTCTTCGGGGAGGTCCGCGGGAGGAGTCGCGCCGTGATCCAGAAAGAATTTCCGGTAATCCAGCTCCTGCTTCACCAGCTTCCCGTTCTGGACATAGTATGGGAGCTTCATGCGCGCGGTGTTCTTCCGCATGGATGCGGCAGGACAGCATGGCAGCGAGGGGTAGTAGTTGGAGAAAGTGGCGAAGTCCAGTCCTTCCGCGAGAGCGTTTTGGAAGAGCTCGTCGGTCGGGCAGTGCATGTGGGTGGCGCCTTGAAGACGGATCTGGTTTTTCCAGTCTATGCCGGCGTAGGGATTGGCAATGTGGCTTGGCATAATTGTTCTTGCATGACGGGACATTTGCGAAAAGCCTCGTCTAAGGAAAGGAAAACGGGAGATTGGGGATTTCGGGATAATATACCGGGAACTCTGTTTTCAGAATGTGTCGGCGATGGGAAACTGCAGGGAATGGTCCTGAAGGCATCTCTGAAGGCTCTCGCGTTGTTCTGCGAGCCATGGTGGAATCGCATCGTTCAGAAGATTGATCATCACCTTGTTGTCGTCGTGGCCGCCATTGACGGGCGTGAAATGGTTCACGGGATGGGCGGGATCAGAAGAATAGGCTTCCACAAGGCGCCCTTCGCAGTAGAGAAAGTAGGTGTTTCCCTCCAGGCGCCATTGGTATGCAGGATCTCCAAAGAGTTCCAGCCAGGTTTTCGTCGAACGCATGACTTTTCCCGGAAAACTGATGCCGGAAGCATAGATGCGCCAGATGCTTCGGAAGATCCTCTCTTCGTCATTGGCGGGGATTGCCCGTTTGCCTTGGGCGAGAGCCTTGCCGATTTTCTTGGCGTTGATGCGGAAGGTGTCATGAGACGGGAAGTCCTTCGTCTGAATTTCGCGGGAATTGTCGGGGAGATATTCCTCCCAGCCGCGACTGCGATAGACAGCAGGCTTGTCGGTACAAAGGGGAATCATGGGAAATGCCCTGTTGTCGACGACATGCTTCTTTACGAATTCCTGCATTTCCCCCGCGTGGCCCTGGCCGCGGTAGGCCGGTAGGACTCCGAGGTCGCTCAGGCCGATGGCGGGAGTCACCATGTATCCCTCTTTTCCGGCGGGAAGGAGGAATTGGTAGTCGTGAAGACCGACGGTGCCGATGATTTCCTGCTGCCGTCTGGCGACATAGAGTTTCAGGTCGTAGGGAAAGGAGCGTTCGCCACGGGCGAAACGCGCCGTCCAGAACTCCGAAAAACACCGGTGTAGAACCGGGGCAATTTCCTCGAAGTGCGACAAGGGGAATTTGACGATAGTCTTCATGGACAGGAAGTTGGCGGATGAAGTGCGAAATATGCTTTTGGGGACGAGCGCAGTCACTCTGGATAATCAATTATTATAATTTCTAAACTCTTGATTTTCCATAAAGAACGGGCTGTTTTTCAACAATTGCGTTTTTGTCAAGCGGGTTTTCCGGATTGATTTTCCCCTTTCGAGAAGTGTGCGTGAATCGTGCGTTTTCCGGCGCGTGAGAACGGAACTGCGCTATATTAACGAAAACTCCCGGTTTTCTTGTACATTTAAGTAGGGAACGGTGGGGGGTCGCTTGGAAAACAAGAGGAGCGAATGACGCCTCCGAAAAATAGGAATGAAATATTATGGCTGAAGAAAATGACATCACGCCCCGGCAATTTACGCCCCGGGCGCGTCAGATCGTCGATCTGGCGCAGCGGCTTGCCCGCACATACGGCCAGTCCTTCGTGGGGACGGAGCATCTGCTGCTAGCCATCCTGAAGACGCCGACGGGGATTTCCAAGAACTTTCTGGAGAAACTGAATGTGAAGGTGGACGAGCTGGTGGCGGAATTGACCCACCGGCTGGTTCCCGAAGGGGATGTGAATCCTGATTCCCAGGAGGCGCTTCCCCAGAGCGCGCGCACCAAGAAGGTGCTCTTGATGGCTTTGAAGGAGGCCTTGAGCCTTGGGTTCCATTTCATTGGCATTGAGCACATCCTGCTGGCCATCCTCCATGAGGGCGGCGGCCTTGCTGCCGAGGTGCTGGGAAAGCACGACGTCCATTATGGCGACCTGCGAAAGTGGATTTTCCAGACGCTGGATCCTCGTTTCGTGCCGGAGGACACGGCGGACGAGGTGGAGAACAAGAATGACACCCCCTCTGCCGACGAGAAGAAAGACAACGAGAAGAAGAATCAGAATTTCCTGAACGACGTCCTGGAACAGGGCGGTCGTCGCAAGCGTACGGGCAATCGCGATTTTGACGATGAGGACGACCGTTTCCGCAGCCGTCCGGGGCAGGGCGGCGGTCGTGAACGCATGACCGCGCTGAAGACCTACGGCCGCGATCTGACCGAGCTTGCCCGTCAGGGGAAGCTCGACCCTGTCATTGGCCGTTCTTCGGAGATTGACCGTGTCATCCAGATTCTTTCCCGTCGCACCAAGAACAACCCCGTCCTCATCGGCGAGGCCGGCGTGGGCAAGACCGCCATCGTGGAAGGGCTGGCACAGGCCATCGTAGCCGGCCGGGTTCCTGAAAAGCTTTCCAAGTCCATCGTGATTGCGTTGGATTTGACGCTTCTGGTGGCGGGATCCAAGTTCCGCGGGCAGTTCGAGGAGCGTCTCAAGGCGGTCATCAAGGAGACACAGGAGGCAGGAAATGTGATTCTCTTCCTGGACGAGATCCATACCATGGTGGGCGCCGGCGCCGGCGAGGGCTCCATGGATGCGGCGAACATCATGAAGCCTGCGCTTTCCCGCGGCGAAATCCAGGTGGTAGGCGCCACCACGATGAACGAATACCGCAAGAGCATCGAGAAGGACTCCGCGTTGGAGCGCCGTTTCCAGTCCGTGCTGGTGAACCCGCCGTCCATGGAGGACACCATCAAGATTCTGGAAGGGCTGAAGGGCAAGTACGAGGAATACCACAATGTGAGCTATCCCGAGGAGACCATCCGCACGGCGGTCAAGCTGGCGGAGCGTTATCTTCCCGCGCGCTTCTTCCCCGACAAGGCCATTGACGTGCTGGACGAGGCGGGCGCGCGTTCCAAGATTCACCTGGAACGACGTCTGCCGGATCTCACTGAGCTGGACAAGCAGATCGCCGCAGCGGAGAAGGCCAAGCTGGATGCCGCCATGAAGCAGGATTTCGAGCTTGCCGCCAATTGTCGCGACCAGGAGAAGAAGCTTCTGGAGCAGAAGGACGCCATTGTCAACCAGTGGCAGAATGCCGAAGGCGGCAGCCGGCGGGTGCTGGGGCCGGAGGACATCCGTGCCGTCGTGGCCTCCATGACCGGCATTCCGCTGACGCGCATGGCCGAGAAGGAGGTCGAGCGCCTGGTCAAGATGGAGGAAAATCTGCGCAATGTCATCATCGGGCAGGACGAGGCGATCCACGCGGTTTGCCGGGCGTTGCGCCGTTCCCGTGCCGATCTGAAGGACCCGCGCAGGCCCATCGGCAGCTTCCTCTTCCTGGGCCCCACGGGCGTGGGCAAGACATATCTGGCCAAGAAACTGGCGGAGTCCATGTTCGGCGATGCCGATGCGCTGATCCGCATCGACATGTCCGAATACATGGACAAATACAACGTCTCCCGCCTGGTGGGGGCTCCTCCGGGCTATGTGGGCTACGAGGAGGGCGGCCAGTTGACGGAGAAGATCCGTCGCCGGCCCTACAGCGTGGTCCTTCTGGACGAACTGGAGAAGGCGCATCCCGACGTGAGCAACATCCTCCTGCAGATTTTCGAGGAAGGCCAGCTGACGGACGGTCTGGGGCGGACGGTTTCCTTCCGCAACGCCATCATCGTCATGACCTCCAATGCCGGCGCGCAGCGTTTCTCCAAGCCCGCCAGCCTGGGCTTCGGGGGGACGGACGCCGAGGCCGATGTCGCCGGCATGAAGGAGCGCATCATGGAAATCGCCCGGAAGTCCTTCCGGCCCGAGTTCCTGAACCGCCTTGACGACATCATCGTCTTCCGTTCCCTGGCGAAGGAGGATATCCGCCGGGTCATCGACCTGGAGGTGTCCGTCATCGCCAAGCGCCTGGAGGCCAAGGACCGCCAGCTGTCCTTGACGCCCGCCGCCTTGGACTTCGTTTTGGAGAAGGCCTTCAACACCGACTTCGGCGCCCGCGAGGTTCGCCGGGTCATCGAGCAGAGCATTGAGGATCCTCTGGCGGATGAGATCCTGATGCAGGGCGAGGATGCGAAGATCGCCCGCATCGTGGTGGACGTGGCCGCGGAGCAGAAGAAGCTCTCCTTCTCCTTCCTGCCTCCGGAAACGACGGAAATCCCCCCTGCGTCCGCGCAGGAGGTCATTGAATTGGCGGACGCACCGCCGCCGCCGCCGCCGCGCCGTCGTCGCGTTCGCAAGCCCAAGAGCGATTCCCTGACGGAATAACCGGGAACACCAGCCATGCCCTACCAGCTTCTCTTGCGCAATCATTCCGAAAATGGCGCCCTGGCGGAGATTTTCGCCCGCGGTTCGTCATTGGATTTTGCCAATGCGCCATTTTCCGTGGGCGAGGCGCAGGGACTTCCGGCAGGCTGCGGGCTGGAGTTCCGGGAGCAGGGCGGCGCCATGATGGTGTGCAATACTGGCTCGTCCGCTGTTTCCCTGGATGGCGAGGAACTTCTCCGCGGGGCCGAGCGACGGATTTCCCATGGCGGGATTCTCTACCTGCGCGACAAGGAATTGCGCTATTATCGCCTTCATGGCCGTCCAGGCGTTTCCTGGGCTGCCAACGCCATTGGTCTGGTGGCCGTGTCTGGCATCGCACTTTCGCTGCTGGTGGAAGTTGCCGCCTTTGCCGGATTCCCGCAGTTTCTGAAGCGTAGTGACGGCATTCGGAGATTTCAGGAGCTGCAGGCCTTGAACGCCCGCGTTGATTCCATTCGCAAGGCCTTGAACGAAAAAGAACTAGAGGAACTTGTCGCGAAAGATTCTCTTTCCGCGGCTTATCTTCGTTCGTTGCAGGAGGAGATGGAGAGGCGCGTCGCCTATCTGCGTCGTCATGGCGAAGAGCTCACGGCGTCGGAGCGTCAGGCACAGATGGAGAATCTCGGACGCCTGGAGGAGCTTCTGAAGGACTTTTCCGCTCATCCGGCGGTGCTGGCGCCTCTGCCGTCCGTACAGATCGACGGCCCTGTCAAGCATTTGATTGAGACAAAATAGAGTTTCCTATGAGTGTTTTTTTGCTGGATATCCTGAAGAATTTTCCCAAATGCCGCATCGCGGTGCTGGGTGATCTGATGCTGGACCGCTATTGCTGGGGCGAGGCGACGCGCATCTCCCAGGAGGCCCCTGTGCCGGTAGTTCTTGTCAAACGGCAGAGCGAGGTCCCCGGCGGGGCCGCCAACGTTGCCCGCAATGTTCTTTCTCTCAAGGGCAAGGTGTCGGTCTTCGGTTGCGTGGCGGATGATGCGGACGGCAAGAGCCTCATGGCGCTTCTGCAGGATGGCGGCGCGGATGTCTCCGGCGTGGTGACGGTTCCCGGCGGGAATACGACGGTGAAGACGCGCATCCTTGCCGGCAACCAGCAGGTCGTACGCGTGGACCACGAGACGCCGTCCCAGATTACGGCGGAGATTCGCGAAGAGCTTCTGAAGCGCCTGGAAGTCGCCTTGAAGAGCGGCAAGATCGATGCGCTGGTCATGGAGGACTACGCAAAAGGCGTCTTCACGAAGGAATTCATGGCGCAGGCAGCGGAGCTGGCGCGCCAATACGGTGTCCTCTCCACCCTGGACCCTCATCCCAGCCATGCCTTTGATGTGAAGGACCTGACTTTGATGACGCCGAATCGCATGGAGGCCTTTGCGCTGGCGGGCATCCGTTACGAATCCGGCATCGGCGATCCCGCGAAGGACGAGCCGCTTCGGCGCGTCGGCGAGGCGCTTTTGCAGAAGTGGGATGTGGAGCTCCTGCTGATTACGCTGGGGGCCGAGGGGATGGCGCTTTTCCCGAAGGACCGTTCCGAACTTCTGGTCATTCCTACCCAGGCGCGTCAGGTCTTCGATGTCTCCGGCGCCGGTGACACGGTGATGGCGACCATGACGCTGGCGATGTGTGCCGGCGCGTCTCCTTCCAAGGCGGCCACGGTGGCCAATCACGCGGCCGGCATCGTGGTCGGATATGTGGGCACTCGCGCCATCGAGGCCGATGAACTGAAGGATGCCCTGAAGGCCAAGTAGATTTGAGGAGACGCGCCAGCGTTTTGCAGAACAGGCCTCCTGATTTTTGTCTTTTTGAAGAGTCCATCCTATGGAGAAGTGCATTACCCTTTTTTCCAAGCGCGACGCCTCCCTGCTGAGAGGCCATCCGTGGATTTTTTCCGGTGCGATTCATCGTGTCACGGGCGAGCCGCAGGCTGGCGAAACCGTCGAGGTCCGTTCCGCAGACGGGCAGTTCCTGGCACGGGCCGCCTATTCGCCGAATTCCCAAATCCGAGCCCGTGTCTGGACCTTTGATCCCCAGGAGACCATACAGGCCGCCTTCTTCGGGAAGCGCGTTTTCCAGGCATACGAATACCGGAAGTCCCTGGGCTATGACAAACTGGATGCCTATCGACTGATTCATGGCGAGGCGGATGGTCTGCCGGCGCTGATCGTGGACAAATATGGCGCCTATCTCTCCTGCCAGTTCCTGGCCGCGGGACCTGAGGCCTGGAAGAAAGTCATTGTCGCCCAGCTGGCGCAGCTTCCTGGCATCCGTGGCATCTACGAACGCTCCGATGCGGAGGCCCGCAGGCGCGAAGGCCTGGAGCTTAGCGATGGTCTTCTCTGGGGAGAGGAGCCTCCGGAGGATTTCACCATCCAGGAGAATGGATTGACCTTCCGCATGGACGTTCCTGGCGGGCATAAGACGGGCTTCTATCTGGACCAGCGGGAGAACCGCCTGGCCATTGACCGCCTGGCGCCTGGCGCCAGCGTGCTGGACTGCTGCTGCTACAGCGGCGCCTTCGGCATCCGCGCGGCGAAGGCGGGCGCGAAGAGCGTCCGTTTTCTGGACTATGCGCCCTCGGCCATTGCCTTGGCCAAGGCCAATGTGGCACTGAATGGACTGGCGGGCGATCCCCGGCTGACCTTCGAACAGGCGGATATGTTCCAGCAGTTGCGGCGCTATCGGGACGCACGCCAGACATTTGACGTGATTGTCCTGGATCCGCCCAAGTTCGCTTCCACCCACGGGCAGCTTCTCAAGGCGGCCCATGGCTACAAGGACGTGAACCTCCTGGCCTGCAAACTACTGAATCCAGGGGGGACGTTGCTGACCTATTCCTGCAGCGCCGCCATGACGCCGGAGTTCTTCCGGACCATCGTGGCCGAGGCTCTGACGGACGCCCATCGCACGGCGCGTGTGGTGCAGAGCTTCTCCCAGGCGGCGGACCATCCCCAGAGCCTGGCGTTTCCGGAAGGACACTATCTGACGGGACTTGAACTTCATCTTGATTTGTGAGCAACCTTGGGCAAAATCTAGGTCTTTCCCAGGCGCAGGCGCAGCGGCTGGAGCTCTCCCAGGCTCAGCGCCTTGGGCTGGAGATTCTGCAGAAGAACGCCATGGAGCTTCAGACGGAGATTAACCACCAGCTTCAGCTGAATCCCATGCTGGTGGAATTGCAGTCTCCGGGACTGGTCTATGAGAACGAGTTGCCAGGAGGGGAGGAGACTCCGCCAAGTCGGGAGGAGCGGGAGCGGGAAGAGGATGCCGAGGAGTATCTGCGGGATGTCGTGGAGAAACTCCCGGATCCGGAAAACATCGGCGAGAAAAGGGAAGGCGAAGGCGATTCCGGGACCATGGGGCGGGACGAGGCTTCCCATGACGATGGAGAATCCGCGCGACTCTCTGACGAGACGGATGTCGCATTTGAGGAGGAAGAACGTTCCTGGAGTTCCGAAGACGAGGAACGCCGACAGCATTTCTTTGATTCCTACAGCCAGGAAGACGGTTTCCTGGAGTTGCTTCTGCGGGAATGCGAGGGAGACGTCGAGGGAGACGAGCAATTCCGCGAACTGTGCCGAAAGCTATGCTATGCCGTTGACGAGGCGGGCTATCTGCAAGGGACCGACGAGGAGCTCTGCGAACAGACCGGTGCCACGCCGGAGGAGCTGCATCGCGCCATCGAGGCGATGCAGACGCTGGATCCGCCGGGCATCTGCGCCCGGAATCTCCAGGAGTGCCTGCTGTTGCAGTTGAAGCGTCAGCGTCTGGTGGGGAGTCTGGAGTGGGACATCGTCTCGAAGCACCTGGAGGACCTGGAACGGAATCGGCTGCCCAAGATCGCCAAGGAAATCGACTGCGATGTGGACGAAGTGCAGGAGGCGGTCTTCCGGATTCGCAAGCTCCATCCCACGCCTGGAAGCCTGCTGCATAGCGAGGCGGTTCCGACGGTTTTGCCGGACGTCTTCCTGGAGCGCGACGCCAAAGGAATCTGGAGTGTGCGCTACAACGCTTCGACGACTTCCCTCCTCGGCCTGGACGAGACCTACATGGCCATGCTGGAGGAAAAGTCAGCCGACAAGGATACGCTGAAATACCTTCGCGAACACCGGGACAAGGCGGAGATGCTGATCAAGGCGATCGGCCTGCGCCAAAGCACCATCGAAAAGGTTGCGACACAGCTGCTGCTTTTGCAGACGCGTTTCTTTGAGACGGGACATTCCTCGGATCTGGTGCCGCTGACCCTGGCTCGCGTGGCGGAAAAGCTGGAACTTTCGGAGAGCACCATCTCCCGGGCCATTGCCGGAAAGAACCTCTGGACGCCTTGGGGCGTCTTTTCTTTCAAGAGTTTCTTCTCCACGGGGTATCATTCCGAGACGGGGGAGGAGGTCTCCAGCCTGAAGGTGCGCAAGCGCATCAAGGAGATCATCGCCGCCGAGGATCCCCGTCATCCCATTTCGGATCAGGACATTTCCAACCGGCTTCAGCAGGAAGGGTATGTGGTGAAACGGCGGACCATCGCCAAGTATCGAGACCTGGACGGCATTCCCACTACTTCCCAGAGGAGGGTTCACGGATGAGCTACTTCGCGGGTGTGGACCAATTGCCGTTGGAATGCCTGGCTGGTTGCCGTTGTGCGTTGCTGACCAACGCAGGTGCGCTGGATGCAGCCGGAAGACGGAGCGTGGAAGCGTTGCGTGCGAATGGCGTGGAGCTGACAGTTCTCTTTTCTCCGGAACACGGCCTGGAGGCCACGGTCGCGGATGGCGTGGCGGTGGCGAACCAGACGGATGCGACCAGCGGGCTTCCCGTCGTCAGCCTCTATGGCGCAAAGAACGCCATTCCCCAGGAGTGGTTGACGCATTTTGACAAGATGGTCATTGACTTGCCGGATGTGGGCGTTCGCTACTATACATATCCCAATACGGTCTTCACGGTTCTGGAGGATTGTGCGTCGGCAGGCAAGCCGGTGGTGCTTTTGGACCGGGCCAATCCCCTGGGCAAAGCGCTGGAAGGGCCGCGTCTGGAGATGTCTCAAGCTTCTCCCGTGGGCCGCTTTCCCATTCCCGTCCGTCATGGAATGACGCTGGGGGAATACGCTCGACTGGCTGTGGGGGAATTCGGCGTGGCACCGGGAGGGAGGCTGACGGTGGTCCCGCCGCGTTTCGACATTGGCATCAAGGATCCCATGTTCCCGGATTTCGGACGCCCCTGGAAAAATCCGTCCCCCAATCTGCGTTCCTTCGAGGCCCTTTGCTGCTATCCGGGAACCTGTCTTTTCGAGGGAACGGACGTTTCCGAGGGACGCGGCACCGCCCATCCATTCCAGCTCATAGGCGCGCCGTATGTGAATTCCCGGGAGCTTTTGAAAAACATGGGAAGCTGTCGTTTCCCTGGACTGATTCTGGAGGAGGCGTCCTTCGTTCCCGACACCAACAAGTATGCCGGGCAACTTTGCCAGGGCGTCTTTTTCCATGTCGTCGATCCCCGCCAATGCCGGCCCTTCGAGGCCGCCATGCGGATATTGGATGCGCTGTGGAATCTCTATCCCGGACGGTTTTCTTTCCGCCCCGAGCACTTTGACCACCTTCTGGGGAGCAGCCGCTATCGTCTCGGCTGTGAATCCCTGGAGGAACTCCTCGACCGCGCCGAGAAGGATTGCGCGGATTTCTGTCAACCATGAGCATTGTTTCTGTCGCACTGGATACTTCCATGGGCTTCTCTCTGGCCATTGCCGATGAGCAGGGGAAGCTCCTTCTTTGTGAAAAACTTTCCGCGGTCGGGCGCGAAAGCGACCGTCTCCTGACGCCTTGGGTGGTGGATTGCCTGAAAAAGGCGGATTCCACTCTTAAGGAAGTCGTGCGCTGGACGGTGGGGACCGGGCCGGGATCGTTCGCAGGCCTGCGTTGCGGAATCGCCATGGCGAAAGGGGCTGCGTTGGTCAGCGGCGCCATGATGCGCGGGGTGCCATCCGCATACGCGCTGGCCAGTGCCGCGCCGGCACAGCTTTCAAATGCCGGCGTTCTTCATGACGGCCGTTGCGGGGAACTGCTTTTCGAGCGTTTCCTGCGCAAGGACGGCGAGTGGACGCTTGAAGCCGCGCCGGAGCCCATCTTGCCTGCGGCGCTATTGACAGAAAAGTATGCCTGCGAGGCATACGTGACTGCCCAGGAGGAAGTCAGCGCCATGATGCCGGAGGAATTGAAGAAGAAACTTTCCGTGGTTGAGGCCATTTCTGCCGAAGCACTGCTGAAAGCGCCGGAAAGCCAGTATCCCTGGCCGTCTGACTGGGCTGGTTGCGAGGCTTCCACGGAGCCGCTTTATGTGCGTCAGGCGGTCTTTGTCAAGCCCGCCACGCTGAGAATCTGATTGTCCGACAAGTCCGACAAGTCCGACCACCAAACCATAGGAGAATCTTGATGGGAAAATTTCTTGCCGTTGTTGCCGTATTGATGGGCACCCTGCTTTTCGGTGTTGACGTGCCGGTGAACGGCACCTTTGAGAATGTCGGCGACAACGGCTGGCCGACCGGCTGGATTCGCAATATCTGGTCCGGCTACAAACCGGAATGCAAGCTGGAGACTATCGTCGGTGGAGGGCGGAAGGGCAATTCCTTGCGGATTTCCGATATCCAGAGCAAGAACGGCGCCGCCTTCAACTCCACCCTCTATTTTCCCGTGAGCTGCGGGGACACGGTCCGTCTTTCCTTCCGGGCGCGCGGACGCGGCTGGGCGACGCCCGGCCTTTTTTTCCTGACCACCGCGCGGGAATGGAATTTCAAGTCCACGGAGAAAGTTGCGCCTTTCGGGGTCTCCGATGCCTGGAAGCGTTTCACGATTCCTCTGAAGGTCCTCAACGGCAAGGCTGGAGAGACAGGCTTCGCCCAGCTCACCATCGTGGTGAACCAGGGAGATGAACTGGAAATTTCCGATCTGTCGGTGGAAGTCCAGGAGGGAACTTTCCGGGGCAGCGAACCTTTCCCGAAGAGCTGGACGCTCTTCGGACCGGTGGCGGACGACTACGAACCCACGGCGACGGAGCTCTCCCGCATCCCCGAGACATTCGGCGGCGTTGCGGGCAAGGAGGTTGCTCTCCAGAAGCGCACATTGGATTTTGCGCCGATTCTGGGAGCCGGCGAAAAAAAATGCGGCTGGGCGTTTGCCGTCCTTGATTCTCCCATCGAGTGCGACTACACCATTGGCGCCGGCGCGGACTGGTGGATGCAGTATTACGTCAATGGCCAGGTGGTGCTGGATACCATGGAGACGGGCAACGCGGTCGTTCCCTACGGCATTGACAACCATGTGGCCACCGTTCGCCTGAAGCAAGGACGCAACATCCTGGCGGTCAAATTGCGGACAGGAAGCAAGAGCTCCATTCTGATGCTGGGCGGACCTCTGGAATTGGCAGACCGCGTGGTGCGCGTCAAGCTTTCCAAGATGGAATGGACGGAGTCCTTTGACGGCAAGGAGGTGACCTGCGGCGGTTCTCCGGAACTCATCAAAGGCTATCCTACTTCCGGTCTGCTGACGCTGACCGGGCAGGGTGTCTTCCGCACGGATTCCTCCCTGCGGATCGAACAGCCGGCAGGCGCCTTTGCCAATCCCGAAAATGAAAATGCCTTCCGTGCAGTGGCCCTGCGGGTGCAGAATTTCGGTGCGGAGCCTTCGGAGAGCCGTCTGGATTTCCGCCTGGAGGATGGCGGCGAGGCGCTGGCGCTTCAGGTCCTGAATCATGAGGACGACGACAGCATGGAAATCCAGGTCGTGGATAGCGGAACTCTGCTGGAAACCAGGAAGTTCTCCCGGACTTCCCTGCCTGCGGAATTCCTCTTCGCGGTCAATGCAAAGCGCGGATGCTACGCCGCCAGCGTGACCAGCCTGGCCGATGGCAGTCAGCTGGAGTTCTCAGGCAACACGGATTTCGCCCGTGCCCATGAGGCAATGACGCCTGCGCTGGAGTTCCAGGCGCTGAAAGGCGCGGCGGAAGTCACGCTGGACAACTACACCGTCGGGCAAGCCACGGAGAAGGGCGTCGCAAGCACGGTTCCCTACATCGTGAAGCCCGATCCGGACTTCGACCCTGTCAAGGCGGGCTGGAAGCTGGTCTTCGACGAGGAGTTCGAGGGCGACAGGCTGGATGATTCCGTGTGGTATCATGGCTATACCAGCTATCCTCCCCATGTGACTGTCCACGATGGTCTTCTGGAAATCAAGACCGACTGGAATCCGGAGCACGAGAAGCTCCTTACTGGCGCTATCTACACATATCAGTACTTCCCCTTCGGTTACTTCGAGGCCCGCTGCAAATTCCGCAAGGAGCCCGGCTGGTGGTCCGCCTTCTGGCTCTATGGCCCCACCAACGACAACCCCTTCCACGATGGATTTGAAATCGACATTTACGAGGACTACTTCCTGACGTCCTTGAATCCCGGCGAGCCTCCCAGAAATGTCCTGGACCACAATCTCCATGTCTATTGCGGCGAGACCCTGAAGAGCTGGAACTACAATTCCCCCAAGGGGAACTATCTGGACGACTTCCATACCATCGCCTGCAAGTGGACGCCTTTCGAAATCACCTACTACCTGGACGGCAAGCTCATCGAGAGCACCGCCAACCACAGCGACTACAAGAACGTCACTTTCGACGCTTTCAACCACGCCTGTGGATTCACGCCGCTGCATCCCATCCTCAGCGGCCAGGTCAAACCCTCCGCAGGAGATCCCAACCGCGGGCACTATCCCGAGAGCTTCTATACCGACTATGTGCGCATCTACGCCATGCCCACTGCGGAATTGCCGTCGGTTTCGTGGACGAATGTCCCCGACAAAAGTATCGCCAACTATGGTGACACGCTGGAGTTTTCCGCCGCTGCCTCTCCCAACGAAGGCACAGGAGCCGCCATCAAGGCCGCCTATCTTTTCGACGGCGGCTATCTCATTGACTACAAGACCGAACCGCCATACGACTTCAAGGTCATTCTCACCAAGGAGTTCTATGACGTGACGGACTACAACCGCCCCGGACGCCAGGGAATCGTTCCGAAATTCGAGAAAAATTTCCATTGCTACAGCGTCTTCGTACAGGACGAATCGGGCCAGGTGGCCTTCACGCCTCCCTGGATGCTCTGCCTGATCCAGCAGCCTGGGCTGCCTCCCAGCGCCCCTTACCAGGGGAAGGCGCAGGTCATTCCCGGACGCGTGGAGTTCTCCCGCTTCGACGAGGGCGGCAATGGCGTCGCATACTTTGACACCACGGCCGGCGATTCCTTTACGAGAGACCACTCCCGTCCCCAGGACGATGTGGACTTGGATGGCGACACCATCGGATACGTCTGCATGGGCGAGTGGCTGAACTATACGGTGGACATCCAGGAGGCCGGAACCTACAAGTGCACACTTCCCTACGGCTGCCCGTATACTCTGGAGGAATATCTGAATTTCTACGTGGATGAAGAGTTCGTGGGAAAATTCGCCATCGTCAATGAAGGCGCCCGGGACCATGCCATCAACAAGGTCGCCACGACCACCATGGAGCTTCCGGCCGGGCGGCACGTGCTGAAGATGCTCTTCCTGAGCCGTCCCAACGTCAAGCACATTGACTTTGAACTGGTGAAATAGGAGTCTCGGGCGGTTTTTCATTCATTTTTCAAGAAGAAACACAATGGCCACGTCATTTGTCACGGTTCATGAATATCCGTTGCCGACCCGCCACGAGGGGGCGCCGCTGGGCAATGGTTACCTGGGGCTTTACGCATGGGGCACGGGAAGGGAACTTTCCCTTACGGTAGGATGCGGCGCCTTGTGGGATCATCGGGGAGGAATGAAGTGGTCCCCCGCGCAGAACTACCGGGATATCCGGCGCTGCCTGGAGGCGAAGGACGAGGCGGGGCTCAAGGCGATTTTCAAGACGGTCCTTCTGCCCAATGGCAATCCGCAGGTCCCCACGATCATACCGGTGGCGCGCCTGGTGCTGACCCTGCGCGAGGGCGCTACGCTGCTTCGCAACGAGCTGGATCGCTCTCAGGGACTCGTACGTTGCGTCTACGGGATGCCGGACGGCAACGAGGGCGTGCTGGAACTCCGGGTGGACATGGAACAGAAGTGCCTCTTCGCCTTCCGGTGTGCCGACGTGGAGGATTTCCGCCTGCTTTCCGGCTACGAGAGCAGCATCATCGATGGCGGAAACTGGCTGGGGGCGTTGGGCGGAAATGGCTATCCTCCCCCGCGGTGCACGGTGCGGGAGAACTTCTGGGGCTTTGTCCAGGAGATGCCGGCGGATCCCGCATACGGCTTGGCGGTGCGAAAGGACGGCGAACTCTGGACGGCGCAATACTGGCAGGGGCTCCCGGCGGATGAACTGGAAAAACGGCAGCTGGTCTTGGACTGCGTGTCGTGGACGGCTCTTTCGGAAGAGAATCTCGTCTGGTGGAAAGACTACTGGCAGAAGACGCCGAAGCTCTCCACGGGAAACGACGTCTTGGACGAACTCTATCTGGACGGGATGTTCAAGTTCGGGGCAATGACCACGCCGGGCGGCGTGGCGGCAGGACTCCAGGGGCCCTGGATTGAGGATTGCGGCTATCCGCCATGGTCTTCGGACTATCATTTCAACATCAATCTGGAAATGTGCTACTGGCCGGCGTTCCGCGCGGGACTCTTCGAAAATCTGCGCATCGTGCTGGACATGGTCTGGTCTTGGCGGGAGCAGCTTCGGGAAAACGCCAGATTCTACATCGGCATCCCTGATGGCTATATGCTGCCTCATTCAGTGGACGATCGGTGCACCTGCATGGGAGACTTCTGGACCGGCGCCGTGGACCACGCCTGCACTGCCTGGGTGGCGCAGATGATGTTCGACTATTACGACTATTCCGGCGATAGGAATTTCCTGGAATCGGTTGCCTATCCCTTCATGAAGGGGGCCATGAATGTCTATCTGGCGCAGATGGAGACGCGACCGGACGGCACGCTCTGCCTGCCGCTGACGACTTCTCCCGAGTATCGCGATGCCCAGATGGATGCCTGGGGAGCCAATGCCTCCTTCCAGCTGGCCGCCTGCCATCGTCTGAACCGGAATCTTCTTGTCGCAGCGGAAATCCTGGGCGAAACGCCGGATCCGCGCTGGAAGGACGTGGAAAAGAGACTGCCGGTGGTTTCCCTCTATGGAGACAGGGAACATGCCGAAATCGGCCTTTGGGACGGATTGGCGCTGGAGGAAAGCCACCGCCACCATTCCCATCTGGCAGGGCTGTGTCCTTTTGATGTCATTGATCCCGAAGATCCCGCCTGGGCGCCCATTGTGGCACGTTCCTTTGAACGCTGGGTGAATCTGGGGATGGGCCAGTGGTCCGGGTGGTGCCTTTCCTGGGCGGCCATGCTGATGAACCGGTTGAACCATCCCGAGGCCGCGGAGATGATCCTGGAAATCTGGAAGCGCGTTTTCAACAACAAGGGCGGGGCGTCGACGCATGATGCTCAGTTCCAGGGCTTTTCCACCTGCTATGGCCGTCCGAACATCATGCAGATGGATGGCGCCATGGGATGCCTGGCCGCTGTCCAGGACTGCTTCCTGCATTCCCGCCAAGGAGTATTGCATCTCTTTGCCGGCATCTCCCGCCGCCGCGCGGCAGATGCCGGTTTCGAAGGACTTTTCGCACCGGGAGGATTCCGTGTCAACGGCAAGCGCACGATGACGGAGACAAGAGTGGAGCTGCAGGCGACCCGTGACCACGAATTGCGCCTGATCTGCCATTGCGGGGGGCAGCTGGCGGAATTCCGACTGAACGGCAAGAGTCTGGAAAATGCGGCGTCCAACGAAATCCGCTTGGAGATGAGGGCCGGTGACTGCCTGCTGGCGGTCTGGCGGTAGGGCAGGGCGCGACGGCACAGTCCTTTGGAATCGGGCCGTCGTCCTTCTGATATCCCTGGTCCATCCCGTTCTCGGTTTGGACATTTTACATTTATTTTATCCATTCGCACAAATTTGTCTGGAAAAATGATTTTCCATGGCGCGTTCCAGTAGAAAAGCAAGTTTTTGGCGATTACATTTTCTCCATGACTTGAATTTCCCTGCAGTTGTCTGAAGGCATCAGACCGGGGGGTTCCCAAACAACCTGAAAAGAGGAAAAGAAAATGGCTGACAAATCCACTCTGGCAATCAATGGCGGCAAGCCCGTTTTCGAAGGTGCTTTCCCCGCGTGGCCTCAGTTCAATCCCCAAACCATCGACAAGGTCGCCGAGATTCTTAAGAGCGGCAAAGTGAACTACTGGACTGGCAAGGTCGGTCAGCAGTTCGAGGCCGCCTGGGCGAAGTGGCTGGGCGTGAAGAACGCCATCAGCGTCTCCAACGGCACCGCCGCCTTGCACGTCGCTCTGGCCAGCCTTGGCATCGGCCCCGGTGACGAAGTGATCTGCACTTCCTACAGCTTCATCGCCTCCTCCTTCTGCGCCCTGCAGGCTGGTGCACTGCCCGTCTTCGTCGACGTCGCCACCGACCACCTGATGGATCCTGCCCAGATCGCGGCCGCCATCACCGAGCGCACCCGCGCCATCGTGGTTGTCCATCTGTACGGCATGGTCGCGGACATGGATCCCATCATGGCCATCGCCAAGAAGCACAATCTGTTCGTGGTCGAGGACTGCGCGCAGTGCTTCGGCGGCATCTACAAGGGCAAGAAGGCGGGAACCATCGGCCACGTTGGCTGCTTCAGCTTCTGCCAGAGCAAGCACTTCACCACCGGCGGCGAAGGCGGCATGGTCTGCACCAACGACGATGACCTGGCCTGGGAATGCCGTTCCTTCCGTGACCACGGTTACGATGTGAAGGAAAAGATGAACCTCCTGGAGAAGGAAGGCAAGCAGCTCTACATCCATCGCCGCGTGGGCTTCAACTTCCGCATGACCGAGATCCAGAGCCAGATCGGCCTGGGCGAGCTGGAGCGCTTCGACAGCTGGAACCTGCCTCAGCGCAAGAAGCTGGGCAAGATGCTGATCGCCGCCCTCAAGGATCATCCCCTCGTCAAGTACCTGCCCGTCGACACCGAGGAGCGCCAGAACTGCTTCTGGCTGGTCCCCTTCGTCCTGGACACCGACAAGCTGACCTGCAGCTGCAAGGAGTTCATCGCCGCCGTCCAGAAGGAAGGCGCGGCCGCCTACAGCGTGCTGTGGCCCGAAATGTACAAGGAAGACGCATACGTCCTGCGCCGCGGCTTCGGCGTGGCCGGCTATCCCTTCAATGATCCTCGTTCCCGCAACATCGACTACACCAAGTTCAACTGCGAGATGGCTCACTGGCTGACCGACCGCACCATTAGCTTCTGGACCCATCCCACCTACGAGGAGAAGCATATCCAGGCCGACATCGACGCCTTCAAGAAGGTCGCCGACGTCTACATGAAGTAGTCTTTCCGTAGAACGAAAGCTATTGATTCACCGCATCTCCTGCCGTGCTTGCGGCAGGGGATGTCTTGCGTACAAGAACCCTTTGAACAAAAAGACAATTTCCCTATGAAGAACGGAAAGATCCAGTATGCCCTCATCGGCTTCGGCGGCATCGCCGAGAATCGTGTCGCCAAGGAAGGCTTCGCCATGGACAAGAAGCGTTTCCCCGAGGCTCTGCCGCACTGCGAGCTGATGGGCGCCTTCGACCTCAATCCTGCCCGCCAGCAGGCAGCCGAGGCCCTTGGTCTGAAGTGGTACAAGTCCGTTGACGAAGTCTTGGCCGATCCTGAAGTGGATGCCGTATACATCGCCACCAACAACGCCAGCCACGCCGCCCTGGCCATCCAGGCCATGAAGGCCGGCAAGCACGCCATGGTGGAGAAGCCCATCGCCACCAAGGAAGAGGACGTCATGGAGATGCAGAAGGTCGCCAAGGAGATGAATCTCTCCCTGGGCGTGGACCACATGATGGTCAACAGCGCCTTCAACCGTCTGGCGAAGAAGGCCTTGGCCGAGGGCGTCGTTGGCACCGTGAACGACAGCACCTTCCACATGCAGTTCCTCTACGGCGCTACTCCTCAGGAAGCCGCCACCTGGCGCTGCTCCAAGGTCGAGGAGATGGGCGGCCCCATCGGCGACGTCGCCTCTCACTGCTTCTACATGGCGGAGTTCCTCTTTGGTTCCAAGATTGTCTCCGTGGCTGCGTCCTACATCCCCAAGACCATGCCCATCGCCGCCGAAAACGGCGCCTATATCAAGTTCACCATGGAAAATGGCCTGCAGGGCGCTGCCATGGTCTCCTTCAGCGAACCCCGTGGCGGATTCGTGGGCACCATGTGCGCCCAGGGCTATGAGATCTACGGCGACAAGGGCGTGATGCGCGGGTTCGGCACCATGTTCCAGTTCTCCGGCCATGCCGACGAGCCCTTCAAGGTCCACCTGGAAGTCGAGGACGCCAGTGGCGTCCGCCAGCTGGTTCCCGAGAGCTTCCAGAACATCTACCAGGCGCAGATCGACTCTCACGCGGTCTCCATCCTCAACGGCAAGCACCAGGATGGTTCCGACGGCCTGCGCAACCTGCGCCAGTGCCGCATGGCGCATCTCTCCGCCCAGAATGGCGGAAAGGTGATGGACATCTAGTCCCAAAAACGCACATTTCGTGCGCAAAAAATCATAAAAACGAAAAAAAGCGGGAAAGGTGTCCCCTCCCGCTGAGGAAACAGCGTTTTTCAGAGTATATTCCCTGTTTTGACGCTGTTTCCCCATTGTCTTTCCTTCTTAGGAAAGAAACAGGGGGGCACGATAGTTTTCTGTTTTGCTTTTGGGAGAAGCTGAAAAATGTTGAAGATCGGTCTGGCAAAGGAAATCATCACACCGCCGTTCGGCGCAGACTTGATGGGGTATTTCAACCGTCGTCCCGTGGATGGCGTCCTGGATGACATCTGCGTGCGCGCCATGCTTGTCGAGCAGGACGGCGTGAGGGCTGGCTTCCTGGTCTTCGACCTCTGCAACCTGCTTGGCATTGACGCCCAGATCCGCAAGGCATTGCTTGGCGCAGGCATTGAATATGCCGGCAACCTCATCATTTCCGCCATCCACACCCATACCGGCACCCGCACCAATGCCGAGGATGTTCCTTGCGCCATGGGTGTCTCCATCGCCGTAGACGGCGCCATCCGCGCACTGAAGCGCGCCGAGCGCAGCATGGCCCCTGCGGAACTCCTCTATGCCGAGGGCAACGAGAATCCCTATGCCTTCGTGCGCCGCTATTTTATGAAGGACGGTTCCGTGGCCACCAACCCCACACGCTGCAACCCCGACATCGTAGGGCCGGAGACGGACTTCGACCGCCACATCCGCGTGGTGGGCGTCCGTCAGGGAGGCGAACTGACCGCTCTGATGGTCAATCTGGCCAACCACTGCGACACCGTTGGCGGCTGCAAGGTCTCCGCCGACTGGCCCGGCCGCATGGAGGCCGCCATCCAGTATGCCATGAAGAAGGACATCCCGGTCTACTCCATGATTGACGCTTCCGGTAACATCAACCACTTCAAGATCCACGAGAACATCGACCAGACCAACTACGACGAGGCGGTTCGCATCGGCCGCGGCTACGCGGAGCTGGTGCTGGACATCATCAAGGACCTGAAGCCCGTTCCCGAAGGCAAGCTGGAGATTTCCAACGCGAAGGTCTTCATCCCCCACCGCGTGGTCTCCCAGGAGCAATACGACGCCGCGAAGAAGTATCTGGAGGATACCAAGGACGTCCCCGTGCGCGATGGCGACATCACCAGCGAAGGACTGACCAACGGCGATGTCACCACGCTGCGTTTCTTCGCGCAGCGTGTGTTGGACTGCCATGACTTGAGCACCCCCGGTGACAATTGCACCATTTCCCAGATTCGCTTCGGCAAGGAACTGGCCTTCTGCTCTCTGCCGGGCGAGCCCTTCAACGGCATTTCCGAGGCAATCCGCAAGGCTTCCCCTTTCAAGCGCAACATCGTGGTGGAGCTGGCCCAGACCTTCGCTCCCTACATCCCCATGAAGGATTGCTTCGCTCGTGGCGGCTACGAAGCCCAGCCCGGACGCAATACCGTCGCTCCCGAAGGCGCCGAGATTCTCATCAACGCCGTGGTCGAAAATTTCAAAAGCAATGTTTCCTTCGATCCCAACGCGGATGTGATGAGCGAGGATTAATTTAAATTAGGAGTAGCAATAATGTCTGACAACAAAAACGATTTTCGCTATGCCGTGGGTCCCAGCAAGGTGCCCTGGTATGCCGTGGGGGAATTCTACAACGGGATGGACGTCAAGTCCTTCGTGAAATTCCTCCTGCCCGACACCGCTGACAAGCCCGGCTACGGCGAGGCCTTCGCGAAGGTCTGCGAGGCCCTGGACGGCCTTGCAGCCGTATCCGGCAAAGCCTCTAAGCTGACCATGGGCGACCAGGTCAACGCCGCCGAACAGGCTGCCAAGGAGACCTTCGGCTCCAAGTACGCCCTGCTGACCAGCTGCTGGACCATGGGCATGGAGATCGCCTACAAGCTCTCCGGATTGAAGGCTGGCGACGAGGTCATCATGCCTGCCATCACCTTCATCGCCACCATGGCCTACCCGCTGCACATTGGCGCGAAGGTCGTCTTCGCGGATGTGGATCCCGAGACGCTGAATCTGGATCCCGCCGACGTGGCCCGCAAGATCACTCCCAAGACCAAGATGATCGTCCCTGTGCACCTGGGCGGCTATCCCGTGGACATGGATCCCATCATGGACTTGGCGAAGAAGCACGGCATCTACGTGATGGAAGACTGCGCTCACGGCATGGGCGGCAAATACAAGGGCAAGTACTTGGGAACCATCGGACACTTCGGCGGATTCTCCCTCCACGAAGTCAAGAACATCACCTCTTTGGGCGAGGGCGGCATTCTCCTGACCGACCTGGACGACGCAGGAAAGCAGCTCTCCCTGGCTCGTTTCCTTGGACTTGACGCCACCCGTCAGATCAAGGACTGGCTCTATGACATCGTCTCCCTCCGCGACCGCTTCGGCAATATCCAGATCGCCAACAACTGCTCTATCACGGAATTGCAGGCCCTGGGCCTCCAGCTCCAGATGAAGCGCCTGGACGAGATCATCGCCATCCGCCGCAAGGCCGCCGAGTACACCAACGCGGTGCTGGCCGAGGAAGACGGCATTCTGGTCGAAAAGCAGGATACCGCTGAAACCTTCGGCACCCACCACCTCTATCTGCTTCGCATCGACCCCAAGAAGATCGGCGGCGACATCCATCAGCTGGAAGCAAAGCTGAAGGAGAAGGGCCTGACCAACATCACTCATTTCGGTCCCATGTACCGTTTCCAGGTGATGAAGGATCTTGGCTACGACGAGAACGCCATTGCCGCCACCTGCCCCAACACCGAGCGAATGTTCTACACCTCCTACACGCATCTGCCCATCTACAACCTTTCCCAGGATCAGATCGAGTATCAGGCGAAGGCCATCGTCGAAGCTGTTCGCGAACTCAAGGCCGGAAAATAGTTTTCCCCCATTCCATATAACCTCATAGCCAACCAAGGAAAAAGAAAATGCGTAATTTCAGCAAGATTTCCGCCGACTGGTGGGACTACACCACTCTTGACCGCAAGATCCTGGACGCAGCCGCGAAGCTGACCCTGGAAGATCTTCCCAAGCTGCAGCGCAAGGGTTTCAAGATCAACATCTATGACACCCTCCAGGAGTTCTATGCAGCCGAGGCTCTGGAGTACGTCAACGTCTTCAAGCAGGCCACTGCCAAGAATCCTTGCGGCGTCTGCGGCCCCATCGGTCCCACCGAGCAGCTGCCCATCGTCGCCCAGATCGTCAACTCCCTGGGCATCAGCCTGAAGAATGCCCATTTCTGGGGCATGGACGAGTGGCTGGTGGACGGCAAAGCGGCCGACATCAACTTCCCCTTGGGCTTCCAGAAGGCCGACATGGAGCTTTGTTTCAACCGCATCGACAAGAAGCTCGCCATGCCCAAGGAGAACTTGCACTTCCCCAGCGAGAATCCCGAGGAATACATGAAGTCCTTCGACCAGTTCCACTGCATGCTGATGCAGGGCGGCCAGGGCGAAACCAAGCACTGGGCATTCAATGACCCCGTCAAGCGCGAAGGCAAGTATAAGAACAACCCGCCGAAGCCCGAGGAGTACCTGAAGAAGCACACCCGCATCGTCGAGCTGCACCCCATCACCCTGATCCAGAATGCCCGTACCAGCGGCGGCGGCACCGTCCAGAACGTCCCCACCCAGGCCATCAGCGTGGGTCCTGTGGAGACCTGGAAGTGCGACCGTGTCTCCATCTGGCATCCCGGCCATCATGACAACCCCTTCGGACAGCGCCTGTCCACCTACATGATCGCCAACAAGATAGCCGACAGCGCAGTGCCCATGTCCCTGCTTTCCCTGCACGAGGACGTGACCTTCAACTTCTATCGCGGCGGCTTCGGCGTCTGCGACGTTGAAATGCACTAATTTCCCGGGAGGTTTCAACAATGGCATCCGAAAAGATTCGTGCTTTGGCCATCGGATGCCATCCCGACGACATTGAGTTCGGGATGGCAGGAACCATGCTGCTGCTGCAGAAGGCGGGCGTTGAAATCCACTTCATGACAGTGGCGAATGGCTCCCTGGGCACCAATTGCATGAGCCGCGAGCAAATCGTGGCCAAGCGCCATCAGGAGTGCATCGACGCCGCAAATCTGGTCGACGTGATTTTCCACGATCCGATCTGCGACGACATCGAGGTCTTCTACAACTACGAGAACATCTGCCGTGTTGCAGAGGTTGTCCGCGAAGTGGATCCCTCCATCATCCTGACCCACGGTCCTTACGACTACATGGAAGACCATGTCTGCACCGGCAAGCTGGCCGTAACCGCCGCTTTTTGCCGCGGCATGACCAACCTGCGCTGCAATCCGAAATTCGCGCCCACCCTGCGTGACGTTGCGGTCTATCACTCCATGCCCCACAGCATCACCGATCAGCTCAACCGTCCTGTCGAGGCGGATCTGTTCGTGAACGTGGAGAGCGAGCTGGAGACCAAGAAGGCGATGCTCTGCAAGCATGTCAGCCAAAAGCAGTGGCTGGATGTCTCCCAAGGCATGGACGCCTATCTGGACGACATGGTTTCTCGCCATGTCATCTTCGGCAAGAAGTCTGGATGCTTCCAGTATGCCGAGGGATTCGTCCGCCACAATCCGCTGGGCTTCTGCGCCGCGGATTACAATCCCCTGAAGGAGATTCTCGGCGACAAGGTCGCCATGGCGAAGTAACTGCTGATGAGTTGCGCCGCCTTCAGCCAGCAATGGCTGGGACGGCGCTTCTGGTTTTATTCGGGAGCCTTTTTCTCAATGGCCTGCTGTGCCCTAGAGTCTCCAGAAAGGCTTCAATTCAATGACAACTACCATTATGGCAAAACGTTGCGGTATTATCGGCGCGGGCAATTGGATTGTTGACGAGATTCGTCAGCTGGACCGCTGGCCTGGCGAAGGCAATCTTGCGAACATTCTCAAGGAAGAGGCGCCTGCCGGCGGCGGCGGCGCGCATAACGTCCTGCTGGATTTGGCAGCCATGGCGAGTGGCGCCATCCCGCTCTTTGGCGTTGGATGCGTCGGCGACGACAAATATGGCAAAATGCTCCTGGAGAACTGCGCGAAGGCAGGCGTGGATACGCGAGGTATTCGCATTACCAAGGAAGCGCCAACGAGTTATACGACCGTCATGGCGGCAGGCGGCAAGCGCACGTTCTTCCACAACCACGGCGCCAACGACTGCCTTCAGGACAGTGATTTCCGTGAGGTCGACTACAATGCGAAGGTCTTTTATCTTGGATATCTTCTTCTTTTGGCAGGCCTTGACGCAAAGGACGAGACATATGGCACCAAAGGCGCCAAGGTTCTTTGCGAGATGCGCTCGAAGGGGCTTCTGACCGTTCTTGATTTGGTTTCGACCGCCCCGGAGATTTTCCATGCGGCGGTCTTGGCGGCGATGCCTGGCACCGATGTACTGGTCGTCAATGAGATCGAGGCGGGAAACGCCTTCAATGTCAAGATCCGCCGGGATGACGACACGCTGGATTTAGATGCCATGAAGGCGGTCGCCCCGAAATTCTTCGAGGCCGGGCTTCACAAGAGGCTTGTGATCCACTATCCCGAAGGCGCATACGCGAGAGAGGCCGATGGCACCGAAACGCAGGTCAAGGCATACAAGGCGCCGAAGATCGTCGGTTCCACCGGCGCAGGCGACGCATTTTGCGCAGGGATGCTTTACGCCCTTCACGAAGGGCTTTCCGTCGAGGAGTCCCTTCATCTCGGAGCCGCGAACGCGATTTTCAATCTGGCGGATGCCAGCAGCACGGGTGGTGCAGTCAGCATCGCCGAAGTTAGAAAATTCATGGAGTCACAGAAATGAGCAAGACTTTCATTGGCATTGGCGCCGGTCCCATCCAGACTGGCATTTTCGTGGCAGGCGCAGCTCAAGGCGGCTTTGACCGCATCGTTCTGGCGGAAGTGGATCCCGCGTTGGTCGCGGCTCTGCGCGCAAACGGCAGCATCACGGTGAACACCGCAGGCAAGGACGCCATCACTTCCAAGACGTACACGAACATCGAAGTCCTGAATCCCAATGAAGAGGCCGACCGCGCCAAGCTCATCGAGATCGGAAAGGACGCCCTGGTCTTCAATACCGCGCTTCCCGCCACGCGCTTCTATCCCTTCTGCGCCAGCTGGATGAAAGAGGCTTTCGCGCTGAATCCCAACGGCAAGCGCTACATCTACGCTTCCGAGAACTCCACCACCGCCGCCGCCGAGCTGAAGGCCGCCATTGACATGGATCTGCCCAATACCTACTATCTGGATACGGTCATCGGCAAGATGAGCAAGGTCTTCCTGGCTTCCGAAAGCAACCTGCCTCCTTTGACCCCCGGCTTTGCCAAGGGGCACCTGGTGGAGGAGTTCTGCACGATCTACACTTCCAGCGCTCCCGATGTGGAGAACGTCGGCATTGTGAATCTCTTCCCGAAGGCGGATCTGGTTCCTTTCGAGGAAGCCAAGCTCTACGGACATAACGCCACCCACTTCCTGCTGGCCCTCATGGCCGCCGAACGTGGCTGCACCTACATGTCCGACGCCGCCAAGTTCCCGGAGATCGTGGAATACACCCGTCAGGCCCTGATCAACGAATCCGGCTTGGCGCTCTGCAAGAAGTACGCAGGCGTTGATCCCTATTTCACCAAGGAAGGCTGGAATACCTGGGCGGAGGAACTCGTCCGCCGCATGGTCTCCCCTCTGCTCTCCGACGCCGTGGCCCGCGTGGCCCGCGACCTGACGCGCAAGCTCGGCTGGGCGGACCGCATCGTCGGCGCCGTCCGTCTCTGCAAATCCCAGGGCGTAGCCGCTCCCAACCTGACGCACGGCGTAAATATCGCGTTGCGCTTCTCCGCTCTGGAAGCCCTTCTGGAAGGCGACTGGAAGGACAAGGAAGGCGCTGCCGAATTGGCTGAAGAGCTTCGCAAACCCTGCTGTTAGCTTTCGCTAGGCATCCCAAAGCATAATAGGCTGTTGCATCTCCGATACGGAGATGCAACGGCTTTTTTGTGGGCCTTTCTCTCTGCCATTTCCCTACGGGAATAGTCCGACTTTCTCAATGCATGGAACGGATTAGGGTATATTATCCCCGTAGACCGACATTGGAGAGGCAGAGAAGCATATTTTGCGGAGGAAGGCAATGGAAAAGAAACGAATCGCACCGGACATCTCGTCCTTTGAGCAGTTGCGCAAAGGGAATTTCCTCTATGTGGACAAGACGGAATACATTCGGCTACTGGTCCGCCAACCATGTCCATCCATGCGGTGAAGACATATCTTTGCAGGACAGCAGCAAGCTCTTCGCCTCCATATCGGAGGGAAATGTCCGCGATTTCGCCCGCCTTCAGGGAAAACGCCGTCTGGAAAAGGAGTACTGGGCGTATGATTCGACCAGCATTTCAAGCTATTCCGAAACGCTGAAGCAGGTCAGGTACGGCAAGAACAAGGAATCGGACCATCTGCCGCAGATCAACCTTCTTCTGCTGTTCGGCGAACAGTCGGGGCTTCCCTTCCATTACAGGAAGCTGTCAGGCAACATTCCCGATGTGAAGACCGTGAATACGCTGGCAAGGGAACTTGACATCCTTGGATATGGCAGGGTCACGCTAGTCATGGACAGGGGATTCTACAGCAAGGCCAACACAGCATCATCACAAGTTCATTGTCGCCGTCAGCACCGGACTTTCATTCGTGAAAAAACGCATAGCCGAAGTCCGGAGGGCATACGGGACTACGGAAGCTACGATTCCAGATATGGCATCGGCGCCTCCTCCCAGGCTGTGGAATGGGACTATTCCCAGGACCGTCCGTACAAAAAGGACACCATTGCCGGCGGCAGGCGAATGTATTTTCATGTCTATTACAGTGTGCAGTAGGCTGCCGACGAGGAACTTGAACTGAATGCGCGTCTGGACAGCCTAAGGGAGGAACTGCTTTCCGGCAGACGCGTCGACAGCCATGAAAACGCCTATGCCCGGTTCTTTGAAGTGCATGAGACACCGAAGCGCGGGATCTCCGTGAAAACCAGGGAGGAGGCTGTCAGGGTAGCCAGAAGGGAGCATGGCTTCTTCGCCCTGATCAGCAACGAGGTAAAGGATCCCATTGTCGCCCTGAGTACATACAGGAGCAAGGACGTCGTTGAAAAGGCCTTCGGAAACCTCAAGGAAAGGCTGAACTGCCGGAGACTGCTCACGTCTTCGGATGAATCATTGAACGGCAAGCTCTTCGTCGAGTTTGTTGCGCTGATATATCTTGCGTACATCAATAGGAAAATGCAGGAAAAGGGCCTGTACAAGGACTATACGATGGAAAAAATGCTTCTTGAGCTGGAATCCATTCAGAGCATCTGCGAACCGGGAAGGGCTCCAATCGTATGTAACGTCCTGGAGAAACAGCGGAAAATCTATGAAGCCATGGAGGTCATGCCGCCGCAATAAGATTTATAGTTATGTGTTGCAGGGAATCCAGGTTCGAAACAATGCTGAACGCCATAGAAAAGGAAAACACGCCATTGGACTGAAGCCGACTCTGCTGAAAAAGAGCAACATCATGATGCAAAAACTCAAGAATGCAGTTCAATGATATGGTTCGAAATGGACGCATCCTCTGTTGATTTTCATTCCTCCGCCGATGTTGCTCTTTGGCTACAACTTGTTGGTTACCTTTATGTTTGTGTTGTGGAGTGCTGCGGGATTTACTGTTCGCGGCGGTACTATTGCCGCAACTGATTCATATTGTCGGCACGGGAATTGCGGGAATTGTCCTGTTCTTCAAAAACACACAGGACGGGCTTTTGTCTATTTGCTGGAGGCTGGTGTTTTTCTTTTGGTAATGTGCGAAATCTTGTCAGGGAATCAGATGGTGTTTTGGGAGCCTTTGTCATAGCCTGTTCTTTCCGAAGTATTTTCCCCCGATCTGATTTTCTGAAAGACATCTGCCGCCGGAACGACTTCCGGACGATGCAAACTGCCATGGATGGCGAAAGGAAAAGAAATGCCGCCGACGTGCATGAATATTTTCCTGCGAAAACACAATATCATCCCGGAGCTAAGGAAACTGTCCATTGTCCCCCGCCCACGCCCCCACCCGACCGCCCTTCAAGGTAATGCCTGTTTTCATGATTGCAATTCGGATGGCCCGAAAAACATCAATAATGAACAAAAGTTGTATGCGCTATAACTATTTCGATACATTTCACAACGAAGCGGCTGAAAAAAAAGAGGCGTGATTTTTCGGCATGGCATATATCGCGAGATTTCGCACATTGCCTTTCTTTTTCTTCATGTTGTTCAGTTTATGATTTTTGCTGCGGCATTGATAAAGCGGCTTTGCCGGCAACGACCATTTTGCCGACAATTTGCAGTTGCCGACAGATGTTGTTCTGGAATCGCTGGCCTGTTTCCGAGCGGCTGAGGAAATACGCAGACATGGCGAAGGTCGTGCTGCTGATTGCCATCATCTCTGTTGGCTGCGTTTTCATAGCCCAATACTTTTAGGGGGAAAGAAGTCCAGTTTTTGCGACATTTCAAGAATTCAAACACACGCCATGAGCTTTCAGGAAAGACGCAATCTCAAGCTTATGCATTTGGCCTGACGCAACCCGCAGGACCATATCCGTAAGCTCCTTGTCAGAAGCATTGAAGCCAATTTCATTGATATCAAGAAATACAAGGGCGGCCATGACTCCTGTCCGTTTATTGCCATCGACGAAAGGATGATTATTGACAATATGAAACAAATATGCAGCCGACATTTCATAAATATCCTTATGGAGCATAATTTCCCCAAAGGATGCCATCGGCATTGCCACCACTGATTTAAGCAATCCTAAATCACAAATGCCTTGAATCCCGCCGAAATGCTCCAGCTGATAGGCATGTATCTCGACTACATCAGACAACGTGAGGAATATCGGAGAGGAGGTCATTTGGTCAATTCCTCAAAGGTCTTGCGGTATCGACTGCCAATTCGTTCCATGGACGAATGTATGGCAGAAAGTCGTTTTGCGTCTTTAACAGGAGTGATGATCAGTGCCGTTCCATCGGTGGTGACGTCAAACACCGTATCTAGGTCGGCATTGAGAAGTTCCAGCACTGGTCGCTCTATGATGAGAGTAGCGCTATTGCCGTGACGCGTAAGAGTTTTCAGCATGATTCAGATTCCCTTTTTTGGGTTGATACAAAGTATATACAAAGATGATACAAAACTTGTAAATTTCAAGTCTGACGCGACGATTTCATGCTTTGCAAACTCCCGCAAAACCTGTGAGCATACGCATGGATATCTTGAGTATTGTGATGAATCGTTGGTTAGAATCCAGATTTTTGTGAATTCTGGAAAAAAGCTTTTTGAGATTATCTTATTTGACTACTTTGCTACAGTCATTTTGCACCAAATTTTTAGTGAGTGGTTTCCATTCCGTCATACCAGCATTGAGGAATGTCAATTTTCCCTTGCGCATCGATTCTGATGGCAATTCTTCTCCGAAAAACATCAGTGACTGGAAACGAGCCGTGGGAGGAAATAGAGGGAGCAGAATAAAGCCAGTTGGAATCTCGTCCTTTCCAGTAGGGTGTCGAAAACGGGCAGGCTGTTTCCGGAGCCGCCTGCCCGCCGTTTCCGTCAGAACTCCATGGAAAGCACAACACCATAGTTGGCGTTGAAGGCGGACTGGTCCTTGTCAGCCTTCCACGAGTCGCGCATCTGCCTTCCAAGCGCCCGTCCGCACTGGACGAACGGGCCGATGGTCAGAAAGTCCGTGACTGCATAGTCGAGGCTGGTCTTCGCGACAACGGACACCAGAGAATTTCGGCTGACGTCGAAGTCACGCTCCTGGAACCGCCTGTTACCCCACCAGAGCTGCGCTTCGAGATTCCAGGTCAGCTTCTTCGCCAGTTCAATGCCATGTGCGACATTGAAGTTGCCGTATGCGATGTCGTTCTCGAAATCCCAGTAGAGGTCCACGCCAGGCGAGAGAAGGCACTGCGCGTTCACGGCAATATTGATCTCGTTCGAGTCATCCTCCCTGCTCCGCGGATAGACGTAGTGGATGTAGGCAATCTGGAAATCAAGCCCCTTTATGAAGAAGTCCCAGTCCCCGCCGAGGCTTGGCCGCCATCCGCCGATGTAGTCGTATTCCTCGAACGTCCTGTCGTGGCCGTTCTGGTCCGTGAGATCGTAGATGCCGGTCGCCCCGATGAACAATTCCTTCCATGTGAACTCCACATCGCCCTGCAATACGGGATCGGTGTTCGAGTAGTTCCCCTTGTCGAAGTAGTGCCCCGCGTACTGCAGGGCCAGGGACATCCCCCATTCCTTCTCCGGTCCGGTCTCCAGGGACGACGCCGACTCCTGCGCGAAAAGCGCGGCTGACACTACGGTTGCGATGATTGCGAAAAATCTATTCATTTCTTTCTGTTGCCTCTTGCTGTGTTACTGTTGCTGTGTTTTGATTGCCGCGGCGCATTTTGCGCCTCTGCATCTGCCGCATCCCTGGCCGCATCCGCCGCATCCGCC
>JAKSPB010000069.1 GCA_024405215.1 Lentisphaeria bacterium | reverse complement strand
TTCACGCCCTCCACGCCGCAAGGGGACGCGCTTCGAGGCGCAACGGAAGGGGGGGCCGCTTGGTCGTTCTTCCATAACCAAATTTCAACCGTCCATATAAATGTACGCCAGGAAAAGCCGTGTCCTATCCGATGAGCGCATCAAGCCAGCTGACGTCGACACGGAGTGTCATTGTCCGAAGGGACTCCGGCCAGTGACAGGCGAAGTGGAAATCAAGAAGAAGACGGTGAAGACGCTATTCATCGCCGACAGTTTTGAATGGCCGGCCTCCACCACCAGCCACTCTGCCTGCGCGCAGCTGAGGCATAAAGGCGTTCTCTAGGAAATCAAGCTGACTTTGCCGCTTGCGGATTTTCTCGGCTACAGCGGAACTGCCTTACGCTGGCAGGTCCGGAAGGCGTTGCCGGCCTATCTGCTGCTGTGTTTTGCAGCCTGGCACGGTAATATGGAAGCATCCGTTTAGCAAGTTCTTCCACGCTTGCACGTACTAGGGACCACTTCCCGGGGGAAGCGTCATCCTATGTTGCGACGCAGCCCGAGAACGGAGGAAAGTCATCAGACTGCATGCCAGCCCACGTTTGCCCTCCTGCATGGCTCCAGCGCAAATCACCCTGCACGCAAAAAGCTTTCTTTGGGAAATCGGGACGGCTTGGGCTCAGACGCGCCCTGAAACCGCTCGTTTCATAAAATCAAGGGACGTCTGCGTAATCAAATTGTAAAATGCTCATTTTGTATTAAATTGCGTATTTTCCATATTTGTTTTTTTGTTTTCATTCAACCTAGAACCAATTTTTCCATGCACTACTCTGAAATCATTGTCTTTGCCATCTACCTGCTTTTCATGCTTGGTATCGGTGTCTTTTTCTTCATCAAAGACAGGAATGGCGGCGAAAAGACCTATTTTCTAGGCGACCGCAAAATGGGCGCCTGGGTTGCGGCCCTCTCTGCCGGCGCCTCCGACATGAGTGCCTGGGTGCTCATGGGACTTCCCACCGCCATCTATCTTTCTGGAATGTGCGAAGTCTGGTGTCCCCTTGGACTGGCATTGGGATATTCCATCAGTTGGCTCTCCCTGGCTCCTCGCCTACGCAAGTTCTCCGTGGTCTATAGTGACTCCATCACCATTCCGCAATTTTTGACCAACCGTTTCCTTTCGCAATCCAAGGCCCTGCAGATTATCTGCGCCGTTGTCTTCCTGATTGCCTATACCATCTATTCTGCCTCCAGCGTGAAGGCCTGCAGCACCCTCTTCAACACCGTCATCGGCATGAATCCCACCAATGCCATGTATCTTGCCGCCATCGTCATCGTCGGCTATACCTTCCTTGGCGGCTTCTCCGCCGTATGCTGGACGGACTTCTTCCAGGGAATTCTCATTCTCGGCGCCATGCTGATGGCCCCCATCTTCGCAGTCCTCGCCCTCAACACCGTGGAGCCTTCTGCGTTCACCGAAGCAGTCGTCACCCTGGGGAGCATGCCGGAACCTATCACCGTCGAAACCAACATCTGGGCAAACGCCTGGGAATGGAAATCCATCGCCTCCGGCCTTGGCTGGGGACTTGGCTATTTTGGCATGCCCCACATCATCATCCGCTTCATGTCCATCAAATCCCAGAAAGAACTGCGTAAGTCCTCCATCATCGGCATCAGCTGGACTGTCATCATCGTCGTCTTTGCCGCCGCCATCGGCCTGGTGGGTCGCAACGTGATCATTCCCACCGAAGAACTGGCGAAGGGCGAACTCGTCTTCATCCAGATGGTCCGCAGCATCTTCCCGGGCATCATCTCCGGCGTCCTTCTTTCCGCCGTCCTGGCCGCTTCCATGAGCACAGCGGACAGCCAGCTCCTGGCTGCCTCCTCCGCCTTCTCCAGCGACGTCTACAAGTCCCTTATCCGCAGCAACAAGGCTAACGACGCCGAACTCCTGTGGGTCGGCCGTTTCATTGTTCTCATCGTAGCCCTGCTGGCCCTGATCATCGCCTCCAATCCCAAGTGCGGTTCCATCATGTCCCTAGTCTCCAACGCCTGGGGTGTCTTCGGCGCCGCCTTCGGCCCCACCATCATGCTCTGCCTCTTCTGGAAGCGCTTCAACTTCCAAGGCGCCATCGCCGGCATTGTGATCGGCGCGGCAGTGGACATCCTGTGGCTTCTCTTCTGCGGCAAGATCGGCCTCTACGAAATCATCCCCGGTTTCCTGGCAGGCGCAATTGCCGCCATCATCGTCACCCTGCTGACTCCCGCGCCCAATGCGGAAACCCTTGCCAAGTTTGACCAGGCAGTAAGCTCCCCCCAGGAATAATCGCCTAAACAAAGCATATTCCCTTCCAAACCGCCACGGTTTTCGCCGTGGCGGTTTTTTTTTTGACAGAAAAAGCATATTTTCTCTAGACTTTTCATAGAAAATCCCATTCGAAAAACAACCTTTGGCCGTTTCTATGATTCTCCGCGTGGGCGAAATCCCAGCCCTATATATTCTAGGCAGTTTCCGAAATCGCAAAACTGTTTTTTGAACCGTATTCCAAGAATTCATCCGTTTTTCCGAACTGTCTCACCCCAACCAGGAGGACTCCGACATGACACATCAAGAATCGCCCCCACGCCCCGCTCTCTTCACAGGCAGCATCACTCCGGAAATGCGCCAACGCCTTCGCCAAAGGAGGCGCCTTCTTGGCATCACCCTTCAACAACTCGCCGTCATCCTCCATGTGAATTGGTCCACCCTTCGCAAGTGGGAAGATGGCAGCACGCGACATTGCCGGGTCCAGCACGTCAACCGCCTGAACAACTTCCTGTCCGGGCAGTTCGACCTTGAGCTCCAAAGCCTGAATGCCCCTCTCCCGGAAACGCTTCTCCCCAACACAAGCACCTCGATGCTGAAATGCCTTGAAAAGGCAGCCTCGCTTTATACCCTTTGCGGGAAGCATCCCGATCTCCAATCCGAGTTGCTTCACCTATTCCGTCGCGACCTGGCCGAGGCAGCCAGGCGTCTTGTGCGGCGTTCCAATGCCATCACGTCCATTGAGAACTAACTTCAAGAGGAGAACCGCAATGACTACCAGACACACCTCCGCAAGCATCCGCCGCTCCGCAAAGCAGCCTGAAATCGTTTTTGACGGCACCATCACCAAGGAAATCCGCAAACATCTCCGCGAGACACGCCGCCAGCTGGGAGTAAGTCTTCAGCAACTGGGAAGCTTCCTTCAAATCAATTGGTCCACCATCCGAAAATGGGAGACAGGCCAAACCACCTACTGCCATGCCCGACACGTCATACGCATAGGGAATTTCCTCAACCACAAATATGACAATCGTCTGTTGGCCTTATGCGAACCCAACCGCGCCTACATCGCCCTGATGCAAAGTCTGCCAGAGCCACTTCGCGAATGTCTGGAACGCGCCTGGACCATCTATGGAGTCAGCCGGTGTTACCCCGGAGAGGACGACCACCTCTTCAATCAAATGGAAAAATCCATTGACACCATTGCGCAAATCGTCTTGCGACGCAACAATGCCATTGAGCACCTCCCGACCATCCTGCAAGCCTGTGAAAAAATTTCTTCCTACGACTCCGAGGAAGTTTTTGATTGACTGTCAGGAAATCGGCGGTAAAAACCAAAAAAGGAAACATATTAGTGACAAGGCAATCGCCAAAGTCCTTTTGAAGGCACTTTTCAAGGATTTCCGAGGCAGTTCTGCCCAAGAGCGACAATACGTGGCCTTTTCAAGACGCCGTATCCGCCATGGCTTCGCGAAAGTGGAAGCACTTGGGCAGAAACGACCGGGAAGAGTGGAAAATAACCTAAGCGACTTTTGCAATTACCTAGGGCACCGTCCCGTTTTCTCCTGCATTCGCCTCCTATCCCGGATGCAGGTATTCCTTCCTGCATTTTTCCACTCCTTTTTCCATCATGAAGAAAATTTTCTTTTCCCTCTTCACGATCCTCTCCCTCTGCGCGATGCTCCGCGCGGACCTGAATGACGCCCTGCTCCATTTCAACGGCACCACCGACAAGAATCCCTTGTCCTACGAGGTAGGCGAGCCGATGACCTTCACCTTCCACTTCGGAGAATTCAACGCCGAAATTCCCGCTGGCTGGAAGATCCAATGGGTTCGCAAGGGTGACGACGGCGCACTAGCGGATGGCATCATCGTCTGGGATCCCGCCGTTCCGGCTTCTTTCGAAACGACCTTGAACACCGAGGGCTTTGTCCGTATCATCGGCACCCTGCTTGATGCCGAAGGAAACGTCGTCAAGGTCAAGGACAAGCAGAAAGAGCGCAAGGTCGTTCTCGAATGCGGCGCAGCCGTCCATCCGGAGAATCTGCATGGCGTGGAAGAGCCGGAAGACTTTGACGAATATTGGGCGAAGCAGAAGGCATTGCTTGCGGAAGTCCCGCTTTCCTACTCCATGACCAAGCTTCAGCCCACCCAGCAGGGCCTGGATGTATATGCCGTCTCCATCGCCTGCGCAGGCGGACGTCCGGTGACTGGCTTCATGACCATCCCCAAGGACGCAACGGAAAAGAGCCTCCCCGCGACAGTCAATTTCATGGGCTATAGCTACAACAAGGAAATGTTCCAGACCATCCCCACCTGGGGCCGCCCCAACTGCATTTTCTTCACCATCAACGCCCATGGCGCAGACCTGCTGAAAGACGACGCCTACTACGACGCCTACGGCGAAGCCATCAAGTCCAATGGATTCTCCTACGCCTTCGATCCGGCGCAGAACGCCAATCCCGACACCGCCTACTTCCATGGCATGGTCCTCCGGGTTCTGCGCGCCCTGGAGTTCGTCAAGTCTCTTCCGGCCTGGAACGGCAAGGAGCTGTGCGCCATCGGCGGCAGCCAAGGCGGCCTTCAGACCATCTGGGCGGCGGCATTGGACCACGATGTCACCCTGGCAAATCCCAGCATCCCCTGGTGCTGCGACCTGGGTGGCGCGGAGACTTTCCAGCGGATCTGCGGCGACTGGCGCCTCCAATATGTTCGCGCCCTGGATTACTATGACTGCGTCCACATGGCCCGCCGCATCCAGTGCCCCGTGGAAATTCTCCGCGCCGGCCTGGGCGACTACACCTGCCCGCCCTCCGGCATCGCAGTCTTCTACAACAACCTGACCGTCCCCAAGAAAATCAACTGGTACCAAGGCTCCACCCACGGCTATGTCCCCTTGGACCCCGAAATTTTCACGGTGAACAAGAAATGAGCCGATTGCAAAAGTCCATTTGAAGGCACTTTTCAAAGATTTCCCAATCAGTTTTTCCCCAAAGGGACTTTTGCCATTGCCTCAACAGTTTTTCAAAAAACCGCACGCCCTCCGGGAACCCCGGGGGGCTTTTTTGTGTCTAGGTCGCTGTTCTTTTCGTTGGCAATTTTTGCAGGAGAAACACATGTCCATTGATGTTACGCAAATCGGCGCCAAGGCCAGTCAGGAAGCCATGGCCCTCCAGGCCCTCCGTTCGGAAATCGGCAAGGTCATCATCGGCCAGGAGACTCTGGTCAACCGTCTGCTCATCGCCCTGGTGACGAACCAGCATATTTTGCTGGAGGGCGTTCCCGGCCTGGCGAAGACGCTGACTGTCACCACCCTGGCCAAGGCCATCCAGGCATCCTTCCACCGCATCCAGTTCACTCCGGACCTGCTGCCTGCCGACCTGGTGGGGACGCTGGTCTACAATCCCAAATCCGGCGATTTCACCACCAAGCAGGGCCCGGTCTTCGCAAACCTGATTCTGGCGGATGAAATCAACCGTGCGCCGGCCAAGGTCCAGAGCGCACTGCTGGAAGCCATGCAGGAACGCCAGGTCACCATCGGCGAAAACACCTACCCGCTGCCCGCGCCCTTCCTGGTCCTGGCCACCCAGAACCCCGTTGAACAGGAAGGCACCTACCCACTGCCGGAAGCCCAGGTGGACCGTTTCATGTTCAAGGTCGTCGTGGACTATCCCAGCACGGCCGACGAACTGCAGATCCTCCGCCGGCATGGAAATGCCCACGAGACATCTCAAATCCTGCCCATCCTGGCCCCCGCCGACATCGCGCGTATCCGTGGCGTCATGGACGAAATTTTCATGGATGGGAAAATTGAAGAGTATATCGTGAACCTGGTGGATGCCACCCGCCATCCCGAAAACTACCATCTGAACAGCCTGAAGCCCCTCATCCACTTCGGCGCCTCCCCTCGTGCCACCATCTTCCTGGCATTGGCAGCAAAAGGCCAGGCCCTCCTGGCCGGACGCGGCTATACCACGCCGCAGGACGTGAAGGGCATCGCCATGGACGTCCTGCGCCACCGTATTCTACTGACCTACGAAGCCGAGGCGCAGGAAATCTCCGCCGAGGAAGTCGTCAAGCAGATTCTGGACGCCGTCCCCGTGCCTTAAAGAATCTCTCGTATGGAATTGCAGGAACTGACCCAAAAACTTCGTCGTCTGGAAATCCGTTCGCGCCGCGACGCGACGGATGTCCTGGCGGGGGAGTTCAAATCCGCCTTCCGCGGCGCCGGCATGGAGTTCGACGAAGTCCGGGAGTATCTTCCCGGCGACGACGTGCGCTCCATTGACTGGAACGTGACCGCCCGCCAGGGGCGCCCCTTCATCAAGCGCTTTCAGGAAGAGCGTGAACTGACGGTATTCTTCGTGGTGGACTGCTCCGCCTCCGGACGCTTCGGCGGCACATCCGTTACCTTGAACGACCTGGCAGCAGAACTCTGCGCCACCTTGGCCTTCTCCGCCGTGAAAAGCAACGACAAAGTCGGCCTGCTGCTCTTCACCGACCGCATCGAGCGCTTCATCCCGCCCGCCAAGGGGGCGACCCACGCCATGCGCATGATCCGCGAAGTCCTTGGCTACACGCCGGAAGGGGAAGGCACCGACCTTCCTGGCGCACTGAACTTCCTGGCACGCGCACTGAAGAAACGCGCAGTCGTCTTTGTACTTTCGGACTTCTTCGGTTGCGGAGAATTCGAGCGTCCCATGCAAATGCTTTCCCAGAAGCATGACGTAGTCGTGCTCCCTCTCCGGGACCCCTCCCTGGAAACCCTGCCAAACGCAGGCCTTCTGGAAATCGCCGATGCGGAAACCGGCGATCATTTCCTCGTGGACTCCTCCTGCGCCGCAGTCCGCCAGGCTTACGCGGAACGAATGCGCAAACGGAATGAGCTCCTTGTCTCTCGCCTGAAACGTCTGGGCGTTGACCAGCTCCCCCTGAGTCTGGGCGACGAATGCGCCCGCGAACTGGCAGCCTTCCTTAAACGTCGCACCCAACGGCGATAACATGAACCGAAATTTCTACGCCATCCTATCCCTCCTCTCCGTCTTGCCGCTTTTGGCTACGGAACTGGACGACTCCTACCTTCTCCCGGAAGCCCGTCTCAAGCCACTCCCGCCATGGCTTCCCTGGGCCATGGCAGGCGCGGCAATCCTTCTGGCTGCCCTTGTGGCACTGCTCTGCTGGCATCTCTGGAAACGCCATGCCAACAAGCCTGTAGCTCCGCCCTCCCCTTACGAAGTCGCCACGCTGGCCCTTCAGGTGCTTTTGTCGGAACGCCTTCCTGAAAAAGGCGAAGCCAAGCTCTTCCATCAGCGACTTTCCGGCATTTTGCGCCAATATCTGGAGGAGCGTTTCGGCGTATCCGCCCCGCGTCTGACCACGGAGGAATTCCTGCAATTATTGACCTCCACGCCCGCCATGGTCCAGGAACACCGCCAGCTGCTGCAGGGATTCCTGAACGCCTGCGACATGGTCAAATTCGCAGGCGCCTACTCCGGTCAGGCGGAAATGAACGCCCTCTCCGACTCCTGCCGTTCCTTCCTGGAACAGACCCGCGAAACTCCCGCAACCGACGACCAGGAGGCCAGACCATGATTTTCCGTTTTGCAACTCCCTGGGCGCTCCTCGCGCTCCTCTTCCCGCTTCTTCTTTGGCTCTGGAGACGCCTCTTCCGCCATCCGGCACCCGCCCTCCCCATGGCCACCGGCGAATTCCTCCGTAATCTGCCACGCAGCTGGCGGCAGCGTTGCCTATGGCTTTTCCCAGCCTGTTGCCTGATCAGCTGGATGCTATTCTCCCTTGCCCTGGCGCGCCCCCAGAAAGGCCAGGAGCAGATCCAGGATCGCAATGAAGGCATCGCCATCGAAATGATCCTGGACCGTTCCGGTTCCATGGCGGCGGAAATGGACTACCAAGGGAAGCGGCAGAACCGCCTGGAGACGGTCAAGGAAGTCTTCCGGCAATTCGTCCTTGGCGACAAGGAGCTGGAATTGCAAGGGCGTCACAACGACCTCCTGGGCGTGGTGGCCTTCGCGCACTATCCCTACACCGTGTGTCCTCTGACGCTGGATCACAACGCACTCTCCTTCGCCTTGAAGAACATCGCGCTGATTGAAGGCGACACAGACGAAAACGGCACCGCCATCGGTGACGCCGTGGCCATGGGCGTAGCACGCCTGGCGGCTGCGGAACAGACCCTGGCCGCCCAGAACCAGAAGGACGCCAGCGCCTACCACCTGCAATCCAAGGTCATCATCCTGCTGACGGATGGCCAGGACGAAGGCCCGCATACCTACTCCATCTCCGAAGCCGCAAAACTGGCGAAGGAGCACGGCGTCAAGGTCTATTCCATTGCCATCCTGGCACCGGAACGACAGCTGCAAACGCCTTTCGGCATGATGCAATTGGGTGCCAACTACCAGTATGACACCAGTGAAATCCAGGCCATGGCCCTGGAAACTGGCGGCACCTTCCAGACCTGCGACTCCTCCCAGAGCCTGACGGAGATCTACAAGGCCATCGACACCCTGGAAAAGAGCCACATCGAGGCGGTCCGCTACGTAACCCACAAGGAACTCTATCGCCCATTCCTAGGGACGGCCTTCGCCTTTCTCCTGGCCGCCATCCTGCTGAAAATGACTCTCTGCCGCCAGATTGCCTAAACTCATGTTCACCTATCTTTCCACTCTCCACTGGCTTTGGCTCATTCCGCTCCTCCTGGCCGCCCTTGTCATCCAGTATCTGCGCACCCGGAAAACGCGAGCGCAGATCGCGGGCCCGCTGGCGCTGCAACGCTGGCAGGCGAGAACCATGCCGGGCACAGCCGCACTCCGCTGGTTCTTTGTCCTGGCCGCCCTGGCGCTGGTCATCCTCGCCTTGGCCGGCCCGTCCTGGGACCCCATCTCGGAAACCGTCCAGCGGCAGGGGCGTGATGTGGTCTTTCTGGTTGACGTCTCCAAAAGCATGCTGGCGGAAGACCTCCGTCCCAACCGCCTGGAACGCGCCAAAGCCGACATCTCCGACTGCGTGGACGCCCTCTCCGGCGACCGCGTGGCATTGGTCGCCTTCGCCGGGACCTCCGCCATCCTCTGCCCTTTGACACAGGACTACGGATTTTTCCGCATGATGCTCTCCGAACTCTCCGTGGATGCGGTCACACGCGGCGGCACCAACCTGGGAGACGCTGTCCGCACCGTCCAAAAGAAGGTCTTTGACGACCAGCAGCGCCTGGGGCGGGACATCATTTTGATCACCGACGGCGAAGACCATGACTCGCTTCCTGTCGAAGCCGCCAAAGCCATCGGCGCCGACGGAATCCGCCTGCTCGCCATCGGCATTGGCGACGACCAACAGGGAACGCTCCTGCAATTGCCGGATGGCCGCGGCGGCAAGAGCATCCTCCGTTATCAAGGCGAACCAGTCCGTTCCAAGCTGGATTCCGAGACTCTGCGCAACATGGCGGCAGCCACGCCCGGCGGAATCTACCTGCCAGTAGGCACCAACGCCTTTGATCTGCGGGAGACCTACCTGCAACTGGTCAGCGCAGCAGAGAAACACCAGATGGAAGAAGAAACCGTGGAACATCTCCAACCCAAATATCAGCTTTTCCTCCTCCCAGCCATGATTCTCCTCGCACTTGGCGCACCTCTTCCCCGCGGGCGGCGCGTCCTGCGTGCCTCGCGTCTGGCCGCCCTGCTTCTTGTGGGCGCATTCTCCCTCTACGGAAACGACTTCATTGAAGGAAACAAGGCTTTCCAGAACGGCGACTTCGAAAGCGCCATCCAGTACTACGAAAAATGTCGGGAAAAGATTGGCGAGGACATTCCCCCGACCTTGGACTACAACACAGGAATAGCACAGTATAAACTTGGGAAATTCCCGGAGGCAGAGGCGTTTCTGCGCCAAGCCGTGGAAAAGAACAGCCTGGAAGCCAAGCCCAATCCGCAACTGGACAACAAGGCACGTCTCGCCCTTGCCAACGCCCTCTTCCACCTCGCGGAAAACACCTATGAGCAATGCAAGTCTTCCCGCGATCCCGCCCCCTTGGAAAACGCCTTGAAACAAACGAACGAATCCCTCCAGACCTATCAGGCTCCTACAATTCCGGAAAACAACAAAATCACAGTGGAGGAAAATCGTCTCAAAGCAGAATCCCTGAAGCAAAAGATTGAAGAACTCCAGAAAGAACTTCAGCAGGAACAGCAGCAGAACCAGCAGAACCAGCAGAACCAGCAGAACCAGCAGAACCAGCAGAACC
>JAKSPB010000068.1 GCA_024405215.1 Lentisphaeria bacterium | reverse complement strand
CCCGGATTCTTTGACTAAAAAAACGTTTCTACCTCATTTTTATGGGACACCAGTGCTGTGTGTTCATGATTTACGTCTCCATTGTTCTTTCCTCCTGTGATGACGGTTGCCTTGTTCAGTCGGGACGTTGTGTTCCGACATTGACGTATTTGTTCCGACATTGACGTATTAAAGAAAAATGTCCTTTATGTTCTCCCCTCTCCGACATTATTCCTTCACCTGTGTATTAAAAAAATAGTGGGGGGGGTGGGCAGTGAAAAATCGCTTTTTGGGAAAAAAGTTCTATTTTTCTTGTCATGAGTCCCTGATAGGGGAATGTTTTTATCCCGTCACCAATGCATTCGACGAAATCTCAAAAGCGTTCAGGAGTTTTTGAAAATTTTCCGTCACCAATTTGGAAATTCTTTTTCATCGTCACTTACGTTATCCACCGAATTTTCCAAAATGGGAAAGGTCTTCGGAAAAAATCTTGTTCTTCCCGTCACCATAGCATTCAAGCTTTTGAGCCAAGTGGAAACCTGTTTCCAGAAAAAACAGACAATTCCCGTCACCTGAGCATCAACTTATTGCACAAAGTAGTCAAGGATATTTTGATTCGAACTTTATGATTACGCTGTCAGTTACAAGGCCTTTGGCGGTCCTATCTTTTTGCTGGCCTGTCCCCTATGTATTAAAACACAAAAGGCGTTTTGAGCAGTCTCTTTTGAAAAAGACGAAAGCCCGTCTATATATCCCTTCACCTACGTATAAAAAAGTAGCTAGGTAGATAACGTTTTTTTATCTGGTCGAGTTGAATATTCCGCTTTAAGTGATTATATTTAGTGCCGGAGATTAAAACAATGAACTCATATGCACAACAACTCGAATCACTGCTGAAAGCTGGACGCTCATTTACGGCGGCAGAAGCTCGCAGCGCAGGCATTCCAGCATCTGTTCTCCCGTATTATGTAAAGACAGGATGTCTGGAGCGAATTGGCTACGGCATATATGCTCCTGCGGGGCGTCCTTTTCAACAGTATTCCGACATAGAACAGCTTCTTAAGAAAGGGAGCCGTTTCGTGGTCTGCCTGCTTTCTGCCCTGCGGCTTCATGACTTTACCACACAACTTCCTTCATCGCTGTGGATTGCCATTCCCCAGGGACACCATGTCCCTGCTTTCCAGGGACCGTCGCCAGTCTGCATCCGCCTTGGAAGAGAGACTTTTGAATGGGGGGTGGAATACCTTGAACGAGATGGACTGAACATTCCCGTATACTCTGCGGCCAGAACAGTTGCAGACTGCTTCAAGTTCCGTAACAAGTTCGGGCTTGATGTGGCCATAGAGGCGCTGCATGAGGGGTATCGCCTGCATAAGTTCACGATACCAGAACTGCATCAGGCCGGAGACATCTGCCGTGTATCCAACATCATGACTCCGTATATCATGGGCATGCTTCAATGACCGATAATTCCGCAATTGCAAAATTGGATAATGCCAAGTAATCACTAAGACAATAATGGAGGGGACAATGAAACCAACAAAGAGCAATCCAACACTTTCAGAGCGCGTCATCACATTAATTGAAGAAGCGCGACGCAAGGTCGCGGTATCTGCCAATATTGCCCTGGTTTATACCTACTACGAAATCGGTCGCATGATTGTTGAGGAGGAACAAGGAGGAAAAGCCAGAGCAGAATATGGGAGACGAATACTTGATGAATTATCATCAAGGTTGACCGAGCGATTTGGCAAGGGGTGGAGTGTGCCAAACTTGAAATTGATACGGCAATTTTTTATTACGTATTCCAATTCGCTAAACACTGTTTATCCAATTGGAACATTAGAGACACAGTCAAACAACATTTCAACGGAGAAAATCGTCCACGGTGCAGACGATTTCTGCTTGAGCTGGTCCCACTACCTCGTCCTGATGCGCATTGCTAATTCGGCAGAACGCCAGTTCTATGAGCATGAGGCGGCAGAGGGGCAATGGTCAATACGGCAGTTGTCTCGGCAAATAGGATCGCAGCTCTATGAACGTATGCAGAAACATAAGGATACTTGTAGCGTCCAGGAGTTGATGAGCAAAGCCCCAAGACCAGAAGTCGCCATCGAGCCGCTGAAGGATCCATATACACTTGAATTCCTCGGTCTGCCGGAAAAGACCGATTATTCCGAAACACAACTGGAACAGGCCATCATCGACCATCTCGCTGAATTTATGCTTGAACTAGGCAAGGGTTTTACATTTGTCGGGCGTCAGGTGCGCTTCACATTCGAGGAAGAACACTACAAAGTCGACCTTGTTTTCTATAACCGCCTGACACGGTCCTTCTTTGTCTTTAACCTGAAATTGTCAAAGATTACCCACCAGGATCTGGGGCAGATGCAGATGTATGTGCACTACTATGACAGAATCGTGAAACTGCCTGATGAGAATCCAACCATCGGCATTCTGCTCAGTAGCGAGGAGGTCAACGATGCAACCGTCAAAATGACACTTCCCGAATGTGAACACAATCGGATTTTTGCACGTCAGTACAAGACTGTGTTGCCAAGCGAAGACACTTTCAAACGCATTATACAACAGCAGCGAATCGCCTTCGAAAACAAAGTGCTGACATCAAAGGCTGAAAGGAAGAACGAATAAGCGTTGTAGCCTTCACCCATTATCAAAAGGTCTCATTTCCAATCAATCTGACCTGCCAGAAACAGGCTATGCGGAATAAATGGGGCTTTAGCGACCTTGGGATTAAACACGAAAGTGAATATTTGCTGGGGAACGCGGAAAATGTAGTATCTATCCCCTAGGAATATCTCTTGGTGCATAAACAGTGAAGACTAACCGCCAAAAACGGAGAATCTTCGTAAGTCTTCCAATTCAAAGGAATTAACAACGATTAGAGGAATAAAGACCCGGGACTATACAAATCGTAGTGGATAAATGGGAGAGGGAGCGGATAGGCGGATTGGGTTCACTCGCTGGCGTTCTCTTTGGAGGACGCAAATGCGTTTTGAGCTGGAAAAACACGGCAAAACCGGGCACAAAAAAAGCACTTGAGTAAAGACCCAAGTGCTTTTCAGTAAGAAGATGGTCGCCCAACCTGGAAGTTCTGAAATTATTCTCTGTCGGGCAAATTTTCGCGAAACGGCGACCTTTTGATTCTGCCCGATTCCGCGAACAGAGAATTGCCGTTCTCTCCCCTCAAAAATGCCCTTCCAAAAGACCTTTCCGTTTTGAAAACCTCCATCAACTTATTATGATGGAGAATGCATAAATGACGAAGAAAAGTTTGTATTCTTGAGGTCAAAAAACATACAACTATTTATTCGAGGTGACAAACGGCGGTCTTTTCAAATGTGCGGAAACTGCGAAATTCTCGCCCCTGTTTGGCTAAATCGCCGCCTACCGACTTGCTTTTCTGTCAATGCGAGCTGTTTTCTTGTAAAAAAGGCGCACACTCAAGCACCGAAACAGGAGAACAAAAATGCTCAACAATCACATCACCTACTCAAAACTTCCGCCGAACATGATGGAGGCCGCACAGCTCATCGGCTGGGCAATCCTGAGAATGCTCAAGGACGTCCCGCCAGAAAAACGCGCCGACTACATTCAGCGCTACGCCGCTCGGACTGAAGGAAACGACCGCTTCGGAACAAGGCCAAAAGGTCGGAAGTCCGAAACTCAACGTACCCGCTGAAATTGAATTGCCGTTTCGGAACAAGGCAAAAGGACGGAAGTCCGAATCTCAACGCACCCGCTGAAACATAAGTTCAGCACTGGCGATTACAGCAGCTTCTCCGGTGAAGACTTGCGCCCCGTCCAGCTCATGCCGCTGGCCCATTCCTTCATCTCGCGCTTCTCCCGCGCGTCATCGCCGTTGATGGTGCACAGGAAATCGCAGTAGCCATAGATGCCGCCGACATCCTGGACCAGCTGACGGCTTCCATCCAGGGCGATGCAAAGCGGACGTCCCGTTGCCATGACTGCGTTGATTTTCTCAACCAGTTCCGGCGCGACGTCCTTCAGGTCACTCTCTGCGTATGTTCCGCAGCATGTGATTCTGATTTCCCAGCCGTCGCCAAAATCAAACTCATAGTTCAGAGTATCCGTGATTGGCTGGACGATTGGATTGAGTCCGGCCAGCATTCCGTCAATGGCCTCCTTCGATGCTCCGGCATGCTTGATGTTGGCGAGCGTCTTCAGATTCTGTTCATAATAGTCATTGGCTTTCCTGCACAGATTGCCAAGGTCTTTTCTTGTGAGCCTGGCGGAACCAAGGATTTCCGACAGTTCCAGACGCTCCAGCACATCCCCGTATGTGAAATCCGTGAAACTGCGAAGTTCCTCCAGCATGAGGTCCTTTGATTCGCCGACAATCTTCTTTACATAATCGTTCGTCCGACGCCGCTCTTCAAGAAGTTCTCCTATGCGGCCTTTCCTGACAGTTTTCCGGAAATCCTCCGCCTCCTTCCTCGCCGTCATGAACTGCTCGTGTCTTCCATGGAAACGGAAAGGACGCGTGTACTTTTTCCGAAGCCATGCCTTGAAGCTCGACTCGCCTTCGTAGTTGTCATCCCAGAAGCAGTCGTCATCTTCGAGATCAACTGGCGGGCGGAAATACAGTCCCACCAGGTCAAGATAGTCGTCCAGACGCCCCTGGGTCAGTTCATTCAACAGTTCTTCAGGAAGGGAGAACCGGCGGAGATGTCCGTTGAGCCAGCCGAAAAGCTGCATGATGGCGTAATGCAGACCATGAAGCGTCATATCCGACGGGGCAAGAATCTCGCGTGAATAGCCTTTGTTCACATCGCAATATTTGCGCAGCACCTCCCAGCCTTTTTCGGGAAGCCCCTCAAGATTCAGTTCCAGATTCAGACGCATGACGGTGCTGGCGTTTTCTTTCAACATGGTTCTCTCCTTTATTATGTTCGCCTCGGCTATCTTGCTCCGGGGAGACACGCCTGGGCGGGGGATGTCTTCAACGGGAACTGCATCCGGATGAGGCTGCATCCTGGCAATATTGGAAATCCGTTCACGGAATGTGCCGATGCGCAAGGCGTTGGCCGAGCGCACCTCGCCGTTGTACATCACGGACACGTATGGAAGATATGTGGACAGCGTAGAGACAGGAATGCCAAGTCTGTCGGAAATCTCCTGGAGCTTCATTCCCGATTCCTGGAGTTTCACTGCTTCATCGGGAAGCGGCGACTCCAGTGCCCCAAGCGTGATGAGTATCTTCCGCACCTTGGTACGGGTGATTCCGAACTTCAGTCCCACGGCCCGCAACGAGCCGCTTGTTGGCGTCCCAAGATGCAGGAACGCATCCGCGACCTTCTGCATGAAATCGTAATCCTGTGTTTCTGTATCCATGGCATGCCTCCATTAATTATATTTCTTTTCAACATGGCATAAGATAATATTAATTTGGTAAATTTCAAATTATCATTTCATTTCAACATATTTCTCCGGATTTATCAAAGTCTTCTGTTTTCACGCATCACCCGGCATCGGTCCATTCCCGATAGCCGTTTTTCCCCCTTGACGATTTTTCCGAAAATTCCCAAAAAACTTTGACCACTTTAACGGTTTTGTTGAATGCATTGGTGACGGGAGAAAAGAGACCTCCCTGGAACAACCCCAACAAGGAGTCACTGATGAACACAGACAAGATTCTATCCATCCCCGCGGAAGAGTACCACGCCGAAAGCAGAAGCGGCCGCTACATGTCGAGCCATCTGCTGGCCGACTTCCGCGAGTCCCCCGAACTCTATCACCGCAAAGTGAGCGGTGAAATCGCCGCGACCGAAAGCCCGGCCCTGGCACTGGGACGTGCCGCCCACTGCCTCATTCTGGAGGGGCGCATGGCGTTCGACGACCAATACCTCGTCAGCGACGGTCCAGTCAACGCAAAGACTGGCGAAGCCTTTGGCAGGACCACCAAGTCCTATTCCGACTGGCTTGCCGCCCAGACGAAGGAAGTCCTCTCCTGCAGGGACTACGGCTTCATCACCAAATTGCAGAAGTCCGTCTGGACGCACGGTGTCGCCGCGCAGCTGCTGGACAAGGGCAGCCCCGAAGGCGTCCTTCGCGCCGAATACTGCGGTGTCCCCTGCCAGGTCCGCATGGACTGGTTCAGCCCGGAATACGGGCTTGTCGACCTCAAGACCTGCGACAGCCTGAAATGGTTCGAGAACGACTGCCGCCGCTACGGATATCTCCACCAGATGGCCTTCTACCATGCCGTCATCGAGAAGGCGCTGGACGCAAGCGTCCCCGTCCACATCATCGCCGTGGAGAAGAACGAGCCGTTCAGCACGGGCGTCTGGGAGCTGTCCCCGGGTGTCCTCGAAGAGGCGAAGCAGGTCAACGAGGCCGCGCTTGCACGCTATCGCAAGTGCATCTACACCGGACACTGGCCGACCGGCTACGAAGGAACGCGCATCATCTCGTCTCTATAACCACATATAAAAGGAGAACAACCATCATGTCACTGCTTGAAAGCATCACCCGAGGGAAGGAGAACAAGCCGCCCCGAATCTTCCTCTACGGTCAGGAAGGCGTGGGCAAGAGCTGCACCGCCGCCCAGGCACCGAACCCCGTCTTCATCCAGACCGAGGACGGCCTGGACGAAATCAACACATCCAAATTCCCTCTGGCCAAAAGTCTCAACGACGTCCTGAACGCGCTGGCCGCGCTCCGCGACGAGCAGCACGACTTCCGCACCGTCGTGCTCGACTCCGCCGACTGGCTGGAGCGGCTCATCTGGGACAAGGTCTGCCAGGACTTCGGGGTCCGCTCCATCGAAAAGGCTGACGGCGGCTACGGCAAGGGCTACGTCCACGCGCTCACCTACTGGCGGCAGATCGTCAGTCTGTTCAACGACCTGCGCAACGTCCGCGGCATGATCGTCATCGTCATCGCCCACAGCAAGGTGGAGCGCTTCGAGGACCCCGAGAACGCCGCCTACGACCGCTACACGCCCCGCCTGCACAAGTCCGCCACGAGCCTCCTCTGCGAATGGGTTGACGCCGTCCTGTTCGCGACCAAGAGATTCCGCGTGAGCAAGGAGGAAGGCACGGGCTTCCAGGGAGATCGCGCCATCGCCACGGCCATCGGGGCGAACGGCGGCGAGCGCATCCTCCGCACGGTCGGCTCGCCCGCCTGCATCGCCAAGAACCGCTTCAACCTGCCCGCCGAGATTCCGCTCTCCTGGCAGGCGTTCATGGACGCATACGCATCGGGAGGTGAAGCCAATGTCTGAAAGACTCGTCACACTCCGGCACGACCAGCTCTGCGACCTCTGCCACAGGAAGATTCCCGCCGGCGAGAAGGCCTATCTCGTCCGCGACGACTTCTGGCCGATGGACGTCCGCTTCGAACACCGTGGCGGATGCCCGGAAAGCAGGACCGCAGAAAACACCGGGGAAAAGAACACCACCAGCAGGCAATAAGGAGAACAAATCATGGCATCAATCAATTTCAACGCAGCGGAAGTCGAGCCCTCCCAGGAATTCCAGATTCTTCCCGAAGGCAAGTATGAGGCCGTCATCGCCGACTCCGACGTGAAGGAGACCCGCAGCGGCAGCGGCAAGTACGTCCAGATCGAGTTCGAGGTCGTCTCCGGCGAACACAGGGGGCGCAAGATCTGGGGACGCTACAACATCGAGAACCAGAATCCCGATGCCGTCCGCATCGGCCGCGCCGACTTCTCCGCGCTCTGCCACGCGGTGAACGTCCTCAACCCGTCCGACACCTGCGAGCTCCACAACCTTCCCGTCATCCTGACCGTCAAGTGCAAAAAGCAGAAGGACACGGGCGAACTGGAGAACGTCATCCGCGGATACGCCGCACGTTCGGCCGCAAACGCGCCCGTAGCCGCTCCTGCGCCTGCCCCCCAGCCACAGGCGGCCGCGGCCAGCAGTCTGCCTCCGTGGGCGCGAAACACCTCGGGAGCGCAGGCCTGATTATGACCACAGTCATTCCAGCAATCATTGTGGCGGGGCTTCTCTGGTTCCATCCCGTGAACCGAGACTGCCTGCCGCCTCCCGCGCCCCTGCGGGTCGAGAAGGACTTCGGCAAACGCAGGAGGAAGAACAATGAACGTGACCATGGCGCTTCCATGGCCGCCGAGCGTGAACCACTACTACAGGCACGTCGGCCCGCGCGTCCTCATTTCCAAGGACGGACGCAGGTACCGGGATGCCGTCGGCGCAATTGCCCGGCGGGCCGGTAATCCGTCCTTCGGCGTCCCGGTTGCGGTGGAGCTTGAACTGTTTCCGCCCGACAACCGTCGGCGCGACCTGGACAATTCCCTAAAAAGTCTGCTGGATGCACTGACCTGTGCAGGCGTGTACGAGGACGATTCGCTCATCCAGAAGCTGACAGTGACCAAGAACAAGCCTGAGCCGCCAGACGGCCTGGCGCTGATAAGGATTTCCGAATATGAACAGACAGAACAGACAGGCACGGGTGGAACTGGTCCGCCAGTACCTGGAGACAATCCGTGACGAGACCCAGCGGATGGTGTGCTTCCTCTTCATGAGGGGATGCACGCCCGACGACATCTGCCGGGAGCTGAAGATAAGCCATGAGCGGCTGGAGCTGGTGCGGCAGTCCGTTGAGACGGAGATGCGGAACTTCGGTCTCGCCCCCGAGGACTGGCGCGAAAGGGAGGAGAATCCGAAATGGATCTGAGACCCTACCAGCAGGCCGCCGTGGACGCGGTCTATGAACATCTCCGCACCAGGGACGACAACCCGTGCATCGTCCTCCCGACGGGATGCCACGCCAAGGGGCATCCGATCCTGATGTACGACGGCTCCGTCAAAAAGGTCGAGGACATCGTTGTCGGCGACCTTCTGATGGGACCGGATGAGACACCTCGGCGAGTTCTTCAGCTCGCCAGAGGATGCGAAGCTATGGTGAAGATTATGCCTGTGGCAAGCAGCGGATTACAGCCCTTTGTCGTCAATCGTCATCATCTGATGCCACTTTACCGCCATGCAACCAATGCCTGCGACACGGAATGCATTGGCGACATCAAACCATGCGAAGACGTGAAATTCCTTCATCGGCGGTACAGCGGATGTTTCGAGTGCATTCCGTTTACAACCGAACAGATGATGGCAGGCGATTTCTATGGTTTCTCGCTTGACGGTGACCATCTATACCTGGATGGCAATGGAGTGATTTCCCATAATACAGGCAAATCGCTTGTTTTGGGGAAGATAGCCAGCGATGCCGTCAGCCTCTGGCACGGGCGCGTGCTCATCCTCGCCCACGTGAAAGAGCTGCTGGAGCAGAACGCCGACAAGGTCAGGAAACTCTGCCCGGAGCTGAAGGTCGGCGTCTATTCTGCAGGACTCAAGTCCCGCGACACCAGCGAATCCGTCATCGTGGCCGGCATACAGTCCGTCTACGACAAGGCCGACCGCCTTGGCGCATTCGACCTGGTGGTCGTGGACGAGGCGCACCTCATCGCACCCGAAGGCGACGGCATGTACCGAACCTTCCTCAAGGACATGAAGCTGATGAATCCCCTCGTGCGCGTCATCGGGCTGACCGCGACGCCTTTCCGTCTCAAGGGCGGAGCCATCTGCAAGCCCGAGAACATCCTGAACCATGTCTGCTACGAGGCGGGACTCAAGGAGATGATTGCGCAGGGATACCTATCACCGCTGGTATCCAGAGCCGGACACGCCGAAGCCGACCTTTCCTCCGTCCATACGAAGGCGGGGGAATTCGTCCAGGACGAACTGGCTTCCGCCATGGACAGCGAGGAGCTTGTCAGCGCCTCCTGCGAGGAGATTGTCCGGCTGACGAAGGACAGGAAATCCGTGCTCGTCTTCTGCACGTCGGTGGAACACTGCAGGCATGTGGCGGGGGCCATACGGCGATACTCCGGGCAGGAATGCGCCGTCGTCACGGGCTCCACCTCCTCCGGCGAACGCGCCGAAATCATCGCGCGCTTCCGCGGGAAGAAGATTCCCGCCGACCTCTGGGGAACGCCCAAGCCACCGCTGAAGTATCTGGCAAACGTGGGCGTCCTGACGACGGGCTTCGATGCGCCGAACACCGACTGCGTGGTACTGATGCGCCCGACGCAGTCGGCGGGCCTTCTTTTGCAGATGGCCGGACGCGGCACCCGCCTGTCTCCGGCAACCGGCAAGACCAACTGCCTGATTCTGGACTACGGCTCGAACATCATGAGGCACGGGCCGCTGGACATGATCAAGGTGAAGGAGCCCGGTTCTGGCGGCCATGGCGGCGAAGCGCCCGTCAAGAAATGCCCGAAGTGCAGCGCGCTCATTGCCGCGGGATACGGGAAATGCCCCGAATGCGGCTACGAATTCCCGCCGCCCGAGCGCAGCAACCTGACGGAGCACGCCTCAAACGAGGGAGTATTGTCCGGCGAAGTGCGCGATGAGGAATACGACGTCCACGGAGTGTTCTACGAGCCGCATGTCAGGAGAAACGCGGACGAAGGCACGCCCAGGACCATGCGCGTGGACTATGAAATCGGCATCGGCCAGTACAAGTCGGAATGGGTGTGCCCCGAACACACGGGCTATGCACGGCAGAAGTTTCTGAAGTGGTGGAAGGAGCGTGCGCCTGACGGCTGTCCGATTCCGAACACCGTGGACGAGGCGGTGTCCTGGGCGCGTGCCGGCGCGCTGGCCGTCCCGACGCATATCACCGTCCGCTGGGTGACCGGCGAGAAGTTCGACCGCATATCGAAAGTCGTGCTCGGCGAAAGGCCGGAGATGACCGATGAACTGATGTGGCAGCTTGAGAACGGTCCCCTGACGGAGCCGTCCGGCGGAATGCCCGCCGTCGAGGACGACGACATTCCATTCTGATTCTTTTAACTTTCTACTTTTTATAGGAGCGAAGCGACCATGAGCTGGGGAACCTACTACAAGCACGAGGGATATCTGT
>JAKSPB010000067.1 GCA_024405215.1 Lentisphaeria bacterium | reverse complement strand
CCGCATGGGATATCCATGCAAGTCCATCCCTGCCTTCATTTGTCAGATTGCAGCCCCCCTTAAGCAAGGGTCTCACTACAGATATTCATGTCACCTTCTCCGGACGCAAAACGCCTATTCCCCCGCCAGCACAAGGCATTCCTTGTTGAAGCAGGCGATGCCATAGACGCGGACCATGCGGTAATCGCTACGGAACTCTGCGATGTAGTCACGCTTCAAGGCCTGCTCCAGAGCCAGTCTAGCCTTGGCTTCCAGCTCGTCACGAGAACCGGCTGGCTTGATTTCAATGGCAATCGCGCAGTCTGGCGCATCGCTGGTATGCAAAATGATATCGGGACGGCCATCGCCACTCTCCCGGTTGCTCTCGCAACGCCAGCCATCGATTGATGCAAGCAGTCCGGCGATGAAGCCGTGGTAGAAGTTCTCCGCCCGGTCGTGGTAGCTGATGGTCCGCTTCAAAAGGAAATTCAATTGGATGCGCACCTCCCCTGCATCGCCTTCGGCCATGGCCTTGACCAGTCCCGAACGATTCCAGGTGGGGATAACCTTCTGATACCACTGGTCCAGCTGGAACTTCAAAGTTTCCGCGACTTCGTGGTTTGGCAATTGCAGCTCCAGTTCGTTCAGATTCGACAGACGATTGGGGAACTCCGCCGTCCGCAGGTATCCCGTATACAGGAGCGTGGTCCAGAGCGCCGTGGAATCCATCCTCATGCTGGCGTAATTCAACTGTTCGCAGACGGAGTGGCGCACGGTTCCGCCAGCAAGAAGCGTCTCCAGTTCGACGCGTGAGCCGTTCCCGCTAACGCTGTCCACAATGAGAGTCTGGAGAAGGTCGTTGCCGGAAGTGTTCGCCCAGTAGGGACAAGGACGGACCACCCCTTCGTCACAGGAGTCCTTGATGAAATTGATGACACTCCAGGGGTTGTATATCTCCGCATTGCCGAAGCGGTAGCCGTCGTACCACTCGCGCACGGTGCCGAACAGTTCGCCGACGCCATAATAATCAAGCATATCCTTGACCTCTTCCGGCGTAAAGCCGAAGCAGTCCCCGCAGCTTTTGGAAAGAATCGTGTTGATTTCGGGATTGTTGAAGCCCGTGTAGATGCTTTCGCCGGAAATGCGCAGGCACCCCGTGTGGACGGCCAGGCGCAGGTGGGGATTCGTCTTGCAGGTCATGCTCATCAGGGAGCGGATGAGATCCAGGATGCGGTCGTAGTAGCCCTTGAGGTAACCCGCCTGTAGCGGAACGTCGTATTCATCCTGAAGCGCGTCCCTTGTTGACCTCCTGCTTATGCCAGGCCAGCTGCCGGACGGTGATGGACCACCGGTCTTTGAGAAGCACGCCTTCCGATTCTTCCGTCAAGGGGACCGGCGGCTTGTCCACGATATGCAACTCCTCGTCCTCGGAGTCGTAGAAGTTGCAGACCATACTTGACGCGGGAACAGGAACTTTGCCCTAACTTAACCCAACAAGCAGTGCTTTGCAAGCGAAAACGAGAAAAAAAACGCAAGGCATTTATATTAGCATTGCTCCATATCCTCTCAAAAAGCGGTTCAACACGACTGAAATGCGCAAGGCATACCCAAACGTACGAATGAAGTTATTCCCTTGTCATGAATATGATTCCGTTGAAAATAATCCCGGAACTCCGAACCGTGATTACAACCGACCAAAGCGACATTTGAGATAATTGCAAAAGCCTTGCACAATAACCCGCACCAAAAGCCGTTATCTATGGCATGACTGTTCCTGAACCGACATCCCAATGCAAAGAGGAGGACATCTCTCTCATTCAGCGAAGTCTTCAGGGATCCGACGACGCCTTCGAGCTTCTCTACAACCGCTACCGCCTGCCGCTCTATTCCTACCTGCATCGTCTTCTCTCCGGCCATTCCGAGCAGGTGGACGACTTCTTCCAGCAGACGTGGCTCAAAGTCGTGCGTTCCCTGAAGGCCTACAACCACCAAGAGAAATTCCTAGCCTGGCTTTGCCGCATCGGCCACAACCTGGCCATGGACTATTTCCGGTCCCACGCCTCCGATGCGACGAGCGAACTCTCCGAGACCCTTTCCTCCCCCTTTGCCCCTCCCGACCGGGCCCTCCAGCACAGCGAGCTGGAGACCGCCTTGCAGAAAGCAATTCTGGAACTCCCTCCGGAGCAACAGGAAGTCATTCGCCTTCGCAACGAAGGAATCCCCTTTGCGCAAATCGCCGAACGGCAGAACGTCGGGCTGAACACCGCACTCGGCCGCATGCACTACGCCATTTTGAACCTGAAAAAAAAGCTCGCGGAGTACCTATGAACAACGACATCTGCAGCAAAATCCAGGAAATGCTCCTGCTGGAACAGGAAGCCAAGACTCGTCCCTCTCCGGAAGTCCATGCCCATCTCGCCCATTGCGAAGAATGCCGCAAGTTCGCGGCCACGCTGTCGGCGGTCTTGCCACCGAAGCCATCCGCCGAACTGGACGCCATCACCCTCGCCCGCTGCAAGGCGGCCCAGCGCATGCCACGGACACTGGTCCGTTCATGGCATAGGATCTGGGCGGCAGCTGCCTCCATCGCCATTCTTTTCGCCATTGTATTCTTCGGGACGAAAGAGCATCATCGCCCGCCCCAGCCGGCCGTCATTGCCGACAGCGACAGCGACCTTCAGTTCGAAGAGATGCTGCTGGACACCGAAATCTCCCTTCCCCAGAAGGATCTGGAAAATGCGAACCTGGAACTCGGACTCTTCGTCTGCGACCTTTAATGCCTTGACCAAGAAATGACTAAAACCCTTTTGACCATCCTGTGCCTTCTTGGACTCTCCAGCGGAATGCTCTACCCCCAGGAAGGTCCACAGGCAACGCCCGAAGCCGCATCGGCACCGCGCCTGGAACAAAACGCCCCCAAAAACGCGCCCGCTTTCCGAGGGCGAAAACACTTCGGAGACGAACTTTTCCCCGAAGCGCGGCCATTCTTCGAGACGCTCAAAAAAACCAACCCGGAGGAATATGACCGCCTGATGAAACTCCGTCAGGAAGACCGGAAGCAGTTTATGCGGGAAATTTCCCGGATGCTCCCCAGACCCCATCAGGAACATGACCAGAAGTTCTTCGTGCTGGACAAAGAATGTTGGGCCATCGCCTTGGAGCTTCGCGATTGCAAGGATGCCACCCGCCAGGCGGAGCTGACTGCAAAACTGGAAGCGAAGATCACGGAGATGCTGGATTTGCTGGTGGAACAGACCCAACGCCGCCTGGAAGAAACAAGCAAACGCCTTCAGACCATCCAGCAGAATCGAGACAAGATCTTGAAGCAGAAAATGAAGTTCTTCCTTCATGCACCTCCGCCTCCCCAAAATCACTAGGGGAAATGTTAAACTGGCGCCCGGTCAGACGCGGTGATGGTTTCGCCGCGCACACGACAGGCGCCAGCGCGTTTTGCGCAGGAGGGGAGATGCGCCCGCGCATCTTTGCGCAGATCGCCACTATCTGCTCCAGACTTTTATTTTCTGAAGTGTGAAAAATCGGTTTGCCATTACATTATTGGAAAATTTCTTTCCCTGCAATAAAGCTCTATCCTCGTATGCGCTCATTCTTTCTTCCTAGATTTCTTCTGGTGCTGCTCTTTTGCGGCGCCTTGACTTCTCCCGCATCCTGGTGGTGGCCTTTCGGGGGAAAAAAGTCCGTACTGGACGACTATCAGACGCCTGAAATCCAGCATGGGAAATACATTCCCACCGATGGAGACCTCTCCAAGAAAATCTACAAAAAAAAGGATCCCGACGAGGGACTCTCCGTCAAGAAAGTCCAGGAACTGGCGGAACGCGGCAACTCCAATGCCCAACTGACCCTGGGGAAAATCTACTTTGACGGACGAGCCGGCGCCAAGCAGGATTTCAAGGAAGCCTTCCATTGGTTCTCTGAAGCCGCCAAAAATGGCAATGCCGAAGCAATGTACAACGTTGCCATCTGTTACGACGGCGGCTTTGGCGTTAGAAAGGCCGATGCCAAGAAGGCCTTGTCCTGGTATCAGAACGCCGCAGACCATGGCGTCCCCGAAGCGCAACTGAAGACCGCCGTTTTTGCCGAAATGCAAGGCAAGCCGGAAATGGCCTTCAAGTATTACAAGATGCTGGCGGATGACGGCGAGCCCGCCTGCCAATTGCAGGTGGCACTCCAGTACCTGAATGGCTATGGCGTCACCGCCGATTCGGTCACGGCAGTGGAATACCTGCTGAAATCCGCCGAGCAAGGCAACACCCGTGCCCAGATCCGTCTGGCGGATTGCTACCAGCAAGGCGTTGGCACCCCCCGGAACTTCCGCGAGGTCTTCCACTGGCTCACCCTGGCCGCCCATGACGGCGATCCCGAGGCGCAAGCAAAACTGGGCGTCTGCTATCTGCAAGGCATCGGCACTGAAGAAAATGCCGACCTGGCCTTCCATTGGTTCAAAATCAGCGCGGAAGCAAAATACTCCGTGGGACAATATCTGCTGGGCAATTGCTACCGGGACGGCACTGGCACAGAACAAAACGACCACCTGGCCTTTGAACAATACATCCTGTCCGCCGATACCGGCGAACCCCTGGCGCAATACGAACTCGCCTCTGCCTTCCAGGACGGACGCGGCACTCGGCAGGACTTGAAACTGGCTAGGGAATGGCTGGAGAAAGCCGCCCAAGGCGACCTCCCCATTGCGAAAATTCGCCTGGCCATGATGCTTTCAGAAGACTCCGGCGCAGGGAAAGCAGACCCGGTGCGCGCGCGAAAACTTTTTGATGAAGCGGAAAAAGCCCAGGACAGCACCGCCATGCTCCAGGTCGCCCTCTGTTACCTGAACGGCAAGGTCGTCCCCGCAGACAGGAAGAAAGCCCAAAAAATGCTGGAAGCCGCAGCCGTCTCCGGCGACATCCATGCTGCGGAAATCTACAAGATTTACTTTGGAAAAGAGTTCTAGCCCCCTCTGCCCTTCCCTTCAGCCACCTGTTTCTCCCCCTATGACAGAAAACATCCGAGACATCCAAATCGGAACCGTAGTGGAAACCACACTCTCCGCCACCAGGATTCTCGGAGCCGCCTGTTCGGAACTCCTCTCCTTGGATCCGCGAACCCTGCCCGCGCCAGAAAAGCTGGGAGACGCCTCAAACCACCAGTCGCTGCTGTTCCTCTCCGACGATTGCTCCCGTGGCCGTCTGGCGGACGCATTGGCAAAATACGCCTTGGCGGCAGGACACAAGGTCACAATCCTGACGCAACTCCACCGGCAACTTCCGGAAGGGGCGGAGGAACTGTTCGGCGCCCGCCAGGACGAAGCCTTTCTGCAAGCAATCTTTCCGAAGTTCCGCAAGGAAGACGGCGCACCACGCTTCACATCGGTCGTTGACTGTGGTGGACGCAACCTTCAGGATGCCCGGCAGGACCTGGATTTCTTCAGTCAATGCGCCTCCCATATCTTGTTCCTCTCCAACGACCTGGTATACGACCCCCTCCGACGGGGCTTTCCCACCACCCAGAACAATGCGGCATTCTGCACCGCACCAGACTCCCCATGGACACAGCTGCGCCAGGCGGAAACGGAATTCCTTCAGGCTCCGACTGCCGGAACAGCCTGGACAGTCCTGCGTTCCACCATGCTTCTGATAGATGAGGAAAGCCTGGACGACCTCCCCCCCTTCACCCGTCGTCTGGAGGCCATCCGCCAGGAACAGGACATCCTGCTGCCCGCAGGCGGGCACTGGCTCATCCAGCCACTGTTCGTCGAAGACCTGGCCAAAATCATCCTCGCCCTCCCGGCCTCCCCGGAATCACAGAGAGCCATCATTGACTGCGCAGGCCCACTTCGCATGGAAATCCGCCAGTTCTTTGAACTCACCGCGCAAATGCTTCACAAACGTTTCCTGCCCTGCGACCTTCCGGAAGCCGGAATGCTGGAACACCATCCCGAATACGCACCCTTCTTCTGTCATCGGCTCTATCCGCTCACCTGGAATTTTCCGAACCTCCCCAAGCCAGCCACATTCCCCGCCGAAGCCCTGAAGAAAATACTTCTTTCATAACATACTATTACCATGCAAGTCGGTTCACAAATCAATCTAACCATCCACGACATCGCCTTCGGTGGCGAGGGCGTGGCCCGTACAGACGAATGCGTCGTATTTGTCCCCTTCACTGCCGTCGGTGACGAAGCGCTGGTGGAAATCACCGAAGTCCGGAAGAATTTCGCCAAAGGGCGTGTCCTCGCCCTGAACAAACCCGGAGAAGGCCGCACCCTCCCCCCCTGTCCACACTACGGACGCTGCGGCGGATGCCAGTATCAGCATCTGACCTACGAAGCCGAGTTCGCCGCCAAGACCAAACAGCTCGCCGATTGCCTCTCCCGCATCGGCGGGCTCCGCGAACTGCCGCCCATTGAACCGGCTTTCCCCGCACCGGAATGCTACGGCTACCGCAACAAGCTCCGTCTCGAAGCCAAACAATGTGCCGTCGGGCAAGGCGAGCCTGCGCAGGTGGACTACGGCTACTACGCCCTAGACAACAAGACTTTCATGCGCATCAACGGATGCCGTCTGGCCCGAACGGAACTGAACAAGGAGATTCCCTCAGCCATCAAGAGCGACTGGGGCAAGGCCAATGCGCATCGCCGCAAGCAGGAACGCCCCGGCGCTCTGACTTTGCGCATTGACAGTGCAGGCACCATCAAATACTACTTTGGCTTTGCCCCAAACCACCTCGGGTGGTTCAAGGAAGAGCTGGCAGGCGTCCAGTACCGGGTCCCCATCGGCTCCTTCTGGCAAGTCAATCCCCCCGTCGCCAGCCAGCTGCTGAAGACCGTTGACGAGTGGATTGCGCCACTGGAACTAGATACGCTCGTCGATGCCTACTGCGGCGTCGGCACCTTCGCCTGCGCCCTCACCAAGCCCTTCCGGGAACGGCTGCTCATCGAGAACGACCATGCGGCCACGGAAGCAGCGGAATACAATCTGCAGCAGAAGCTCTATGGTTGCCAGGTCATCACCAACGCCACGGAGAAAGCCCTGCCCAAAGCCCTTCCGCGCTATCCGCAGGATTCCACGCTGGTCGTAGTGGATCCGCCCCGGACCGGTTGCCAGGCGCAGGTTCTCCAGACGCTTCTGCAGAACCGTCCGGTTCGCGTCCTCTACGTTTCCTGCAACCCCTCCACCCTGGCCCGCGACCTGAAGGTCCTGACCTCCACCGACGCCTACTCCCTGGAACACCTCGGGTTCTTCGACATGTTCCCGCGAACCGCCCACTTCGAAACCGCTGTTCTCCTGAAGCGGAACTAACTTTCCATGGCAATACGGCCCATGCAAGCCACCGAACAGCCCACGAACCACTCGCCCCTCCTGAAATTCATCCAGGACCTATCCTTCGGCCAAGGCGCACTGGCAATTTTCGCCTTGGCATTTCTTCTGCGCCTGCTGGTCTGCGGCGAGCTTTCAGGCACCACCGCCGTGGTCAGGCCCTCGGATGCGACCGACATGGCCACCTACAAGACGCTGGCACTGGCCATCCTCCACGGACATTGGCCAAACGTCTTTGATTACCAGCCCTTCTACTATACCGTATTTCTCCCGCTTGCCTATTTCTTCTCCCCCGACGGCGGAGTGTGGCCCGTCCTTCTCATGCAGTCGCTTCTGGGCGCCTGCACCAGTCTATTGACCGCAGCCGCGACGGCGCGACTCTTCGGCAAGAAAGCCGGCTGGTGCGCAGGACTTCTGCTGGCGCTCAGCCGCTTCCATATCTTCTACACAGCCTTCCTGCTACTGGAAGTCTGCTTCGCCTTCTGGACCTCGCTGGTCCTCTATGCCGCAGTGAGAACCCTGGAAGAGCCTAAACTTTCCGGAAAGTGGTCCGCACTGCTGGGCTTTGCCTGTGCCGGCGCACTCCTGACCCGCGGGAACGCACTCCTCTGGTTGCCAGGATTGCTGGCGCTGATGATCTGGCGCGGCAGAAAGCATTGGCGCACCACACTGCTTGCCCTGATGGCATTTTCCCTGGCATATATTCTTCCCATCACGCCCTACTCTCTCCACAACACCCGCGTCACGGGACACTTCCGCGGCGCCTCCGTGGCAGGCGGAAAAGTCCTCTCCCTGGGCAATTCTCCCGAAGCCCCCGCAGGCGGGCTGGAATATCCCCGCATCTACTATGCCTGGAACGCCGACGAGGAAGAGGGACGCCAGACGGTTTCCAGCCACATCCTCCAATGGATGCGCCAGGAGCCTCTGGCCTTCCTGGAACTAGAGGCACGCTCCCTGTTGCTCTTCTGGGACCACGTGGAAATCCCCAACAACGTCTCCATTGATGTCAACGGCAAGGAGAGCCGTCTGCTCAACCTTCCCCTGCTCTTTCCCTGGGCCATTCTGGGCACTCTTGCTTTTACAGGTGCGTTGCTGACCTGGAAGACGCGCAATCCGCAGCGCCTCTCCGCATTGTGGTTGCTTCTGGTCTTCTGGGGCGCCACCTCCGCATTCTATCTTCTGGCGCGCTTCCGCATCGGGGCACTGCCACTCGTCTGCCTTTTCGCCGCAGCCGCGCTGCAGCAGCTCTGGACACGCTTCCGTGAAAATCGCTCAACCCCCACTCCCCGGAACAGGAGCCGCCTGACCTGGGCTGTCGGAGCGCTGTTCCTCGGTTTCTATGTGGTGAACCTCGCCCACGACACCTATTGCGACTGCGCCATGCCCGCCGTCTTCCGCGCGCTGCGTCCGGCGGGCCTGGCACTGGATTTCCCGAAGGAAAAAGTCATCTACGACCATGGCCCGCTTGCCTTCGGCGGCACGCTCTTCTCCGCCGTGCCGCCGAAGGGCATTACAATTGCCAAGACCTTCCAGGTTCCCAAGGACTTCCGTTCCGCCATGCCACGCCAACAGACCATCCTTCTACGCGTCTCGCTGCCGGGCATCCCGCCCTTCCCGCCCCTGGCTTCACTGCAAATTGACAACGCCACCATCGCCACCCGGCCCACCTGGTTCATCGACCGTTCCGCCCAGTGGCTCCGCTTCGACTTCACGGCTCCGGTGACAGAATCTCCGACCTATTCCGTCTGCCTGTCTTCCCCGCCCATGCTGAAGGATTGGGCCTTCGCGCTGGATTTCCAGCGCGACTATCACCGCACTCGGCTGGACGGCGAGACGATTCCCGCCGAAGCCGTCATGGAACTGGTCCTGCCAAAAGAATGACCGACTCCGAGCCTCGCCGGAAAGATCCTTTTTGGGCATGGACATAGCCGTGTCATAGCAACCGCTGGTCTGCTTGCTTTTCGATCCGTATTCCGCCCAGTCCGTTTCTGAAAAAATTTTCCCTACGACACGCCTGAAAACCAGAAGAGACTATATTGAAGCAATCACCGGACATCCGCCTTGTTTTTTCGTGCCATGACTCCTGAACTTTTGCACAAAGAGTATCTTCCTAGCCAGGTTCTTCTGGAATTCGAAGGTGGCGAGCACCTTTTCGTCAAGATTTCCTCCCAGTTGACCTGGCGCGACATGGCATTGGAACTCCAGGTCCACGAGGACGACGAAGGGCATCCCTCCCTGAAAGTCTTCGCCATGGCGGAAAAGAGCGAAATCCGTGCCATCCGCCTGATCTGGCGTCATGACACCAGCGTCAACTGCCGTTTCACCGGCGATGCCTGGAACGCGACGCAAGGCGAATGCCAATGGCGCGGCATGGATCCCCTGCGAGTCTTCCCCTGGTATGTGCTGGTTCGTGCCAATGAAGAGACCGTGGCCCTGGGCGTCAAGACACAAGGAGCCGCATTTGCCTCCTGGACCCTGAATCCCTCACAAGTCACCTTGACCCTGGACCTGCGGAATGGCGCGTGCGGCGTCCAGCTGGATGGCCGTGTCCTGGAAGCCGCCACTGTCTTCTACTGCCGCTACGACCGGACGCCCATGGCGGCGGCCAGACGCTTCTGCGGAATCCTCTCCCCGGATTCCATCACCTCGAACCTTCCCGTCTACGGCATCCTCAGCAAACGGACTGGCGAAATACCCTTCACGACCGAGGATATCCTGCAAGAATGCGACCTCCTGGCATTCTATTGCAACAACCTGACAAACCGTCCGTTCCAGATCTTAGACTGCGGCTGGCAGAACGAAGCCCTCGCCGATATGACGAAGCTCGCCGGCGACATCCTTCACCGCGGGGTCCGTCCCGGCCTCTCCCTGCCGCTTCTTCACGACAATGGCGCCATGCCGGACGAATGCCGTCTACCCCACCGTACGAACATCCTGGATCCCTCGCTGCCGCAAGTTCTGGAAGCAGTCCAGGCAAAAGTCCGTCAAATCGCCGACTGGGGCTTTGAACTCCTGCGCCATACCTCCTCCACCCAGGATTGCCTCAATGGCATCTACGAAAACCTCCGTGCTCCAGCGGAATGGTCTTTTGCCGACCGCAAGCGCACAAACGCGGAAATCCTCGTGGATTTCTACCGCGCCATCAAGAGTGCCAAGGGCGACATGCTCCTCTATGGCGAAGACGTCATTGGACATCTGGCAGCAGGCTTGTTGCATATCTGCCGCGTTACAAGCGCCGACACCGCCGACTGGCTTGCCAATCGGCACAACCGAATCAACGCACTGGCCTTCCGGCTCTGCCAGAACGAGAAGTTCTTTACGTTGGACACCGGGACACTGGATCTCGCCACGCCACGCAAATGGCAGGAAGTCAAGCCGCTGGCGGAACTGCTCTCCCAATCTGGAACCGCTTTTTTCGTATCCTTGGACAAGACGAATCCCCTCTCCGCAAAGGCAGCCAAGGAACTATCGCAGAATTTCTTTAACGCCTCCCTGGGCGACATCACTTCCCTCGCCCCAACCGACTGGTTCAACAATACCTGCCCGGAACAGTGGACCATCGGCAATACCTCAAAATGCTACCACTGGTTCGAGAACTAGCCCGCATTAGGGAATAGATAGTTTTTGTATAGTTTTTGTATAGTTTCTGTATAGTTTCTGTATAGTTTCTGTATAGTTTCTGTATAGTTTC
>JAKSPB010000066.1 GCA_024405215.1 Lentisphaeria bacterium | reverse complement strand
TCTCTTTTCCGGCGGTATCGGCGAGAACTCCTACGAGACCCGCGAAGACATCGTCAACGCCCTGGCGCCTCTGGGCTGCAAGCTGGATGTCGAGGCCAACAAGTGCCGCGGCAAGGAACAGATCATCTCCACCAAGGACTCCGCCTTCACCGCCGTCGTCATGCCCACCAACGAAGAGCTGATGATCGCCATGGAGACCGCGCGTCTCGTCTAACACAATAGAGGTAGTTTCTCCCGTCATCCATTCCCCAAATCAAGGAATTTTCCATTATGGCAAACCTGATTGACACCCTGATCGCGAAAGCCACCGCAGCCTACAAGACCGTCGTTCTGCCCGAGGGACAGGACCCCCGCGTCATTGAGGCAGCCAAGATCATCGCCTCCAAGAAGATGGCCAAGGTCATCATCCTGGCCACCCCCGCCGAGATTCCCGACAAGAGCATCTTCGCCGGAATGGACGTCGAGGTCATCGACTGGACGACCTCCGAGTTGCTGCCCGAGCTGTCCAACATCCTCTTCGAGCGTCGCAAGGCCAAGGGCATGACCGAAGAAGAGGCCGCCAAGAAGGTCAAGGCCGACAGACTCTTCTTCGCCAACCTCATGCTGAAGGTCGGCAAGGGCGACGCCATGGTCGCCGGCTCCATCGCCTCCACCGCCGACATGCTCCGTAGCGCCTTCCAGTGCATCGGCACCGCCCCTGGCATCAGAAGCGCCTCCTCCTGCTTCGTGATGGATCTGAAGACCCCCGCCCCCAACGGCGAAAACACCCTTATCTTCGCGGATTGCGGCGTGACTCCCAATCCCGATGTGGAAGGTCTGGCCGACATCGCCATGGCCACCATCAAGACCTGCCAGAGCCTCCTGGGCAAGCAGCCCCACGTTTCCTTCCTCTGCTACTCCACCAAGGGTTCCGCCAAGGGCGACATGGTCGACAAGATGCGCCAGGCCGCCGAACTCACCATCCAGCGCGTCCAGGAACAGGGCATTGACGCCATCGTCGACGGCGAACTCCAGGCCGATGCCTCCATGGTTCCCTCCGTGGCAGCCGCCAAGGCTCCTGCCAGCCCCCTGAAGGGCACCGCCAACGTCTTCATCTTCCCCGACCTGAACTGCGGCAACATCTGCTACAAGATGGTCCAGCGCCTGGCCGGTGCCGATGCTTTCGGCCCCATCCTGCAGGGTGTCGCCAAGCCCGTCAGCGACCTCTCCCGCGGTTGCTCCGCCGAGGATATCGCCGGCGTCGCCGCCATCACCATCTGCCAGTCCCTCTAAATCTCGGTTCTGACAGCCATCCCAGGAGACGACAATGATTTTTGTCGTCTCCTATCTATACTTTCGGTGCTCCCGTAGCTCAGTGGATAGAGCAGTGGTTTCCTAAACCATTGGTCGGCGGTCCGACTCCGCCCGGGGGTACCAAAATTACATTAGGGCCGTTGCCAAGTATTATGCTTTGCAACGGCCCATTTCTGTTATTGAACACTGAATCAACTATGACAGGGGAAAGTGCCTCTTCGGCATTCCTATCGACATGCCAACGAAAAGAGCATCCTACTGCGCTCGGCCAGTGCGCAAGCCCGGAAAGGAATCACTTCCGTCTGGCAGTCAGATCCAGCAGGAAGACCAGCGCCGGCATATACGCCAGGCCAGCCAGGAGCGTTCCGATTCCCATCGTGGTTAACGCCCCCTGCATATCGGCAAAACCGCAGAACGCCCAATTCCCCAGAGAGAATATCAGGGTAACCACCGCTCCGCTCAAGGCAGCTTCACGCCATGGCGAGGCATTGATCAGACGAAGCGGTTTGGCCAGCAGCACCAGTCCCGTCAAGGCGCCACTTAGCAGCAGCGGATGAAATCCCAACGGAACGGCAAATCCCGCATCCAGAAGAATTCCGCAAAACAGTGACAGAAGCAAAGGCCATATCAGCGCTTTTCGCATGACCAGATAGGCAAGAAGCAAGACGACAGGATGCAGACCCAATTCCGGAAATAGCCTCGGAAGGGCCAATTCCATTCCCAATGCGCAATACAACAGTGCCTGGAACCCGGCAAGGCGCAACACACCCAGCCACCAGCCATTTCGAGAAGAGAGCATCTCCCGAATGGCTTCCGGATGGATAGTCAGGCTCACTTCCACCAAGGCATTCTTCTGCGAATCGGAAATACGGCAGATCATCACTTCCCCTCGGGAATCGCAACGAGAAAATACCGGGAGCTCCCCATGGATGACGCAGCCGCCTCAATGACATAAATCGGCGAATCGTCCGGCGCCCGGAGTTTTTCCCGGATGGTTCCGACCAGAAGTCCAGGCTGCATGACCTCGCTGCCCAAATCCGTTGTACAAACCACATCACCGGCTTCCAGAGAATCAAAGCCGGCCCCCATTGGCGCGACCAGTTGCAGTTGCCCCTTGTGATTTTCCAGAATTCCGTTGGTCTGCCTGGACGGCACTTCCACAGGAATGGAACAGTCCTTTTCGCTTAACAGAGTGACCACGGCGCGGCGGATCGACGCCTCGGAAACAATGCCGGACACCCCTTCCAAAGTCATTACCGCCTGGCCTGCCAAAATACCATCCGCAGACCCTCGATCCAGAACAACCTTTCCCGATCCTGCCAATTGCGATGCCACGCCCGCCACCACAAGGGAATAGCCACGCGGCTGGCGGACATACCGCAACAGACGACGCAACTGGTCATTCTCCGCTTTCAGCGCCTCGCTGGCGGCATCCTTCACTTCCAGGGCATTCCGGGTCTTGGCCAACTCCGCCAGGAGGTCATCGCGTTGAACCACTGTCATGTTCGGCGGAAGCCCCCCCAGGGCTTCCCGCGCAACCCGCAGCCCCATGGCGTTCATCTCCGCCGCGGGTTCCACGAAGGCCCTACCCGTCCGTGCCAGTCGTTTGCGCGTGCCGGCGGGAAGAAGAAAAAGCGCTACAGCCAGAAGAAGAAAGGAGAAGCAGAGCAACAGACGGGACTTCATGTTAAGTGTAGTCGTAGCACTTGCTGAAGAGTTCGGCCAGCTCGGAAAGCTTGGACGATGCCTTCGGACCTTCTACGCGCACAGTAATCACCATGCCTTTCCGCAAGGCAAGAGCCATAATGGAAAGAGGCGAAGAAGTGATTTCCGTGCACTTGCCGTCTTCCATTACCACAAACGCCTTCCCCTCGTATCCTCGCAGGGCGGCCGCGATGTCCCCACTGGGGCGAATATGAATGCCTCGGGAATTCTGAATGACAATGACTTTTTCCATCTTATCAGCCATTTTCGTAGCTTTCCTTAATCCAGCGAGTCAGTGTCTGCTGAGGATTTTCCACGTCGTCTTCCTTCAACTGGAAGGAAGTCCGCTCGGGATGACTTTTGGCAATGAGCTTGAGTCCATATTCAAAATCCTTAAACTGGCTTTCGCAATATCCCCGAACGGTTTTTCCACAGGCTTTTGCCTGCGATACCAATTTCAGGGACGCCTCGTGGGAGAACTCCAGCCGGAAGCCAGTCTGCGCCAGGAACCGCTCCGCAAATGCCGACACCTCGGCATAGGAAAGCCGGTCAGCTTCCTCGTGATTCGCCTCCAGAAGCGCCGCCAGCGCTTTCTGGGGATTCTCCAACATTCCGGATGTCAGCTTCAACTCCCGAATGCCCGTCCCCGGCAGCTCGAACTTGAAGTCGCGGAAAAGATGCTCCAGGACCGTCAGAAGTCCTCGGGCGCCCGTCTTCTCCTTCACGGCTTCCTCCGCTATGCGGCAAAGAGCATCGTGGTCCGCTGTCAGTTGGATGTCGTATCCCGCCATGGTCTCCACGTATTGCTCCCAGACACCGTTTTCCGCCGTGGTCAGGATCTTCTCCAGTTCCGGCACGCCAAGTTCGTCCAAGATGACGCGCACGGGAAAACGCCCCACGAACTCCGGTTCAAAGCCATATTGCACCAAATCGCTGGTCTGCACGTGTTTTAACAATGCAGAATTCTCCTCTTCTCCGTTGGATTCATCCGAAACCTGCGGAGCCCCAAAACCAATGACAGAAGAGCCGATGCGGCGTTTGATCAGGGAATCCAACTTGCCGAAAGCGCCGGAAACGATGAAGAGAATGAACTTCGTGGACATGGCCGACGGCGGCTGTTCGCCGCTGCGCTGGAAGCTCATCATCGCCTGCATCTGGCCCATCATGTCGTTCTGGGCTACCAACCGGACATCGGAATCCTCCAGGAGCTTTAGCAAATTGACCTGAACGCCACGGCCCGAAACGTCCTTGTGCCCATCGCCAACGCTACTGGCCAGCTTGTCCACCTCGTCAATATAAACGATGCCGAACTGCGCCAGTTTGGAATCGCCGTCCGCGGCCTTGACCAGATCCCGGACGATATCCTCCACGTCATAGCCGACATAGCCCGTTTCGGAAAATTTCGTGGCATCCGCCTTGACGAAAGGCACGCCTATCAGCCGCGCAATGCAGCGCATCAGATAAGTCTTGCCCACACCGGTGGGACCGATCATCAAGACATTCGCCTTCGCGTAGTCCTTCTTGGCCACTTCAGGATCTTCCAGGCATCTGCGAACATGGTTGTAGTGGTCGCAGACAGCTGTCGCCAGAACCTTCTTCGCCTCGTTCTGGCCGATGACATACCGGTCCAGATAATCCCGGATCTCCCGCGGACGGAACGAAAATTTCTTCACCAATTCCAGCGGATCAACGGCAGGTTTAGGAGGCGGTTCTGGACGCTGCGATTGCGCAGGCGAACCATCCAGCCGGATGGCTCCCAGAGGGATGCCTCCCAGCTTGTCCATCAGTTCCTTGAGGAAATCGGCGCCGCGAGGCGGCTCGTGGGGAGATTCCTCCGGTTTCTTGTTTTCATCAACGGTATCAGACATGGCAACGGAAAATCAGCGTGCGGGAGCCCAGGCGGGAAGGGAAATATGCGCTCCCTTGGTCAGAGGCAGGAAGGTGTGGAACCAAGTGTCCACCAGGTAGAGATCCTGCGTTCCGCCAGTGGAACGCGTGCAGACGACATGGCGGCCATCCGGCGCCCAGCTTGGCGCCTCCCACTGGCCAGCCGCTTCCGTGACCACCACGGGCTTCTCGCCGGGCTTGGAAGGATCCAGAGTCGCAATCACATACTGCCCGTTGACACGCGTGGAACAGCAGATCAGCTTGGAGCGCGGCGACCAGTCCGGCGAAACGCACTCCGAGGCGCCGGAGGTCAGACGGCGCGCATCGCCGCCGTCTACCGAAACCAAATAAAGCTGGGGACGACCGCTCTTGTCGGAGACAAAGCAAATCTGCTTCCCGTCCGGACTGAAGACAGGAGAAGACTCCACATCCCGGTCCTGGGTCATGCGGACAGGCTTGCCGTCGGAAAGGTCCACCAGATAGAGATCCACCTGCTTGCCCAGGGAAAGCGCCAACGCTACCAGCCGACCATTGGAAGACAACGCTGCGGAGGCATTCAGGCCACGGGCGCTAGAGATGGTGCGCTGGCGGCTGTTCGCCACATCCACCAGGACGATTTTCAGGGAATTGCTCTTATTCAGCGTATAGACCAAGGCGCCGGAATGCCCCCAGGAAGGCTCGGAGGACAAGGCGTTGTTGTGCGTCAGGCGCGTCTGGGCGCTGCCGTCCACCCGGCAGGTGTAGATTTCCTTCATGCCGCCGGAAGTCACGACGTAGGCGATAGGGCGGGTACAGAGAGCCGGAACACCGAAAAGCTCCTTCAGGATGGCATCCGTCAGTTTGGCGGCAGATTCATTCCAGTCCTTGCCGACGCCGTCCACCCGGAAGGACTTTCCGCCCTCTCCCGAGGCGGAAACATTGGCGGCGTATGCGCCGTTGGAAGCACTGACCGAAAGCCGCACGGAGGCGCGCTCCGCCTGGGCGGCTTTCAGCACCTGGAACCAGTCACATTTGCTCAGCATGGTCTCCAGTACCGCCCTGCCCGTTGCATCGCCCGTGTATTTCACAATACCGATGGTAGGGTTGCCCTTGTCGTATTTGGTCACGGAGCCAGCCGTCTGCCCCAAGCAGACACCCGAAAGCGCTAGAAGCAACAGGCAGGCGCCAAAGAAAAACTTGAAATGTCTCATAGAGAAAAAGAAAATAGAAAGTGGGAATTGCAAAAGTCCATTGGAAGGCACTTTACAGAAATTTCAGAGGCGCCTGCTTCAAGTGCGCCAAGGCGTACTCCACCACGACGCGACACGTCCCGCCGTGAGCTTCTCGCGAAGGCGGAAGCACCTGAAGCATAATTCCCAGAAAGAGCGAAAAATGGCCAAAGCGACTTTGGCAATTGCCTTGAAAAGCCCCCAGGGAGCCTCTTGTCGCGCCCCCCTGATTCTCCTGCGTTCCAGACGCAGATATCTTCCCCACGTCCCCTCCGGATGACCACGGCATCGGAGAAGACGTGGAAACGAAAATTATACCGCCATCAGTTCCTTCTGCTTGTCGGCCAGAGCGGCATCGACCTTCTCGATCATCTGGTCGGTCAGCTTCTGAATCTGGTCGGTGGCGCTCTTCTGCTCGTCCTCCGTCATCTCGGACTTCTTCTTCGCCTCCTTGATGGCCTCGTTGGCGTCGCGACGGGCATTGCGGACCTCGACGCGTGCCTCTTCGGCGAATTTCTTGACCTGCTTGGTCATTTCATTGCGGCGCTCCTCGGAAAGTTCGGGGATGGGCAGGCGAATGACCTTGCCGTCGGTAACGGGGGTAATGCCCAGTCCACTGGCCTGGATGCCCTTCTGGATGGCGTTCACAGCGCTGATGTCCCAGGGCTGGATCTTCAGCAGGCGGGGTTCGGGAGCGCTGATGGCGGCCATGTCCTTCAGACGGGTCTGGGAACCGTAGTATTCCACCATGATGCCCTCGACCAGGGCGGGAGAGGCCTTGCCCGTACGCACGGAATCAAAACGCTTCTTCAGTGCATCGACGGTGTTGTTCATCGCGGTTTTCGCGCTTTCCTGAATTTCTGCGGCAGTTGCCATAGTTCGTTGCTCCTTGAGTTAGGTGTTGGGGAAAACGGTTAGTGGTTAGTTGGTAGTGTTTTTGTGGTTAGTTGACAAGTGGAACGGACGAGTCGCTTGATGACAGTCAAAGGCCTTTTCTGCTGCAATTGCTTTGCCCTGTCTTCCATCCGCTCTTCCCCGTCCCCTATGCTCCAGCAGGCTTCTGATGAATGACAACAGAAAAATCTACTGTGCGGTAACCAGGGTGCCGTGGCGGAAGTCGCCGGAGAGAATCTCGGTCAGGACGCCTGGGGTGCCGGCCTTGAAGACGACAGTGGGAAGGCCATTGTCCTGGCAAAGGGCGAAGGCGTTGGAATCCATCACCTTCAGATGCTGGGCCAGCGCCTGGTCGTAGGAGAGCTTCTCGTATCGCGTAGCTTCGGGATGCTTGAAGGGATCGGCGGAGTAAATGCCATCGACCTTGGTTGCCTTGAAGACCGCTTCCGCATGGATCTCCAGGGCCCGGAGAGCCGCCGTGGTATCCGTGGAGAAAAAGGGATGGCCTGTGCCTGCCGCAAAAAGAACCACAGTGCCGCTGGAAAGCATCCGGTCGGCTTCGCGATAGTCAAAAGGCGGAAGGACGCCGGCGATGGGCAGTGCGGACTGGATTTCCGCCGGCGTGCCCAGCTGTTTCAGAGCGTCACGCATGGCCAGGGCGTTCATGCAGGTGGCAAGCATCCCCATGTAGTCCGCGCCGACGCGGTCCATGCCCTGCTGGCTTCCCGCCAGCCCCCGGAAGAGATTGCCTGCGCCAATGATGATTGCGGTCTGCGTGCCGGCCTTCACGGCCTCCATCACCAGTTGCGCAGCATTCGCAATTGCCGCGGGATCCAACCCGCCGTGCTCGCCGCCAAGGGCTTCGCCGCTGATCTTCAACAGAATACGAGAGAAAAAAGGCTTGGACATCAGAAAATCGCTCCTTCCAATGAAAACTCCATACGCGGTACCGGACGCCGCGCATTTTGCATAGTGTAAGGCAATTTCTTTTTTCTGGGGAATGTCCAAAGCAAAAATCTCCATCTTTTTTCCGTTTTTTTCTTCTTTTTTCCCGCCGAAATGGGTTTCCGTGTTAGTTTAACCCGAAATCCCGCTGTTTCCACTTCCCCCTCATCCCTTGCCCACCATGAAAAAACTTCTTTTTCCTATCGCCCTCCTCCTGGTCGTGTTCTGCCTCAATGCGCAAGCCAAAAACAAACCATTGAGCCCTGAAAAACTTTCGAACTACCATCCCATCCCTGTCCAGGACGGGATGCTGCTCTCCATTGCCGTCCAGGACGACGAAACCTTCCGCATCCCCCTGGAAGAAAATCCCACCACCGGCTACCAGTGGGACGTCAGATGCGAGGGCAATGCCGAATGCCTCAAGATTGTCAGCGCGTCCTTCTATCCCCAGCAGGCACAACTTCCTCCGCCGGAAAAGAAATCCAAGCACCACCACGACAAGGACGATGAACCTCCCCGTCTGGCAGGCGCACCGGGAATGAAGCTCTTCACCCTGAAGGCGGAGCACAGCGGCACAGCCATCCTGCGTTTCCGCCATGCCCGCCATTGGGAGCATAACGCCGAAAAGGAGTTCACCATGATTGTCTTCATTACCGAAGACTAAATTTTCTACCAAGGAAGCGATTATGTTCAAAGTCGGATACGCACAAGAAATCATCACCCCTCCCGTCGGCGTCGGCCTGGCTGGCTACTTCAACGCACGCCCCAACGACGGCATGTACGACGACCTGATGGCGAAGGCAATGGTCTTCGAATCCAAGGGTAGACGCTTTGGCTTTCTTGTCCTGGATCTGGAATCCTGCTGTGAAAGACTCTTCAGGGACATCGAGGCGGGGCTTCGCAAAGAGGTAGGCGACGCCTTGGCGGACGCCATGATCGTCTCCGCGACCCATACCCACACCGGTCCTCAGTTCATCACCGAAAAGCCAAGCTACTGCCGACAGGATGCAGCCGAATACGCCTACCAAATGACAGTCGCGGCATCCCTGCGAGCCGTCAAGCGGGCGGTGATGAACCTTCTGCCGGCGGAAGTCCATGCGGGCAGCGTCTATAACAATCCCTATGCCTTCGTCCGCAGATACTGGATGAAGAACGGCACCATCGTCACCAATCCCGGCTGGTGCAATCCGGACATCGACCGTCCCGAGAGCGATTTCGACCGTACGATCAACATCCTGAAGGTTGTGCAGAATGGCCGTGTCAGCGCCCTGCTCTGCAACATCGGCAACCACGGCGACACCATCGGCGGAAATACCGTCTCCGCAGACTGGTATGGCCGCTTCACCCAGGAAATCCAATACAAGCTCCAATGTAGTCTGCCCGTCCTGGTTGTGGATGACGCATCTGGCGACTTGAACCACTTTGATTTCCATCAAAAGATCAACCAGAGCAGCTACAAGGAAGCTAACCGCATCGGAAAAGGCTATGCCGCCATCGTGCTGGATGCCCTGGATACCTTGGAACCCATGACAGAAGACGACGTGGTTGTCAGCAACGGCATGGTCGTCATCCCGCACCGACAAATTTCCGATGCCGAGGCGGCCGAAGCCAGGCGCACCCTGGAGACCGTCCCCGACATCAAGAAAGATGGCGATCTGGAGAGCCAGGACCTGGCCAACAAGGTGCCTGCCGCCCTGCGCTTCTTCGCGCAGCGAGTCCTTGACTGCCGGGAGAAGAGCACACCATCCCATAGCTGCCGCCTCACCTCCATCAAAGTGGGCAAGCAGCTGGCCTTCGTCTCCCTGCCCGGCGAGCCTTTCAATGGCATTTCCCGCGCGATTCGGGAGGCAAGCCCCTGCAAGTACACTTTCGTCATCGAGCTGGCGCAAAGTTCCTCCGACTACATCCCCATGCCCGAATGCTTCGAGCGCGGAGGCTATGAAGTCCAGGCCGGCGTGAACACCCCCGCCCCCAATGCGGCAAATGTGCTGATCAAAGCAGCCCTCGACACCCTGAACGGAAAAGCATAAGGGGCTGTAAAACAACCAAACCTGAACAAATCAATTCCGCCTGCGGCGGGATGGCAAAACACGCGAAAACACGGCAATACACTCAAAAGTCGCCTTCGGCGGACGCCGAAGGCTTTTGCCAGGTTTGCCACTTCGCCTGTTTTGCCATCCTTTTTCCATCCTGAGAAAACGGAAAAAGAACTATTGCAGAACGTTGTGATTTAATAACCAGCCCCTCTTCCCGCCCGATAGCCTTTTAGGGCAAAGCCTCCAGAAGACTGGACACGGTCACCCGGTACTCCTCCAGGGTCTTCGCCTTCTGAATGGCCTTGCGGAGACGGCGTTCAGCGTCCGGCAGAAAATATTCCCAAAGGAGCTTCAATTTCAGCAACGGCTGCTGGTAGAGCCGGCAGCATTCCTCGCAAAAGGCGTCATGGAAGGCGGATAGCATTGCCGTAGAAGGTGTCTCTCCCCGCAGACGCAACGGCAAAAGGGGATCCGCCAACAGGCCCCGCCCCACCATGACACCGTCAAGTCCATCGGCATCCGCCACGCATCGGATGTCGCCGTTGTAGATCACGGGATGGCGGCATTCCGTCTGGAAACGCAGCCATTGTTCCCGATTCGGCATTCCGTCGTATTGCCTTTCAGCGGCGCGTGGATGAAGCACGATCTTTTCCAGAGGAAAATCATTCAGGATTGGCAGGACTTCCCGCCACTCCGTCTCCGATACCGTCCCCAGGCGCATCTTTACGGAAATTCGCAGTTCCGGCGAAACGCAAAGCGCCGTCAGGACCTCCCCAATCCCTTCCGGACGACTCAGCATCCCCGCGCCATAACCGCCCTTCACCACTTTGGGAAACGGACATCCCAGGTTGAGATCCAGACGGCGATACCCCTGCCCCGCAAGATGATCCCGAAGAATCTCCGCCTCGGAAGCCGTGCGTGCCAGAAGTTGCGCCACAGCATGGAGACAACGGTTGTTTTCCGCAGCGCAGTCCATCCTCGCACGCTTCGGCAATTCACCGTGTTCCAGACGCAGGAACGGCAGATAGTATTCGTCCACTCCTCCGATCACCCGGCAATGCGCGTTGCGGAACGCGGCATCGGTATATTCCTGGATGGGCGCGGACAGAATCTGCATGGTAGAATCACATTACTTCAGAAAGACATCCGCCAGATGCCAATAGTGAAGCCAATCCTCTCTGGTCTGGTCGTGCTTTCCGGTGCGGCAATGGCAACAGACGCCGCCCGTGACAGGCGTATCCGGCGGAGGCATCTCCTCCCCGGGCAGGCCCCGGGCGCCGAATAGGTTCCGCACGACGGAAGCCGCCCGGGCGGCGGCGAACTCCCCCCGGGGATCCGCGCTCTGGTCCAGCGTGGCCGTGGCGAGTGCAAGCGGACGCGGTGCAACGAGCGCCAGGAGTTCGTGCTGGTCAAAGGGAAGTTCCTCCTCCCGCCACATGTATTCTCCCAAACGATTGACGAACCACACAGGAACATGGCTGTCCAGATGGCTCTGGCAATGCTGTGAGAGATTCTCGCCGAATTAGCGGCGATGCAACGCCCCGCCGCCGCATCCGGACTCATTGGAGAAGACCATGGCGAAGCG
>JAKSPB010000065.1 GCA_024405215.1 Lentisphaeria bacterium | reverse complement strand
CTTGTCGGACTTGTCGGACTTGTCGGACTTGTCGGACTTGTCGGACTTGTCGGACTTGTCGGACAGGTCGGACAGGTCGGACTTGTCGGACTTGTCGGACTTGTCGGACAGGGCGGACGGGGCGGACAGGGCGGACAGGGCGGAGCAATTGTCTAAAATAGGCCCATTCCGTGCAATTATATTAAGCAAATCTTCTATCCTCTACCCGAAATTTCCGGAAAAGGAGTTTTTCCCCATGCAAAATTTTTTGAGTCTGCTGGCAATCCTACTCCTGGCGTCGGGCTGTGCCACATCCCGTGTCTACAACTACGCCACGCCGACCACAAGGCCGCTTGTAGCCCCGATGCGTGATTCCCTGGAAGGCTGCAACCGGGCGGTGCACGTCGCGGATGAACAGCTCCGACGCCGGGTCTTCCAGCCCGTCGGCCATGCCTGGCGGCTGCTCTTCCCCGAAGCGGTGCGCGATTCCCTGGGGAATTTCTTCTCCAACATCGGCTATCCCCTGCGCGGCGCAACGCATCTTCTGGGCGGGAAATTCCAATATGCATGGGAGGACACCAAGCGCTTCGCCATCAACACCACGATCGGCGTGCTGGGCTTCATGGATCCAGCCGCGGAGAAATACGGCCTGCCTGAACTCGAAGGCGGCTTCGCCACCACCTTCGACAACTGGGGAATCGGCCAGGGAACGTACATGGAACTGCCTTTCCTTGGCGGCGCCTCCGTACGCGACCATGTGGGAACCGCGGCAGATTTCTTCCTGAACCCCCTGGGCTATCTGGCGCCGTCCAGCGTCACCTATCCGCTGAGCGCCGGCGAGACAGTGAACAGCCTTTCCTACAAGGCGCCGTCCATCAGCCAGTTCTACCTGACCAACGACAACCACTACGAGATGCAGAAGCTCCTGACCTACTATACCGAGGCAGTCCGGGACGAGGACTACGCATACGATGCGGATTCCGACCAGTGGTGCGCGGACGACTCCTTCGGATACCTGATGCTCGCTCCCCAAAACAAGCTCTTCCTCCACCAGGGATTCACCCGGAAGGTCTCCCTGCCGGGATTGGGAAAAGTCACCTACACACGCTGGCTCCGCCGCAATTCCGACAAAATGGTCGTCATCCTGCCCGGCCTGGGAAGCCACCGGCTGGACAACTCGGTACTGGCGCTGGCGGAGCTACTGAACCGCCAGGGCTACACGGTGGCCGCCATCTCCTCCACCATGACGCCCGATTTTTCCGCGAAGTTGACCGACGGACGGCCCGCCGGCTACCTGCCCGAAGACGCCAAGGTGCTTGCCAGGGTCGTCCGCTGCATCGTGAAGGACGTGGAGCACAGCGGCCGCGCCCCCAAGAAGATGGAATGCTCTGTCCTCGGATACTCCCTTGGCGCCCTGAACGCCCTCTTCATCGCCGCCTCCGAGGTGGGCGGGAAAATTGCCGGGGATCTGGAAATCGCGCGCTACGTCGCCATCAATCCACCGGCGGATCCCCTGGGAACCCTGGCGAAACTGGACCGGTTCTTCGCGATTCCCGAGAACTGGGACGGCGATACGGCAAGCAGAGTCCGCGATGTGGCGATGCGCCTTGCCGCCTACTTGGAGCCCACCCACAACAACCCCGTTCCGAAAGCCATCCCCCTTACCCATGAGGAGTCCCTGTTCCTAGTGGGCCTGAACATGCGCTTCAATCTTGCCAGCTACCTGCTGGCCGAGCAGGCCAAGAATCCCACGGGGCTCTTCCAGGAAGACGCCACAGCCTTCTTCTGCCGCAACGCCCTCTTTGCGGAAGCCCTGAACATCCGCTTCGCGGATTACCTGGAAAGGGTTGTAAAGCCCTGGTATCAGAAAAACGGCTATCCGGAATGCACAGTGGAAGCCCTCTCGGGAAAGTGCACCCTGGCCTCCATCGCGGACAGATTGACCGGCAATCCCCGCGTGAGCATCTTCCAGAACGCCAACGACCCACTGCTGACTGGAGGACAGGCCGAATGGTTCTCCTCCGGACTGAAGGCAACGGTGTACCCGCGCGGCGGCCATTTGGGAAACATGGCCGACCCGAATTTCCTGAAGGCAATCCTGCTGGTCCTCGCAAATTCATTTCAACAAACGGAAATCAAATTGAAATAACCATTTCCCCGGTTCTTCGACGATTTGTAAAAAGAAAGAAACAAATCTATCCATATCCACAGGAAATACAGCAAAACGACAGGGGAAATCATCGCGTGTTTTGAGCAAATTCCTTCAGTTCCACGCACAAAATCCCATTCGGGCATTATACTTACAACCGTTTCTTTTCCTTCCAATTCATCAACCATCCAATCAAAACCACCCCCTCATGCGCAAGTTTCTTTTCCTCGGACTCCTTGCTACCCTGATCGCCTTCGCCGGCACCAGCCGCAAGATCGTTGACGACGCCGCAACCGCAGCCGCCCCACAGTCTCCTTCCGCCCCCAAATATGTCTTCCTTTTCATTGGCGACGGCATGTCCACTCCTCAACGCATGATCGCCGACGAGTTCGCCCGGAAGACCGGCCACAGCCAGCTCGCCATCAACACCCTGCCCCATAGCGCCACCACCCGCAGCTGCTCCGCCAACTCCCTGGTGACCGACTCCGCAGCCGCGGCAACCGCCATCGCCTGCGGCGAGAAGACCAACAACGGTCGCATCGGCATGGCCTCCGACGGCACCACTCGCCTGGAATCCTGCGCCGAAGTCGCCCACAAGCTGGGCTACAAGGTCGGCATCGTAACCTCCGTCACCATCAACCACGCCACCCCCTCCGGCTTCTACGCCCACCGCGCCAGCCGCGGCCAGCTCTACCAGATCGGCCTGGATCTGGTCGCCTCCAACTTCGAGTATTTCGGCGGCGGCGGACTCTCTGGCCAGTTCGACAAGAAGGACGACCCCGAATACCAAGGCAACATCTACGAGCTGGCGGAAAAAGCCGGCTACGTAGTTTCCCATGACAAGGCCGGTTTTGAGGCCATCCAGCCCGGCACTCCCAAGGTCCTGGCCCTCATCGGCGAAGACATGCTCCGCCACGCCATTGACGGACAGGATGACATCCCCACCCTGGCCGAGTTCACCCAAAAAGGCATTGAGCTGCTGAACAATCCCAAAGGCTTCTTCATGATGGTCGAAGGCGGCTCCATCGACTACGCCGGCCACGCCAACGACGCCGCCACCAACCTCCGCGAAGTGCTGGCCTTCGATGACGCCGTGCGCGTCGCCCTGGACTTCCAGGCCGCCCATCCGGCAGACACCCTCATCCTCGTCACCGGAGACCACGAGACCGGCGGCATGACCATGGGCTTCGCCGGCACCGGCTATGCCCTCTACATGGAGCGTCTGGCCAACCAGAAGTGCTCCATCGGCAAGTTCACCAGCAAACTGAAGAAAGCCCAGAACGCCAAGGCCGACTTCACCTTCGAGGATGCCAAGCCACTGCTGACTGAGAATTTCGGATTCCTCTTCGAAGGCGACATCAAGGAGAACCCCATGGTCCTCACCGAAGACGAACTGCAGAGCCTGCAGGAAGGTTTCAAGAAGAACACCCTCCCCGCCGCAGCGCGCATCCTGATCAGCCACAAGTCCGGCATCGCCTGGACCAGCGGCGCCCACACCGCGCTGCCCGTCCTCACTACGGCAGGCGGCCCCTGCGCCGAGCTCTTCACGGGCTTCATCGAGAACTGCGACATCGCCAATATCCTCAAGAAGCTCTACCTGAACTCCGCAAAGTAGTTCTTCCCCGTCGTCAAGCCATTATCCGCCATAAAACCAGGAAGACAACCGTCCTCCTGGTTCTGCCGAGGTAATTGCAAAAGTCCATTGGGAAGCACTTTTCAGGAATTTCAAAGGCTGTTTGCGCCAAATGCGCCAAGGCGTAGTCCACTACGACGCGACGCGTCCCGCCGTAGCTTCGCGAAGGCGGACAGGCTTGGAGCAAAATGCCACGAAAGGATGAGAAGTGGCCAAAGCGACTTTTGCAATTACCTCGCTTCTTTTCAGCCGTGAAGAAACTTCTTTCCAAACACGATGCCTGCATCCTCCTGGTCCTGGCCGTCTGTTCAGCGCTATTGCTGATGATCCCGCAGCCGCGGCTTCTGGCCGCGCAAAGCGGACTCCGTGCGCGCGCGAAGGTCCTGGAGGTGGACGACAGCAACCTGGCCCACCACGACCTGCTCCTCTTCGGCAGCCAGCATTTGAAAGTCCAGATTCTTCACGGAAGATACAAGGGAAAAATCTTCGAGGCCAACAATGAACTGCGCGCACAGCTGGAATTGGACAAGGTCTTCCAGCCTGGCGACATCGCCATCGTGGTCTGTCCCGAAGGCGAACTCACCGAAAAGAGCGTCCTCACCGCCCGGGACCACTCCCGCATGGGCTGGACCATCACCCTCTTCTCCGCCTTCTGCCTGTTGCTCTGCCTCTTCGGCGGCTGGACCGGCTTCAACGCACTGCTGAGCTTCGTCTTCAGCTGCTTGGTCATCTGGAAGGCCGTCATCCCCCTGACCCTGCGGGGATATTCCGCCAGCTGGACCATCTTCGCCAGCGTGGTGCTTCTCACTGCCGTCATCATGTATCTGGTGGCGGGATGGAACAAGCGCGGCCTGGTCGCCTTCCTGGGGGCCATCTCCGGCGTCTTCGTGGGACTCTTCACGGCGCACTTCTTCACCTGGGGCATGAACATCAACGGCGCAACCATGCCATACGCACAGGCGCTGCTCTTCTCCGGATACGAGTTCCTGGACCTCCGCGACATCTTCGCAGGGGCCATGATCCTGGCCTCCTCCGGCGCCGTCATGGATCTCGGGATGGACATCTCCTGCGGACTGGAGGAAGTCTCCCGCCACAATCCCAGCCTTTCCCGCGTCGAACTGCTGAAATCCGGCCTGCGCATGGGGCGCAGCGTCGTCGGCACCATGACCACCACGCTCCTGCTGGCCTACTCAGGCGGATACATCACACTCCTGATGATGTTCTGCGCACAGGGGAATTCCCCCTGGGATTTCCTCAACAGCCCGCTGGTAGCCTCCGAGGCCGTCAAAACCCTGGTCGGAAGCTTCTCGCTGGTGCTGGTCGCACCCTTCACTGCCATCATGGGAAGCTGGTTCTTCGCTGCCCGGAAGGAAAACTGACGCCGGACGGGGCAGCGAATCCTTCTGCAACCTCATCCGCGGACTCCCGCAATACGCCATTGACCGCGTCGGCTTCGCAAACGGCTGGAGTAATGTCTAAGGAATCAGATACTTTTCCTCTTTTTCCTCGTCAAAAGCGCAATCTGCATTGCAGAGGGTATATTTACGCTGTTTTGTATTTTTATGACAAATCCGGACAAAAAAAGCACACATCCACGTCGTCCGGCCAAGGAGACTTTGCATGAAAAGACTTGAACTGAAAACGCCGCTCCAGCTTCAGAAGACCCTGGACCAGCTTTCCGACGGAATGCAACGGCGGCTCGTCGCCAGCCCGCCCGGACTTTGCCCCGTGGAGACCGTCCTGAACTACCTCACCCTGGCACGTTCTGAAAGCTGCGGGAAGTGCGCTCCCTGCCGCATCGGCCTGGCCGCCATGGCCGACCTGTTGGAGAAGCTCCTGGACGGCGAAGGCAATGCCGACACAGTCGCCCTTCTGGAAGAGACTGCGGCAAGCGTCGCAAACTCCGCAGACTGCGCCATCGGCATCGAGGCCGCCAAGGCCGTCCAGATGAGCCTGGCCGCTTTCCGTGACGACTATTTGGAGCACGCAGCCACGGCCCACTGCCTTGTCGGCAAGAAGGAAGCCCTGCCCTGCCGGGCGCTCTGCCCCGCAGACGTGGACATCCCCGGATACATCGCGCTGGTCCGCGAAGGCCGCAACGCCGACGCCATCCGCCTGATCCGCAAGGACAACCCCTTCCCCGTCGCCTGCGCATACATCTGCGAGCACCCCTGTGAAAGCCACTGCCGCCGCACCATGGTTGACGACGCGGTCAACATCCGCGCCCTGAAGCGCTACGCGGTCTCCCAAGCCGGCGAAGTCCCGCAGCCTTCCTGCGCCCCCTCCACGGGCAAGAAGGTCGCCGTCATCGGCGGCGGCCCCGGCGGCCTCACCGCAGCCTACTTCCTCACCCTGATGGGCCATAAAGTGACCGTTTTCGAGAAGCGTCGCCAGTTGGGCGGCATGATGCGCTACGGCATCCCCAGCTACCGTTTCCCCCGCGAGGTCCTGGATGGCGAACTGAAGTCCATCCTCTCCCTAGGCATTGAAATCAAGACCGGCGTGGACATCGGCCGTGACATCTCCTTCGCGGACATCCGAAAGGATTTCGATGCGGTCTTCCTGGCCATCGGCGCCCACACCGACCGAAAACTGGGCATTGACGGCGAAGGCTCCGAAGGCGTCATCTCCGCCGTCAAGCTCCTGCGCGGCATCGGGGACGGCGAATATCCCGACTTCACCGGCAAGCGCGTAGTGGTGGTAGGCGGCGGAAACGTCGCCATGGACTGCACCCGCTCCGCCGTACGACTTGGCGCGGAGAAGGTCACCTGCGTCTATCGCCGGCGTATTGAAGACATGACCGCACAGCACGAAGAAGTGGACGGCGCCATCGCAGAAGGTGCCGAGGTCATGACGCTGGCCGCACCGCTGAAGGTCGAGGCCGACGAAAACGGCAAGGTGGTCGCCTTCTGGGCGAAGCCCCAGATGATCGGCGAGTTTGACAAAGGCGGCCGCCCCGCCCCCAAGGATGCCGCCGAAGAGCCCATCCGCATCCCCTGCGACATCATCCTCGTGGCCATCGGCCAGGGCATCGACAGCAAGGCCTTCGAGACCGACGGCGTCCCCTGCGGACGCGGCGGCTGGATCAAGGCGGCGGACGACACCGCCATCAAGGGCGTGGACGGCGTCTTCGCCGGCGGCGATGTGGTCACCGGTCCCGCCACCGTCATCCGCGCCATCGCGGCAGGAAAGGTCGCGGCGGCAAACATCGACGCCTACCTGGGTTTCCACCATGAAATCTCCGCGGACGTGGAGATTCCCACGCCGCGCTTCGCGGATTTGCGTCCTCACGGCCGTGTCAATCCCGCCGAGCGTCCCGCCGACGAGCGCAAGAAGGACTTCGCCTGCATGGAATGCCCCTACACTGCGGAGGCCGCTCTGGAAGAGGCATCCCGCTGCCTGCGCTGCGATTTCTTCGGTTTTGGCAATTTCAAGGGAGGACGTAAGGAAAGATGGTAAACTTCACCCTCAATGGCAAGGCCCTCCAGACAACCGAGGGCACCACGATTCTGCGTGCGGCGGAGGAAAACGGCGTCGCCATTCCCCACCTCTGCTACCTGAAGGAAATCAATGAGATCGGCGCGTGCCGTCTCTGTGTCGTGGAGATCGAAGGCATGGACCGCCTGGCGCCCGCCTGCAACACGGTCATCACCGAAGGCATGGTCATCCGCACGGAATCCCCGCGCATCCTGGCCGCCCGCAAAGTCAACCTCCAGTTGCTGCTCTCCCGTCACCGCACCGCCTGCACTTCCTGCGTGCGCAATGGGAACTGCACCTTGCAGACCCTCTCCAAGCAGTTCAACATCCGCGAAATCCGCTATGACCTCAAGCCGGAGAAGAACGCCTCCTCCGGCGCCTGCCCCATCGTCCGCGACGCCTCCAAGTGCGTCCAATGCATGCGCTGCGTGCAAGTCTGCGACAAGATCCAGGGCGTGCACGTGTGGGACGCCGTAGGCTCCGGCAGCCGCTCGGTCGTCGACACCGCCGACCGCCGTCCTGTCGCCGAAACCAACTGCACCTACTGCGGACAGTGCGTGACGCACTGCCCTACCGGCGCCCTGACTGCCCGTGACGACACGGACAAGGTCTTCGCCGCCCTGGCCAACCCCGAGTTGACCACCGTCATCCAGGTCGCCCCGGCCGTCCGTTCCGCATGGAGCGAGGAGTTCGGCCTGGACACCGACGTGGCCACCGTCGGCCGCATGGTGGCCGCCCTGAAGGCCATTGGTTTTGACTACGTCTTCGACACGAACTTCACCGCCGACCTCACCATCATGGAGGAAGGCAGCGAGCTCCTGGCGCGCCTCAAGGAAGCCGACAAGCACTCCTGGCCCATGTTCACCTCCTGCTGCCCCGGCTGGGTGCGTTTCCTGAAGACCCAGTATCCCGCCTTCATCCCCAACCTCTCCACCGCCAAATCCCCCCAGCAGATGTTCGGCGCCGTCGCCAAGTCCTACTTCGCGGAAAAGAAGGGCCTGGATCCCCACAAGGTCTTCGTGGTCTCCATCATGCCCTGCTCCGCAAAGAAGGCGGAATGCGAACTGCCCGCCATGAAAGACGCTTGCGGCGACAAGGACGTGGACGTGGTCCTCACCACCCGCGAATTCTGCCGGATGCTGGCGCAGTTGAACATCGCCCCCGCCAAACTGGAGGAAACCGCCTTTGACTCTCCCCTGGGCAGCGGAACCGGCGCGGCCGTCATCTTCGGCGCCACCGGCGGCGTGATGGAAGCGGCCCTGCGCTCCGCATACGCCCTCGTCACGGGAAAGAACCCCGACGCCGACGCCTTCGCGCCCTACCGCCCCGTTCCCGGCAAGGCCTGGAAGGAAAGCGAGATCCAGATCCCCGGCGCCGGCCCCCTCAAGATCGCCGTCGCCTCCGGCCTGGCGAATACCCGAAAGCTCATGGACGCCCTCCAGAACGGCACCGCAAAATACGACTTCGTGGAAATCATGGCCTGCCCCGGCGGCTGCGCCGGCGGCGGCGGACAGCCCATCCACGAAGGCCAGGAACTGGCGGCCTACCGCGGAAAGAAGCTCTGGAAGCTGGACAGCGACAGCCTCGTCCGGTTCTCCCACGAGAACACGGATGTCCAGGCACTCTATCAGGAATACCTGGAGGCCCCGCTCTCCGAGAAGGCCCACCACCTGCTCCACACCGACCATAACGCATAAGGCGGTTCGCTGCATCTAGTTTCCTGAGACATCATGCCCCGGGAAACCAAAAATCCCCGCACGGTCCTAGAACCATGCGGGGATTTTTTCGTTATGCCCTAGATGGGATCAGGGGCAGCTCACGTCGACGCCGTGATAGGAGACCCAGATGCTGCCGTAGCCGCCTTTCTTCATGTCACGGGCCTTGTACTCCGTATTGAAGACATCGCCGAAGCGTCCGGGGGTGCCCAGGGACTCCACGTGGCCGTCCAGCATGGCGAAATTGCCGCTGGAACCGTGGGCGCTGACATCGAACTTTCCGCCGCCGCCGGCCGCCCAGCAGGTCTCCGCCCAGGCGGAGTGAGCGGTGGTGGAATCACCGAAGTTGGTGTCGCCCATCATGATGAAGGCGGTGGGGGACTTGACGGCAGTGGTGTGCAGAGTGATGGCAATGGCGCCAGTCTGGAAACCGATCCGAGCCGGCGTCTCGGAGGTGATGGCGGGAATGGTAACCTGGTAGGAAGCAGAACGACGGGAAGCAGGACCACTCAGATGGGAACCGTAGGCAACGTGCTGGGCGCACTTCTTGCCCTTGCCCTTGCAGCTATCACCCCGGCACATGACACCGGTGGTGCAGAAGAGATACTTCACGCGCTGCTCGCCCTGGATGACGACAGGGGAGGCCCAGCCGCCATTGCCGTCGGAGATGTAGCTCAAGCAGTTGCCAGCAGTAGGGAAGACCGCGCTGGTGTCTTTGGCAGTACTGCTGTCCTTATCAAGTCCCAGGCAGCAGTTGACCCAAGACCAGCTGTGGCAGATGTTGTCCGCCATAACGTTCTGGTCGTTCCAATCCAAACTGTACATGGTCATGTAAAGCATGACAGTTTTCAGATTGTTGGTGCAGCTGATGGCGCGAGCCTTCTCGCGGGCTTTGGAAAGCGCCGGCAGAAGCATGCTGGCCAGAATCGCAATGATCGCGATGACAACCAGCAGTTCGATGAGGGTAAAAGACTTTCTCATTTTCTTGTTGGAATTGGTTGGAGGGATAAGAACAGAAGAAAAAAAAACTTGAGGTCCGATTATTTTACGTGTAAAATAATCGTTTCTCGTTTAAATTATAGGTACTTTCCCAAGAAAATCAAGTGCTTTGCCACAAAAACATGGAAATATCTTTCAAAAAAACTTCACAGCCGTCCCATAATTTCAAAGATTGAGAAAATACTGATGAAATTGAACTCAAGGCAGCCTGAATCTGCAAGACCCTTTTTTGTGTGTAAGCTGTGTTAAGGCGGGACTGCCATTTTCTGTGGGACACTGCCTTTCCATAGGCCTGCGGAGCAGGCCGTGTGAAGGGTAACCGCAGGTCGAGCGAAGCGAGGCCTGCGGCTTGTCTCCCAATGACTCCAGAGCCTTGCGGAGCAAGGCGAGTGAATGCCAGCCTTTCCTGCCCATGATTCACTCGCCCTGCACCGCAGGGCTCTGGGAAGGGGATGGGCGTAACCCGCAGGCCTCGCTTCGCTCGACCTGCGGTTACGCCTGACTCGCCTTGCTCCGCAAGGCTCTGGGAAAGCCTTACCATGTCGTCGTCATGGGACGGCTGTGGAAAAACTTCTTTATTCTACGGCAGCGGGAAAGAACTCTCCCTCTGGACGAGTTCCAGGGGGTGGAAAAGGATTGCCGGCAGTTCCGTTCCACAGAGGAAATGATCCATGACCCTGTTCAGTGCCTTGTTGGCGGGATGCGCGATGGAAGTCAATGGCGTATAGAGGTACTTGCAGATAGCGGCATTGTTATATCCGATAACCTGGACATCCTCCGGGATGCGCACACCCATTTTCTGGAGTCCGGCCATGATGCCGATGGCCTCTCGGTCGTTATGGAACATGATGGTGCGGCATTTTCCCTCACGGATCAACTGGTAAACGATATTTGCCTGCGAGTAGCCATATTCATAATAGTCGCAGACATCGTAATACGGCAGAATAAGTTCCGGCGAAACCAGCCCGAACTCATTCAAGACGGGAATCCGGGTGTTGGTCAAGATGGGCCCATATCCAGCAGCGATGATCTTTCGCGCCAAATCCACCTGGAATTGGCGTCGGTTCGTCGTGCAGACGCAACGAAATATGTCAGGAAGCACCGGCACTTCATCCTGCAGGGCGTCTATGACATAGATTTGCAGTCCTGGCGGAGTTCCCAGATTATCCAGGTAATTCCAGGAGACCATCCCGATGATGACAATCTGCCGGATGTTCATGCCGTACATGTCGTGGATGGCCTTCACCAAGGCCCTGGGATTCTCCATTGGATCCTGGCAGCTATAGAGCTGGTATTCCAGTGTACAGCCATTCAGGCGCAGCAGGAGGTCCTGCAGAAGAGGAAGTGTCCTGTCCTGCGCGGTGTCCTGGATATAGAGCAATCCAAGCGTGTCGTTTTTCTCCGGATGGAAGATTCTCTGCGGAAGCTTGTTGGGAATGTACCCCACCTCGGCGGCATATTTCCGGATATTGGCAAGAGTCTCTTCCGAAAAGGGAAGATGCCGCGGATTGTTGTTCAGGGCGGCGGAGACTGTTGTGGCGGAAACGCCAAGTTTTTTTGCTAATTCACGTAGGTTCATATACGCAGAACAGAAAGAAAACGCGATGGAATAAAAATAATGCAAGAAAGAAAGACGGGACGTAAAACAAACAAAATTTTCTGTCGGACACGCCGGACACGCCGGACACGCCGGACACGCCGGACACGCCGGACACGCC
>JAKSPB010000064.1 GCA_024405215.1 Lentisphaeria bacterium | reverse complement strand
CCCGCGCCAAAAGCTTGATGATGTAGATGCTATTGCCGATTTCCAGGTCGCGCAGGGCGACTGTGCCGGGTTTCATGCTCTTGACCAATGCTTCCAGAGCAGGCGCCATGGAGTCCATCCATCCTAGATCTCCGCCGACTGCGGCATTGGCTCCCTGCGAGCATTCCCGTGCCACGGCGCCGAAATCCTCGCCTTGAGCTAGACGGGCGCGAATCTTCTGGATCATCTGGGCGCTTTCGGCATTCTTCTTCAGCAGGATTCCCTGGAGATGATAGCGGGATGCCTTTTGGAAATCCGTCTGGTGCTCCTGAAAATATTTGTCAATCTGTGCATTGGTGATGAAGATGTTACGGCGTGTGCGATCATAGAGGAGGATATCTACGGCAGCCTGCTGGGTGACGTGGTCGAGGAATTCTTGATAGGGGATATTCTCCTTGTGAAGCATGTCCCGGAAGCGTTCCTCGTCAGAATTGGCCTTGGCGGCAACGATTTCGTCAATGCGTTCCTGAATCATGTCGGCGGGGACTGTGGCTTTCAGTTCCTTGAAGTCCAGCCAGACCAATTCCTGGAGGATGAGCTCGTCGAGCTTGCCCGCCCGCATTTCCGCGATGGCCTCAGCCTTGCGGCCGGGATCCATTCCTTGGGGAAGAAGCGCCTCGTCGGCCATGGAGGCCAGGCGGAGCTTGAATGCGGTGATGACCTTGTCTCCTACCTTTGCTACGATGGCATCCGTCAGTTCTACGGCAGGGAGGGAAACGGCGAGAAGAATGGCAAGAAGGGAGAAGAAGTGCTTCATGGAACTCTATTTTGTTTGAGACGTTGCGGGGAGTGCGGGAAGGCCGGGAATTCTGCGGTAGTTTTCTCGGACGGTTCTGGCGGAGGCGGTCTCCTGCTGTGCGTCCAGGATTTCCAGGAGTTCCTGGACGGCGATGACGTAGATGCGTGGCGAGGGAGCTTCCTGCGGGGCGATTTTCCGTAGACTCTCGTATTCCAGACGGATTTCCTGGTAGAGTCGCTTTGCGCTCTCCTCGTTCTTGGCAAGGTGGTAGCATCGCGCCCGGATGAGTTTTGTCCTGGCCCGCAAGGCGATGTCATTGCCGGCGTTGTTCCGGATGATTTCGTCAAGATATTCTTCTGCCTTGGCGAGATTTCCCTGCGCGTAGAGCAGCTCGGCCATTCTGCCCAGCGCCGCGTAGGCAATGAGCGCCCGGTTGCCGCTCTTTTCCCGTGCTTTGGCGAAGGCGGCGATGGCTTCTGTTGGCTGGTTCAGACGGCTGAACAGGTCTCCCTGGAGGAAACTTGCCTGCGCCAGGAGGGCGGAATCGCCCGTGCGTTTTTCGAAGTCCTCCAATAGTGCCAGCGCTTTTTCCTGTTCCCCGGGAAGCTGCGCCGTGCAGAAGGCGTTCTCGTAGTGCGCCAGGGCTTTCAGTTCACGGGATGCCTGGGAATAGCCTTCCGCTTTGGCGTAGGCGTCAATGGCATCCTGCGGATGATTCTGCGCAGCAAGACAATCGCCCAGGCGGATGGCGATTTCGGGAGTTTCTGCGGAGGCGGGATAGTCCAGGAGGAAGGCGTTGGCCCACTGGGTGGTCTCGGGCTTGCCCAGGGCAAAGCCGAGGATCAGGTTCTTGTGTCTCACGAGCCGGACCTTTTCCGCATCGGGGTATTTTGCCAGGAATTCCTGAAGGATGGCCAGGGCCTTCTCCATGCCGGCTTCCCCCTGTGCCAAGGCGCGGTTGTGCGCTTCGAAAAATGCGGTTTCCCCGATTTGCGCATTGGGGCAATTCCGGGCGACTTCCAGGAGCTTGTCCAGCGCATCCTGCGTATCGGCAGTGGATTTTCCGATGGCCAGCAGAGCCTCCCAGCGTCTGGGGGATTCCGGCTGCGCCTCCAGGAATTTCCGGTATTGGACGATGGCGTCGTCTGTTTTGCCGGCAAGAAGGAGGATTCGACCGGCTTCCAGACGGGATTCGGGCGCCTGTGGGAACGCATCGCCGAAGCGTTCGGCGACTTCCGTGTAGAAGGCCACTGCATCGTCCAGCTGGCGGTTCTTTTCGGCCTGTTCTGCCGCCATTCGGATGGCGGCAGCCTGTTCCTGGGGAGAATCCCCCAGGTTGCCGGCGAGCCGGAAATACTTTGTCGCTTCCTGTGCCAGGCCTTCCTGCGCCAGGCATTGTGCGGCTTCCATGGCGGTGCGGTAGCGAAGTTTCCGGGGGTGCTGCGGGTCTTCCGCCAGAAGCTGGAAGAGTTCGCTGGCGCTGCGTCGTTCGCCCAGGGCCTTCCGGACTTCTGCCAGTCTCAGGGTAATGGAGGTGTTTTGGGGAGCTTGTTCATGCAAGGACAGCAGGAGAGTTTTTGCATTTTCCCTGTCGCCGATGGCAATCTGCGCCTCCGCCTGGAGCATGCCGGTTTCCAGGGCTTCCGCATGCGTGGGGGCTACACGCCGGGCCGCGCTGTAGAGTTCCGCCGCGTCTTTCTGGAGGTTGCGGTTCTGGCAGGCCTGGGCCAGATCCCAGAGGACACTCCACCATTTCTTCTCGCTGGCGGCGGGAAGAAGGCTGGAGAGGTTTTCATTGCGGTAGAAGGACAGTGCGTCTTCGATTTTTCCCTCGCCGATGTCGCAGCGGATATGAAGAAGTTTCAGAGTCGTGCGTTCCGTTTCCGAAAGTTGTGTGACGGAGAGTTCCGCGAGAGTGGCGCGGACAGTGTTCCATTGGGATTGCGCCTGCGCGGCATCCAGGAAGCGCCAGGTCAGGCCGATCCGTTCCGCTGAGCCGTTCCCGAACTCCTCGATTGCTTTCTGCAGGGTCTGGAAGGTCAGGTTCCATTGGGCCGTGGCATTCCAGGAATCCGCAGTGGCGCAGAGGAGCTCGTATTTCATGGGGGCGATGATTTCCGCGGGATAGCTCAAAAGGGGTTCCAGGAAGTTCAATGCGGTGGCGTAGTCTTTCTGAAGGAGGCTGGCCTGTCCGGCGGTCAGGAAGAAAGTGGCTTTCTTTGGGGATGCGTCCGCTAGGTCGTTTGCCCCAAGGCAGGCATTGACGATCTTGAGTGCCTCGGCCGGCTGTCCGTCAAGGAGGTATGCCCGTCCGAGCAGCATCGACGCGTCCATTTTTTCCGTCGTCGTCTTGGCCTCTGTTGCGAAGGCGGTAAAATACTTGATGGCATTTTTATAGAGATGGTCCGCCATGGCCTGTTCGCCGTATGCGCGATTCAGGCCGATAGGGGTGCTGGCTTCGGGAAACAGGAAAGTGGTCTGCGAGGGCTTCGGGGCGGCGAATGCGCCTCCTGTTGCCAGTGCCAACCATGTCAGGAGCAGAAGTTTCTTCATGGGTGCGGACCGGATGGGAACTAGAGATTGCTGCTTTTCAGGATTTCCGTCAGGGCCGTGTTGACCGCCTGGCGGAAGCGTTCCGGGGCGTTTTCGTCGTCGTCTTCCCCGGGGGTGACGTGGAAAGGAACTTCAACGGCGAAGGGAATCTGCTTGTCCACGCGGTCGTTCTTGGCGACGAACGCGCCTTTGAAGAGCAAGTTTTCGGAAGAGGACTGGATAATCTGGTCCAGCTGGAGGACGTATGCCGCGGGGAAGGGGGTGCGGTCCGTATGCCGCAGGGCGGAACGGATGCTGTCGCGGATCAGCTTGTCTAGGGGAAGGGCCCAGAATCCGCCGGGGACGGTCTTGAGTTCGCCGTTTTCCGTGGTGTACCGGAGGGAGCCGGCGCAGAGGTATTCGGGCATTTCCACCTTCTGGAGGACGAAGGCCTCCTGAATGGCGCTGGCGGGGATGTCCAGCAGGAGGACTTTGGGATCCGAGGACTTGCTGAGGCAACTGGTGAGGAGGCAGAGGACGGCGAGAGAGAAGAAAGAGAGGAGATGTTTCATGCTAAGTTACCTTCCGAGGAGGAGTGCCTGGGGGTTGCGGTTCAGAAGTTCCAGGAATGCGTGGAGCTCGGAGAGGAGCTTGTCGCATTCCTGCAGGGAGTCTTCAAGATGTTCGCGGGTGGGGGAGCCGGGGGCGGCTTCCGTCTGCAGAATGGCCAGGAGGTCGTTCAGTTGCGTCAGGTTTTGCTGGGCTGTGTCGGCGGTCTGGTTGAGTGCCGCGAGCAACTTCTGCACATCGGGCCTGGATTCTTCCAAAAGGCCATTCAGGCTGCTGACGAACTTCCTGGCGCCGTCGACGGTCTCCGTCAGAGGCGCTTTCATTTGGCCGACGGAGCCATTGACCTGGACCATGGCCTTGTCCAGCTTGGCGCTGATTTCCTGGGCACGGGCCAGGAGTTCCGGGAGCTTTTCCCGCATGTCGCTGGAGATCGCGGCCAGGTTGCCTGTGGCGCGCGAGAGGTCTTGCAGGAACTGCTCCGCTCCGCCGTCGTCCACGAATTTCGCAATCTGCCTGGTCAGGGTCTGGAAGCTGGCGATTCGTTTCCCCAGGCCGTTTTCGTCCACATTGGAGCTAAGGCGTTCCAGGAAGGAGAGGCGGGAGGGGATGATGTTCTGGAGCCAGAGTTGCTCGATCATGCCTTCGGGTTCTCCGAGTGGCTTGTTGAAGACATTGAGGGAGATGTAGATCTGCCCGGTGAGCAGGGAAAGGGTCTCCAGTTGCGCGCGCATCTGGTGGTTCAGGACCATGGCACCCAGGAACTGATGCGCCTGCTTGACGTTTTCGGAACTGTGCGGCAGGAATTTGAAGAAGGATTTGTTGTAGTAGCCTAGCTTTTCCGGGAAGATCTTGACTACGATCTCTACTGGAAGCGCGTCTTCCTGGATGGAGGCCTCGTCCTGTTTTTCGTGGGCGTGCTGTTCCTGGGGGGCAAGGTTGATGCGGTCCACTTCGCCGATGGAGACGCCGCGGAACATGACGGGCGCGCCGATGTTCAGGCCCTTCACGCTGGTGGTGAAGCGCATCCGGTAATAGATGACATCGCGTGCCCATTTGTTCCCGCCGAGAGTCATGAGGAGAGCTACCAGCAGGGCGATGGCAATGACGACGAATATGCCGATGACAGTGACTTGTCGCGTGGATTGTTTCATGGTTCTGGAAATGATTCAAGGACTATCTTCCGCCGCCGCGTGTCAGGAACTCTCGGATTTCCGGCGCCGGGGGGGCTTCAAGGAGTTCCTTTGGCGTTCCTCGGCCCAGGATGGAACGGGTCTTTGGATCCAGATAGATGGCATCGGTTCCAATGGCGAAGATGCTGTCCAGGTCGTGCGTGACGATGACCAGGGTGGTTCCGAGGGAATCCCTGAGTTCGCGGATGAGCTGGTCCAGGTTCATGGCGGAGATGGGGTCCAGCCCTGCGCTGGGTTCGTCGAAGAAGAGGATTTCGGGGTCCAGCGCCAGGGCGCGGGCCAGTCCGGCCCGTTTTTGCATTCCGCCGGAGATCTCGGATGGGTAGAAGTCGTCAAAGCCAGCCAGGCCGACCAGTTCCAGCTTGCAATGGCAGATGTCGCGGATCTCCGTTGGCGAGAGTTTCGTGTAGAGCTGCAAGGGCAGGGCGATGTTCTCCGCCAGGGTCATGGAACTCCATAGGCCGCATCGCTGGTAAAGGATTCCCACCCGTTGCATGAGGCGGTTCCGGGCCTGTTCGTCCAGTTCCCAGTAATTCTCGCCGAGAAGCCGGATGGTGCCGGAGGCCGGCTGTTGGAGGCCGATCAGATGGCGGAGCAGGGTGGATTTCCCGCAACCGGAGGGGCCGATGACCAGGAAGACGGCGCCCTTCTCCACCTGGAAACACAAGTCGTCCATGATGACGCGGCTGCCGTAGGCCATGGCCAGGTGGTTGACTTCAATGGGGAAATCGTGGCTCATGGTAAGGTCATACGCGGAGCAGGACGGAGATGACGGTGATCAGCGAGGTAGCCAGGACGATGCAGATGATGCTGTAGACCACGGTAGCCGTGGTGATCTTTCCGACGGCTGCCGCGCTGCGACCGCAGTGGATGCCCTGGTAGCATCCGCAGCACGCGTCCAGGATCCCCAGTACGAAGCAGGTGATCAGGCCGATGACAAGGTCGTTGAGGCGCGTTGTGGTAAAGAGGGTATGCAGGTAGGCATGGGAGGTGATTCCCATGTCGAAGATGGCGACGATCATTCCGCCGACGATGCTTGTGATGTCCGCAAAGAGGTTGAGCAGCGGCAGCATGATGGTCATGGCGAGGAATCGTGGCAGCACCAGGAAATCCATCTGGGGGATGCCCAGTGTCTGGAGTGCGTCCAGTTCTTCGTTGACCTGCATGGTTCCCAGTTCGGCCGCGTAGGAGGCGCTGGTGCGGCCTGCCATGACGACGCCGACCATGACGGGGGCCATGAGCCGGAGCATGCCGATTCCGACCAGGCTTGCCACGTAGGGTTCGGCATGGAACCACTTCAGGGGGATGGAGCCGACGAAGGCCAGAATCAGTCCCATGAGGAAGCTGATGAGACAGACGATGCCCAGGGCCTTGGGGCCGCATTCGATCAGCTGGAACAGGAAGTCGCACCAGCGCATCTTGGTGCGGAAAGTGACCAGGTGCCAGAGGGAAAGGGTGATGTTGCCGATGAAGTTCACGATTTCAACTGCGGTGGAGTGGAGCTCCATGCCGAACGCGCCTGCCTGGAGGAAGATGTCGTCGTTTTTCAGGGCGTCCTGGCGTTTGGCTGCATTGCGCCTGCCGTATGCGCCGAGCTTCAGGATCTGGGCCAGGCCTGGCGGCAAGGCGGAACAGTCCGGGGAAATCTGCGCGTTTTCGGCCGCGCCCAGGACTTTCGAGAGGAAGACCAGCAGCGTGGAGTCCCATTTGCCCAGCTCCCTGACCTCCAGTTTCAATGAACCGGACAAGGGATGCTGCCGCAGGAACGTCTCTGCGTCGGGATGCGCTTCGCCGCGAAGCCAGTCGCCGTAAAGGACGAGGACGTTGTCGTGGAATTGGATCTCTGCGGCGGGCATGCTATTGTCCGAGTCCCCTTGTTTTGCCCGTCAGGTAGTCCAGCAGATTCTGCAGATTCCCCAGTGCCTGGTTGAGAAGCTGGACGCGGGTCTCCAGGGCTGCCTTGAAGCGCGGGTAGGTCGCGATGCCTTGGTTGAGGCGCTGGCGGACCAGGTCGCCGTAGTGTCCGGCATGCCAGACCATTTCGGCCGCGCAGGCGCGTTGACGGAGGTGCATCCGGTCGAAGGCGTTGCGACAGTATGCAGCCGCCTGTCCCAGGAAACCCAGGATTTCCAGCTGCACGCGCGGGGTGCAGAAGGGCATGTTTCCGATGACGCAGACCTGCGCGCAGTCCAGGGAGAGCATGAAGAAGGTGTTGACCATGGCGGTGGCCAGGCTCATGGCCTGCGCGATGGTCTGCTCCTCCTCGTTGAGGGAGTCGAAGAACTCCTGGTCCTCCTTCTGGCATTCCTCCTGGTCCCTGTCCATGCGGTCCAGGAGTTCGCCATACTGCATCTCGAACGGCGAGTCCTCCTTCTGGTAAAGGGGGTCTCCGGGCGGCGGCAGGCAGGTGAAGGTCTCCTGTGCGTCCAGGAACTCCTTCGGGTATCCCTTTGCCAGGAGGTCGTTGTAGGTCAGGTCCTCGCAGGCGGGGAGCGTCCGGTAGCGGTCCAGCATCTTCATGTAAGACCGCACCAGTTTGCGGTGGCAGCGGGATGCTTCCGCGCTGCCTTCAGGAGTGTCGATGTTGATTCCGAGAAAGTCCATTCGCTACATGGAGGCGACAATCTGACGTCCGAACTCGGAGCAGCTGACCAGGGTGGCGCCTTCCATCTGCCGGGCGAAGTCGTAGGTGACGGTCTTCTTGGCGATGGCCTTCTCCAGGCCGCTGACGACCAGCGCCGCGGCCTCGCGCCAGCCGATGTGGCGGAGAAGCAGCTCGGCGGAGAGGATGAGGCTGCCGGGGTTGACTTTGTCCTGGTTGGCGTACTTGGGGGCCGTGCCGTGGGTGGCCTCGAAGACGGCCGCGCCGGTGCGGTAGTTGATGTTGGCGCCGGGGGCGATGCCGATGCCGCCGACTTCCGCAGCCAGGGCGTCGGAGATGTAGTCGCCGTTCAGGTTCATGGTCGCCACAACGCTGTATTCGGCGGGGCGGGTCTGGATCTGCTGCAGGAAGGCGTCGGCGATCACGTCCTTCACGGTGATGGTCTTGCCCGTGCGGGGATTGGCGAAGGAGCACCAGGGGCCGTCGCCGATGAGCTGCGCGCCGTATTTCTCGCGGGCGAGCTGGTAGCCCCAGTCGCGGAAGCCGCCTTCGGTGAACTTCATGATGTTGCCCTTGTGGACCAGGGTCACGGAGTCCCGGTCCTCGGCGATGGCGTATTCAATGGCTGCCTCCACCAGACGCTGCGTGCCATCCTTGGAGACGGGCTTGATGCCGATGCCGCACATCTCCGGGAAGCGGATCTTGGCGAAACGCTGCGGGAACTCCGCTTTCAGGAAGGCGAGGAGCTTCTTCGCGTCGTCGCTGTCGGCGGTGAACTCGATTCCGGCGTAGATGTCCTCGGTGTTCTCCCGGAAGATGGTCATGTCGACCAGTTCGGGATGCTTGGCCGGGGAGGGCACGCCCTCGAAGTGGCGCACCGGGCGCAGGCAGACATAGAGGTCCAGGGCCTGGCGGATGGCCACGTTCAGGCTGCGGATGCCGCCGCCGATGGGGGTGGTGAGGGGGCCTTTGATGCCGACAAGGTACTTGCGGAAGGCCTCGAGGGTTTCGTCGGGGAGCCAGTTGCCCGTGGTCTTGAAGGCCTTTTCGCCGGCCAGGACCTCCTTCCACGCAATGGCGCGGGCGCCATTGTAGGCCTTGGCGACCGCCGCGTCGACGACGGCCTGGGTGGCGCGCCAGATGTCGGGGCCGATGCCGTCGCCTTCGATGAAGGGGATGATGGGATGGTCGCCGGAAACAAGGCCCTTCGGGCCCATGGTGATGATGTCGGACATGGGAAATGTATTGTTTATGCGTTGACTGAAAGGACAAAAGAAAGTCCGGGAAACTATACAATATAACCCTTGTAGGAATGGCTGTAGAGGGATTCGCAGAGGGATCTCCGCCACCCGGCTTTGAAGCGGAAGCTGCGGAAGGAGGAACGACGTTACAGAACGGTTGTTTGCGGCTGTGCGTCAATCAAGATTTATTGCCTTTCCAGATGCCGCGAATACTGCTATATTATCCTTAGAAGGCTTGTCAAAGCGATACCAGAACAATTTTTCTGGGCGTTATGTTGCATTGGAGAGAGGTTGTGCCTCCTTTTTTCCCTTTTCGGATTTAAGGGAGCCGACAGCGGCAGTTTCCATCAAGGGCTGTCCGGGTACGCAAGAGCGTATTGGTCGGTAGCGACGGTGTCAAGTCGTTTCTTTCCGTTTGAATGAGCGGAGGTTGTTCCTTTTTTTCTGTTTCTTTTGATGTGTCGTAGGGGACTGGAGGCATTGGGTGCCTGATGGATATCTACCAGGTTCGCTTCACGGACTTCCAGATGAAATATGCCTTCGGAAGCCTACAATGGGAACACTTCTCAAGGAAAAAAGTTTTCTTTTTTACGATCATGACTGTACCGGTGAATTACATTTTGGTTGATTTGGAAAATGTCGTTCCGGAGGATTTTTCCCTGCTGGATAATGACTGTTTTCGGGTGAAGATCTTTGTCGGCGCGAATCAGACGAAGTTGCCGACGAATTTGGTGACGGCAGTTCAGCGACTGGGGGAAAAGGCGGAGTATGTGGAGATTAGCGGTTCGGGAAAGAACGCACTGGATTTTCACATCGCCTTCTTTCTGGGAAAATATTCCCAGGAGGAGCCGAGATCCTTCTTTCATATCATTTCCAAGGACACGGGATATGATCCTCTTGTGACTTTTTGCAAGGCACGGAAGATTCATGCCGCCCGGTGGGAGAATATCCGGAATTTGCTGCTTTGCGCGCGTCAGGCCATGGTTGCGGAGCCGCAGCAGGAGAGCGTGCCTGCGAAGGTCGTTGCCGTCTCTTCCGTTGCGCCATCCACTGCGCCTGCCTGCCCTGAGAAGGGAATGGATTGCGGCGAGCCTTGTTGGGAAAGCCTTTGCGAGAAGTTGAAAAAGATGGGCACGGCGGCGCCGCAGAAGCGTGAGGCGTTGGTGAATCATCTTGCCTCCTCCCTGCCGAAGACGCTGTCACGCAGCAAGGTGGAAGAAGTGGCGGCGAAGTTGTTTCAAGCAGGAATTGTCAATGTGAAAGACGGCAAGCTCGTCTACGACTTTTCGGAAAAAAAACTTGTGGCTATGAGAAAATCGGCGGGTTGGCTAAAGGTGGTCAAGGAAAAAATTGCACAGGACCATGCAACGAAGCCACGTTCGCGGGCAGCGCTGCTAAACAGCATAAAGGGCTTTTGCCAGAACAAACTCTCCGACCAGGAGGTCGAAAAACTGTTGGAACAGCTTTTCCAGGAAGGGTATGTGAGGGAAAATGGCAGCAAGTTGGTGTATGTTTTTGAGCCTGTCCCCGCAGTGCCCGTGCCAATTCCGGCTCCTGCGGAAAAGACGATGGAAAAGTCTGCCGTTGGATGTAATTTCGTTCCTATCCAATGCGAAGAAAAGCCGCAGCAGTCCTGGATGAGCCTTATGTTCGGCAAGGGCAAGTAGTTCAAGGAAGAAGACACTCATGGATATCAAAGCAATGGCAATGGCCGCGAAGGACGCGGCGCGGGATTTGGCGACGGCTAGCGGCGAGGCACGGGCGAAAGCCCTGGACGCCATGGCCGGCGAACTCTTGGCGGTGAAGGAGCAGCTCATGGCCGCCAATGCGGAGGATGTCCGCCAGGCACGGGAACAGGGGCTTCCGGAGGCGTTCGTGCGTCGGCTTGCCGTCACGGAGAAGATCTTCCAATACATGGTGCAGCGTCTGCGGGAGGCGGCTGCGCTGCCGGATCCCGTGGGAAGGGTACTGGAGGGGCGGACGATGCCCACGGGGCTGAAGGCGTCGAAGGTGTCGGTGCCGCTGGGCGTGGTCGCCATCATCTACGAGGCGCGCCCCAATGTGACGACGGATGCCTCCGCCGTGGCGCTGAAGTCCGCCAATGCCGTCATTTTGAAGGGCGGTTCGGAGTCCATACGCTCCAACCGGGTGCTGGTGGACGCCATGCGGAAGGCGATTCGCGAGGCCGGCCTGCCCGAAAACGCGGTGCAGTTCATCGACTCGGCCGACCATGGCGCGGTCGCGGAACTGCTGAAGCAGGACGATTATGTGGACGTGGTGATTCCCCGCGGCGGAAAGAGTCTCATCAAGGCCATTTCCCAGGGAACCCGCATCCCTGTCATCAAGCACTACGACGGCATCTGCCACCAGTATGTCGCCGCCGACGCCGATGTGGAGATGGCGGTGAAGGTGGTGGTCAATTCCAAGACCGACCGCGTGGAGGTCTGCAACGCCCTGGAAACTCTTCTGGTGGACCGCGCCATCGCGCCTGTCTTCCTTCCTGCGGTCGCCGAGGCTTTCCGCCAGAAGGGGGTGGAGATGCGCGGATGCCAGGAGACCTGCCGCATTCTGGCGGACGCCGTTCCTGCCACGGCGGAGGACTGGGATACGGAATATCTGGCGCCCATCATCTCCATTCGCGTGGTCGATGGACTGGCGGAGGCCGTGCGCCATATCACGGACCATGGCTCCGGACATACGGACGGCATCATCACCGACAATCTCCGGGAGGCCCGCGCCTTCACCGCCATGGTGGACTCCGCCTCGGTGCTGGTCAATGCCTCCACGCGGCTTTCCGGGGGCGGCGCATACGGAATGGGCGCGGTGGTGGGAATCAGCACCGACAAGTTCCATGCGCGTGGTCCCGTCGGCCCCGCCGAACTGTGCTCCTACAAGTGGATCGCCGAGGGCAACGGCCACCTCCGCCAATGATTGCCCCGAGGAATGTCCCTTCCTGTCCTTTTGTAAGAATTACATTATGACAGGCAACCGTTTCAGGAGGCAGAGAATATGGACAACCGCAAACCACTCGCAACCGGCATAGACGACTATCGCAAACTCATCAGCGGCGGAAACTACTATGTTGACAAGACGCTGCTTA
>JAKSPB010000063.1 GCA_024405215.1 Lentisphaeria bacterium | reverse complement strand
GTCGGACAGGTCGGACAGGTCGGACAGGTCGGACAGGTCGGACAGGTCGGACAGGGCGGACAGGGCGGACGGGTCGGACGGGTCGGACAGGTCGGACGGCTCGGACTGGTCGGACAGGGCGGACGGGTCGGACGGGTCGGACGGGTCGGACGGGTCGGACGGGTCGGACAGGTCGGACAGGTCGGACTTGTCGGACGGGTCGGAAAATATGAAATTATATTTGCATTGCTTAAAATTTGAACTACATTAATATTGAATTTTGTTTTTCAATCAAGCATATACAAATGGACATAAATCATGCAAAATGAGATGTTAACTTTTACCAGCGGAGGCTATCGCCGTCTTGCCAGTTTCCAAGTTTCGCAACTGATATACGACCTCACCGTCATCTTTGTGAAAAGATTCGTTGACCCAAAATCACGGACCTGTGACCAAATGGTCCAAGCTGCGCGTTCTGGCGTTCAAAACATTGCCGAGGGTTCTGCCGCCTCTGCAACAAGCAAGAAAATCGAACTGGTACTAACAAATGTTGCCAGAGCCTCCTTGGAAGAACTGCTCAACGACTACATGGATTTTCTCCGGCAACGTGACATTTCTCCCCTACCGCCACAAGATCCAATTATTCGGGAGTTCCGCCAGCTACATATCAAATCCATCGCGGAGTTCCGAAACTTTGTCAATCAGACTTCCCGTTCCGAGGCTTTTTTCGCCAGTCAGTCGCCTTCCTGTCGTGCGGCACAACTGCTGATTACCCTGATCAATCAGGCACAATATCTTTTACACCATCAAATCAATCGCCTCCAAGCCGATTTTATTAGGCAAGGAGGCTTTTCCGAAAAAATGAAAACAATGCGGGCAAAATATCGCCCCCAAAGCGAAAACTGAAGGTCGGACAGGTCGGACAGGTCGGACTTGTCCGACGGGTCGGACCAACTAGAACTGGTGCAGGAAACGGAGGTCGTTCTCGTAAAGCAGTCGGAGGTCGTTGATGGCGTAGCGGATCATGGCGATGCGCTCGATGCCCATGCCGAAAGCGTAGCCGGAGACCTCATTGGGATCCCATCCCACGTTCTGCAGGACTTTGGGATTCACCATACCGGCGCCGGAGATTTCAATCCAGCCGGAGCCCTTGCAGACCTTGCAGCCCTTCCCGCCGCAGATCATGCAGGAGGCGTCCCACTCCACGCTGGGTTCGGTGAAGGGGAAGAAGTGAGGACGGAAGCGGATCTTCACGGAGGAACCGAACATCTCCTTCGCGTAGTAGGAGAGGGTTCCCTTCAGGTCGGCCAGGGAGACCTTCTTGTCCACGTAGAGTCCTTCGATCTGGTGGAAGCTCATGCCGTGGGTGGCATCCGGCGTATCGCGGCGATAGCAGCGTCCAGGGCAGACAATGCGCACGGGAGCAGGATGGGCCTGCATGGCGCGAATCTGGACAGGAGAAGTCTGGGTGCGCAGGATCATGGTGTCGGGCGCCAGGAAGTCGTGATGTTCCAGATCAAAATAGAAGGTATCGGTGACGGCGCGGGAGGGATGGTCCTGAGGGGCGTTCAAGGCGTCGAAGTTGTGCCACACGTCCTCCAGGTCGGGACCGTCGGCAACGACAAAGCCCATGCGGCGGAAGATGGCGACCGCCTCCTCCATGACCTGGGTGATGGGATGCTGGTGTCCATGGCAGCGGCAGCGCCCCGGCAGAGTGACGTCGATGGCATTCTGCGCGTCGGCCTTGGCCTCCAGACGCTCCTGCGCCTCGGCGAAAGCGGCGTTGATGCCGGTCTTGACCTGGTTCAGCGTCTTGCCGACCTGGGGCTTCTGCTCGGCGGGGACCTTGCCAAGTTCGCTCATCAGCGCAGGCAGAACGCCCTTGCGGCTCAAATACTTCACGCGCAGTTCCTCAACGGTGTTCGCATCCGCCGCCTTGGAAAGCAGTTCCTGTGCCTCTGCAAGCACCGCCAGCAGTTTGTCTTCCAGTTCCGTCATAAATCAAAATCCTGTGTTGTGGTGAAATTGAAATTTTGCGTAATATAAACGCAATCGTTCCGACTGTGGCATTCCGCCATTTATTCCTCTGGGAAGAAGAGTTTGATCTGAACGTAATTGAACATCAGCGTCTCGCCAGGCTTCGCCGCAGCGTCCGTGAAGGTGATTTTCATTTCGGAGGATTTCGGCGTGAACAGAATCCGATGGAGATTCTGCCGCGCCACATTGTTGTTCCGCTCGTAGTTGCCATTCACGCGATCGTCGATGAAGACGAAAGATTCGTCGGAGATCTCCGCGTCCTCCAGAATGACATCCAGCCCCAGACGCCGCCATACCACATGAAAGAGACTTTCGGTTCGTGGAGAGGCACTTCGTTCATTGTCGTTTTCTCTTTACCATTTAGTGTTTCAATGATTTACAAAACTCGCAAAATCACCTGTCACCGATGTCTTTTTCTATCGCCAATAGAGAAGACGTGTTTCGCCAAAATGCAGATTCAGCGTGATGGCATCGGTGTATTCCGCCAGAATCATCATGTTCGTGGCGTCAAGAAGTTGATTCACGCGTCTGGGCAGCGTCACCGTCACAGGCCCGTCCTGAATCGCGTGGACCACGGCAAAACTTCCGTCGGTATAGAAGACACACTCCCTGTCCGTGTAGAGATGCACGCCCGCCGCCTTCTCTGCCGCCCGCATCAACGGCCAGTTCAACGTCGTGGTCCCATTGAAAATCTGATTGCCGCGCTGGACGATGGCTGGCGAACCATCGGGCCATGTCGCCCAAACCACATCGCCTTTCTCCGCGGAGACCGCCAGAACCATCTTCACTTCACCGTCCATCATCCACTCGCCAGGCAGGCCGATGGCTCTCCCCGCCGCTGTGCCCAGAACCTTCTGGAACGAACCGTCCATGATCTTCACGCTGAAGCCAGTAAGGTCGCGAGTGTTCTCCACATCGACGCCGTTGTCAGTGTCCAACAGTCCAGGCGCGTAGCACCATACAACGCCCTTTCCCGCGTTGACGGCGCGAATACGATCCCGCTGCGCCGCATCCAGCGCCCACGCATTCAGATAGATCATCAACTGCGCGTTGTCCACGCCATTCGTCAGCACATCGCTGAGCAGATACTGCCCGAAAGCGGCGCCCATGTGGGCGATGGGACGGCGCGCGGCGGACATCAGCGGCGCCTGCGACGTCAGCGCGTCAGCGGTATGGCAATACGCGAGTTCGTCGCAGACCACGGCGACGGGCGGAAGATACGGCTTGGGATTCTGCAGTTTCAAGTCGTCGGCACGCTTCATCGTGCGCATGACCTCCCAGAGGGCGGGATCGCTGAACCAGTGCCACGTTCCCAAATCCATCCACCAGCAGCCGAGATTGCGCACAAGCTGCTGGCCGTTGTTCCGCAGAACCATCTGCTGCGAGTTCATGCGGCTGTGCTCATGGTCGGGAAGGCCGCCAAGATGGCCGGAAGCCGCCATGTGCGTGCGCGAATCGTCTTCCATGAACCAGAGCTTCCCTGCGTTGGTGACGCTCTCGAACATCGCCATGGAATAGCCGCCTCCGCCCGCGAGCCTGTCAAAATAGCTGATGGGCGAGCAGAGGATGTCCACATCGTCATTGGCAATCACCTTCGCCAATCCGCAGTTCCCCGCCTGGGCGATCAAATTGCCGCCGCTGAGTTCCAGCGTATAACCATAGAAGAAGACCGTCAGGCGCGTCCTGCCGCAGAGTTCCCGCACCAGATGCGCAAACTCGCAGACGCAATCCGCCGTCTCGTCCTGCAACATCAGATTGAAATCCACAAGCGACTGCGCCCGTGATGGTTCCAAAAAGATTCCGTGACTGGGCATCGCATCACGCTCTTTTGGCGACGGAACCACCGCCGTCGCCAACGTCACCGCAGGATTGCGCCAAGCCTCCTGCAACGCCGCATCCGTGCCGTATTTCCGCGCAAGCCAACGGCGGAAAGCCGCCGTCTCCGCAGGGGAATAGCCGCACTCCACAGTCGGAAACGCTTCGCCGTAGAACCATTCGTCGCCGATGCCTGGGCCGATGTGATATCCGGCGATGCTCTTGCCGAATTTCTCCTCAATATGGAGAATCATCGCACGCGTCTGCTCCAGAGCCTCCTTCCGCCAGACCGGCGAGCAGTAGCTCTCGAAAACACGCGCGGGCTTCACCCAGCCGATGAGTTCGTCGGGATGCTCCTGCAACCACCATTCCGGCGCCTTGATGATGACGCGCGGCACCAGTTTCGCATCGGGATTCACGTCCAACGCACGCTGCAACGCGCTGTCCACCATCCGGAAATCACGCTCCTCGCCGTCTTTCGGCCACGGCGTATTGACAAGCGTGGTGACAAAATCCACATCGGCGTCCGCCGCCAACACAATCTGCTCCTGCATCGGATCGTAGCGCAGAATCAGATCGGTGCGGCCGTTCGGCTCGGAATAGCAGCGCAGATTCATTCGTGTGGATTCCGTGCAGCGCACCCACGCATGGAAGCGGTAGATGTGCCCCGCCTTCACATCCACCTTGCACGGCTGCGAAAAGACGTTGCACTGATTGTTCTCCGCCTCCGCTAAGGAAACCACGTTTCTGCGCGTCACCTTCAGGCACGGCGAATCGTCCTTCCCGCCGTTTGGGACATATTCAATGGCGAAATCCTCCTTGTCCACAGGATAGCAGCCGAAGCCGTCGCCGCCGTTAAAATCATTCAGGGGAATCACAGTGACGTTGTCCGTAACGTCCACGACGCTGAAATCGTCCAGAAAGAGATTGACCTCCGCACGGTTCTTCACATACTCCTGCAGACAGAAATGGAAGGAAATCTCCTCCTGCGCGTCCTGCGTCGCCACGAAATCCACATCCAGCTCCGTCGTCTCCGGCAGCAGGGGAATCGCCGTGGTGGGCGCGTGTTCCAGATGCGGATAGTTCGCCCACAAATCACGGCTGTAGGACCAGCGTGGTCGCACGGGCTTGCCGTCCACGCAGATTTGCGGCACGCCGTTGTTGATTTGGATGCAAGTGTCGTAGGCGCACAAAGGCAACGCCATCGCAAGGAGAATCAGCAGAGCGTGTTTCAGAAAAAGCATTGGCAAAATCCTTTCGTAAACATTTACGCAACAGTCGCCATCAACCATTAGCCATCTATCAACTATCTAACAACTAACAACTACCTACTAACAACTAGCGTTGTGGAAAACCACGTGTTGTCGCCTATCATCACTTTCCAGCGGTAGCAACCGCCTTCGGAGGGCGTCACCTTCAGATGCAGCGTGCCTTTCTTCCACTTGATCTCCATAGGCAAACCAGACGTTTCGCCGTCACGCAGGAGTTCCACACGCCCAGTCGGGCGGGAGGTCATTCCCGTCATTTGCATCTGGCAGTCATATTCCACCACCTGCTTGTCCCGCCAGAAGGCCAGACGATCCCACAGGCTGCGGTGCGTCGTCCATTTCCACGTGGGCCGCGGCTGACCGTATGCCACCGGCGCCTTAACCGTCTTGGCCGTCTCGCTCTGCTTCAGCGTCGGCAGCCATTCCGCCAGATTCTCCTTCAGCTGGAAGCAGATGAAACCATCCGCGCCGTATTTCCGCGTGTCACGGATCTGCTGTTGCAGCCCCTCGACGCTTTCGCACATGTAATTCGCCAGTCCCGAATAGATTGGCACCCTGCCCTGCACCACATCCAACTGCTGCAGAAGCCAGCCGCGGGCCTCCTCCGGCTTTCCGCTGTAGTTCATCGGGCAGAGGAAATCCACCAGTCCCTTGTCCACCCAGCCAGCGGCGTCCTGCGCCACGCTCTCCCTCGCGCTGGGCCAATGGCCATACACCGCCGTGGAAAACTGCATCTTCGGCTTCACGGCCTTCACGGCATCGTGCCCCGCCTTCAGCAGCCCCGTCACATTCTCACGGCACCACTGGCGATACGCCGCACGGTCGCAGCCGCCCTTCAGGATATCCTCCGGCCACTTCGCCACCGCACGGCCCAATTTCTTCTCAAAATCTTTCCGGGCAGTAGCCGAACAGTCGTAGTCCCCGAAAGGATAGCGGATGTAGTCCAGATGGACACCGTCGATGTCGTATTTCTGCACCAGTTCCGTCAGCACCTCCGCCAGCAGCTGGCGGTTCGCCGCAAGCTGAGGCGACAGATAGTCCGAGACCTTCCCGTCCTTGTCCACCTGGGTTCGGCCGGCATTGCGGTAGAGTTCCCGCACGGTTTTGGGGGATTCCCCCATATTGCAGACCACCACCCACACATGAAGTTGAATGCCGTATTTCCGGCAGGCGTCCAGGCACTCCTGCAGACAGTCACGATAACTCCCGTCCGCCTGCTTCAACGACGGACGCGGCGTGGAAATCTGGCTGGGATAGTCGGAGCAGACCGTCCAGGAGAGATTGGCGAAGATGGCATTGAAGCCGTTGTCCGCCAATGCCTTGACGGTTTTGTCCCATCCCCAGCCCGCGATTCCCGTAGGCGAGTGAATCCATGCGCCACGAAGCTCCTGCGCACGGAAACTCACGCAGCAGAATAATGTGAGCAACAGAATCAGGAGGTGTTTCCGCATCATATTGTTTTATGGAATTGCGCCTCCTGACTACTGTTTTTCGTATTACTGTTCGTCTTCAACAAGTGCCTTGTGCAGGGCAATCTGCGCCTTCTGGAAATCGTCGCGATGGACGATGAACTGCATATTGATCTGACGCGGAGACTGCACCATGGCCAGCGTGTTGATATGGGCGTCGGAAAGGGCCTTGGCGGACTTGGAGAGGAAGCCCGGAATCTTCATGTTTGTGCCGATGATGGAGACGATGGCCACGGGGAAGGAATCCACCGATGCCAGAGGCAGACGGCGGCGGATGTCCTCCAGGCATCTCTCGATGGGCTGCTTCTTGCTGGGCACGAAGTGAGTGATGGTATTGGCGTTGGTGGTCTTGGTCACGTAGCTGATCTTGAAGTCCACCAGGCTCTTCAGCAGGTTGTAGTCATAGCCGGGCTTGGAGACCATCTCCGGGTCGACGACCTCGATGGCCACCACGTCGCTGCGTCCGCAGATCATCTCCACGCGGGGCGTGGGGGAGACGTAGTCGCAGCTGATCAGCGTGCCGGGGTTCTCGGGATCGAAGGCGTTCTTGACGCGGATGGGGATGCCGCACTGCTCCATCTCCTTGGAGGCCTTGGAGTGGATGGCCTCCATGTCCATGTCGGAAAGCTGGTCCGCGATATCGAAGTTGGTGTGGCCGATGATCTTCACCTTGTCGGCGCCGATCAGCTTGGGATCGCCCGTGCAGAGATGGAACTCCTTGTGAATGATGCCTTCGCGGGCGCGAGTCAGCACCGCCACCTTGCTGAAAGTGATTTCGCTGTAGCCGCGGTCGAAGCGGCTCATGATGCCCTCGTCGTATTTCACATACCCCGTGACGATGGGCAGTTCCTTGCTCACGTCGATGTCCTTGAAAGCCTCCGTGATGGCCTCGTCAAAGGTAGGCAGGGAATCCACCTTCCAGCCAGTCAGGTCCACGAAACGGGCGTTGACGCCGTTGCGCTGGAGGATGAGAGCGGAGTTGAAGGCGCTCTGGGCCTCGCCGGCGGCGCTAAGCAGTTCACGCGTCTGGGGGAGGTAGCTCTTGTGATCGAAGTGGCCGAAGGAACGCAGGTTGGTCAGATTGTGCAGGCAATCCGCGATGCCGTTGAGACGCGTATTCACGAACTCGTCGGCAGCCGCCTGGTCCAGACCGATGCTGACAAAGGAACGGTTGAATTCGATCATCTGCCTGCGGACTTCCTCCAAGGCCTGCTCCCAAGTGGAATCGTCCATGGCAAAGCGCCCATAGACGCCCGGTGCGCCGGTCTTCTTGTCTTCCAGCAGCAGGTTGGTGATGCCGCCGTAGGCGGAGACAATGAAAATGCGGTTATAGAGATCAGCGCCCTTGCGGTTGCCGATGATCACGTTCCGCATCACTTCGCCAAAGCGGGACATGGAAGTTCCGCCAATCTTTTCAACAGTATGTTTGTTCAGCATATTCTACACCTCCAGAAAGAAGGAAATTGGAAAACGCTCTTAATGTATCTCTATATCGTAGTTCTGAATGACAAATCACCACATTTCCTTGTCAAGAAAAGGCAAGAATGGCGACATTCTATCCCTTCCAGCAAAGCGCGACCAATCCCGCCAGGCACAGCACAACCGCGACGGCCTGCTTCCATTGGAAGCGCTCGCGCAGCAGGAAGATGCTGGCCAAAGTGAAGGAGACGATGCAGGACCCCACCATCAGGGGATATCCCATGCCGCCCAGGCCATTTTCGGCCAGGATGTCCAGCCCGGGATACAGCAGGAAATAGGCGGCCAGCAGTCCAAAGCCCTGCATGGCGATCGCATATCCCCAGAAATACCGGTTGCGCAACGTATCCCGGCTGAAGAAGAAGGGGCATGGCTCGCCTTTGAAAAAACTCCATACGATGGTCGTCAGCAGAGTCCCGATGGAAGTGCAGAGTGTCCGGAGGACGCTGGAGACGTGCCGCGATGCCTCGAAATAGGAAGGCATGGTTGACAGGTTCTGCTGCAATCCCGTAATGAGGAACGCCAGAAACGCCAGTGTCTTCCAGCCCAGCACGCCAGATTTTTGATTCTCGGCGCAAACCGTGTTGTCCTTTCCCAGCCCGAACAGGAGCAGCGCAGCCAGGAGCATTCCTACGCCCAGCCCCTGCAGCCACCCTGCCTGGACCTGAAAGAAAAGCACCCCCGCCAGGAAGGGGAAGAGCATGGCGGACTGGATGATGCACCAGATGATGCCGTTCGGCCCGCGCTGCATGGCCATGGACATCACTTCCAGCATGCAGGTGTTCACCACGGCTGCGGCAAAATAGGACGCGCAGGTCCAGAAGACCGCCTTGGCGCCGATATCCGAAATGCCTGTCTGCGTGGTCAGAAGCACAATGGCACTGACCAGACAGGCAATCACCGCGGAGATGCGCTGGACCGCAGCCGAGGAGACGCCGCGCTTCGGGGCGCTGCCCATCACCAGCCCGCAAATGCACCAGCTTCCGCCGACAATCGCCAGCGCAATGAGACCAAAAGCAAGAGAATGAAAGAAATCCATTTGTGATGTCTCTTAAAATTCGCTTTATTGCTTCACTGGCTTTTCAACCCCGAAGAAATTTTCTTTTGAGCCTTTTGCCGCTGAACAAATCATATCCTGCCAGGAACTGCCTACGCCACATCCTCAATCTTCTGGCATTCCTGGATCTGGTCCATGAAATGCATCAGAACATCCAGCTTGTCACGGAAGAGCGTTGGAATCTGCACATTGTTGAAGGGGGATTCCTGCAGATCCTCTTTGGTGATTTCGCCATTTTCCTTCAGATAGTCGATGATGGACTTCACGAATTCCTGCTGTTCTGCGTTCAGCACCGTCTCGGTCAAGAACTCGCCGAATTTCTCCTGCACCGCCTGCGAATCCAGCGAGACGATGCTTCTGACGAATCCCGCCAGCGTCCCCGAGTAGTTTTCCTTGGCATAGTCCTCCCGGGTTCCCAGCTTGTCCCAGAGAATTTCCTCAAGATCCTTCAGGTCATGGCTGTTGATTTTTTCAAGACACTTGATCTTCCGCACGGCAGGCAGGTCGTCATGCTGCACCAGATAGTCAATCACCTTCATGCGATAGGTCCGCACGTCGGCAAAATCGCCTTCCACCTCACCTGCATCCTGCAGGATGTCATGCACGTGGAGCATCTTCACAGCCTCCACCGTGTCTTTCAGATAGGGCATCAGCGGACGCAGGACAAGGCGCAATTCCTCGACCTTTTCCAGTTGCACATCCTCGCTGTTCCAGAATGACGCCTCCGCCACGAGATGCAGATGGTCCGCAGCCTGGACCACATCCTGAATCGTCCCCAGCTTGGAGAGCTTCAAGGCGATCGTCTGGACAGCCTTGATGTCCTGCGACACCGTCCCAAGCCCGGAATGATTCGCCAGCGGCATTTCAATGCGGAACATCCGTGCATCGAAGAGCTTGATCAGCGTGTCTTCCTGGGTATCCGGATCCAGCAGCGGAACAATGTGACTCTCGATTTCTCGGACCTTGCTGTCGTTCAAGGCCTGCCATTCTTTCGGATCATGGATGAACCTGTCGAGATGGGACAGCTTCTGCCGCACCTGGATACGTTCCCGATGACTGAACAGCGCCTTCAGCTGGTCATATAATCCAGCCTTGAGAATGTCATGGAAACGCTTTCGCCAGGGAATCTTCTGGTTGTCGATGTCCTGAAGGGCATAGACCAGCCGCAATTGCAGAGCGAAGAGCTTCTGGGAGAGGGAGAGGCCGTTCTGCGCATCATCGCCGTCAGCCTGGGTTCCGAAATACTGGAAATTCCCGCAATAGTCGAAGATGCGGAAATACTTCTTGTCCAATCCGGGGCCGTAGAGATCGGGACACAACCGCGTGCCGCGGCCGATCATCTGGATGAACTTCGTCTTTGAGCGGACCTTCTTGAAGAAGACCAGGTTCACGACGGAAGGCACGTCCACGCCGGTGTCCAGCATATCAACGGAGACGGCGATTCGGGGCATGGGCTTTTCCTTGAAATCGTTCAGCAGAGTCTGGGAATAGTTCTCGTAGTTGTCGATGAGCCGGCAGCACTCCGGTCCCAGGTTGGGATAGAGCTTCTGGAAGCACTTCACAATCATGTCGGCATGCTTGTGGTTCACGGCGAAGATGATGGATTTACCCAGGGTATCGCCGTCGTCCACCTTCAGGCCGTTTTCCACGAGATCCTGAATCACACGATCGCAAGTGGGAACGTTGTAGACCTTGTGGAAGAACTCGCTGGATTCGATCCGTTCGGGCGGCTCGCCCTCGTATGCCTCGTCCACCTGTGCGCGTTCTTCCGGCGCAAGGTCCTTGTAGGAGATTCCTTCCGACAGCAGCGCGGTGGTCCGGTTCAGCAGCTTGAAGGGAACCAGATGGCCTTCCGCCACCGCCTGCTTGTAGGAGTAGTCAAAGTTGGGGACGCCGTTCTCCCGGTCGAAGAGCAGGTATGTGTTCCTGTCCACATCGTCCTTTGGCGTGGCGGTCAATCCCACCAGAAGCGCATCGAAGTAATCGAAGATGGCGCCGTATTTGTTGAAGATGGAACGGTGCGCCTCGTCCACGATGATGAGGTCGAAGCGCCCCGGCGTGAATCTCTTTTCCGCATCGTCCACATAGTGGATCATGGTCTGGTATGTGGAGAACATGATTCGGGCATTGTCCGGATCCCCGATGTATTTCTCGTCGGAAAGGACGGAATAGGACATGCTGGGCAGGAGTTTTGCGAACTCTCCGAAGGCCTGGCTGACCAGCGGCGTGCGGTCGGCCAGGAAAAGCACCCGCTCCACCCAGTTGGAACGGGTGAGGACATCCGTCAGCGCGATGGCGGTGCGGGTCTTTCCCGTACCTGTCGCCATGACCAGCAGCCCGCGGCGGTGAAGGTTGCAGAGGTGCTGGCAAAGGCTCGTGATGGCCATGATCTGGTAGGGACGTCCCGCGATGCCCGTGTTGGGATGCGTGTCCGCAATGGGCTTCCGGCTGCGGCGATGAAGCATCCGCTCCAGTTCGCGGCGCGTATGGAATGCCGTCAGGGGACGCTCACCGTAGATGCCGTCCATGCACCAGATTTCGTAGCCGTTGGTATAGTAGAGCACGGGCATGACGCCATACTGCTCCTCCAGGCACCGTCCGTAGAGAAGGACCTGTGTGCGTCCCTTCTCAGGACTGACGCTGGTCTTCTTGGCCTCCACCACGGCCAGAGGCTTTCCGTCCTTGCCGAAGAGCACATAGTCGCAGAAGCCCTCGCCCTGCGCGTTGGGCATTCCCGTGACTTTGATTTCAATGCAGGCCTTGCCGGGAAGCGCCACCCCTTTCTGCGTCTGGACAGGCCAGCCGGCCTCCTCCAGATAGTAGTCGATATACAACTTCCGCGTCTCGTATTCCGTCAGGGGCTTGGCAGGCTTGGCCGCCTCCGGATGCTCCACGCCAAGACGGACCGCCTCCCATAGACGCGTCACGATTTCCCGCGCCCGCAATGCCTGGGTGCGCTTGACGTGGCGATCGTGAAGAGCATGGGAATGGAGCAGACGGACGAAGTTCAATTCCTTCAGCATCTCTCCGTCGTCCAGGAAGTCCCGTACCACGGAGTTTGTCACCAGCTCCAGGGGAGTGCAATCCGCAGGAAGCTCCCTGCCCTTCGCCTGGAAGATCGCTGAGACGCATTCTTCCACCGCAGGCCACAACGCAGCCACGGAGGCGGAGGAATCGGCTGCGGCTTCTGTTGCCAATGCTAACGATTGCTGTATTTTCTCATCTACGAATGACATCTCATGAAACTCAACTTCATTGCCATCTCATAAGGCGAGGGAATCAACTCAATGTTTTTCTCAAAAAAGCCTTGCGGAACGTCCTCCGTAGCGTAACCGAAGGAGAAAGCGAGCCCTGCGGAAAAGGAGGCCTGCGGAGCAGGCCGAGTGAAGCATAACCGCGGGGCGAGCGAAGCGAGCCCTGCGGAACACGAACAACATGTTTCCAGAGCCTTGCGGAGCAAGGCGAGTGAACCTTCCCAACCTTCAGTCCGCAAGATCTCGCTCGTCAAAACGCATTCCCATTTTTTCAGCAATCATCCTGAGTTCATCAGCAAACGACTGTTTCTTATGATGTTCTCGCTGATTGTCAATATAATTAAATTCGGTAAACCCCCAGCTCTGCTGGGGGACTCGTAGAGTTTGACT
>JAKSPB010000062.1 GCA_024405215.1 Lentisphaeria bacterium | reverse complement strand
AGTCAAACTCTACGAGTCCCCCAGCAGAGCTGGGGGTTTACCGAATTTAATTATAGGAAAATCACGGGCATTTTTCAAGTAAAACAGAGAAAAAAACCACTATTTTATGAAAAAAGCACGCGGAAAAGGCGGTCTGCGTCTCCTGCCTGGACGGCGTGCCAGCCATGGGCGATGGCGCCGTCGACCAGGACCTGCCGGTCGTCTAAATAGAGGTCCGGCTTCCCGAAACGCTCCTCGAAATTCCGGAACATCTCCAGCGACGGTTTCATGGCGTGGACATCGTTGCTGCCCACCACATCCGTGATGTCATCGTATTCCCCTGCCGTCAAATCCCGGAAGCGACGGAAATGGATGGTGTTGATGTCGGTAAAGAAGACGAAATGGGTCCCCGTATCGATCATGCTCCGGATCAATTCAGGCATTCCCTCAATGGAGGGAAGGAGATATTCGTAGTGTGCCTGGAGGATCTGCTCCTTCGTCCAGCGTCCCTGGAAACGTTCCTGAAACTCCTCCAAATAGTCCTCTTCGGAGATCCGCCCCAAAAGGAGCTTCTCAAAAGGCGCCTGGAACGGCTCGATTCCCAAATTGACGCCGCCTCCATCCTCGGGCAAGCCCAAAGCACGGTGCATGGCAGGAAGGCACTGCCGGATCAGCGTATTGCCGATATCCAGCGCCACAAGACGATAGGGATTCTTTACAATGGGAAAACGCATTTTCTTTTTTTGACGAAAGACGGGGGACGGGGGACGCTTCGACAGACGCGGGACGCGGGACGCGGGACGCTTCGACAGACAACCGACGCGGGACGGGGGACGCTTCGATAGACGCGGGACGCGGGACGCGGGACGCTTCGACAGACGCGGGACGCGGGACGGGGGACGCTTCGACAGACGCGGGACGCGGGACGGGGGACGCTTCGACAGACGCGGGACGCGGGACGCTTCGACAGACGCGGGACGCGGGACGAGCTATTCTCGGGGCGCGAGCTACGGCAGGGCAAGCGCGGGAGCGCAAAACAAGAAAAAAGGCAGAAGAATCAAAAAGCCTCCGGCGGTGCCCGCCGAAGGCCATTGCTTTGCTTTTATCCGCTTATTTTGCGTTCCGGGTTACGCAGTGCTCAATCGCGCTACTTCTTGAAGTTGAGGCCGGCGAGCTTTTTGTTGAGTTCTTCGCGGGCCTTGGCTTCCGCCTCGGTCTGCGCCTTTTCGACAGCGGCCTTCACTTCCGCGTCGGAGGGCTTCGCCGCGCCTTTGAGGTCTTCTAGAGCCTTGCGCTTCTCGGCCTCCTTGGCCTCGGCTGCGGCGCGCAACTGTGCCTCGGCCTTGGCTGCCTCCGCCTTGCGCTTCTCGGCCTCTGCATCGCCCTTCAGAGACTGCAGCAGCTCCTGACCGGTAGGAACGGTCTTGCCCTGCAGATATTCGGGCATGGCGCCAGGCGCGTGGGCGCCTGCGGTGGAAACCTTCTGCTCGGTTGCCTGGCGGACGACCTCCAAGAAGTAGTCTTCCAGGTCACGTCCGGGATTGTCGACAGCGACCTTGTCCAGATCCTTGACGCCATGGGCGGCGAGGAAGTTCTTGAGTTCGGCAACTGTCTCGGCGGAGAGTCTTGGCGTGACGATCTGCGTCTTGTCCTCTTCGCGGAGGATGTCGCTCAGCAGGCCCTGTGCACGGATTTGTCCACCGTAAAGAACGACGACGCGGTCGCAGACGTCCTGCACGTCAGCCAGGAGGTGGCTGCAGAGGATGATGGTCTTTCCGCGGCTGGCCAACAAGCGGATGACGTCCTTGACTTCGCGGCAACCAATGGGATCCAGACCGCTGGTGGGTTCGTCAAGGATCACCAGGTCGGGGTCATTGACCAGCGCCTGAGCCAGGCCGATACGGCGGGCCATACCTTTGGAGAACTCACCCACGGGACGGTCGACGGCGTGCGCCAGACCGACCATCTCCAGCAGCTGGCTGGAACGTTCGCGACGCTGCGTGGCGTCCAGGCCGAAGAGAGCGCCGTAGAAATCCAGCGTTTCGAAGGCGGTCAGATACTTGTAGAGGTATGTCTCTTCCGGAAGATAGCCGATACGGCTCTTGATGGAGACATTCTGGGGCTCCTGTCCGAAGACTTTCAGTTCTCCGCGGGTGGGGAAAAGCAGTCCTAGAATCATCTTCATGGTGGTGGACTTGCCGGAACCATTGGGGCCCAGCAGACCGAACACCTCGCCCTTCCTGATCTTCAGGTCAAGGCCATTGACGGCACGCGCCTTCGGACGATTCCAAAAATCCTTGAAGATCTTGGTCAGGCCAACGGCCTCCACCACAAACTCTTCTTTGCTTTCTTCTGCCATGTGTGTATTTCCTAGAAGTTGAATGATTGACAAAAATTCTACTGCGCGTTATCAGGAGAGGAACCACCAAGCGCCTCGCCGGAACGCACCAGACGCGCGCTGTTGAAGATGACCAGCAAGCTGGAGATGGTGTGGATCAATGCAGCGCCGATGGGGCCCAGGTCGCCGGAGATGGCGAAGTAGACACCCACGGTGATGAAGGAGAGGCCGATGGCAAGATTCTGGTTCATCAGCATACGCGTCTGGCGAGCCAGGCCAATGAAGAACGGAATGCGACGCAGGTCGTTGTTCATCAGGGCGATGGACGCGGACTGGACGGCGATGTCGCTTCCGAAGGCACCCATGGCCATGCCGATATCGCCGGCGGCCAGAGCAGGCGCGTCGTTGACACCATCGCCGACCACGGCAACGATGTTGCCCTGGCGCTTGAGTTCGCCCACGACCTTGGCCTTCTCTTCGGGAAGGCATCCGGCATAGACTTCCGTGATGCCGATCTTCTCGGCAACCACGTTGGCCACCTGTTGGTTATCACCCGTGACCATGCAGCAATGCTCGACGCCCATTTCCTTCAGTTCGCGGACGGCGGCGGGAGTAACGGTGCGGATGGCATCCTGCAGGCCAATCCAGCCCAGTGCCTTGCCATCGCTGGCGACGCACACGATGGACATGCCTTCCTTCTCGGTCTTCAGGCGGCTCTCTTCCAGGGAAGAAACATCAATGCCCAGTTCCGCCAGCCAGGAGAAACGTCCCACATAGCAGGACTTTCCGTCCACGGTGGCGGCGACACCCTTACCCGCGACTTCCTCGTATTTCTCGGGCACAACCACGTCAATGCCGACCTTGGTGGCCAGCTTCTTGATGGCGACGGCCGTAGGATGGTTGGAGTGGTGTTCGACGGAGACCGCCACCTGGACCAACTGCGCCAGGTCGCCATCGGAAACGGGCTCCAGGCGGGCGACTTCCAGATTGCCTTCGGTCAAAGTACCGGTCTTATCGAAGATGATGGCCTTGATCTTGGCAACCAGCTCGATCTGGGAGACATCCTTGATCAGGATGCCCAGCCGGGAGGCCGCGGAGATGGCGGCGATGACGGCGGAAGGATGCGCCAGAACCAACGCGGCGGGCACTGCCATGACCAGCACGGCGATGACACGACTCATGTCCTTGGTGATGAACCAGGTCAAACCGGCGATCATCAGCACCACAGGTGTGTAGTAGCCGATATACTGGTCGATCATGCGCTGGATGGGCATCTTGGACTGCTCTGCGTCGGCAATCAGGTTGCGGACTTTGCCCAGCGTGGTGTCGGTGCCCTTGCGGGTGACCTTGAACTCCACCAGGCCGGTCAGGTTGAGGGTACCCGCGTAGACCTCGTCGCCGATGTTCTTGTCGGTGGGCAGGGATTCGCCCGTGATGGATGCCTGGTTGACCGTGGAATTGCCCTTGGTGATCTTACCGTCGGCCGGGAAATTCTCGCCAGGGCGGACACGGCAGATGTCTCCTAGGTTCAGGTCCCGGATGGCATCGCACTGTTCTTCCGAACCGTCGGCGTTCACACGGCGCGCCGTGCGGGGAGTCATGCGGACGACGGCCTCGATGGCGGCCTCCGCGCCGATGGCGGTACGCTTTTCAATGGTGATGGAAACCAGCATGAAGAAAGCGACGGCGCCGGCGGTTCGGTAGTTCGAGGGTCCCGAGGCAAATGCGCCGAGAAGCGCCAGCGCCACGAGTTCGTTCATGCCGACCTTGCCGTGGCAGAGATCCCGTCCGGCCTCCCAGAAGATTGGCACGGAGAGGATCACTGCGCCGCCGAGCGCGAAGAGATCCATGGAGACCTGGTCGAGCTTGCCAGCGAAGAGCAGTCCCGCCAGATAGGAATCCAGGACAAGGATTCCACCCAGCAGCGCTGCCGCGAGTCGTCCCACATCGGACTTGGTAACCCGGGTCACCGCAGTTTTCTTGGGGGCGTTAGAGAGGTCAGAAGTTACGTCTGCCATAAGAGCCTATGCCAAAAGTGTTTCTCGTTTTCGTAAAGCTATTCGCCCGTAGCCTGCGCCGAGGCCGGCGCGTAGTTGGGATCCTCGTCCATGGCAGGAGCGGAAGCGGCAGGAGGCGCCTCGGGGATCTGCGCGATCTGCAGGCGCAGTTCCTGACGCTTGCCCTCCGCATTCTGATGGAGGACGTATTTGTTGGGGACCTGCGCAAGCATGTCACGCAGGGCGTTGGCGTAGAGGACCGTCAGAGTGGACTTGGGGTTCTTCTCGTATTCCTTCTGGATGGAAGAGAAATACTGCGCCTGCGCCTGGAGCTTGCTCACAACCGTCTCCTGATAGGCCTTGGCCTCGTTGATCAGACGGTCGCCCGTGGCATTGGCGTTGGCCAGCAGTTCGTGGGCGTACGTCTCGGCGTTCTGGATCGTCGTCTGGCGATTGCGTTCGCTGGCGTTGACCTGGTTGAAAGCCTGCAAAGCCGCCGTAGGAGGCTGATACATGCCCACCAGCGTGACCGTCTGGAGCTCGATGCCCAGACCGACCTCCTCGACCATGTCGGCCAGACGGCTGCGGACACGATCCTCGATACGGACATTCTCCTGGACGCCCTGGTCGTTGACGACCACGCGGCTCGCCTTGATCAGGTCTTCCGTATTCCAATTGGCAGTCTCCGCCAGGACGGCGTCGGCCAGCATGTTGCGAATGATAAGCTCGTGGCCGCGGAGACGGTCCTTCGCCTTGACCTGTTCGGAAGAGGGAAGGAAGAAACTCTCGGTGACCTTGGTATCATCAAAGAAGTTCAGGTAGTAGCTGGCGGCATCGTCCACGCGGTAGGAGACAACCCACTCGGCATGGAAGATGTGCATGTCGCCGGAGACCAGATAGCCGTCCACGCCGTTGCGCAATTCGCGGCCGCTGGCGCCCATCATGGCGCCGGAGGGGCTGACCCATGCCTTGAAAGTCGCCTCCGTGGAGACGGAGACGGACTTGTTGGCGGGAACCAGGATGACCTCGTCCACGGGATAGGGATACGCCCAATACCACTTTCCGCTTTCCAGGACGGGGGTATCGCCCTTGTCGCCGCTATGCTTCAGCAGCACGCCGAAGCGCAGCTGCATGGCCTCGTACTGTTCGTCCACGCGGACGATTCCGCTGAAGATGAAGTAATAGACGAAGACGCCGATGATCAACGCCAGGAAGCAGAAGAACAGGACGCGCAGCATCTTGGTCAGACTGGCCAGACCTGTCCCCTGTGGCGCATTGGCTTGGATTCTGTTATCGTCGGATTCCATAGTTGACTCCGTGGAAAATTCTCACCTTACTCCGCGCCGGGAATCTGCTTCAGGGCGTCGGGCGCCAGCAGATTGAAGGGAGCGGTGGTGGTGTCCAGGATCAGGGTGTCCTTCTCGCCCAGGGAACCCTTCAGGGCATCCAGGTTGCGCAGGAAGACAGCCAGTTCGGGATTCTGGGAGAAGACGCGATAGGCCTCGGCTGCCTTGGCATCGCCTTCACCGCGGATCTTTGTGGCCTCGGCCTGTGCCATGGTAACCACCTTCTGGGCCTGGGTGTTGGCATCGCTGCGGATCTTCTCGGCCTCGGCCTGTCCCTCGACCTCGAACTTCTTGGCCTTTGCCTCGCGCTCGGAAATCATGGCCGCATAGATGTTCTGGGTGACGGCGGCGGGGAAGCCAAGCTGACGGAAGCCGATGCGGATGATATCAATGCCGAACTGCTTCATGACGCTGTCATGGATGGCGTCGCGCATCTCGTTTTCAATCTTCTCCAGGACGCCCTCGCCTTCCCGGTCGGAGACCATGGAAGTGAAGGAATACTTGGAGATGATGGCGGAACGTGCGCCGCGGACTTCGTCGGAGAGCTTGCGTTCCGCCGCCTCGGTGGAATCCAGGGAGCGCAGGAAGACCTTGGGATCGCCCACCTTCCAGAGGACGTAGGTGGAGATGACGATCTGCTGGTTGTCGCTGGTCATGTACTGCTCGTCATGGCCGACCGCCAGTTCGTAGCACTGGATGCGCTTGTCGTGGCGCCATACGGAATTGATGAAAGGCCAGCGGAAATGGAGGCCGCTGCTGTATTCCACCAGTTCGCCGGAGTAGGTCTTCAGCAGCGCGTACTCCGTTTCCTTCACCTGGAAGGTAACCATAACCAAGATGAAGATGGCCACAACCACCAGTGCCAGAAGAACCACCGGCCAGTGCTTCGAAATCATCTTCTGCTGTTTTTCGTCTTTCATAAGTCGTTTCTCTAGGATTGTTTTGATTCAATGAAAAGGGTGTTCCACGCCGGAAGGGCTACTCGGAAAGGTTCAGGTCAAGCAGGTTGTTCTTCACTTTCCGCTCCAGGTTCAGCCACAGGACTTCGTTGGCGGCGGCACCGGTGACGACGAACTTGCGGACCAGTCTGCCTTCCTGCTCGAAGACATCGTAGTAGCTGTTCAGCATATACTGCTTGGGGGCGGCCTGATAGCAGAGGACCTGGCCGGCATAGCGGCTGGCATCGGCCTCCGCGCTCACGACCTGCGTGTCCTTGTAGGAGTTGGCGTCGTTGAGAATCTGGCGATGCACCGACTCGGAGATGACCTTGCTGCTGTTGGCGACAGTCTGCGCGTCCTGAATCAGGCGCATCGTGTCCACGGTGGCGCTGGTGATTCGGTCAAAGGAGGCGCCCACTCCGAATGGCGGGTGCAGCCAGGTCAGCGCCACGAAGACGACCTCGACGCCGAGATCCATTTCGTCGGCGGCCTTCTGGATGCGCTCCTTGAGGACGTTCATGGCCTCGCCGCGCCCCCGGCCCAGCAGGTCGTCCCAATCGCAGTGGATGAAGTACTCCAGCAGTTCGCGCTGTCCCAGGTTCTTCAGGATTTCGCCGGCATTTCGATTGAGATAGGCATACTTGTAGAGATCGGTCACGCGGAAGAAGACCGGGATGTGGGCGCTGAAGAGTCCCACGCCCTGCTGGGCGGCCTGCGCCTGGGTCAGCTGGACATCCAGGTTCATGCGTTCCACGTTCTTGGCGCCGACCAGGAAGTTGGTCACGCCTTCGTGCTCCTCTTCCAGATTCCAGAGTACGACAGCCTCGTTCTCCTTTTTCTTTTCCTTGCCGTGTCCATGGCTGTCCTCGTTATGGCTGTCACGGACCTCTTCCTCCTCTTCCTCCTCGTCATGATGTCCGCCGATGGTCAGTTCCTGGACCTTGTTGGAAGAGAACCGGTAGATGTATTCAAAAGGATATGGAAGCTTGAAATAGACGCCAGGTCCGAAGGGCTTCTCGGAAACCACCCGGCCAAAGCGCTCGCGCAGAGCGGTTTCAGAAGAATCCACGACAACGATGCAGGTCATCAGCCAGAAAGCGGCGACCATAATCATGAAGAGGGGGACGATGGTTCTCTCCAGGAAATGGTAGAACCAGGCATCGGAGACGCGGAAACCGAACTGATAGTCCAAGGAGTCGGCCACATTTCGTGCCACGCTTCCGGGTTCAGTGAAGAGGGAAAGCAGACGGGATTCCGGCAACGGGCGCTCCTCTTCATTGGGCATGCGGGGACGGTAGAACTCAATCACGAAGGAAAGGACCATCTCGATGGCCAGCACCGCCAGCACCACCAGGCCGATCTTGGTCATGGAGCGGTCCAGGCTCTCCTGGAAGCGGTGGAAATGGCGGCTGAAGAAGATGGCGCTTCCCAGCAGATAGAGGAAGCCGGTCAGAAGCAGCCAGGCGGCTGCGGGGCGAACCCAGCGGCAGCCGGATTCGCGAGAGACGCCGATGAAGAAACTACCTGCAATCAGCGTGGCGACGCAGCAGCAGAAGGAGAGAATCGCCAGGGAGAGAGGATTGTCCACAGTGTAGTCGTAATCCAGATATCGCAGGGAAATCCAGCGATTGAGCACGAAGGCCCCCAGCGCTATGCCCAAGGCGATGGTCGCGGCGGGAACAAAATACTTCTTGAACTGGAGGTTCGCCTTGGTGGCCAGTTTTACCGCCTCATCGGCATCGCCGAAGAGTTCGGAGGAGCCATGCTGGCGATGATATTCCATGGCATCATGCTCCTCCTGACGCTGGCGTCGTTCAAAGATGGTCCGCCCAGTCGCCAGCAGTCCGAGAAGCGCCGTCATGACAGCCGCCGTACAAGCTGGCGTCATGGCCTTCGCATGGCCAGAGCTGCTTAAGAAAAGTCCGATAACCAGGAACAGAAGACCACCGAAAGCGACGGCAAGGCTCAAATTCCTGGGGCGATTGCTGAATTCTTTCATAATAGATGAAACAAGTGGAACGTTTAATGAATTGCGAACGGCGTAATATACCGCGATAATTTTCTAACGGCGACAACCAGTTAATATTTTCTCCGGCCGATGTCAGCAATCGACAAAGATTGTCATGTTTTTTTTCGACGGCAATATTATGATACTGATGATAGTAATGCCCCCCCACTCGGGATGCGGGGCCGTCGCCCCCCCGCATCCCGGGCAATTCCTATTCCATAATAATAAGGTAATTGTCCCCCCGTTTCATCTCCAGCGTGATTTCCGTCGTGCCTTTCGGCCAGACCTTCCCGGAGAAGAGATCCCTAGGCGCCCCCTCGCCGATGAGCTTCAGCTTTTTCACGCCATCTGAAGCCGCGTGAATTCCCACATATCCGCAACCGATGAAAAGCGCGTCCTCGGAATCGCAGACCACGGGAAGCCCGGCCAGCCGCGCCAGCTTCCGGAGCTGCTTTGGCGTATGTCCCGCGATGCCGCTCCAATAGAGTTTACAGGAGGGCATCTCCTTATAGAAGACGGCAGGTTTTCCGCCTTCCACGAAGGTGGCCACCACATTTTCATCATCCACATCCTGCGGAACCAGGGTAAAGGGCCACTTTTCCTCGGGATAGTCGCCATCCAGCCTGGTGCCGACCTCGTCGTCGGCATGGCTGAGCAGCACCTGGCGATGCCCTGCGAACTCCGCCCACTTTTCCGTGTAGATTCCGCTCATGGCCATGGGTTCCTCGACCAGCGTAAACTTCTGTCCCAGCAGTTCCTCGGCGGCTGCCGTGGTCAAGCCTTCGGGAGAAAGCAGCCCCACCGGCCCGACGAACCCCACGAAACGTCCGTCCGTCATCACCTTGTCTCGGATGAAAGCCAGCTGTTCGGCGTCCAGGCGCGTAGGATTGGCGAAGAGGAATGCGCGGTATTTCAGCAATTCCGGATGCTTCATGAGGTCGGAGAAAAGCACCGCCCTCCAGGGGATGCCGGCCTGGGCCAGCAGCGTGACCTGCTCAAAGACAGGCGCGCGGCCATAAAGGAACTTCTCCGGCGCGGTACGTCCTGCCACCTGGTCATCCACCACGAAGAGCAGATAGTTCTCCACGGGAAAATCCTTGACCACGCCGCGATAGCGCCGGTAGAGCTCGGAGCATTTGCGCACATACTTCGTCAGACGCTTGTCTTCAAAGGTCCAGCCATTGGAGAAATCATACCACTCGATGGCATTCCCCTCGGCCATGCTGCGGGAGATCTCGCGATACAGGACCGACACGGCGTCCGTCATATCCGGCGAAGCGTAATAGTCTTTTCCCCAATGCTGGCGGAAATCCACGTGATTGTAGAAGAGCTTTCCGTTGACCGTGGCCGCCCAGGGGCAGGACATGGTCATCAACGGTTCGCCCATGCGGCGCTTCCAATAGGCACAAGGCGCCAGAAGGTAATCCACGTATGGCGCGTCATAGACTTTCCTCAGGGCGAAATGTCCTGCGGTATGTGCCAGGAAGCTGTTCTCCATGAAATAGCAGGTGTAGCCGAAGAAGGCGCCGTTCAAGGAGCGGTTCTCCGTCTCCTCCTTGATGATCTTTCCATAGTAGTTCAGGTCGTATGCGATGACGTCGCTCATGTAGTCCGTGTAGTCCAGGACATTCCGATCCGTCTGCGGCAGGAAGTAAAAGCCGTTGGCGGGATTGCCGCGATCTTCGGGCGTGGGAACAGTTGCGGTCTTCAGCGTGACCGTGTCGTCCGCCCAGGCTTTCCGCAACGCCTGGTCCGTGCCGTACTTTTCCGTCAGCCATTTGCGGAAATCCTCCACTGCCTCCTGGGAGTAGTCCGTGAATTCCTTGCTTTGCGCGCCCCAGTGCATCCATTCGCAGGAAATGCCGTCGCTGATCTGGAAGCCGATGACGCGGCTGGCGAAAGGCGTCTCCCGCAGATGGCGGATGAATCGGCGAATGTTGTCACCGTAGACCTCGCGGAGGGTCTGGGAGCAAAGAGAGGTATACTCTCCCAGTTCTCCAAGATGCCCCACGTTGGAATTCCCCGTGGCGCTCTGGCAGAGCAGCTCCGGATGCGCCTTGCGCAGGAACGCGAACTCCTTCCAGGCGATAAAGGAGAAGCAGACGATATAGGCTTCCGGATCATCCTGCAGGTGCTTTGCCAGCATGGCATCCGCCCAGGAGTAGTCCCAGCCATCGGCGGTCATGCCCATGTTGCCCACGTCAACGCAAAGAATCTGCAACTGTGCATCGGCGGCATTTCGGGTCTGGGATTCCGTGCTTCGCTGCCAGAACCACACCTGGTTCGGCGGAATGATCCGCCCGTCCACAGCAATACTGGTCAGGCCATTCTCCTGAACCAGCCGCGCCTGCGGGAAGTCGCTGGTCCCCTGCGGAATCACCACCTTGCCCAGGTCATCGGCAGGCTTGGTGATAACGAAATCCTTGATCTTCCGGATGGAGACCTTGCGAAGCTTCATTGCCTCCTGGCCCGTAGTCCGGAAAGTCACGCTTCCCCGGAAGGCCATCTCCGGCGCAGGGATCTCCAGCAGATTCGCACGCCACTCGGCAGAGTCCGGGCACGGCAACGCCATGGAGCCGCACTTCTCGCCCTCGAAATTGGTGAAGACCACATCCGCCCGCCCGCTGCCGCCACAATTTTCATAGGAGAACTCAAAGACGCCCAGCTTCTCCACATTGGCGAAGGGACATTCCAGACGGGCATCCGCATCCCCCAGCACAAAGCTCTCCGGTTCGCCTTCCAGCGCCTGAACATTCCCCTGGTGTTTCCAGTCGATTTCGCCGGCGCAAAGCCCGGCCGCAACCATGGCAGTCATGAAAATTTCCTTCAGCATCTATTGTTGATTCCACCTGAACAAGCGTCGCAAAATCAATCATGCGCCTTCCGGCGCCAACCGATATAAATTACTATAACCGCTATCAGGCATTTCCCCGCCCCCTACGATGCCAATCAAAAGGATGGCAATTGTTTCGCGGCTTTCTTTGCGGGAAAAGCTATTTTCCCGTTTTTTGCCCTTGATTTTTGGGAAAAGTTTCCGATAATAATAAGAGAAGTCTGCTTCACAGACCCTATAACCAGTCCCCCCAAAAAACAAGGAACACGCCATGAAGAAATCCTTCACTTTGATTGAATTGCTGGTAGTCATCGCCATCATCGCCATCCTGGCCTCCATGCTCCTTCCCGCACTAGGCAAAGCCCGCGCCAAAGCCCGCCAGATCAGCTGCGTCAACAACCTGAAGCAGATTGGCCTGGCAAACCATCTCTACGCCAGCGACAACGATGACAAGCTGCCTAACCTGTGCTCCGGTCGTGGCACCAACGATGGAGGAAGCACTGGCGGTGTCCCCAATGGCAACTTCCAGGTCTGGGGCGACATCTACGTGACCCCGTTCTTCGCCTTCACCGGCGATGGCGGAAACAAAGTCGCCGTCTCTCCTGCCGAAGTCCTGGCATCCTACCTTGAGCCTCAAGGCACCAGTGACCATGCCACTTGGAACAAGAATGTGAGCCGCCACTTCAAGTGCCCCTCCGACAGCGAAGACTTCTCCACCCTCGATGACATGGTGACCAACTGGCAGCGCACCAGCTACCTGTACTCCTATGCCGACCAGGCGCAGGCGAAGAAATACGGCTTCTACACGGATTCCACCCACACGGAAGTCGCCGCCACCGACAACGTCTACAACTGCAATCCTTCCCTGATCGTCTGGGTTGACAAGAACCCCAAGCTCCGCAGCGCAGTCGGCTGGTCCAAGGCCGGCGACGCCCTATCCAGCGGCCACCACGGCCAGCAGCTGAACGTTCTGCAGCTGATGGGCTCCGTCACCACCATCACCATCCCCGGCTCCTTCACCAACAACCTGGGCAACTGGGGCTACACCTTCCGCGACCTCAACGACATCCTCAACTAACCTGAGCTGAGCATCCGCCATACGAGGCAGATACCCAAAGGGCTGTTGCCAAACCTCACTAAGAGGACGCAACAGCCCTTTTTGCATCTGTGAGATATAACAATATTTCCGCAGAACGCACCGGATTTTAACAGAAGGTTAACCGATAGTGAAACACCTTGTCCGCCATGGCCTTGGCGCAGGCGGAAGCGGAACCTCCGGAGCGTCCCGGGGCGAAGACGGCCCCGGAGGGGCCAGCGCCGCAGGCGCGTCTCCGCCCGAGCGCAGCGAGTGGCGGAGGGTAAC
>JAKSPB010000061.1 GCA_024405215.1 Lentisphaeria bacterium | reverse complement strand
CGCCAGCTGCATTTTCGGAATGCGAGCTTTGGATTGCGGAGCGCATTGATGGCCGGCGCGTTTCCGCAGGGGCGGACACGCCCTTACAGCCGCCATTCGGCGGCGAAGGCGCCAGCTGCATTTTCGGAATGCGAGCTTTGGATTGCGGAGCGCATTGATGGATAGCGCCTGCGTTTCTGGGCGGGGGATGCAATTGCACTCAGATGGGGGGGGCGACGATTCGGTCGATTTTCCAAAGGTGGAATGACTCTGGTTGTATATGCGGGATGTCCGAATATTGTTCCCGCAGTTCCTCTGGGCGTTTTTCTCAAGGCCATTTTTTCTTCTTGGGGACGCCAATTCGTCAAAAATCGCCAAGCCGCTTCTTGTGTTGGACTTGAATCGCGAAAGGCGGCTGTATGCCGGGGCTGGTCTATTAAAACGCACTGTCCGTCATCGTCCCGTCAAATGGTAACGATCGTGCGAGAAGCCGGTGACTTTTATCGGGTCAGGTTACGGACCCACTTGTACTTGTGGAAGTGGTACATGACCCAGGGGATTTTGCCCACTTCGTCCAGGCAGGTGCAGGCATAGACGACCAGGGGATTCCAGTGCAGATAGAATGCGGCGATGAAGGCGCAGGGGACGGCCAGTCCCCACATGACGACGAGGAGGGAATAGAGGTCGAAAAGGGTGTCGCCGCCTGCGGAGAAGACGCCGTTGATGGTGATGGTGTTGACGCATCGGCCGATCATGTAGATGGAGAGGATGATGAACATCCCGGACAGGTAGCTCTGGGCGACGTCGGTCAGTTTGACGAACCAGAGGACGGGCGGCAGGCTGGCCAGGATCAGCACGGTTGAGGCGAGGCCAATGAGGTAGGAGAGGTACATGAGTCGCTGTCCGTAGAGCTTCCCTTTGGCAAGGTTCCCGGCGCCAAGTTCGTTGCCGACGACGATGCTTCCGGCGACGCAGAGGCCGTCGCAGGCGCAACAGATCAGGTCCCGGACGACGGCTGCGATGGAGTTTGCGGCTGCGGCGTCGCTTCCCAGATGGCCCAGGATGGCGGTGTAGGAAGTAAAGCCAATACCCCAGACGAGGCTGCTTCCCAATATGGGCAGCCCGCAGCGCCAGAAGTCTTTGAGGAGGCGCATGTCCCAATGTAGGATATGCTTGATTTCCAATGGAACGAAACTTTTTTCATGGCAGGATTCCATGCACCAGACCAGCTCGATGGCGCGGGAGAGGACCGTGGCGAAGGCCGCGCCGCGGACGCCCATGGCGGGAGCGCCGCACAATCCGAAGATGAAGATGGTGTTGAGGACGATATTGATGACCACCGTCACGGAGCTGATCCAGGCGGTGCGGCTGGCATGGTCGCTGACTTTCATGACGGCCAGGTAGTTCTGGGAGACTCCCGCCAGGATGTACGACCAGCTGGACCATCGGAGATATTCTGCGCCGATTTGGATGAGGTTCGCGTCCTTGGCGAAGATCTTCATCAGCACCTCCGGACAGAAGAGGCATCCTGCCCAGAAGAAGAGGGAAGTCAGCGCACCCTGTCCCATGCTGAGCCCGAAGATTTTCTTCAAGGCGGCGAGGTCCTTTTTGCCCCAATATTGCGCGCCCAGGACGGCGATTGCGCCGCTCATGGCCCAGAAGAACATGTTCTGGATGAACTGGATCTGGGTGGCCAGGGAGACGGCCGCCATGGAGTCCTGGTCAAGCCGTCCCAGCATGAAGGCGTCGGCTGCCGCCACCATGGCCAGCATGAGGAATTGCAGGACAAGCGGGCAGGCCAGTCGGAGGAGCTTCTGATAGAAGTTTTTGTCGGAGAAGAGGTCGTGTAAGCGCATGAAATCAGTAGAGCATTCCAAAGAGCCAGAGCGGGATGCGGTTCCCGTGTCCGTTCTCAATGTCGTCGATGGCCAGATAGCTTTCTGGCAGATCTTTGATTTGTCGGAAGGTCTTGTTTGGTCCTCCGACTTCAAAGAGATATTTCCCGTCCAGGAGAAAATCGCCTTGGGCGGGACAGTTCAGTTTGAAAAGCTGTTTCGCCTGGTTGCAGAAGAAAGTCTCGCGGAGGGTGCCGGAGTTCACGGTCGGTGTCAAAGCGTACATCAGATTCGTGTTGTCCAGGTAGATTTTCTGCGGCGTGCCCAGGTGTTTGAGATTTTTGGTGACATCTTCCAGAAGGGAAAGCAGTCCTCCGCGCTCCAGGGCATAGAGCATTTTCAGCCCTTGGTTCCTGTCGGTTTCCAGCATGGCGAAGAGTTCGGACATCTTGGGTGTCTGGGGAACGCTCTGCGATAGGACCATGAGCATTCTGCGCATTTTCTGGATGGTGGGCGCGGATATTTCCTCAATGGAAGGATAGTCGCTTCCCAGAATCTGCTGGATGATTTGCTGCAGGCGGAAGTCAAAGCCATTGTGAACCTCCCGATAGAAAGGATAATAGCCGTGTTTGCAGTAGTCGTTGAAATGGGGCAGGATTTTGGTGCGACTGGTGATTTCCAGGGAGAGTGCCAGGTGGTTTTGCAGGAGTTCCTCCCAGGAGACAATGGGAAATTCGGCGATGCCCTCCAAGGCGAGGTATTCGCGGAAGGAAAGTCCCGGTAGGTTGTAGAGCATCTGGCGACGTGAGAGATCGCCTTGGGAACGGTCGATCTGGAGCATGGATGACCCGGTATAGACGATATGCAGAGCCGGAAAGTCGTCATAGATGGTCTTTAGGAGTGTCTGCCAGCCTTTATAGTGGTGGATTTCATCCAGAAAGAGATGGGTTCCCCCCTGGGCATGGAAGTAGCTGACCAAGTCGTATAAGGAATGGTTCAGCAACAGAAGGTTGTCAAGCGAAAGATACAGTACCCTTTGAAGTTGCGGGAAGGTTTCGCGGATATGCTGTAGCAGAAGGGTGGTTTTTCCGCAGCCTCGTGGTCCTTTGATGCCAATGAGGCGGTCCTCCCAGTTGATTCTGGAGCAAAGGAAACGGTGAAAGGCTGTGGGAACCCCTTGCAGACGTCTCAGAAAACTCTCAAACAGCGGGGGGAATATCTCGGAAATCGGTTGTTCGAAGGTCATAAAATGGCTAGAAAAGTGTTTCCAAACATTGTTTTCGGGATAAATTTAGTGTTTGGAAACACTTTTTCAAACAGGAAAACTACTTTTCCTCCAGCATCAGTTCGCGGAAGTCGTTGATGTCTTCCATGGTGAAGCCGAGGCTGAGGACGTAGTTCACGATGCGGTCGTTGAGGGTTTCGCCGGGGAAGGCGTCGAAGACGGCGATGAGCTGGTTGAAGCGGTCCTTATGGTTGAGGCTCACGCTTTCGCTGAGGAATCCGGTGGCTTCCCAGTCAAGGTAGATTTCCTCTTCGGAGACTCCCAGTAGTCCCAGGAGTGTGCAGGCGACGGAGCCAGTTCTGTCCTGTCCTGCGATGCAGTGGAAGTCGATGGGGTAGTTTTCAGGGATGAGCATCAGGCGGAAGACCTTGCGGAAGATTTCCTTTCCGTGCGGTGTGCCCATGCCGCCGTAGGAGGAGTACGATCTGGAGAACCATTTGGTGCCGGGACCGATGGGGGAGCCGGTCATGCAGGCGCATTCGGTGTGCTTGGCGCGCAGGTCGATGTCACTCTTGATGCCGAGGGTATTGCCCAGATAGTTTTGCATGTCGGCGGTGAGCCGGACTTCGCCGGGTTCGTATCCCTTGATGCGCTTGAAGAAGTCGGCCAGATATTCCTTGTCCGCCTCAAGTTGCTTTTGGAGGATTTCGGCGACCGGGGGAACAACGGAGGGCTTTCCGCAGGCCAGGGTCCATTTGCTGGAACCGCTCTTCATGGCGAAGGAGACAAGGTTCGTGCCCTTGCGGAGGGGGATCAGCAGGGTGTGGTTGTCGGCGCTGGCAGGCCATGCCACGTTGTCCTTGACGGAGAGCCTGTCGCAAATGAGCTTGCCGTTGACGGAGAGCATCCACCACCAGTCGGCGCCGCAGCCGACGACCATATAGCCGTCTTCCGCCGCCTCGACATACTGGCCGAGGAGCGCCGGGGCTTCCGCAATGGAATCCGGGAAGGTGTAGGACCACTTTTCATCGGTGGTGATCTCCATTGCCTTCGCGTCCATGAAGGATTCGGGGATTTCGGTCAGATGGCAGAAGTCAAGATACTCTTCCGTGGTGGCGGTTTCGGGAAGGAAGACCGTCCACTCATGGGAGAGTTCCACAGGCAGGACATTGACCTTCTCGGGGGCGTTGAGCAGCTTTTCCCAAAGGGCGATGTTTGCCAGAAGCTGTTCCCTTTCCTGAATCTGCTTCGGGAACAGTGACTTGGCCTCTTCCTCCGTGGTATAGACCTTGGTGGCATTGCCGTTGAGGCCGGCGGAGCGGTAGAGGATTCCCTGGCGGACGCGGCGTCCGTCCAGTCCGATGTATCCGCCGAGATCGCGGACGTTGCCGATGCTGTAGATTCTCAGCAGGCGCGGCGCACGGTCTTCGGTGGTGAAGGAGGCGACAGCGGATTCCGCATCGTCGATACGGACTTTCCAATAGTAGGCCGTTGCGACTTTCAGGTTGTTGAGTTCCAGCTGGCAGCGGAAGCCGTCGCCGTATTTCTTGGCGCGGTTGGCAGGGACCGTGATGGCCACGGCGTTGCTCAGATCCGCATTTTCGGAGATGAAGAGCTCGGCGTCCTTTGCAGCGGCGATGTTTGCCGTCCAGACAAGATCCACGACGAGAGGATGGCAGGTCGCCTTGGCCAATTCCTTTCGGAACGCCTTGTTTGCAAAGCTGGGGATGCGCTCCTCCCGGGGCATGTCCAGGAAGGCCTTGTGCTTTTCGTTCAGCAGCGGGACCACGGCGCCGTCGGCAGGGGCGATGGCGGAGATGGTGCCGTCCGCATTGCCGGCGGGGACGGTCTCCACGACCTTATGGGCGGGGGCGTTGGGGTAGAAGAGATAGAGGGGGGCATCCGCCGCGTACAGGCAGGCGCACAGGAAGACAAGCAGGAAGATTTTCATGGAATGGGCTGAAGGTAGGAGAATTCTAGGAAATGAGACAACCAATGCCGTATTCCATAGAATTTTTAAGCCTTGTCTAGGGGCGGAAACGAAAACGACATAATTTATCCCTTTTTTGACAGCCAAGGGATAATCCGTGGTTGCAAAAGATTGTCTTTATTAACACAATCTTGCTGTGGTGGACATTGGGTGGATAGAATAGGATAGTTTTTGCATAGTTGAGGAAAGTTTCTGTATAGTTGATGATCGTTTGGGATCGTTTTCTTCTAGGGGAAAATCCAAGCCAGGGAAAAACTACTCTATCAATCACTATACAGAAATAACCTATTGCCCTGTCTATCAAAGCCCTGGTCTAGAAATCGAAGAACTGTTGCTGCGGTGCGGAGCGCTTTCGGATTTCGGTCGCGATGGCATTGAAGCCCTCTTCGGCGCATAGCGCAAGCAGCTTCTGCCAATCGGGGCGGTTGCGTTTCACGGTATCCAGCCCCTGCCATTCTTCGGGCAGGGCATAGTCCAATCGAACGAGTTCCCGGTTTTTGAGGAGGTGCTCTTTTTCGGCGGCCAGCGTCTCCTGGACCTTGCTTTTGGGCATGGTGTCAAGCCGGGCAAGAATATTGTCGATGGAACCGAAGTCGTTCAGGAGTTTCGCCGCGGTTTTGGGGCCGCAACCGGGGATGCCGGGGATGTTGTCCACGGAGTCGCCCAGCAAGGAGAGGTAGTCGCAGATTTGTGTGGGCGCGACGCCGAATTTTGCGGTGACGGCGGCTTCGTCTTGTTCTTCCCAGGGCGTCTTGGCGTTTCCGGGCTTGAGGAGGGAGACCTGGCCGTTTTTGACCAGCTGCCCCAGGTCTTTGTCACCAGTGAGGATCAGGACGCTGTTGTCCTGTCGTTGGCTGGTGATGCCCGCCAGGAGGTCGTCGGCCTCGAAACCTTCGCGATCAATGGTGGCCCATCCGAAAGCCTGCGCCCATTCCCGGATGCGTCCGGTTTGGCAGCGCAGTTCGTCTGGCATGGGGGGGCGCTGTGCCTTGTATTCCGGGAGGATTCCGCAACGGCGTGTGCACTTGCCTTTGTCGAAGACCAGTGCACCGTATTCCGTGGGGAATTCCGCGTCCAGCTGGAGGAAGAGCCTGGCCATGCCGAAGAGGGCGTTGGCGGGTTCGCCTTTGGCGCTGGTCAGCTGGCGGATGGCGTAGAAAAGGCGGTATATCTGCGAATAGGCGTCAATGAGCAGGATCCTGGACATCGTCTTCGTCCTCTTCTTCCTTGTTCTTGTCCGTGAGGCCCTGGACAACGATGACGGCCTCGCCTTTTGGGGGATTTTCCGCGAAGCGGGCGGTGAGTTCGGAGAGACGTCCGCGGAGGGTCCGTTCGAATTGCTTGGTCAACTCCAGGCAGACTGCTGCCTGGCGGTCGCCCAGCACTTCCAGGAGTTCTCCCAGGAATTTTCCGATGCGGAAGGGTGATTCATAGAATACCAGCGTATGGTGGCTTGCTGCGTCTTCCTCGATGAACTTCCGGCGATGGCCAGGTTTCCGCGGGGCGAATCCCTTGAAGATATAGCTGGAGGGAGGGAGTCCCGAGGAGAGCAGGGCCACGGGGACGGCGCTGGCGCCGGGGATCACCTCGATTTCATGGCCGGCTGCGATGGCGGCGACCACGGCTGGATAGCCGGGGTCGCTGACCAGCGGGTATCCAGCGTCGCTGCAGAGTCCCACCCGTTTGCCTTCGTCAAGCCAGCCTACGATTCTTGCCGCCATGCCGCGTTCGTTGTGTTCGTGGTTGGCGACATAGAGCGCGGGCCGCTGGATGCCGAGCAGGCTGACCAGATTGCCGGTGTGCCGTGTGTCCTCGCAACAGAGGATATCCAGGGAGGAGAGCGTCTCCTTGGCGCGCTGGGAGATGTCTCCCAGGTTTCCGATGGGGGTGGCAATGAGGGTCAGCTTGGCCATGGCGGCAGTCGATTAGCGGAGTTCCACGGAGAGCTTCTTCACCAGTCCCTGGCGGAGTTTCTCCTGCAGCTGGTTCACTTCGTCGTCGGTGAGGGTCTTGGTAGGATCCTGATAGGTGACAGTGTAGGCCATGGAGCGTTTGCCTTCGCCCAGGACCTTCGCATCCTCGAAGAGATCGAAGAGTTCCACATTGGCCACCTTGTCGATCTTGAGGGACTTGACGGCGTCGATGACCTGCTGGTTGGTCAGGTTGGAGGGGGCGATGAAGGAGATGTCGCGCTCAGTGCCGGGGAAATGCGCCAGTTCGGTGTACTTCTTGGAGGGATGGGGCGCGGTGCGGACGGCTTCCACGTCGATCAGGGCCACGAAGAGGGGGTTGCGCAGGCGAATGCCCTTGGTCAAGGGCGCGGCGATGGCGCCGATGGTGGCCAGGATCTTCTTGTTCTTCGCCACGAAGTTGGCGCAGACGCCCTTCTGGAAGGCGGGATGTTCGGCTGCCTCGCAGCGGTAGAAGCCCTCCAGGCCGTTGGCGTTCAGATAGCCTTCCACCACGCCCTTCAGGCTGTAGAAGTCGATGGCCTCGGCCTTTTCCTTGCCGTAGCGCTCCGGGTGCATCCGCCCGGTCATGGCGATGCCCGCCTGGAGCTTCTCTACGGGTTTGCCGTCCACCTGCTGGAAGACGCGGCCCATCTCGAAGAGGGCCAGGTCATGCTGGTTGTGGGCCACGTTGTGGGCCACGACCTGGATGAGGCCGGGCAACAGGGTGGGGCGCAGGAAGGCGGTGTCGAGGGAGATTGGGTTGGCGACCTGCAACAGTTCCTCGGGCTTCAGGCTGGTTCCGGCCAGGCACTGGCTTTGGGACCACAGGGTGTAGTTCATGATCTCGTCCAGTCCGAGGGCCATGAGCAGATGGCGGGTCTCCTCCTGGGGGATGTAGCAGTCGTCCTTGGCGCCGCCGCCCAGCGCGGCGACAGGCGTGGCTTCGGGAATGGCGTCCAGTCCAATCATCTGGGCGACTTCCTCGGCCAGATCCACGGCGGCGTGGAGGTCGAAGCGCCACCAGGGCGTCTTGACGGCGATCTGGTCGCCGTCCACGGCGGTGATTTCAATGCCGCGGCGGGCCAGCAGGTCGGCGATTTCCTGGGCGGAGAGGCTCAGGCCCAGCAGGGAGTTGATACGGGCCGCGCTGGCGGTGATGGCTTCGCTCTGCCAGGGGCGGGGATAGCAGTCGATGGGGTCGCCCACCTGGACGGCGCCGGCCAGTTCGCAGAGGAGGCTGGCGGCACGGGCGCTGGCCAGTGCGCTGGTCTCCGGGGCCACGCCGCGCTCATAGGTGTAGCTGGCGTCGGTGGCCTTGTTGAGGGCGCGGGAGGAGAGGCGGATGTTGGTGCGGTCGAAGGCGGCGGCTTCCAGCAGGACCGTGGTGGTCTTCTCGGTGATCATGGAGTTTTCGCCTCCCATGATGCCGGCCAGGGCGACGCCCTTCTCGGCGTCTGCGATCAGCAGGTTTTCCGTGGTCAGCTTCAGCTTCGTGCCGTCCAACGTCGTGATTTCTTCGCCGTCATGGGCGCGGCGGACGATGATCTGATGTCCGGCCAGGTTGTCCAGGTCGAAGGCATGCAGGGGCTGGCCGAATTCCAGCATGATGTAGTTGGTGATGTCCACTACGTTGTTGATGGAGCGCAGGCCGACGGCCTCCAGGCGCTTTTTCATCCAGTCGGGGGAGGGGCCGATCTTGACGTTCTCGAAGACGCGGCCGATGTAGCGGGGGCAGAACTCCGGCGCGTCAATGCGCACGCTGGCGGGAACCGGTGCTTCCTTGACGGCGATCTTGTTCTCCGGCAGGTGGAGGGCATTGCCGGTCAGGGCGGAGATCTCGCGGGCGATGCCCACGTGGGAGAGCCAGTCGGGACGGTTCGGGGTGACTTCCCAGTCAATGACCGTGTCGCAGCTGAAGAGGTCGCGGACGGAGATGCCCAGGGGGGTGTCCTCGGGCAGGATCAGCAGGCCGTCATGGTCCTCGGAGAGACCCAGCTCCCGGGCGGAGCACATCATGCCGCAGGAGTCCACGCCGCGGAGCTTGCTCTTCTTGATGACGAAGCCGCCGCCGAAGTCCGTGCCCAGGGTGGCCAGGGGGACCTTCTTGCCAGCATCGCAGTTGGGGGCGCCGCAGACGATCTGGATGGGGTCGCCGGAACCCGGATCCACCATGCAGACGCTCATGTGGTCGGAGTTGGGATGAGGCTCGCGGGAGAGGATCTTCGCGACGATGACGCCGTTGGGCACGGTGCCGGTCTCCTCGATGCTTTCTGGCTCCAGCCCTGCCGAGGTCAGATGCGCGGCCAGCTCCTCTGCAGACCAGGAGATTTCCGTGTACTCTTTCAACCAACTCAAAGAGGTTTTCATCAGTAGTTTTTCCTATGTAGAATGGGTGAACACAAAATTTTACGTACTATAATCCCGTAGGCGGGTACCGTACCCCGATGGCAGGAACGATACCCCGGAGGAAGCGCAGAAAAAGGCTTTTGCAATTGCCTCCGAAGTCCGTTTTCGCATGGATCCCTCTGTTTCCACAAGAATCTTCGCCTTCTGACTTTTTTAAGGATTACATTATGGCAGGCAACCATTTCAGGAGGCAGAGAATATGAACGGACGAAAGACACTTGCAACAGCCATCGAGGACTACCGCGAACTCGTGGCGGGAAACAACTACTATGTGGACAAGACGCTGCTCGTCCAAAAGCTGCTGGACCGGAACAGCAAGGTGACTCTCTATGCCCGTCCGCGCCGCTTCGGCAAGACCCTGAACCTGTCCATGCTGGACTACTTCTTCAACATCGACGGTTCGGGAAAGGGTCTTTTCGACGACTGCGCGCTGGCCCGCTCCGAACGCCCGTATCGGGAGGAGATGGGGAAGTATCCCGTCATCTCCATGAGCCTCAAGGATATGAAGAAGGATACCTACGAACTGGCTGCGGGCAAGTTCCGGTCAGTCTGCGGCAAGGTCTTCAGGAGGCATCAATATCTGATGGACGGCAAGGTGCTTTCGCCGAAGAACCGCGAGGACTTCCAGGCCGCCATGGACGGCGTTCTGCCAGAGGATGATTTGCCGGATGCCCTTGTTCTTCTGATGGAAAAGCTCCACGAATACCATGGCCAGCCCGTTGTGTTCCTGCTGGACGAATACGACGTTCCGCTCCAGGCGGGATACCTCAAGGGCTACTACGACCGCATCCTGGATCTCATCCGCTCCCTCATGAGCATGACCTGCAAGACCAACCCCCACCTGCGCCTGGCCGTCCACACGGGCTGCCTGCGCATTTCCGGCGAAAGCATCTACACGGGCTTCAACAACCCTTCCATCAACACCGTCCTCTCCTCCACCTGCGGCGACTGCTTCGGCTTCACGCCGGACGAGGTCAAGGCCCTGCTGGAATACTACGGCATGGGCGGACTCTTCGGGACGGTGCGCGAGTGGTACGACGGCTACCGCTTCGGCGACGCGGAGATCTACAACCCCTGGAGCGTCATCAGCTTCGTGGTGGAGAACCGCGACAGGAGCGCGGTGCGTCCCGAACCCTACTGGGCCAACACCTCCGGCAACGATTTGCTCCAGACCCTCATCGAGGACAGCGTCAGCGGGAACGGCTCCCGCGGCGAACTGGAGACGCTGCTTTCCGGGGGGACCGTGCGCCATTCCGTACGCGAGCAGATCAACTACGCCGACATGAAGATGGACTCCACCGCCCTCTGGACCACGCTCCTCTATACGGGCTATCTCCGCACGGCGGACTTCCCCAACCAATTGCCAAGCCTGGACGACCTGGAACTCCAGCTTCCCAACCGGGAGGTCGCGGAGACCCTGAAGCACCACCTGGACATCTGGTACAGGCAGACCATTCCTACCTGGAACCGCTCCGGGCTTGTCCAGGCGCTGGCCGAAGGCAATGCCGGGGAGGTGCGTTTCCAATTGAATCGGCACTTGGCACAGACCGTCAGCTACCACGACCGGGCGGAGAATTTCTACCATGGTTTCCTTGCCGGGCTTCTCGCTTCCATGGATGGTTGGCGTTGCGAGAGCAACCGGGAGAGCGGCAACGGTCGTCCCGACCTTATTTTCTTCACTCGTGACTCCATGGACTGCGCAGTGGTCATTGAAATCAAGCCTGCCTCTTCTTGCGACGACCTAGCCGGAAAGGCGCGTCAGGCCTTGGACCAGGCTTTGGAGCGCGACTACGTGGCTGCCTTCCGGCGCACCTACCACACCGTCCGCGTCTATGGCATCGCCTGCTTCAACAAGGAATGCCTGGTCCTGGCGGGTGAATAGTCTCTTTCTTTGAACCTTGAACCTTGAACCTTGACGCAATCATGACTTGCCTGACCAATTCTTTTGTTTCCGTTTCCCTGGCGGTTGTTCTTTTGCTGATGACGAGCTGCAGCCTGTTTACCTCACACACTCAGATGGTTCATGTCTATTCTGAACCATCTGGCGCCACTGTCAGATATGAGGGAAGAAATTATGTCACGCCTTTTTCCGTCGAAGTGCCGCGAAATCGCTCTTTTGACTGTGAGGTCCGGATGGATGGCTATGAAAAGGAGCGTCTTTCGTCGTACACAACGTTGAGTCCGGCAGGAATTCTGGATCTGATCGGCGGCTTCATCATTCTTTTCCCCTGGCTGGGATTCCTCTCGCCCGGTGCCATGGAATTGCAAAAGTCCAGCTGGGATATCCAGCTCCAGCCAGCGCCTGCGAAATAATCGCCTTTGAGGCGGTTGCAGGGGGGGATCATACCCTGAAGAGGTAAGGCCTTTTCAGTTTCCTTCGGGTTCAGATTCGACTTTTTCCAAGGCTTGCGCCTCGGATACAGGACAATCCGTGCAGTCAAAGCGAAAAGTCGATCCATCGACGATTTGTAAAAACGAAAAGCAGATGAGCCTTTTGCAAAAGTGTCTTCGAATGGATTTTTTGCAAACGCTATGTTCCCCAAGAGGGTAGTTTTTGAACCACGACTGGACACGACTGGACACGAATAAAAACTATCATTTGTGTTTATTCATGGTTATTCGTGGTTCTATTACCTACCTATACGGGGAACATAGCGTTTGCAAAAGGCTCTATTGTTTTTATTTTTAGGGGGGATGTCTATGGTTTCAGAAAGTATATATTTCAATTCTGATACTGTATATTATATATAATTGAAAATCTAATATTTGTGAATAAACTAAGAATTAGTGACGAAGATGGACTACACGCTGACAACAACCATTAGCGATTTTTGTTTGAAATTCTCGAAGAAGATTTCTGAAACGCAGGAATTTACCTTGATTGAAGAATTAAGGCATGAGAACTTCAAGGATGCAACGCAACCGCACGTGCATGCGAGCTGGGAGTTGCGTCTGGGAGTTGACAACGTGTGGAATGTCGTTCCTCCCGAAACGGTTCACGACATCAGTCCTTGCCTTTTCAGTCTGGAGATAGATGTTCATCGCATCATGATCACCGATTTGAATGGGGGGCTGCTGACCAACAAGATGATTCCCAGCAATCTGATTCCTCGGCATTTGGCTCCTGAACTTCTGTTTTTCCTTCGGCAGAGTCAGAACGCCACGCCTCTTTCCAGACATCTCTTTAGCGCTGCGCTCTACGCTTTGCTGGATATTCTCCAATTGCTTTCCCGGCAGACGGAAAAGCATCCGGTTCTCAATTTGGCGCAGGCAGTGAGGAGTTTCTTGATCCATAAATACTTCAAGGCCTCGCTTTCTCTGAATGACGTTGCCCAAGCCTTCGGAACCTCTTCGCAGTATCTGAACCGGGTCTTGCGTCGAGCGAAAATGCCTTCCATCCATGATTTGCTCATCGAGCTCCGCCTGGAGGCGGCGGAAAAGTTTCTTCGCCTGGGACGCTACACTGTGAAGGACGTGGCACGGCTGACGGGGTGGAACTCACCGCTCTACTTCAGTAACTGTTTCAGGAAGCGCTTTGGCTGTCCGCCTGGCGCCTACAGCCATAAAATGCAACATGAAGGTCCTGTCAAGCAAGAGGATGCCATCAAAGCATCCAGTTTCCGATAATTTTTGCAATTTCTGTTTTGTTTCCAAAGTTCCCGAAACCGGGGCCTATAGGCAAGACCCCCAAAAAAAGGAGAAAAAAGCGTAAATCATTTACGCTCATTGAATTGCTTGTCGTTATCGCGATCATCGCCATCTTGGCGTCCATGCTGTTGCCTGCGCTTGTTGGAGACGCCTACGGGTTCTACAAAGTTGAAAACGATGACATCGTCGAACGCTACAACGATGTCGTCCTGAAACGGGTCAGTCTTGAATAAAAAGGAGAATCAACGGATGAAATTTGGAATGAATGTCTTCGACGGCGCCTG
>JAKSPB010000060.1 GCA_024405215.1 Lentisphaeria bacterium | reverse complement strand
AACTGGAAAAGGGAGTTGAACGTCGCTTCTACCATGCTCCATACTGAACATGCCTCTCCCCGGCGGGAGGCACTTTCCCGCCGGGGAGACCCAACCACCCGAAACAATCCATGACACGGCATTTTGCAAAAAAAGGCTGGCAACAAGAGTTTCAAAAAAGAAATGCGTGGAATTGCTGGCGTCTCTGAGATGATTCCGGAGATTATTCGTAAATTCATGTAGAATTCATTGGCGCAGGCGGATATGTTGAATATCCGCCTCTGTCTGACCTCCGTTTGCAGTCTCTCGGCCGTTCCTCCTCTCTGCGCTCCGTGAAGGAGACGCAGAGGGAGGGCTGGCCATTATGCTGTTGTCGTGCGGCCGTGGTAGGCTGTGTGATTGTATTGCCTATTGCTTTCTCACTTCGCTGGCGTGGAATCTTTCATCCTTCTGCTCCTGTCGCACGAAGTCCCCGAGCATACCTCCAGTCTTCTGGAAGTAGGGTGAGACGATCATGTTGCGTCCACGGCAGCGGATGACCTGCGCGTCCTTGAAGGCAAAGAGTGCATCTTCGTGGATGTCGTAGAGGGTCTCGTCCATGGCTGGTCTGTCCGAGAAGGGCCAGAGGTCGTTGAGGACCTTCTCCTTGTCCTCTTCGGGAATCTCGTAGATCTGCTCGTCCTTTCCGTATGCCATTTTTACTGTCTTGAGAGGATAGGCAAGATGAGGCTGATGCTGGAGACAGGGGCGATGCTTTCAAGGGATCGAGCGAGGTGGCTCTATGCACCATTTCATCCAGCCTTCGAGAAGAAGGTTGTCGTCCTGCCGCTGGAGCGAGAGGTCGAAGAATGGTCTGGCTGTGCTGTCAAGGAAGAGGTGTAGTGAACCCCTTTAAGAAAGGGGCTTCACTACATTTTCGGAGTGATTTCTTTGACAAGAAAGACAGCATTGTGACGTGTGGCGTCGGCTTCAATAGATCGAGTTTCAACGAACTTGACAAATTCGTCATAGGTGGTGTGGTAGGATATCTGTTCATGAACAGTTGCGGGCATGGCACGGGCCGGATGAACAGAATAGACTGACCATGCTTCATCTAGACGAAGATTCTCTGCGACTTTTGAATAGCCCATAATGGCAGCCATCTTTTCCATGGCAGCCTGTTTGCTCGGAGCTTCAAATTGTGCATCCAGAAGTTCTGCCTGAACAATAGCCTCTTCTCAATCTTGGGTGCCTAGAGAAAAACTCTTTCTCAGTCCTTTGGCAACGGTCAACCGATATTCGAAATTGCCGTTCCTGATACGGAAGGAGCCTTTCAGTTTCTCTGCACGTTTGTCTAATTCGTTTTCTTATGTGTTGCTGTGCTCATGGTCTTTTGGCTCAATATAGCCCTGTCTGACCCTGAATGTAGTCTGTTTTTGTCTTCGCGGGACATTCGCGGGACAAAATCGCCGTTGAGAAGCAACTTTACCTAGGAAAATAGTAAAAAGATGGTGGGCGATGGGGGACTCGGACCCTCGACATCAACGGTGTAAGCGTTGCGCTCTAACCAACTGAGCTAATCGCCCCAAGGAACAGGAATGTTCGGTACTGTAATCGCTCCGGAGGGCTTTGCCAGATTCAATGGAAAAAATCGCTGCACAGGGCAACCGGCGCAATGGTATTGCGGCGCACAGAACCGGGCTCCGCACAGAACCTAACCTGCGCAGTGGTGGGCAGCCTGCGCAATGATATATCGGCGATAAATCAAGCTTTTTCCTGATAGCCGCACGGTTCCAGGGAGAAGGAGCCGCGTCCGCCGGAAAGGCGGGGCAGGGCTTTCCCAAAACCAAACATCTCTGCCAGAGGCACCTGGCAGATAATCTTCCGCATGGTGCCCAATTGCTGCATGTCGCTGATAATGGCACGGCGGGGCTGGAGATACATGGAAATTTCGCCGATGGTGTCTTCGGGGGCCAGGACTTCCAGTTTCATCACAGGCTCCAAGATTACTGTGCCTGACTGCTTGAAGGCTTCCGTGATGGCTTCGTTGACGGCACCAGCCACCGCGCCGGGCGTGGTGGTGTCTTGGGCGAACTTCAAGTCCTTCAAGGTGGCGTTGACGAAAATCATTGGATAGCCTTGCAGACCGCCGGTGCGCAGACCGTCATTGAGGGCTTGCATGGCGGCCTCCACCAGGGCACGCGGAATGGCACCACGTGTGCCGTCTTTGATTTCAAAGGGCTCGCCTGCACGGTCGCGGGGAGCAAAGTCAATGGTGACTTCCGCGTAGAAGACAGCTTCGCCGATGGTCTTGTTGAAGACGGTGTGGACCGTGGTGGGCTGCATCAGTGTCTCCCGGTAGGCGACACGGGGTTCACCCGTCCGGATTTCCACGCCGAAATCGGTGGAGATGCGCTTCAAGCTGACTTCCAGATGGAGTTCGCCCATGCCGGAGACCACGCGCTGACCGGTTTCCTCTGCTGTGGAACGGCGCAGAGTCTGGTCCTCGCGGCAGAGGAGGTTCAGTGCATCGTCCAGTTTGTCCTTGTCCTTGGAGAGCTTGGGTTCAACCACCATGGAGATGACGGGTTCGGGGAAGACGATGCCGCCGAAGGAGAGGACGCGCTGGGGGGCGCAGAGGGTGTCGCCGATGCCGCAGTCCTTCAGGCCGGTGAGGCCTACGATATCGCCAGGGCCAGCCTCCTGGATTTGCTCTGTGGATTTGGCGTAGATGCGGTAAAGCTGCTTGGCCCGGACCTTTTCGCCTGTGCGACCGTTGATCAATTGGTCATTGGAGTGCAAGGTGCCGGCGTAGATGCGGACGAAGAAGAGGTCTGCCGTATTGGAGGCATTGATCTTGAAGATGAAGCCAGCGAAAGACTCTTTGGAATCCGCGTGTGCGGCCACTTCCTTGCCGGTGCGACGGTCAATGGCGGTGTATTCCGCGATGTCCACGGGGGAGGGCAGGTAGTCGCCGATGGCGTCTGCCAGGGGCTGGATGCCGAGTTCGCGCTTGGCGCTGCCCAGGAAGACGGGGACCAGCTTGCGTTCCAAGGTCAAGCGGCGGATTTCTTTTCGGATGAGGTCCAGAGGCACTTCCTGTCCGTCCAGGAAGAGTCCGGCGATTTCATCGGAGTTGTCGGCCAGTTTTTCAATGAGTGCTTCATGCGCCGCGGCCGCGGCATCCGCCAATTCGGCAGGAATGGGCAGGCGTTGTAGGTCTTCATGGCGTTCGCCGGCAAATTCGAGATACTCCATGGTGAGGAGGTCCACCATGCCCTTGAAATCGCTTTCCTCGCCATTGGGGAATTGCATGGGCAGAGCCACGTCGTCGAATTTTTCGTTGATTTCCTCGATGGTGCGGCTGTAGGAGGCGCCGATGCGATCCATCTTGTTGACGAAGGCGATCTTGGGAACGGCATAGCCGTCGGCCTGGTGCCAGACCTTCTCGGACTGCGCTTCCACGCCTTCTACTGCGCTGAAGATGACCACGGCGCCGTCAATGGCTCGGAGAGAGCGTTCCACTTCGGCAGTGAAGTCAATATGTCCGGGAGTATCGATGAGGTGATATTCGAAGCTCTTCCAGGGGATGACGGCAGCGGCTGCCATGATGGTAATGCCGCGGGCACGTTCATCGGGCAGGAAGTCCATGACTGTGGTGCCGTCGTCGATGTTTCCGTAGCGATGCGTCAGTCCGGAGAAGAAAAGCAGTCCTTCGGTCGTGCTGGTCTTTCCTGCATCGATGTGGGCGATGATTCCCAGATTGCGGATTTTCGACAGGTCACTCATAGGGTACGTATTCCAAATTCTAGATAAAAATATGGCCGTGGAAGCTCTAGGCAACCACGGCCCGAAAAGATGTCTTGGGAAGAAAAGCTACTCGGCCGCAGGAGCGGGAGCCTCGGTTGCGGGTGCGGCGGTCTCTTCCACGGCTGCTGCCGCCGTGCCGGCAGCGGTCTCCACGGCGGCCGTCGCAGGAGCATCGACAATGGAGTCACCCAGGGATTTCGCCTGACGGGCATGGCCAACGATGGCGGCGTTGAAGAGCGTGGAGAGCAGGAAGATGACGGCCAGGACAACCGTGATCTTCACCAGCGCGGAGGGGGCCGTCGCGCCGAACATGGCTTCGGAGACACCGCCGCTGATGGCACCGATGCCACCCTGGCCTTTGGGATTCTGAATCAGGACGATGATGGTGAGCAGAATCGCAGTCAAAACGGAGATGATGGTGAGGAGGACCGAAAGAGTTGCCATGGTATTGAAAAAATTGTAGGGACTATGGGATTCCTATGGAAAGGAGGTGATTCGCAATGGAAAAGCGGACCACAAAACGGAAACGTCAGAATATAAGCCAATAACCGCTGATTTCAAGGAGAATCCGGCGGCAACTTTTCCGTTAGCCGCCGGAGAATGTCGTCATGAATTTTACCAATAGCCCTTGGCTGCTGCGTCCCGGATGACAGCGAGGTTCTTTTCCGGTTCCGTCTCGTTGGCCAGGGCCTGGCGAATCTTCGCCGGCGGGATGGGAAGGGCGCCCACGGCTGCAAAGAAGTCGTTTCGGGCTTTGCGGCAGGGGAACTCTTCCTTGGCGCGGGCATCGCTGTAGGAGTAGTCCGCATAGCGGAGGAGGGTGGTGTGACCGAAAAGGACGTTGGCGCCGCGGGTGAAATCAGGCGACAACGGCTTCAGGGCATCGCAGTCGAAGTCATCGACCTTGCGCTGGCCGGGCTTGTTGCACTCCGTGCCGACGATGATGGGAAGATCCAGGGCGTTGGCGGCGGCCACGTATTCGTTCAGGGCCTTGACGCGGATGGCCTTCTTTTCCGGATCCTTGAAGTTCCAGTTGCGGTCGGGGATGATGTTGACCATCTCCAGGCCTTTGGCGACCAGGCATTCCAGCTGCGCCTTGGGATCGGCCTCGCCGGGGAGGGAGCCGTCCAGCCAGGCGGAGTTGGGCAGCGCGCGGCAGGACTTGATGAGGGCGATGACTTCGTCAATGGGGGGGAAGGTGCTTTCCGTCGGCTGCTCGTAGCCCAGGCCGCCTTTCTTCATCAGCTTGGTACGCAGATAGTCGTTCATGGCATTTACGCTCTTGGCTGCCAGTTCCGCCTCGTCGGCATTGAAGACCTTTGCCCAGAATGCTGCGGCCTTTTCTGCGCTGCCTTGTTCCTTGATAGCCAGGTCGTAGTAGGCGCGGACGATGTGGCGCTCTGTGGCGTTCTTGTCGGGAGTCAGCGGCAGGACGTCATTTTCGTAGGAGAGCTGGCAACCGGGCAGGGCGCGGTTGACGCGGGCGATGAGGGCGCGGTTGCGGGCATGGGATTGCTCCAGTTGCTTCTGGAAATCCGCGGCACGGGCGCCGTTGACGAGGCCGGAACCCATAAAGTAGAAGACGCCGGGCTCGCCGGGAGAATTGATTTCCTTGTCGGCGTATTCGGGGAAGAAGACGCGGCTTTCAAAAGAGGCGGCCGTGCGCAGACCAAGGAAATCTCCGGCTGTCAGGAATTCTTCCACGCCCTGGATGACGTCGAAATCGCACAGGGCTGCGCCGTAGAGGCCCATTTTCTTCATTTCGTATGCGATGCGGGCGGGAGACCATCCCTCGCCATTGTAGGAGTAGAAGGAGTGGACGTGCATGTTCATGGCCGGAGTTTCTGCCGGGAAATCCGTCGTGGCGGCCAAGGCCTGAAGAGCGGAGATGCGTTTCCAGGCGTCAAAGGAGGAAAGCTGTTCGAGAAGGGGAGATTCCATAGGATGCAAGGATTTGGGGAGGGACGTTCCCTGACGTACTGCCGCCGGGAACATGGATATGCAGGACAATGAAGTCAATGCGTGAAATATAGTCTCTTTCCCGGCATTTGTTGAAATGGCAGAATATGGCGAAGGGAAAATACGGATGGCAAAATAGCAAAACAGGAACTTGGCTAGGGAATTCCGCCTGCCCCGCGCACGATGCGCGGGCGCATGGGGAAAACAAAAAAACGGATGCCTTTTGAGGGGCATCCGTTTTTCGTGGGGGGGGAGTCCAGCCGAGGACTAACGCTTGCTGAACTGGAAGCGCTTGCGGGCACCGGGCTGACCGGGCTTCTTACGCTCCTTCTCGCGGGAGTCGCGGGTCAGCATGCCGGCCTTCTTCAGAGGGGCGCGCAGTGCTTCGTCGGACTTCTCCAGGGCGCGGGCGATGCCGTGGCGCAGAGCACCAGCCTGACCGACTTCGCCACCACCGTCAACGGTGGCGTAGATGTCAAACTCACCGGCCTTGCTGGTCAGGACGAGGGGCTGCTGGATGAATCCACGAATGGACTCGGTGGTGAAATAATCGTTGAACGCGCGGCGGTTCACGGTGATCTTTCCAGTGCCACGGGTCATGCGGACACGTGCGCTGGCGCTCTTCCGGCGGCCGACGGTCAGAATCACATCGCTAGCTTCTTGGGCCATTTGCTCTTCTTTCCTTTTCTCGTTAAAGATGATTCAAACTAAAACTGGTTCTTCAGCGTCAGGGGCTGTGCATCCTGGGCAACGAACTTGTGCTCGGGCATTTCGCCAGCGAAGACCTTCAGCTTGCGGAACTGGGCACGGCCCAGCTTTCCATCGGGCATCATTCCCCAGACGGCGCGCTTGATGATTTCCTCAGGCTTCTTGGCCAACATTTCCTTGGCGCTGGTGCGCTTCAGTCCATCGACCCAGCCACTGAAATCCTGATACTCCTTATCGGTGGCCTTGCGGCCGGTCATGGCGACTTTGGCGGCATTGGTGACGATGACGTAATCACCAGTGTCCAGATGGGGAGTATAGATGGGCTTGTGCTTGCCGCGGAGGATCATCGCGATCTGGCGAGCCATGCGTCCGAGCACCTGGTTGTCAGCGTCGACGATCCACCACTTGCGCTCGATTTCGTTTTCCTTGGGAAGAAAAGTTTTCATGTTAGGGGAACTTTATATGTGACGATCAACAAAAAAGCTGTTTCCGGAGAATTCAGTACTGTAATGCCTGCTCTCCATTTTACAAATTTTCCGGACGACTAATTGGGGATTCGTCCCAGCATTGACCAGGGTCTTCCGGTGCGGATGGCGAAAAGAAGGTATCCGATTTCCGCCTCAAGGGGGGCGCTTGGCTGGCAGACGACACGCGGCGTCTCGTCGCAGAGGGCGATCGCGAATTCGTTCTGGCCGTCTTCCAAGACTGTGGCGGTGGCGCTGCCGCGGCTTCCGGTGGCGGTGAGGCGATATCCCACGCCTTCCATTTCTTCGTGGGCGGTGGCTGCGTCATTTCCGTATGAGGCGAGCCAGTTGAGCAGATCGTCGTCGCGGAGCCGTTCAAAGATACCCAAGCCTGCGGGTTTCGTGAGCTTATACTGCTGGATGGTTCCCAGCACGCCGCTGGTAATGGTTTCCTTCAGGCGCGCCATGGCCCACTCGTAGCGCCAGGAGCCCAGCCAGCAGACCTGGATGTGACGGCGTTTGGCGGCTGCGCAGAGGCGTTTCAGGGAATCGGGGGTTTCGCCGGCCAGTCCGCAGAGGGCGAAGGGGAGTTTTTCCTTCAGAAGGGCCTTGACCAGTTCCGGACGCAGTTCGTCATCGGCATCCAGGATGGCTGCCTTTGCATTTGCCAGGGCTTCGCTGTAGTCCTCTTCTGGGTTGACGATCTTGACGTCCGTGCGTTTGTTGACGGCCTTGCTGCAGGGAGACTGGAGGTTTCTGGTAAAATAGATGATGTCTTCTTTCATGGTATCGGGGAAGTCAATGGGGAAGGGAATCGGGAATCAACCGCCGATGGGGAAGAGGGTCATGGCGGCGGGGGCGGGCGCCGGTCCCAGGGCGCAGTCGTTATGGGGCTGCGCGAAGAAATCCTCGGCCGCCTTCTGGACCTGTTCGCGGGTGATGGCCTGGTAGGCGTCAAAGCGCTCCTGCTGTTTGGCGGTGGTGATGCCTCGGAGGAGGGAGTCCAGGCACCGTGTTGCCGCTGCTGCCGGGCGGACAGGGACCAGGAAGGGGCTCAAGGTCTGGAGAATCGCCTTGTCGACTTCCTCCTGGGAGAAGGGATGCTCCTTCAGGTAGGCGGGGAGGTTGTCGAAGGCGCGGTAGGTGTTCTCGCAGTTGGGGTCGTCGTGGGAATGGAGATAGGCCAGGGATTCGCCGGGACGGTAATGCAGCTTGCAGCCGTATGCGCCGCCCTTGGCGCGGATTTCGTCCCAGAGGTACCCGCTGGTCAGGATGTTCGCCGCCAGGGTGAGGGGCATGGATTGAGCCGAGGACAGATGAGGCGCGGCGAAGGCCCGCACACAGGTATGGACTTTCGCGGGGATCTGTCCGTATTCCCGACGTCCGGGCGCGAGGGTGCATTCCGGTGCGGAGGCGAAGAGCGGCAGGGCGGGTTTGGCCTCCAATGCGGGCGTCCAGAGCGACGTCAGTTCTTCCATGGCCTTCATGGCCTTGGCGTCTTCCGTGGCCAGGCCGACGGCAACGACGGGCAGCGTGCAGATCCACTGGGCCAGACGGGAGAATTTCTCCGACAAGTCGTCCAGTTGGCTTTCGTCTCGGCGCGCCAGGGTTTGCAGCAGCTGGTATGCGGGGAATCCCGCGACATGGTTCGCGTAGCTGCTCAACGGCGAGAGACCGTCGGCTGCCCGTGCCGAGGCGTAGTCGAAGTTTCCCCGGCGCAGCAGGCTGGCGGAGGCCTTCGCTGCTGCTGCCCGCAGGAGTTCCGTGAGGTGTCTTCTTTCGCCGAAGGAGATGCATCGCAGTTGCTCTTTCAGGAGTTCCACGGCCTGGGGGAAGTTTCTGTCCAGGGAGGATAGACTTAGGTTCAGGAGGTGTGTGACGGGGGCCGGCGCGTCATCCGGGGTGTGGCTTCCGGAGACCAGCGCGAAAGCGCCGCCGTTCAAGGCCCATTCCTCGGCCCGCTGGTCGTAGGTCTTGTTCTCCGTGCCGACCTGCGGGAAGATTCCGGCGAAGAGGGGGAGGTACTGGGCCAGGTCCGAGGGGAGGGAGGCTCCGTCCAGATAGAGGGCGATGCGGCTGATGCCGTTGGTGAAGTCCTCGCTTTTGCGGAAGCGCAGGCCATTGGCGAAGCGTCCGTCCGAGTAGGACAGGGGGGTGACCTTGCTAGGCAGGTCGCTTCTGCGCAGGCGCGGGATGGTGGCCAGGGCCTCCGGGGTGTCGGGGCGCAGGGCGTTGGCCTGAAGTTTCTTCTGGAAGGCGATGGTCTTCCGTATCTTTTCTTCCGTCCATGTGGCGAGGAGCTTGGACAGCTTGGCCTTGAGTGCGTCGTCCGTGCGCTTCTTCAGCCTGTCGTCGGGAAGGAGTTCCACCAGGACGCGCCGCGGGTTGTCCAGGAGCCATTTCTGGATGAGTTCCTCCAGATAGCGCGGGTGTTTCTCCAGCAGTTCCTGCAAGTGGGGCAGCCGGGTGGACTGTCTCAGGAAGAGGAAGGGGTCGTCGGAGTAGTGCCAGGAGGCGATGATGTCTTCCAGAAGATCATAGACGTAGTCCTTGCCGATTTCCTGGTTCTGTGTCTGGAAGCGTGTCAGGGCGCCTTCAACCTGCTTGGCGGGAAGGCCGTCCTGGACGCATTTCCGCAGGGTGTCCAAGACAAGGCGTTCGAATTTCGGGAAGTCCTTCGGTTTGACGCCGCGCATGGAGACGCAGAAGGATGTGTGTTTCGTCTCGTTGTCGTAGCCGCTTGCCATGGGGGCGGTGCCGATGCGGGATTCCAGAAGGGCCTTGCCCAGCGGTGCGGCGGCGTTTCCGATCAGCACGGCCTCCAGCAGCTGGAAGCCGAGGTCCAGATCGGGATCCCGTGTGTCGTCCAGCGCCCACGCCATGGCCACCAGCCCTGTCTTGGAACGCTGGGATTCGGGGTCGGGAACAAAGCTGTTCTTGCGTACTGCGGGCGCGGCAGGAGGGGCGGACAGTCTCCTCGGTTGCTTGGGAAGCGGAAGGCGCTTGGGAAGGCGCGGCAGGTCCTCCTGCAGATGGCGTTCCAGGACGGCCAGCTTTTCCTCCGTGGGGATGTCGCCGTAGAGGACGACACGGGCCACGGTGGGATTGTAGTGGCTCTGATGGAAGCGCAGGAAGGCGGGATAGGTCAGGGTGGGGATTTTCTCGGGGACGCCGCCGGAATCATAGCGCAGGGAGGTATGCGGGAAGAGTCCTTTTTCCATTTCCCGTCCGATGATGGTTCCCGGATCGGAGTAGTAGCCGGACATCTCGTTGTAGACAATGCCGTTGATGGTCAGCTTGCGGCTTCTGCCGCGGCCTTGGATCTCGTAGTGCCAGCCCTCCTGTCCAAGCACATCGCGGGAAAGGCGGGGGTGGAAGACTGCATCCCAGTAGACTTCCAGAAGATTGAAATAGTCCTGCTTGCAGCAGGTGGTGAAGGGATATAGCGTTCGGTCGGAATAGGTGCAGGCGTTCAGGAAGGTCGCCACGCTGGATTTCAGCAGGCAGACGAAGGGATCCTTGACCGGGAACTTCTCGGACCCTTCCAGCACGGAGTGCTCGATGATATGGGCGGAGCCGGTGTCGTCCGCGGCATCGGTGGGAAAATATGCCACGAAGAGGTTTTCGGGATCCTGTGCTTCCAGGCTGATGACTTCCATGCCGCAGTCATGGCGATAGCGTTTGGCCACCAGACGGCGTTCCGGGAAGGAAGTTGTATCAAGAAGGGTGAACATCGGCGATAGAAAAAAAGCCGGCGGCTCCAGCAAAAAGGAGCAGCCGGCTATGCCATCTGTCAGTTACTGAGCGTCAGTGGCGGGAGCGGCCTTCTCGGCTTCGGCCTTCTCGGCGGCAGCCTTGGCAGCCTTGACCTGCTCGTCGGTTTCGACGAAGGCGAGGATGGCCATCTCGGCGGCGTCACCGATACGGGGACCAATCTTCATGATGCGGGTGTAGCCACCCTGGCGTTCCTTGTACTGGGGGGCGACTTCGTCGAAGAGCTTCTTCACGAGAATCGTGTTGTGAAGCTTGGCGACGGCCAGACGGCGGGCGTGCAGATCGCCACGCTTGCCGAGGGTGATCATCTGGTCGGCGAGTTGGCGGATGCGCTTGGCGCGGACCAGCGTGGTCTTGATCTGATTGTGCTCAATCAGGCTGCAGACGGAGTTGGCCAGCAGCGCACGCACGTGGGCGCTGCTGCGGTTGATCTTGAAGGTTGCGACGCGGTGTCTCATTACGGTTACTCCTTAGTATTCTGCAGCTGGGTGGCCATCTGGCGGGCCAGCTCGTCTGCGACATTATTACTCAAAGTCATTTCCAGGGACAACCCCATCTCGCTGAGCTTGTCCTTGATTTCTGTCAGGGACTTCTTGCCGAAGTTCCGGCACTTCATCATCTGGTTCTCAGAACGCTGCACCAGTTCGCCGACGAAATGGATGCCATCCTGGTTCAGGCAGTTGACGGAACGCACGGAGAGTTCCATGCTGGCCACGTTGGCGGTCAGCTTGTTCAACAGTGCCTTCTCCTCGTCGGAGAGCAGGACGCCATTGCTGATGGCGGCCTGGCTGGTCTCGAACTCGAAGACTGTCAGGTGCTCGCGCAGAATGGCTGCGGCGCGCATGACGGCGCTCTTCGGGTCAATGCGTTCGTCGGTCCAGATCTCCAGTTCCAGGCGGTCGTAGTTGGTGTTCTCGCCGACACGGCTGGGCTGGACATCATAGCGGACCTTTTCAATGGGGCTGAACAGGCAGTCCACGGGGATGGAGTTCAGTGGCTGTTCGTCACGCTTGTTGCGCTCGCTGGGACGATAGCCGCGGCCCTTGGCCAGATCCAACTCGATGCGCAGGGGCTTGTCCTTGCGGTCGGCGGTGAGGGTGAAGAGCTTCTGATCCTTGTTCAGGACGACGGCCACGCCGTCCTCCTTGATGTCCTTTCCGGTGATGACGCCTTTCTTGGAGACGACCAGCTCCAGGGTGCGGGGCAGAGAACCGTCGCAGCGGAACTTCAGTTTCTTGATGTTGAGGATGATTTCCATCACATCCTCCATGACACCAGGAATCGGGGTGAATTCGTGGCTGACGCCGTCGATGCGGATGCAACTGACGGCGACGCCTTCCATCATGGTGAGCAACACTCTGCGGAGAGAGTTGCCGATGGTGTGGCCGAAGCCAGGTTCCCAGGGTTCGGTGATGAACTTCGCGTAGCGACCAGTGGCGGTCGTTTCGTCCATTACCAGAGTCTCGGGCATTTCAAAGTTTTCCAGTCCTGCCATTGGGAAATTTTCCTCCTTGGTTTATGACACTAACTTCGCATTGCGTGTCTTATCCTTCGGTAGGCCCCAGGGCGCAATTCCAATTCCCTGGGCCTTACGGCAGCGACCGGCTAGATGCGGCGCTTCTTGGGAGGACGGCATCCGTTGTGGGGCAGCGGAGTGACGTCGCGCAGGACGGTGATTTCCAGGCCAGCCAGGGCGATGCCACGGACAGCGGATTCGCGGCCCTGACCGGGGCCCTTGACCTCGACCTCGACCTCTTTCAGGCCGTAGGTCAGCATGGCCTTCTTCGCGGCGTCGCCGGCGATGACCTGCGCGACGTAGGAAGTGCTCTTGCGGGAGCCCTTGTAACCCAGCTTGCCGCCGGTGGACCAGGAGAGCACGTTGCCCTGGGGGTCGGTGATGACGACGCGGGTGTTGTTGAAAGTGGAATCCACGTGAACAACGCCGGAGAGCACCTGGCGGGCGCCCTTGGCACGGCGGCTCTGTACTGCGGTGACCGCGTTGGGATCGGCCAGGATCTGTTCAGCGGTGGGGATGGAGGCGGGAGCGGCGGCGGCAACGGGGGCTTCCTGCGTCGCGGCGGTCTTTTCCTTGGACTCTTCAGCCATGGTATTTATTCTCCTGGGGCGGCAAATCATGCCGTCCGTAAACTATTTGTGAAAGGTGGTTGTTTGGTGCCAGAACGAACAAGAGCGAATCCGTGAGGACTACTTCTTGGCAGCGGCAGCCTGCTTGGCCTCGGCAGCGGAAGCTGCGGTCTTACGCTCGGTACGGTCACGGATTGCACCGACGGTCTTCTTGGCGCCCTTGCGGGTACGGGCGTTGGTGCGGGTGCGCTGGCCGCGGACAGGCAGGTTTTTGCGATGGCGGGTGCCACGATAGCTGCCGATGGCGATGAGGCGTCGGATGTTGTTGGCCACCTGACGGCGCAGGTCACCTTCCACAGTGTACTTTTCCTGGAGGACCTGCAGGATGTTTGCAATGTCGTCCTGGGTAAGCTCAGAGGCCTTGCGGACGGGGTCCAGCTTGGCTTCTTCGCAAATGGCCTTGGCGATGGCGGGACCGATTCCGTAGATGTACTGCAGGGAGATCACCGTCTGCTTGTTGTTCGGGATATCAACACCGAGAATTCTAGGCATTTTCCTAATTCCTAACTTTGGTTTTCCCCAGGCGCCGAAAAGTGCTGGCGCAGGGGTTGCACGGATGTTTCAAGGGGGGAATGGCTGTAAACTAGCCCTGACGCTGCTTGTGACGGGGATTCTTGCAAATCACCCGGAGGACGCCGTTGCGCTTCACAATCTGGCAGTTGTTGCACATCCGCTTGACTGATGCTCTGACTTTCATGGATTTGTTCCTTGTGGTTTGGTGGGGAATGGGCGGCAGAACCGTCCTGGTCTTTCCGGACTTGCGACCTGTGACGTTGACCTTGTCGCAGGAGCCTTTCTGTAAAATGCGCACGTGCCGGACAATGTGGCAGCTGCCGGAAACAGAGGGCCGCCAAGGCATGGACACACGTAGAAAGCTTTAATATAATACCTGTGAAAATTTCTGCAACCGAAATGATGGTATTGATGGTATTGATGGTATTGATGGTATTGATGGTATTGATGGTATTGATGGTA
>JAKSPB010000006.1 GCA_024405215.1 Lentisphaeria bacterium | reverse complement strand
TCCTGGATTGCCTTGGTTGTTGTTCTGCTGCTGTTGCTGCGCCTGGCGCTCTCGGATGGACTGCTGGCGTTTCGCCTCTTCTTCTTCAGCCTTCTTTTTCTTCTCGGTAGCTGCCTGGGTCACATCCGCCCGGCGTTGGATGGCGGCTTCGCCTGCGTAGTTGATGAAGAGTTTGATGACTTCCGAGCCTCGGGAGACTTCCACCATCTTCTGGTCCGGATAGATGGCTTTCAGCAAATAGCCGGTGCCATTCAGAGGATCGCCTTCTTTGAAAATCAGCTTCTCCGGTGCCTTCTTTTCAGCCGTCTGCTGCTTGGAATCGGTCCGGGTGTCCCGGGGATTCCTGCGGTTGGGCGGCATCCGCCGGTCGTTGCGTTGCCCTGTCTGCTTGCTGCGCAGGACGGCAATGGGGACGGGGGTGCTGCCGGCTGGACAAATCTGCGCGATTCCAATGAGTTCGAACTCGAAGTTCTGTCCCGCCAGCGCTGCGGCCTGTGCAGCGGCTTCAGCGTCAGCATCGCCGGGTTCGGCTTCAGCGCGGGTAGGCAGGAAGAGGGTAGAACGCCACAAGTCGTCCAGCGAAGCCCGTTCCGGCAGGGCATCCTTATGGCTTGGCGGACGCAACGAGGGCTGGACGGCTGCAGTGGCGTTCCTGTCGTTTTCCTTCTGCATTTTCTCCGGGCCGGCCAGCTGTTCTTCGGTCAGCGGGCGGGGCGGTTGCGTAGTGCTGACTTTGACGGTGCCGACGGCTGCGGTCAGGGCCAGGACGGCATCCAGAATGATCCATGCGATTCCAGTCATATCAGTTCTTCCGGCTGCGTGAGGCGGCATTGCGTTCGGCGACGGGGGCGTCTGTCAGCCCAAGGAACGCCATGGCGTCGTTGTTGAGGACCAGGATCTTGAAACGCGCGCTCATATTGGCGGCAGTGGGAGTCCTGGGGTTGTCGGGATTGATCTTGCAGTATTCCCAGCGGAATTTTTCGCCTTTGGGAGAAGTGCGCATCTGTGTGAAGAAGCGGGTCAGGTCCCTCATGGAGACATTCTTGAAATCCACGGAGAGGGTGACTTCCTGGAAGCTGGAGCCGTTCTTTTCGCGGGCGATGTCGATTTTCTGGCTGTTTGCCGCCGTGGAGAGTTGCGCCAGGCGGGTAATGCGGTTGAACTCCGCCGAAATCTCCTGGTCGACCTTCGCCGAGGGGCTGGAGGGAATCCAGAAGGGACCTGCCAGGGATTGCATGGCCTGGATGTCGTTCACCTGATCTTGATAGGTCTTTTTCGCCACCATCAGGTCCATCTGCAGGGATTCCAGCTCGTGGCGTTTTTGCGTCACGCGTTTTGCGGTGGGAATCTGGATCATGGGGAGGTACTGCTTCACGCAGAAGAAGCCGATGAAGACCATCGCTACCACCAGAATTGTCTGTCGGGTCTTGGGTTTCATCGATTATTCCTCCTCGCTTTCCTGGACATCCGTGTCGATTTCCACGCTGTCATCGCCCGCGTTTTCGTCTTCTTCTTCAAGAATGGCCTCGTCGTCCGCGTCGTCTGCCGCTTCATTCTGCTTCTGCTGGATGGCTTCCTTCAAAGCCGCCTGTTCCTTCTCCAGCTGTTCCTTCAGTTTCTGTTGCTTTTGTTCCTCTCGGGTACGGAGGACCTCGGCTTCGATTTCCGTGTCAAAGCGCGCAATAGCCTCGAAACGCTGGGTGTAGGAGCCGTTGTTCATGGTGCTGAGGCGTTCCGTTACATCGCCCAGGAAGCGGGAGTCTTCCAGCTTGGACGTCAGGTCCACTTCCTTTGTCGGTCCCTGGATCTTGAAGGCAATCTGACCGTCGCGCCATTCGAAGTTATCGGAGATCCAGTGGGTGGATGGCACTGCCTGGGTTACCGCCAGCAGGGCAGTGGGGAAGTCCGGACGGTTCGGCGTGTTGTCCAGCAATTCCTGCTTCAGCAGATTGATGCGCTCGACCCCCTTGGGATCCGTCAGTTTCTGCAGTTTTTCCAACTCGGCGCGGACCTTCTTGATGCTCTGGTCCAGCTGGCGAAGCTGAGTCGCATGGCCGGAGAGGTTGCCGGCCAGGACGAAGATCAGCAGTCCGAGGAGATAGACGCCCAGGCAGGCTGCCGCAATCTTCACAGGGATGTTCCGGCGCGCGTGGAAGCGGTCGGGAAGGGGGACCATGGTGCTTTGGTCCTGGTTGATGCAGCTGGTCAGGCCATAGAGGCCCAGGACGATGGTGGGGACAAAGCCGAGCTGGACTGCCTGGGGAAGGTCGTTGACGGGGCCCGGCTTGCACAAGTCGGCGGAAAGGGCTTCTGAAAGCTTCAGCGGTGCCGTTTCATCTCGGGGAATCACCACGCGGCCATTTTCGCCAATGGCATATTCATAGCGTCCGGGTGTTCCGGGGCCGCCGGGCATGATCAGCGATGCGCCTTCCAGGACAGGATCCAGCGCTACGGGCGCGGGAAGAAGCGCATCGATATGATGCAGGCCGTTGGCGGCCTTCAGCCAGCTGTTCCAGTGTTCCGTACGTACATAGAAGAGACGGACGGGTTGTGTTGTGCCGTTGGCCTTCTTGGGCAGCAGGCGGTATCCCCAGTGGAGCTTGTCGGAAGAGAGCGGCGTCTGCTTGCGCAGTTCGAAAGAAAGCGCATTGTTCAGTTCCTCTGGCTTCAGCGCGGGCATCTGGAGGTCTGCCATTCCCCAACCCTGGCCGTTTCCGCCGGCGACGATGTAGCTGCTGTCATCCGCTCCTACGGCTTTTGCTGCGTTCAGGACCAGTTCGGCCAGGGACGCGCCGTCTTTGCCCACTTCGCCATGCCAGCAGGCGTCCACCTGGCAGGCATTCCCGGTGACGCGGAGTCTGACGGCCCGGCAGGTGTCAGTCGTCCAGGTGACGGCGATGGATTGGTTTCGGTTGAAGGAGAGCATAGAAGGTTTTTGTTGGCGAACCTGCGTTCTTTTGTACCGTTGAGTTTGCAAGAAAAAACGGGAAGTCGCAGGTTTTATTGTGTGGTTAGACCAGTCCAGTCAGATCGGTGACCTCCGCGAAGAGGTCCAGGTTTTTCTGGAAATCCGTCGGCGCGGGAGCGGTGAAGACGGTTCGCTCCCCTGTGACGGGATGCGGGATGGCGATCTTCCATGCGTGCAGCATCTGCCGTTCGCAGGAGAACGGGGGCAGTTTTCGAGGACCGCCGTAGAGGCCGTCCCCCAGGATGGGATGACCGATGTGGGAGAGGTGAACACGGATTTGGTGGGTGCGCCCCGTATAGAGACGCACTTGCAGCAGGCTGGCGCCGTCGCGTTCCGCGATGACGCGGTATTTGGTCAGCGCCTCGCGTCCGCCGTCCGGCAGGACGGACATCTTCTGACGGTGGCGCGGATCCCGTCCGACGGGTTCCTCGACGACGCCGAAGGGGTCCTTGAAATGCCGGCTGGCCATGGCCAGGTAGATCTTGTCCACCTGCCGTTCTTGAAAACTCCGCTTGAGGGCAGCATGGGCCTGCGGCGTCCGTGCGATGACGAGCACGCCGGAGGTGTCCTTGTCCAGGCGGTGGACGATCCCCGGGCGGTCCGCGTCATCTCCGACTTCGGCGAAGGCTTCGGGTTCCCGGAAGAGCAGGCCGGAGACCAGCGTGCCGCTTTCGTTGCCGGCTGCGGGATGGACGACAAGGCCGGCGGGCTTGTTGATGACCAGGATCGCGTCGTCCTCGTAGAGGATGTCCAGCGGAATCTCCTCGGCCTGAAGCGGTGCCTTTGCCTCTTCGTCAGGCAGCGCATATTCCACGCAGTCGCCCAGTTCCAGCCTGATGCCGGATTTGCCGCGTTCGCCGTTGATGGTGGCGCAGCCGCCGTCGATGGCCTTCTGGATGCTTGTGCGGGAGCGTTCTGGATGCCGTGCGACCAGGAGCATGTCCAGCCGGGTGCCGACTAGCGTTTCGTCGATGTCAATTCTTACAGGAGTCATGGGAAGGTCTGCGGAAGGAGGTCCAGAGGAGGATGGCAATGGTGACCGGGAGGATGAGCGACGCCGTAGTCCATTGCGCGGGAGTCAGTCCGCCGTTCTGGTGGTAGTCGCCGCGCAGGAACTCCAGGAAGAACCGTCCGATGGAGTATCCGATGAGGTAGAGGAAGAAAAGCCTCTTTTTCAGGAGTCCCATCCGTTCGCAGAGGAGGATGGCGCCTGCGATGAGGAGGCACCAGAGGGATTCCAGGGCCTGGATCGGCAGCACGGGCAGAGGCGTGATCGTTCCTTCCGGGAGTTGTCCCAGCAGGAACTGCGTGTGGAGGACGTCGTTCCCTGACGCCGGGTATTGGATGCCGCCGAAGTGTTTCCAGGGGATTCCGAAGCAGCAGCCGTTGAAGAGGCATCCCAGCCGCGCAATGGCGTGCCCTACGGGCAGTGCTGGCGCCATCAAGTCCGCCACGCCGCCCACGGGCCACTTCTTGTAGAGGCAGAGCAGCCAAACGGCGATGGCCGCCAGGATGAATCCTCCTTGGAAGACCAGCCCGCCCTCCCAGACGCGCCAGACGCCCATGGGGTCGTCGGCAAAGGACTCGCTCCAGAAGCGCCGCACGTATTCCAGGCGGGCGCCGATGAGGCCGAAGATCACGCAGAAGGTCAGGATGGTGGAGAGGTCGTCGGATTTCAACGGGCTCTTCTTGACGCGGAGGGACAAAATTGCGTATGTCCCCAGCAACGCCAGTGCGGCGAAGAGCCCATACCAGCGCAGTTGAAAAGCGCCGATGGACAGGATGACGGGATCAGGCATGGGCATAGTCGCGATGTCCGAAGATGGCCGTTCCGATGCGGACGATGGTGGCGCCTTCCTGAATGGCCACGCGGTAGTCGCCGCTCATGCCCATGGAGAGTTCCGGCAGCGCAGTGCCGCGGATCTCCTGGATGCGGTCCCGGAGTTGCCGGAGGCCGCCGAAAATCCGGTGGAGCTGTTCTTCCGGAGCCTCTAAGGGCGCCATGGTCATCAGGCCCGTCAGCGGTGCGGGGGCATCGGCGGGAAGGGACTTGGCCAGTTCCAGCGCCGCGTCTGGCGTCAGGCCGAATTTGCTTTCCTCGCCGGAGATGTTGACTTCCAGAAGAAGTTTCGGGTGGACGGAGAGTTCGGCGGAAATGGCTTCGATGCGGTGCAGGAGCTCCGGCGTGTCCACCGCGTGGATCCAGCTGGCGAACTCCAGCGCCGCCCTGACCTTGTTCTGCTGCAAATGGCCGATCAGGTGCCACTCGATTTCCCGGGAAAGAACCTTGCCTTTCTCGGTCAGTTCCTGCACACGGTTCTCGCCAAAGCACTTCTGACCTGCCAGGAAGACCTCCTGCACATCTTCCGCCGGGAAGGTCTTGGAGACTGCCAGAAGGCGGACGGTGGCAGGATCGCGGCCGGCGTCCAAGGCGGCTTGCGCCACGCTTTGCTGGACAAAATGAAAATTCTCAAGAAGCTGAGTCATGAAAATCCAAGGAAAATCAGAGAAAGGGACTATCTTATTCTATTGACAAACCAATAAGATAAATCCGCAACGGGAAAGTTTCCTGCATTATGCCTGAAAAAGAAGCACAAGATAACCTTCTTGCCTCAAAACGCCACTTCGCGAACTCCGATGAACGTCAGCAGGACGCTCTGGTGGCGCAATGGGTCGGCGAGGAACGTGCCTCTGATGTCTTGGGCGTCTTTCATAAGCGGATGAAGCCCGTCGGCGAATGCATTGACAGATTCCTGGCCCGGATTCATCAGGACGACGTAGTGGTCTTGGAACAGCTCCGCTCCCATTGGGAAGAAGTGCTGGGCAGGGAGACGTCCCGACAGCTTTACCCTCTGGAAATCCGGGGGAAATGCTTGGTGATGGAGGCGGTGAACCAGACTTACCTCTTTGTTTTTCGGAACCCGCAGGTCAGGGGGCCGGTCTTACAGAGGCTTTCAGAATGTACCCATGGGCGCATTGAGGATTGCAAGGTCGTTTCGCCCGGAAGACGATAAGCGCGGTCAGGGAAGAAGTGATCCGACTGATGCCGCGCTCCTTTGAAAACCATACGATGAAAAAGTTGCTCTTTCTCTTTTTACTGCCGTTTTGCCTGCTGTCTGCGGAGCTGGACTCCGCCTCTTTGCGGGAACAGCTGACGGAAAATGTGGTGCAGGCGGAAATTCCGCTGCTGGCGCCCACGCCTCGGCTCTCCTTGATTTCCCGCGGTGTGGTCTGGGCTTTCGAGCGCTACCACTACGCGCATCCGAAAATTACGCCGGAGCTCTTGTCCGCGTGGTATACCAACTATTTCCAGATGCTTGATCCATCCAAGATCTATTTCCTGCAAAGCGATCTGGAAGATTTCCGGGGATATGAGCAGATGCTCTGCACCAAGGGCGTTCCCAATCTGGATTTCGCCTTCGTCGTCTATCGGCGATGCCTGCAGAGAATGCGGGAGTGGGCGGTCTATTCTTTCAATGCCTACGACAAGCCCTGCGATTTTTCCGAAGAGGAGTATCTGGAACTCTACGACTATCCGGAAGATCATGACTGGCCCTCGAACAATGCGGAACGGGAGAAGCTCTGGCGCCTGCGCGTCAAGAATACGCTGCTGGCGGACCAGCTCACCCAGGAGGACATGAAGAACGTGAAGGTCGCCGAAACCGAGGCGGACGGCACCCGGCGCGCGGTCTATACGCCGCCGCCGATTCGTCTGCGCAGCCAGAAGGCCATTGTCACGGTCTTCCAGAATCGCCTCCAGGCGGAACCCATGGAGGTGATGGGGTATTTCATCAATTCCCTGGCGGTCATCCTGGATCCCCATACCTGTTATTTCGTGCCGCGGGACAAGGAGAACTTCAATATCGCCATGTCCCTTTCCCTGCAGGGAATCGGCGCGACGCTGAGCACTCGGGATGCCTATACCGTGGTGGTGAGCCTGGTCCCCGGCGGACCTGCCGCGCGGGATGGACGGCTCAGGCCCGGAGACCGCATCGTCGCTGTGGCGCAGGCTCCCGATCAGGAGCCCGTCGATGTGGTGGACATGCCGCTTGACAAGGTGGTCGAGAAGATCCGCGGGCAGAAGGGCACCAGCGTCTATCTTACAATCATGCCGGAGGGCGTCTCCACTTCCTATACGCTGGAATTGGTGCGCGACGAAATCAAGCTGAAGGACGCCGAGGCGCAGAGCAAGGTCTATCAGGTGGACGGCAAGCGCGTCCTCTGCATCTATCTGCCTAGTTTCTACCGGGATTTCGAGGGCTATGAGAAGAAGGACCAGACGGCCAAGAGCACGACTGTCGATGTGCTGCATCTGCTGGAGGAGGCTCGGAAGGAGGGCGCAGTGGATGGATTGATTCTGGATATGCGCGCCAATGGCGGCGGCTCCCTGGACGAGACGGTCCAGCTCTCCAGCGCCTTCCTGAAGACGACTTTCGCGCCCATTCCCATTTCGGTGGTGCAGACACAGGACAGCAGTGGGGCGGTGAATGTCCTGGCTGCTTCCAGGAACGGCCTGGTCTATGACGGGCCTTTGATGGTGATGGTGGACCGGGGCGCGGCTTCCGCTACGGAAATCCTGGCCGCCTGCCTTCAGGACTGCGGGCGTGCCGTGATTGTCGGCGATCCGGGGACCCATGGAAAGGGCTCTGTCCAGACGGTGCTGGACGCGGGCCAGAATCCCCTGATGCGGCGTGGGATGGCGCTCTTTGGCGACAAGACGGATTCCGGCTCCATCAAGATCACCATTCAGAAGTTCTACCGGATCACCGGCGGTTCTACGCAGCTCAAGGGCGTTACGCCCGATATCTGCTTCCCCTCCTTCATGATGGCTTCCCGTTCCTCCGAGGCCGATCTCCCCCACGCGTTGCCGTGGGATGAAATCAAGCCGGCGCCCTACACGATGCAGACGGAACTGGCGAAATACCTGCCGGAACTGAAGGCCGCATACGAGGAATACGCCGCGGCCAATCCTGCCTTCCAGCAGTATTCCCAGGTGGTGGAGGAATATCTGAAAATGCGCGACGAACGCCGGATTCCCTTGGAAATCCAGGCGCGACGCGAGTTCCGGGACAAGGAGTTGCAGATGACGCGGAAAATCCGGCATTACCAGCCGAAACGGAATTCGGAGGAGCAGGAACGTCTGCATGACGCAGATGAGGTGCTCTATGAGGACGGCGGACCTCGCCAGGATGTCATTCTGGACGCCTCGCTGGCCATCATGGGAAAGATGCTGGAAATCAACGACCGGGAAAAATCCAAGCCATTCAGTTTGAAATAGCGCTGGACGAAATTCATGGAACAGGCAACGGAAAAACTCTTCATGCGCGGAACGGAATTCCTGAAGTCGGAGTATCCGATTTTGTGCGGTGCCATGACTTGGGTCAGTACGCCGGAGTTGGTTGCCGCCGTGTCCAACGCCGGAGCCTTCGCCGCGCTGGCGGGGGGAAGCATGGCGCCTGCCGAACTTGAGGAGGCCATTGCGGAGACGCGCCGGCGCACGGCGCGACAGTTCGCTGTCAATGTCATTACTCTGGGCCCTGCCTATCAGGCCCACTTGTCGGTGCTGAAGAACGTCCACGTGCCTTATGTCATCTTCGCCGGCGGATTGCCCCGTGACACGGAAATCGCCGCCATCAAGGAGACTGGCGCCAAGGTCCTCTGCTTCGCCTCTACCGAGAGCCTGGCGCAGCGACTTCTGGCCTACGGCGCGGATGCCCTGATCCTGGAAGGCACGGAGGCGGGCGGGCATATCGGACCAGTCTCTCTGACGGTGCTGCTTCAGCAGGTGCTTTTTCATTGTGACCACGTGCCGGTATTCGTGGCCGGCGGAATCGGAACCGGAAAACTGATGGCGCATCTCCTGATGCTGGGAGCAGCCGGCGTCCAGCTGGGGACGCGCTTCGCCGTGGCGAAGGAATGCAGGGTCCATCCACGCTTCAAACAGGCGTTGCTCCGCGCTGCCGCACGAGAGGCGCAGCCCACTGGACAGTTCGATCCCGGATTGCCCGTGGTCTCCGTCCGCGCACTCCGTAACGAGGGAACCCGCGATTTCGAACGACTTCAGTTGAATCTCCTTAGCCAGCTGGATGCGGGACATGTCGACAGGAAGGGCGCCCAGGCGCAGCTGGAGCATTTCTGGGTGGGAGGACTCCAGCGCGCCGCGCTGGACGGAGATGTGGAACGGGGATCCGTCATGGCGGGACAATCCGTCGGATTGGTCGAAAAGGAACTGACCGTGGATGAATTGGTCCAGGAACTGGTCCGGGACTGCGACCGCGAAGTCCGGCGCACAAAAGAACTGCTGGAATAAAAGGAATTTCCATCCTTAAGTTTCTTGCGTGTTCAGACTCGGCATATTCCCGAGGCTTGCGCCTCGGGCACAAGACAAGTCCGTGTCGTCAATCCATAAACGGCAACTTAAATATGTAGTTCCCAATAAAGAGGCATGGGGCGGGACGATGGATGACGTAGCGGAAATGGAAGGATTTGTATTGAAAATTGTCATTCATATTTCTATTAAGATTTTCTTTGTTGATTTGCAATTATGATATATTATGCTATATTTCAAGCAGAAAACGAACGGAAATGTTAGTTTCATGGCATCTATCAATCAAGGAGGTCCTATGGAAAAACGAACGGGATTGTGCATCGTGCTGTTGGGAACCGTGCTTTATGCCGGCAATGCTCTGGAAATTCTTGTGCAGCAGACGATCAAGGAGAATGATGTCGTCTTCTATCGGGTGACCTATCAGACGACGGGAGGCAAGGTCTTCACGGAACTTCTTAACCAGCAGCAATTCGGTCAGCTCAAGGCGGACTGTGCGAAAAACAAGGCGAGGAAGACTAGGAAGGACAAGGGGAAGAAGGAGCGGCGGGATATTCAGGAGGAATTGGACGAGGCGCAGGATGACCTGGCTGAGTTGCAGCGCAAGTTCATCGTCTCCGATGAGGATAGGAAACAGAAGAAACAGGCTCGCGAAGAAATCCGAAAGCTGAAGAAAAAGCTGAAGCGGAAATAAGCGGGAGTCGACGTCTCCTCGTCTCGAGAAAGCGGGGGACAACGCCTCCGCGCACCGAGAATAGTTCCTTCTATAGCTACCATCCCTACCATTATTGCCATTATTGCCATTATTGCCATAAATCCCTTAAATACCATTATATTATCCTTGCTATCCCGATAGACGGGAAGTTTTATTCAACAAAACAAACTAGACAAACACTTATGGCAAAAGAAAATCAACACGCCAAAGAGGCGACGGGGGAACTTTCCGTCAATGTTCAAGGATTTGGATTTGTGCGTCTTGCGGAAGGGGATTCCCTCTTCGTTCCGCCAGGCTATCTGGCAGGCGCAGTGACTGGCGATACCGTCCTGGTGGTTATCGATCCCCAGAGCGACCCCGCCCGTCCGGTTGCCGCCGTCAAACGGATTCTTGCGCGGAAATTCCAGAATTTCATTGGCTGTCTGGTGCCCATGCGCCACGGCCATTGGGGCATTCGGCCGCTGCGGCATGAACTGCCCGACCTGCTGAAGCTTTCCGATGAGAGCGTCGCGCGAAGCGAAGTCCCGCCGCGCGAGGGAAACTGGGCCCGTGCCGAACTGCCGGTGCCTCAGGAGGACTTCCCGCCGGAGGCACTGCCCTGTGCCAATCTGCTGGGCACTTGCGGCGCCAGCGGCAATGTCACGGGCGATCTGGATGCCATCGTCGCGGAATACAACATCCCTGCGCTTTATACCGCTGGGGAGGAAGCAGCTGCGGAAGAACTCAAGCCCGTCCAGGTCCGTCGACTGGATTGCACCAAAGACACCATCGTCACCATCGACCCCGTGGACGCACGTGACTACGATGACGCCCTCTCCGTTCATCCGGCGAAGAAGAAGGGGCAGGTCGTCGTGGGTGTGCACATCGCTGATGTGGCCGCCTACATCCGTCCAGGCGCGGCTTTCGATCAGGCCGCTCGCGAACGGGTCTTCACGTCCTATCTGCCGGGACGCACCCTGCCCATGTTGCCGAAGGCGCTGGCCAACAAGCAGTGCAGCCTTCAGGCTGGACAGGAGCGGCTGGCCCATTCCGTCTTCATCTGCTTTGACGAGCATACCGGGGAAATTCTCTCCTACCAACGCAAGCACACCGTCATCAAGGTCCGCCAGCGCCTTTGCTACGAGCAGGTGCAGACTCTTTTGGACGGCGGGACCTTCGAGGCCGAAGAGGGCGTTCTGGAACTGGTGAAGAAGCTGGCGAACATCTCCCGGCTTCTGCGCCATCGCCGCATGACCCAGGAGCGATTCCTTCCCATGGCCATGCCGGAAATCCGCGTGGTCTGCAGCGAGAAGCCATCCCGTATCCTGGGCGTCCAGCAGACAGAGGACAATCCTTCCCACCAGCTGGTGGAGGAGTTCATGCTGGCCGCCAACGAGTGCATCGCCCATGAACTCCAGAAGCTGAAGCTGGCGGGACTCTACCGGAACCACCTGGCTCCCGACCAGGAGAAACTTCAGGAGTTCGCGGAGATCGCCACCGTCATGATGGGCGAGCGCGTCAAGGGGCTTACCACCCGCGGCACCATCGTTCGTTTCCTGAAACATGCTGCGGAATCTCCCCTCAAGGACGTCCTCTACATGGCATTCCTGAGACATCTGCCGCGGGCTGATTACGGCGTGGACAACATGGGGCATTTCGGTCTTGGCAAGGACAACTACTGCCATTTCACCAGCCCCATCCGCCGCTATTCGGACCTCTTTGTCCACCAGCAGCTGCTTTCCCACGACCTTCGCCGCAAGCCCTACAGCCTGGAAAAGGCGGTGGAAGTCGCCATGCTTTGCTGCACGAAGGAATACAACTGCGACCAGGCGGAGTTCGCCGCCAGCGACCGTATGAAGATCCGCTTCATCATGGAGCAGTGCCTGGAGAAGGGCGGCATGGAGGTCACTGGTGAAATCTGCAAGATCACCAAGACCGGCTGCCAGGTCTATATGCCCGATTTCGGACTTCTCGCCTTTGTCAACGAGGAGCAGTTGAATAGAAATTGGAAATTTGACCACCTGAAAGCCTTCTGGAGGAACGACAAAGACGGCGACCGGCTCTACATTACGCAAAAGCGCCGTTTCCTGGTGGACGTGGCGGATCCCGTCCGGGGAGAACTGCTGCTGGCGCCTGCTTTCGCAAAGGGCTCTTCCCCCGAAGAGCCTCCCTTTTCCCCGCGGGAGAAAAATGCCCGCCAAAAGAACAAGAAATAGACCATGCTGACCTTCATCATCGCCTTCGTTGTGGCCGCCGCCGCCGCCTACTTCTCCTACAATGCCGGAAACGGCGAACACTGGGGCTATGCCATCCTAGCTTTCTTGGCCGGGATGCTGGCCGTATTGGTGCCGATCAACCTCTATATCCGGAAGAAGATGAACGCCGTCTTCAACGGAATCCAAAATGAACTCATGGAGGCCCAGAACCGCCTGCGGGTCAAGGCCAACGCCATGGTCAACAAAGGCTTCACCGGATCCAAGGCCATGGCACAGCTGGAGGCCGAACAGGCCGAGGCATATCGCCATGCCATGATTCCCCTGGACGGCATTCGCAAGTTCCAGCTCTGGAACCCCCTCGCCCAGAAGCAGGCCGACATGCTGAAGGGACAGCTCCTCTACCAGCTGAAGGATTACGATGCCGCACGTCCCGTGCTGGAAAGGGTGATGGTCCTGGATCCCATGATCCTCTGCATGAAGATGGTCTTGCAGTGGAAGAAGGACCCCGAAGACCTGGCCGCCATTGAAAAGCTCTTCAAGAAGCACATCTCCCGCTTCAAGTACGAGAGAGGCACCATCGTCTATGCGCTCTATTCCTGGATCCTGGTCAAGCAGAACAAGCTGACCGAGGCGGTTACCTTGCTGGATGAGGCGAAGTCCAAGACCGACGATCCCGTCATCTCCCAGAACTGGGAGCATCTGGCCAACAAGCGCCTGACCCGTTTCAGCAACGCCGGCCTCGGCGAACAGTGGTATGCCCTGGGGCTGGAGCAGCCTGCGCCTGTTCGCATGACCCAGCAGGATCGTTTTGGCGGACGTCCCCGCGGAGGCTTCCGCCGATGAACGCCACCTATTTCCGGAAATACCACGGCTTGGGAAACGACTACTTGATTCCCCTGGAGGGACAGGCCGCGATTCCCGATGCCGTTGACGAAGAGTCCGTCCGGAAAATCTGCGACCCGCACTACGGCCTGGGCAGCGACGGCATCCTATATGGGCCATACATGCCCGGCAATCCGTTCTTCAAGAAGCTGGGGCAGCCGGAGGCCCTCTGCGCTTTCCGCATCCTGAATCCCGATGGAAGCGAAGCGGAAAAGAGCGGAAATGGCGTCCGGATTTTTGCGCGATATCTCTACGACTGCGGGATGGTCGCCCTGGAAACACCGTTTGTTCTGGCTACGCTGGGCGGTCCCGTGCGCTGCCGCATCCTGGACCCCGAGAACGCCATCGAGGCGGAAATGGGGCCTGTCTCCTTTGACAGCGCCGTGATTCCCGTGAATGGCCCGGCTCGGCAGGTCCTACGGGAATTTCTGGAAATCGATGGCGAACGCGTGGAATTCTGCGCCGCTACCGTCGGGAATCCCCATTGCGTGGTCCTGCGGGAGGAATTGCCTACGAAGGAACTGGCCATGCGGCTGGGACCCGCCCTGGAGGCGCATCCGCTTTTCCCAAAGCGCACAAATGTCCAGTTCCTGAAGGCGCTGGACGAGCATACGGTCCGCGTGGAAATCTACGAGCGTGGCGCGGGATATACCCTGGCCAGCGGAACCAGCGCCACGGCCTGCGCATCCGTGGCCGTTCGCCTGGGGCTCTGCCAGTCGCCTGTCACTGTGGTCATGCCGGGCGGTAATCTTCGGATTTCCCTGGATGACGCATTCCGCGCCACGCTGGTCGGTCCCGTGGAACGCGTCTATGACGCGCAGCTCTATTGAAAATGACCTTATGAAATACATCGGTCCTCATGTCAGTATCGCCGGCGGCCTTTTCCAGGCGCCTGGCCGTGCAGTGGAATGCAACGCCAATGGCTTTGCCATTTTCACGAAAAACCAGCGCCAGTGGCGGGCCCCTGCCGTCAAGGAGGAGGAGAAGGTCGCTTTTCTGAAGCATTGCGCTGAAGGAAATTTTGACGCCAAGGCGATCCTGCCTCACGATTCCTACTTGATCAACCTGGGGAATCCCGATCCGGAAAAGCGCAAGAACGCCACGGAGGCTTTTACGGAGGAAATGCGGCGCGTGGAGGCATTCGGGCTGAAGTTGCTGAATTTCCATCCCGGAAGCGGCCTGGGCGCGTCTCTTGACGAGACGCTTCCCAGGATTGCCGAGGGCATTCGCATTGCGCTGGCGGAGACGGAGTCCGCCGTCGCGGTCATCGAGAATACCGCAGGGCAGGGCAATGTGGCCGGCGCGTCCCTGGAGGAACTCCAGAGGCTTCTGGAACTTGTGGACAATCCAAAACGCTGTGGAATCTGCATCGACACGTGTCATGCGTATGCCGCGGGCATTGACCTGGCCACGCCAGAAGGCCTCCAGGGCTTCTGGAAGGAGTTCGAGGAGCGCATCGGCTTTCCGTTCCTTCGCGGAATGCATCTCAATGATACCAAGTCCACGCTGGGGTCCCACTTGGATCGCCATGCGCCAATCGGGGATGGTCTTCTGGGGTGGAAGACCTTCCTGGACATCGTGAAGGATCCCAGAATTGACGAAATTCCCATGATTCTCGAGACGCCTGAACCAGAACGCTGGCCTGAAGAGACGAGCCGTCTTCGGCAGGCTGCGGAATCGGCGTTAGGTTAATGTCGTTTTCGTGTCAATGGCAACACGCTTTGTTTTGCCATTGTCCAGAACAAGATTGCAGAACCACGAATGCGCGACGATGGCTGCCAATGGCGTCCAGGCTGCCGGTCCTGAACCTCCTTTCTTCGGCCTCCGGAAAAGCGTGGGAACTGACGCTTCCGCAGCGTTGCTAGCCTAGACGGAAACGGAAAAATTCGTGTCCGCTTTTGTTCATTCGTGGCGCAAGGCATTCCTTCTGAACAGTAAAGTTTTTTTACGCGGGAGTGTTTCCCGTATTTTCGCATACCATCCCTCTAAACAAGGAGTATTAACATGGATCTTCCTCTGAATGTGGATCTGAAAGGCAAGGTTGCCGTGGTTACCGGCGCCGGTGGTGTTCTCTGCAGCATGATGGCGCACGCGCTGGCTTCCGCTGGCGCCAAGGTCGCTGTCCTTGACCTGAAGGTCGAGGCAGCCCAGGCCTGCGTCGATGCCATCAAGGCCGATGGCGGCGAGGCCATCGCCGTTTCCGCCAACGTCCTGGACAAGGCTTCCCTGGAGGCAGCCCACGACCAGGTCACCGCCGCGTTCGGTCCTGTTGACATCCTGATCAACGGGGCCGGCGGCAACAACCCCAAGGGCACCACCGCCCACGAGTTCGCCACCCAGGATGACGTCGTCGCTCCTAAGGAAGGCGAGTTCAACTTCTTCAACCTGGATCCCAACGGCATCTCCTTCGTCTTCAACCTGAACTTCATCGGCACCCTGCTGCCCACCCAGGTCTTCAGCGCCGACATGGTCAAGAAGGGTCACGGAACCATTCTGAACGTCTCCTCCATGAATGCCTTCCGCCCCCTGACCAAGATCCCCGCCTACTCTGGCGCCAAGGCTGCCGTCAGCAACTTCACCCAGTGGCTGGCCACCCACCTCTCCAAGGTCGGTATCCGCGTCAACGCCATCGCCCCTGGATTCTTCGTTACAAACCAGAACCGCGCCCTGCTCACCAACCCCGATGGCTCTCTGACTCCTCGTGGCCAGACCATTCTCTCCCATACCCCCATGGGACGCTTCGGCACTCCCGAAGACCTCCTCGGCGCCGTCCTCTGGCTGCTGGATGACAAGGCCTCTGCCTTCGTCAACGGAACTGTCATTCCCATCGACGGTGGCTTCGCCGCCTTCTCCGGCGTGTAATGCCGCCCTAGGCTGATTTAGCCTGGAATTCCAATGGGCTGTTACAAAACCGCAACGTTCTGTAACAGCCCATTTCTTGTTTTCTCCGGGATGAAAATGCGGATGGCATACCAAGCAAAATTTTGTTTTGCTGTTCGTCGCTGGCGACTTCATTCAATTGAAGGGGCGAATTCGGAAATGCGAGCAAGAATTGACGCTGCCGGAAGCTGAAGGTTGGCAACAGTCCCTTTGGACTGAGGCTTCCAACGGCAATCCCCGAGCGTATTTCTGCCCTCTTTTCAAAGAATCTTTCAAAAAAACACGTTTCTCCACTTGCAATCCTGGATTGAACGCTTAAAGTAAGCCGCACGACATAACTCCTTAACGAGTGAAGTCAGTTCAGTGGACCCGTAGCTCAATTGGATAGAGCGTCTGGCTACGGACCAGAAGGTTGGGGATTCGAACTCCTCCGGGTTCACCATTAAAATTTTGCGTGGCGGGGTAGCTCAGTTGGTAGAGCAGGTGACTGAAAATCACCGTGTCAGCAGTCCGATTCTGCTCCTTGCCACCATTTTTTCAAGCCGTGAGGTTTTTCCTCACGGCTTTTTTCGTTTCTACGCAGGAAAATCACCTGACTGACTTTGAACTATCGTAAGGCGCCGCGACCATGTGCCGCTGCCATTTGAGGATGGTGTCGGGCCTGACGATGGTCACGACATCCTGCTATGAGCCGCTTCCCTGAGAAGGGGGGGCAATGAAGTTCCTGCCCTGGAATTTTCATTTGTGTTTTTTATTTCCACTGGCATTGTGTTCAACCAGCACACACCGAACTCCCTCAATTACTGGAGCCAGTGTCTTGTATGGCTCCGGAATATCTTTCAATGCCTGATAAGTGGCAATGCCAATTGGCTGCGAATAGCCCTGAACAGCCAACTGCACGACTGGCTTGTTCATTGTCTCGCAGAGCAGCAAACCAATGGTTGGATTTTCATCATCCTTTTTCATAAGTTTGTCTATTGCTGACAAATAGAAGTTAAGCTGCCCCAGATATCCAGGATGGAAGTCTCCCATTTTCAATTCGACCGCGACCATGGCTTTCAGGCCTCGATGGAAAAACAAGAGGTCAACGAAAAATTCTTCATCGGCAAAAATCAGTCGCTTTTCACGCGCCATAAAACAGAAGTCATTGCCGCCCAATGCTGAAATGGTCTTTTCTATTTCCCATACCATTGATTTCGAAAGCACACGCTCGTCAGTCTCGTATTGATACCGGGCATCGATGTTATCAAGGTTCACGAAATCCAGCAGATACTCATCTTTGAAGGATCTTACAGCCTGGGATGCCAGCGCAATGGGTGACAGTGTCTTCGAGAAATTGTTCGGCAATGCGCCGACATGATCGTAGTCCTTTGCTTTTATGTGTCGTTCAAGGGTCTCAACAGTCCATTGCTCGCGGGCACAGCGACTGATATAGTACCAGCGTTCATCAAGTTGTTTGCATTTCCCGAAGATTGAGCGATGATGCGTGAAACCTATGGAGAGGAAATCTGTCATCCTTTCACTGGAAACTGGCGTGGTGCTGCTACTCGCCAAGTAGCAAATCTCCTCCTCGGTTTCGCTACTTGGCAAGTAGCGAATTTCAGGATGAACGTTGCTGACAAGTCCAAGGACTGTGTTCCATTCCTCATAAAACTGCCTCATGAACCTGATGTGCTGAGGAGAAAAGCCGCGTAAACCCGGCAATTCAACCTGCAGTCTTTCCGAAAGGGCATCGATGGCTCCAGCTCCCCATTTGGCCGTTCGTGTCTTCAAAGAGACATATCCGCCGACAAAGAAATAAAGTTTCAGGGCTTCCACATTTGATACGCGCGCCGCTTTTGCCCTGGCTTGAAGAATCGCAAGCTTGATGTCTGCGACCGCGACCGTGAAGTCTTTAGGGGATATTTCACCTTTCATCTTATGCCTCTTGAGACATTGCCTTGCCACCAGAAAATAAGAACGAGTACTCGCCTTTAATTTTATCCGTGAAGAAACTCATTCCAATAAGTACGAGGTGAATTGTACTTGTCTTTTGGCATTGTAATCTCAAATCCTGTTTCAAAGTTTCGGGATAATCCCTGAAGTTTGAAACGGAAAAGCAATGAAAAGAAGGAGGTGTGTCACGTGACACAACACAATTTTTGTCGATTTTTTGTAATCTAGCAGTTACACACTAATAAATAGCAGCATATTATCAGATTACAAAAATAGGCTTTGAGCATAAAACGCTCCAAGAGATATCCGTTGGAAATCTCTGAAAGTGCTCCACCATTTCTTCAAGCCGTGAGGTTTTTCCCTCACGGCTTTTTCGTTTCTACGCAGGAAAATCACCTGACTGACTTTGAACTGTCGTAAAGCGCCGCGACCATGCGCCGCTACCACTTGAGGAGCGAGGAAAAGACAAAGCAACCGCCCAACCGTCAAAGTGCCGCAAGCGAGGACGAAGAGCGAAAACAAAGCGTGGTAACCACGCTGAGTTTGAGCGATGAAGCCATCGCGCTGCGTCGCGAAGACGGTTGGGATGAGTGCTTTGTCATTTCCCCGCCCGTGTCGGGCCTGACGATGGTCACGACATCCCTCATCCGTCCGCCGAGTGCCAGGGCCTTCTCCACGAGACGCCGCCGCATCCCGTCCGTGAACTTCGGATGTCTTCCCAGACGCCCCAGCTGTTTTCGATAGATCTCGATCTCCGCCTTCAGATATTCGTCCTCCTTCCGCAGTTCCTCGTTGATGTCCAGTTTCGAGACCTTCGCGAGGAACAGAAGGACGTTCTTCCAAGTGCCTGTCTTCATCCGCAAGACCTACAGAATCTCCCAGTGACCGCCTTTGTCGGGACCAACACGCCTGATGAGACCTTTCTTTTTCAGGTTGCTGAGATGACGAGTTAGAGCACTTCGATTAATACCCAGTTGCTCTACAAGCTCCGTCTGAGTAATCATAGCATTTCCAGATATCAGTCGGATTATTTCATCCTTTGTTTTCTGTCCACTTTTCTGTCCACTTTTCTGTCCACTTTTCTGTCCACTTTTCTCCACAGTATCATCATCTGTGATGATTTGCGGCCGTCGGCCTGGGCGGAGCAAGGAAACGTGGCAGTTGCGCGGTCCCATTTCGAAAAGCGGTTCGGCAAGGTTGTTCTCGTGGCACAGGCGAATCATGTCGGTTGTTCCTGAACCCATTTTTTCAATATATCTTGCCTGGTAGAGCACTTCGGCAATCAGTGGATTATTGGGATAGGAGCCATGGGCTTTTGTCAGGTCCTCCGCTTTGATGGACGGATTCATGCCTCCTGGACTCATAACGAGGATCTTGTCCGAAAACAGTTCCACCTGAACACTTCCTGTGCTGTCGTAATCGCGATGGGCGATGCCGTTGATGATCATTTCCGCCACGATTTTTTCGGGAATCTCGTATGACGCCTCGGCGACTGGCCCATGGTCGCGCGTTCCAATGCGACGATCCAGTTTTGACATGATGAAATCAAGCGCCTGATCCGCCATGTCAAAAAGTGTTCCATAGTAGATTTTATAGGAGGCGACAGGCTTGATTCGCTCTGGACCATGCCAATAGGCGCATTTGACTTCAGAGGGAATGAAAAAACGCTGGGGATCTTTTCCGAAAAGCAAAATGGCGGCATTCAGAGGCGTTTTTGTCCTGGAATCAACGAGCTTGAAATGGGCCAGCAAATCATAGACGGAAATATCCAGCGGCAGAGGCAGGCCGCGTTCATCGCGGGCCCGTTTCACGAACCAGCGGATTTTTTCTTCATTGATGTCATCCAGTGTCGTTCCGTCACAGGGACGGGCGTCAAATGGCAGTAGATGATAGGCTCCTGTCCCTGCCAGAAGACTGTCCAAGGCTGCATAGACATTGGTCAGCAGTTCGTTCTGGTCGGCAAACGCCTGCCAGGTCAATTGGGCGGAGACTTTTTGAAGGAACGCCTTTTCCTTTCGCCTGCGCTTTGCATCGCCGCCGCCTTTGACCATGATCAACCGTTCCAGTCCCAGACGGGTCGCTTCGTCGAACTCGCGTTCGGTCGGGGAAACGCCTTCGGCATCTTCATAGCCGTAGTCATTTCCGATGAGACCGAGATAGATGTCGCAGCGTGACAGTTCATCCAGATAAACTTCGGAAGCGGTCTTGTCTGCAGCCGGTACATCCAACTCGAAGGCAAAGACGCTGAAGAATCGGCTGAGAATCGGATTGTTCTCAATGAACCGCTTGAGAAACTCCCGTTCCGCCGCAAACTCCTTCTGCACACTGCTGATGAATATCCGTTTTCGCATCTTCGGCCCCGTGCTTTTTCTTGTCATTGTCGTTTTAATCATAATTTAATGCGTGAAGAAACTCATTCCAATAAGTACGAGGTGAATTGTACTTGTCTTTGGGCATTGTAATCTCAAATCCTGTTTCAAAGTTTCGGGATAATCCCTGAAGTTTGAAACGGAAAAGCAACGAAAAGGGGGTGGTGTGTCTAGGGACACAGCCCCATTTTTGCCAATATTTTGTAATCTGGCGGGGACACACCAACATAGGGAAGCAATAGGGCAGATTACAAAGCAGGCTTTACGCACAAAACGCTCTGGGAGATACCTGTTGGAAATCTCTGAATGTGCTCCACCATTTTTTCAAGCCGTGAGGTTTCCCTCACGGCTTTTTTCGTTTTTCCTTCTGGAGAAAACAGGTAAAGGGCTGCTGCAAAACCGCAACGCAGAAGATGCCAGGTCGAAACGGGTTTCGGCATTTTACCGACGGTTATTCAAAAACAGACTGTGCGGGGAAAAAGAGCAGCCTGTCAGCTGAAATCATTCTCCCGCCATCATGTGATTTACATCTTCATCGGCAGAAGAAATTGTCTGGATGCCGAATTTTTCCACCAGGATCTTCACCACGGACGGAGAAAGAAAAGCGGGAAGAGTCGGCCCGAGACGTATTTTCTTGAAGCCCAGGGCCAAAAGCGCCAGCAAAACCGCAACGGCCTTCTGCTCGTACCAGGCGATGTCAAACGAAAGCGGCAGGCTGTTGACATCTTCGAGTTTGAAGAGGTCCTTCAACTTGAGCGCGATAAGCGCAAGACTGTACGAATCGTTGCATTGGCCTGCGTCCAGCACGCGCGGAATCCCGCCTATTGTCCCAAGGTCGAGTTTGATGTATCTGTATTTGGCGCATCCTGCCGTAAGGATCACTGTGTCCTGGGGAAGCTTTTCAGCCACTTCGGTGTAATAGGAGCGCGACGCATGGCGTCCGTCACAGCCGCCCATGACGACAAAACGCTTGATTGCTCCCGATTTGACGGCTTCCACGATCTTGTCCGCCAGGGCAGACAGCTGATGATGGGCAAATCCGCCGGTAATCAGACCATCTTCCAGGCTTTCGGGCGGCGGGCAGCGTTTTGCCAGTTCAATGATCGCCGTGAAGTCCTTTCTCCCGCCGTCTTCACGGTCGGCGATATGCGGCACGCCTGGATATCCGGCCATTCCTGTTGTAAAGATGCGCTTCGCATACGAATCTTTCACGGGAATAATGCAGTTGGTCGTCATCAGAATAGGACCGTTGAACGACGCAAAATCGGAATTCTGCCGATGCCATGCACCGCCGTAGTTGCCGTAAAGATGAAGATACTTCTTGAAGGCCGGATAGGAATGCGCGGCCAGCATCTCGCTGTGGGTGTAAATGTCCACCCCGGCATTTTTGCTCTGTTCAAGAAGGTCCTCCAGGTCGCGCAGATCATGTCCGGAAACCAGAATGCCTGGACGCTTTCCCACTCCGGTTCTGACCTTCGTCATTTCAGGATGACCATACCTCCCGGTGTTGGCGGCATCCAGCAGTTCCATGGCCTTGACTGCCATCGTGCCGCATTCCAGGACCAATGATGTCAGTTCATCCGCCGAATGTTCCTCGGCGGTCGCCGCCAGAGCCTTGAAGACAAAAGCGTAGATCTCTTCATCTTCCTTCCCCAGCATGGCGGCATGGTCAACGTAGGCGGCAATGCCCTTGAGGCCGTACATAAGCAGTTCACGCAGGGAACGGATGTCCTCATTTTCGCATGACAAAACGCCTAAGGGGGCCGTCGCATTGGTCGGTCCCGTCAATTCCTTCGCACGGGCAAGCTGGGCTTTGATCCGCTCCGAATCGAAATTCGCATTGGTTATTGTCATGAAAAGCGATTGGACAAGAAAAAGACCACGCTCCTTCGACACTTCCCTGGAAAGCGCCAGTAACTTCAGTTGACGGACAAGTTCATCCATCAGATTTGCTGTCTCGGAATTTTTCCCGCACATTCCGGCCAGATTACAGCCGGTGTTGCGGAAGGTCTCCTGGCATTGGAAGCAGAACATTTTGTTCATGAGGCACCTCCTGGTTATGCTGTGGATTGGGATGCGCCCGCGCTCAACCTGAGTGCGGAATCGACAACTTACTTTTGTTCCATAAGAGTATCCTTCTTCTGTGTTCCTCTCTGTCCTTCATCTGTGTGTAAACGATTACTAACATACACCGCGAGGAAATTCTTGCAAGCCGCTTCACGAAAAAATGTGACGATCGGCAAAAAATACTCACGCATCCTAGCCACTGTCATCCCCTGCCCGAACAACGATCCCGATCCCGACGACGGGAAACCAACCATCGGTAACGCCGAGAAAGCCCTTGGCAACCTGCTGTTGGCTGCCTTTCCCGTGCCGACCAATGCCATTTGCGAAGTGGGGGATTGGGCTGAAAGGCTTATATTGGAGAGTGATTACATACTGGAGTGTAAGGATTTACTTTTCTTTTAACGGCATAAGAAATTCTCACCTTTTGACAAATCATGACAGTTTTGTGCATAGGCGTTAATTAATGATACTTGTGTGTAGTCACAAAACTGTGTATTTTCCTTTTCAACTTGTAGAGTTCTTTTTTTATTTACGGTGAAATGACCGTTAAACCATTATATTATGAAGTTCTTTAGTGCCTTTGAGCATTATCGAAAAAGTTCAAAATGCACTTCCTTGATGGTTAAGGTCCAGTTTGGAAACGATAAAAATGTAGAGAAACGCCCATGATTACTCCCTTTCACGCTCTTTTTTTTGCGAACGAGTTGACTCGTCGCGGGGGGGAGGGTCTGGACAGAATTAGCCAGTCGCTCTTCAATGCTTCGGTTGACTTGAATCCACATCAGGTTGAAGCATCGTTGTTTGCGCTTCAATCGCCAATTTCCAAAGGTGTATTGCTGGCCGATGAGGTCGGTCTTGGAAAAACCATCGAGGCTGCGCTGGTGTTGTGTCAGTTCAAGGCGGAACGTAAAAAGCATCTACTTGTCGTCTGTCCTGCCTCTTTGCGGAAACAGTGGCAGGTGGAACTGGAAGAGAAATTCAATTTGTCTTCTGTTATTCTGGATGCAAAGGCGTATAACCAGGAGAAACGCTCTGGGCATGTCAAGCCATTTGATACCAAGGATGTTGTCATAACCTCCTATCATTTCGCCAGCAAGATGGCGGAAGAGATAAAGAGCATCCAATGGTCGCTGGTTGTCATTGATGAAGCTCATAAACTGCGCAATTCCTACCGGCAGAGCAGTAAAATCGGCCAGCGTCTGCGCTGGGCTCTGAACGACCGCAGAAAGATTCTTCTGACGGCGACTCCCTTGCAGAACTCCCTCTCGGAACTCTATGGCATCGCCACGCTGATTGACGAGGAGATGTTTTCCGATCTGCCGACGTTCCGTAGCCTGTATGCCAATGCAGGCGGCGACATGGAAGGATTGCGGAAACGGCTGGCGACGTTCTGCCGTCGAACTCTGCGCAAGAATGTGACCGAGTATATCCGCTACACGGAACGCCGTTTGCTGACGATGCGCTTTACTCCGCAGGAGGCCGAACAGAAGCTCTATGATGCGGTGTCACGTTTCCTTCAGCAGCACGATTCATACGCATTTCCCCAGCAGCAGCGCCAATTGATAACGCTGGTCGTAAGGAAACTCCTGGCGTCCAGTACGCCTGCTTTGCGTAGTACGTTGGAAGCCATCAAGGCAAGGCTCATAGCCTTGCGCGATGACAACAAGGATGAAGATATCCCAGAAGATGTCTTGCTGGACGTGGATGCCTTGGATGAATATCTTGACGAGACTGAACTGCTGGATGACGAAATGGCAGGCGAAGATACCTTTGACGAGCAGTCCAAGACAATTGACCTGAAGAAACTTCAGAAAGAAATTGACGAGCTTGACCATTTTATCCATTTGACGTATGACGTCACGGTCGATACGAAGACGGAAAGCCTTCTGACCGCACTGGACAAAGGCTGGATGAAAATGCGGGAACTTGGCGCGGAAGAGAAAGCCGTTATTTTTACTGAATCCCGCCGATCCATGTATTACCTTCGTGACTACTTGGAAGCCCATGGGTACCAGGGGCAGGTTGTCTGTTACTCCGGTGGCGGAAAGAAAGATCCGGTTGCGGAAAAGATCTACGCAGAGTACTTGGAGAGCAATCGGCAGAATACAGAGAAGAATACCGAAGGCAGCAAGGCCATCATGCTGCGTCATGCACTCATTGAAAACTTTCGGACAAAGTCAAGGATTCTGATTTCCACTGAGGCGGGATCTGAAGGCATCAACCTCCAGTTCTGCTCCCTGGTCATCAACTACGACTTGCCCTGGAACCCGCAGCGCATTGAACAGCGTATCGGGCGTTGCCATCGCTATGGGCAGAAGCATGATGTCGTCGTCATCAACTTCCTGAATGAAAGGAATGCGGCAGACAAACGCGTATATGAATTGCTGACCAGCAAGTTCCAGCTTTTCAATGGCGTATTCGGCGCCTCCGATGAAGTGCTTGGACAACTGGAAAGCGGTGTCAGCCTGGAGCGAAAGATTCTGGAACTCTACCAGCAGTGCCGAACCGAAGAGGAAATCCAGGCGCGTTTTGACCAGTTGCAGGCCGAACTGGAAGAGGAAATTGCGGACAAGATGCGCCAGACACGGCAGCAGATTCTGGAAAACTTTGACGATTCTGTGCGGCAAATCCTCAAAATCGACTATGACGAAGCACTGGACAGACTTGGAGAATACGGGCGACAATTCTGGCGCTTGACCGAGTTCATGCTGGCGGATTATGCCCAATTCAATGAGGAGGCATTGTCGTTCAATCTGCAACACTCTCCGGCAGACGAAATTCCAACGGGAACATATTTTCTGAAGAACAAATCCGATGTCCGCCGAAACGAAGTGGCAGAAGACCTGGCAGAGTATGGCAATATCTACCGTACGACCTGCGAACTTGGAAGCTGGTGTCTGACGGAAGCTGGCAATCTGCATCCATCCGTCCGCGATGTGACATTTGACATTTCAGGATACCATGGCAAGATTTCCGTCCTGGAGCAGTTGAAGGGGAAATCGGGCTGGATGTTCCTGAACAAACGCATTTCAGAGGGAATAGAAGCAGAAGATTCGTTGCTTTTTTCCGGCTATACGGAAGATGGCAAAAGCATTCCTACTGACATTTTGAAGTTGTTTTTCAGTCTTGAGGCCGAAATGGGCGATGAGCGCAGCCTTACACCCGATGTGGAGTTGCGCCTCCAGAAAGAGTCGTCGTTGCTTTCCAATGCCACGGCACAGAAGGAACTTGAGACATCGAACAGGCTTTTCAAGGAACGGCAGGCGCAGTTGGAACGCTGGCAGGACGACCAAATCAAGGCGGCGCAGCATACCGTAGATACCATCCGCCAGGAACTGAAAGCGGCGCGCCGTACCGTGGAAAACGCAGCCAACCTGACGGAGCAGGCCGAAGCCGCTGAAAAGGTCGCTCCGCTGGAACGCAAACTGGCCAAGGCACGGCGCAATATCGACGCTGTGGAAGATGCCGCCGAAGCAAAACGCTCGGAAATCCTAGCCGCCTTGAAGAAGAAACTTGTCCAGAAAGTTCAGGAACAACCGCTGTTCACGCTTCATTGGACGTTGAAATAAGGAGTTTTTCATGGGAAGCATAAAGCGCATATCAATTCAGGGCTTCAAGTCCATCAAGGAGCTGAAGGATTTTGAACTGAAAAATCTGAACGTCATTGTCGGTGCCAATGGCGCTGGCAAGAGTAATTTCATCCAGATTTTCAAGATGCTTCTTGCCATGATACCAGGTGGTTTTCAGAAGTTTATACTGAAAAATGGAGGGGCTGAAGGATTTCTCTTTAATGGATCAAAGGAAACCTCCCAAATAAACATCGGTTTTGAATTTATTTCTAATAGTACATATTCAGAGGGATCCAATTTTTATCGTTTTAGTATGAATCCTACAGCGTCAGAATCAATGATGCTAACTGAAGAACGGAAATATAAGGATTACAATTGGAAATCCTACGGAAATCCTTCATTTGAAAGCCGACTGGCAGAACAAAAAGATGAACGTTCCTGGGATGATCAATGGAATGGAGTCGGCTATTTTGTCTATGATGCCATTTCCCAATGGATGGTCTATCACTTTCATGATACGAGTGCCACTGCCAACATGCGTCGCTCGGAAATAGTAGAGGACTGCAAACGACTTCGTGAAGACGGTGCTAACATTGCTCCCTATCTTCGTATGCTGAAAACAACTCCGTGGTTTCAAAAATCATACGAGGCCATTCGCAATGCAGTGCAGTTGGTTATACCCTTCTTCGATGATTTTACCCTAGATGTTGTCCAGATGGGAGAGGCTCAGAAAGTCAAATTGACCTGGAAACAGAAGGGAACAGATTATCCCATGCAGCCTTATCATCTTTCGGACGGTTCCATACGTTTTATTTGCCTGGTTACAGCCCTAATGCAGCCTGTTCCTTCGACAACGATTGTGATTGACGAGCCGGAATTGGGATTGCATCCTGAAGCAATCAGGATATTAGCTGAACTGATCAAGGCTGCGTCCAAGCAGACGCAAGTCATCATTGCAACCCATTCCCCGCTCCTGCTGGACCAGTTTGCCATTGAAGATATCATCGTAGCAAAAAGAAAAGATGGTGCGACGTCGTTTGAGAGATTGCAGGAGAAGGATTATCTACATTGGCTTGATGAATATACCATAGGTGAACTCTGGACCAAGAATGTCATCCTGGGAGGGACTGTCCATGAGTAAGCCAGTCCATGTAAAGGTCATTGTAGAGGGGCAGACTGAAGAGGCTTTTGTCAATAGAGTTCTTGCGCCCTATTTGCAGGTAAGGCAAATCTTCATGCAACCCATACTTTTGTCCAAGAAGGGACAAAAAGGCGGGGATGTTAAATTTGAACGCCTCAAAACGGATGTTCATCTGTATCTTTGCCAAAGTAATGTCGCTGCAGTGACAAGCCTAATAGACTATTATGGATTGAAGGAATGGCCTAAAAAGGATGAAGTGCCAATGAATGCGTCGCCAAAGCAAATCGCAGACTTGCTTAATAATGCGGCGAAAGAACTCATTTGCCAGCAATATGACAATCTAAATCCAACACATAGGTATCTCCCATTTATGGTTGTTCATGAGTTTGAGACACTCCTTTTCAGTGACAGTGCTATCTTGGCAGATGGCCTTGGCATTGGGAAACAGAGGGTGGATGATATTCTGTCGGAAGCATATGGCGAACCAGAAAGAATCAATAACAGCCGAGAAACCGCACCTTCAAAGCGAATAGAGGGTCTGAAATACAACTATGACAAAGTCAGCGATGGTTTTGCCATAGCCCAAGCCATCGGCATTGACAAGATGCGAGAAGCCTGTCCGCTGTTCAATGATTGGCTCACGTCAATTGAGCGACTTCAGGAAGAGGCATAAGCGCCACCATTTTGATTAAGAAGAAACAAGGAACCATAGACCATGCCTACTTCAGAACAGCTTCGCGACAGGCTGATTGCCAAACTCCAGGAGCTCTTTCAGCTGAACCAGCCCGAACTGGACTTCGGCTTCTATCGCCTGATGCACGCCAAAGCGGCGGAAGTCAATGATTTCCTGACTCATACCCTTCCTCAAACCATTGACGCTGCCTTCGGGACAGTCTCGGAAAGCCAGAAAGCAGAATTGCAGGCGGCTGTCGACAAGGCGATTGCCACCGCGAAGGAATTCGGCGCCCCCAATCCAGAAGAAACGGAGCCTGTCAAGAAGGCCAGGGCAGCGCTGGCGGCGGCAATGGGCAGCGGGGAAGAGCAAGGTGCCATTTATGACCACCTGTACAGATTCTTTGAGCGCTATTATGACCGCGGGGATTTCGTCTCCACGCGGTATATGACCCGCGAGACGGCCAACAATCCCCTATTCGGGCGAGGAGGTCAAGCTTCATTGGGCCAATGCAGACCAATATTACGTCAAGACTTCCGAAAATTTCAATGATTTCTCCTTTGACTTGGTTCAGGCGCCTGATTTCCAGAAAATGGATGCTGCCAGCAGAACATTAAATCAGATTCCCGACCATCCTGTCAGAGTACATTTCAAACTGGTTGACGCTGCGGAAGGCGAGCACGATAATGTCAAGGCAGCCGATGACAAGAAGCGGGCTTTCTTCCTGGCTGCGGAGAATCCCGTCAGTGTCGCGGACGGCATTCTGGAAGTCCATTTTGAATACCGCGTGGAGAACGAAGACGACAAGTTGTCTGCCGACCAGGAGGCGGAGCTGAAAGCCCGCTTCGGTGTGAAGAACAAGGGCGATATGCGGACTTTGCAGATGGCGGCCGCCATTCTGGATGCCGTGGATGCGATGATTGCCCAAGGGCGTGCCGAAAATAAGGATGTCGCGTTGCTGGAGGAGTTGGCGACTCTCCTGAAATGGCCTGCGCCGACGGAGACCATCCCAAAACGTCCCCTGATTGCGAAATACCTGAACAAGTACACCGCCAGAAACACCTCGGATTATTTCATCCACAAGGATCTGGGCGCTTTCCTGTGCCGCGAGCTGGATTTCTATATCAAGAATGAAATCATGCAGCTGGACAACATCGAGGATGCCGATGCGCCACGCGTGGAATCCTATCTGGCCAAAATCAAGGTCTTCCGCCGAATTGCCCGCCAGGTCATTGATTTCCTGGCCCAGCTGGAGAATTTCCAGAAGAAGCTCTGGCTCAAGAAGAAGTTCGTCGTGCAATGCGACTACTGCATCACCCTGGACCGCGTCCCCGCAGAGTTCTATCCCGAAATTTTTGCCAACGAAAAACAGAAGGCCGAATGGCTTCGGCTGGGCATCCCCGAAGAGCTGCTGAAGAATCCAGAGCAAATCGCCAATCATCCCGATGATTTGGTGGATACCTCAACCCATTGGTCGCCTTCCGCCTATCTTATGGTAGATACGAAATTCTTCTCCGAGGATTTCAAGCAGCGGCTTCTGGCGGAAATTCCCAATCTGGACGAACAGACCGACGGACTTCTCGTCCATTCTGAAAATTTCCAGGCGCTGCGGCTTCTCCAGGAACGCTACCGCGAACAGGTCAAGTGCATCTACATCGACCCACCCTATAATACGGGCAACGACGGCTTCATCTACAAGGACAACTACCAGCACTCAAGCTGGATGAGTTGTCTTGCAGAACGTATTAATGCAGGACGTTCACTTTTACAAAATGATGGTTCACAATTTTCAAGTATTGGAGATGAAGAAGTTGATAATTTAAGAGAATTATATAAATCATTATGGCCAAATTGTTACAAATCAACTATTATCATCCGACGTGGAATTAAAAGCGTTCAAGCTCAATTTGAAACAATAGCAGCCTTGAATAGAGGATACGAATTTGTCCTGCATCATGTGAAAACTCCAACAACGCGTTTTGAAAAGTTAATGATTCCATCTTCTGTTGATAATCAAGAAGATGAAGAAAGTTCTACAGAATTGATAGGTTCTTGGAACAATCACTGGCGTGGTACTGACAGACCAACAATGCGTTATGAGTTATTTGGAATAACCCCCTCAACAGGACAGTGGCGATGGAGTCAAGAAAGAAGTCTCAAGGCAATAGATAATTATGAACATTGTTGCAAACAAATTGGCAATGGCACTCCTACACAAGAACAAATTGATGAATGGTTTTCAAAACAAGAATCATCTGAAAAAGTAGATTTACTGCGTCTTTCTGATACAGGTAAACCAGAACATTATATTCCTCCAACAAATTTAAAATTAGCAAGTGACATTTGGTCAGATATAAAACCAAATGGTTCAAAGCAATTAGCGCGATTAATACCAAAAAGTGGGTTTGAAACACCTAAATCTTGTGATTTAGTTGAGAGAATAATAGATTTTGTTTCATATGCAGAAAATGATTACATTCTTGATTATTTCGCTGGGAGTGGCACGACAGGTCATGCGGTCATCAACCTGAACCGTGAGGATGGTGGAAAGCGCAAGTACATCCTGGTTGAAATGGGGGAACATTTCAACACCATGCTGAAGCCCCGCCTGGAGAAGGTGGTCTTCTCCAAAGACTGGAAGGACGGAAAGCCTGAAGCGACGTCTGGCAACTACAGCGGCATCAGCCATTGCTTCAAGTATCTGCGTCTGGAGAGCTACGAGGACACCTTGAACAACATCGACTTCCAGGGCGGCAGTGCCTTTGAGGGCATTTCGGACTATCGGCTGAAATACATGCTGGATGTGGAGAGCCGCGGCAGCCAGAGCCTGCTGAATCTGGAGGCCTTCGCCAATCCCTTCGCCTACACGCTCAAGGTCAGGAAAGCAGGCCGTGACGAATCAGAAAACACCGCTGTGGATTTGCTGGAGACCTTCAACTACCTCATCGGCCTGCGCGTCAGCAGCATACAGGCCGTCCAATCCTACAACGCGGAGTTCGAACGACTGCCAGATTCAGAGCTTCCCGAAGACCAGCATACGCGCCTGACCATCAAAGGCCGCCTGCGCCACAGCGCCGATGGCAAGTGGCGTTTCCGCTGCGTGCGGGGCGTTGTCCCGAAGAACCGCCAGACGCCCAATGACGGCGCTACGGAACGGGTGCTGGTGATTTGGCGCAATCTGACGGGCAATCTGGAAGAGGACAATGCCGTGCTGGACGAGTATTTCCTGCGGGAGGGACTTTCCACCCAGGACAACGAGGTGGACGTCATCTACGTCAACGGCAGCAACAACCTGCCCAACCTGAAGCAGCCCCAGGACACCTGGAAAGTCCGTTTGACGGAAGAGGACTTCCTGGCGCGCATGTGGGAGGAGGACGACCATGCCTAAGGCTACAGCAGAACGCGGGAAAAAGTCCACTGCCAAAACGGGGACGCCGCATAAGTTCGCCAACAAGCTGCTGCTGAACCAGTGGCTCATCTCACTCTTTGGCATTGATCCATTGGTGGAACAGCGGGTGAACGGCAAAGTCGTCCGCCCCTTTCATCGGCTGGCGGAAAATCTCCGCAATGCGCCCGAGGGACTGGATGCCGACCAGCACCACAAATTTTACAACATACTGCGGACGGAGGACTTCTTCCGCTGGGACAGCTGCGTCCTCACGCTGGACGAACTGAAGAACTACGAGGAGAACATCATCGCCCATACGGAGTTCATCAACCAGAAGCGGAAAACGCCCATCCAGTGGAAATACTTCCAGTGGATGGCGCTGCTGTTTACGGAAATCTACCTGGACCGCTATTTCCGCAACCGTGAACAGCTGTTGGCGGACCTGAATGATTTTGTGGAGCGCTTCAATGCAAAATACAGCGAATACACGCCTGTTTCGCCCTACACGCTGGAATCCCTGAACAAAGTCTGCCTCCAGAATGCCACGGGCAGCGGAAAGACGCTGCTGATGCACGTGAATGTCCAGCAGTTCAAACACTATGTCCTCCAGTACGGACAGGATTCCGACCTGAATTTCACCTATCTGCTGACGCCCAACGAGCGCCTCAGCAACCAGCATATCAACGAGCTGGCCGAAAGCAGCCTCTGGGGAATGCCGTATCAGAAAAATAACCTGCCAGGCAAGGACAGTGTCGTTCTGCTGGAAATCCAGAAACTTCAGGAGACCGAAGGCCCCAACACGGTCGCCGCCCGTTCCCTGGGCAGCAACAATCTGCTTCTGGTGGACGAAGGCCATGCGGGCCTTTCGGGCAAGGACGCCAAGAAGGAGCAGAACGCCTGGTACAAATACCGCAGCATGCTGTGCGAGAAGGGATTTTCCTTCGAGTACTCCGCCACGTTCAGCCAGGCCGTCTCTGGCACCGACCACGAAGACGACTATGCCAAAAGCATCCTTTTCGACTATTCCTACGGCTGGTTCTATGCGGACGGCTATGGCAAGGACTATCAGATTTTCAATATCCCCGCGCCCAAGACACAGAAAGGCGGCAAAGAGACCTTCAGCCTGCTGAATACGGATGAGAAAATCCAGTTCACCTATCTCACGGGCGCATTGCTGAAATTCTATCAGCAGCTGCTTCTCTACCAGGACAAGTACGCGGAGTTCCACGACTTCAACATCGAGAAACCCCTGTGGGTCTTTGTGGGCAGCACGGTTTCAGGCGGGGCCTCCGCCGATGACAAGGAAGTCACCACGGACATCATCCGCATCATCAGCTTCTTTGCGGGCTTCCTCGCCAATCGGGAACAGGCCGAGGAAACCATGGAGGCATTGATTTTCAGGACAGGGCAGGACACAGGATTGCTGGATACGGACAATCGGGACTTCTTCCATGGCGCTTTCGCCTATCTTGCCCAAAGTTATTCAGGGGAAAACGGAAAGACAGCCCTCTATGCGGATATCCTGAAAGAGGTCTTCCATACGGGGGCTGGCGGCAAGCTCGTCCTGGAACGCGTCAAGGGCAACTCAGGGGAAATCATCCTGCGGGTGGGACTTTCCACCACGCCCTGCGGGCTTATCAACATCAGCGACGCCAAGAAACTCTGCGACCTGCTGGCAGCCTCCTCCATCGGGAAGGCGGTGGATTTTGCAGACAGCAATGACTATACCCAGGCGATGTTCGAGACGGTGAAAAACTCCTCTTCGCCCATCAATCTGCTTATCGGCGCCAAGAAGTTTGTGGAAGGCTGGGATTGCTGGCGCGTCAGCACCTTCGGGCTGATGCACGTCGGCAAAAGCGAAGGGGCGCAGATTATCCAGCTTTTCGGGCGTGGCGTCCGCCTCAAGGGATACGGGCACAGCCTGAAGCGCAGCGGCTATTCCAAGGCGTCTGTGCATCCGCGCTTCATTGAAGAGCTGGAACAACTGAATGTATTCGGCATTGAAGCCGATTTCATGCAGAAATTCCATGACTACCTGAAGGAAGAAGGGTTGCCGGGCAACGAGAGGAAGCATATCGAAAAGATACCGTTGAACGTCACCTACGATTTCGGCAAGAAACTGAAGGTTCTGCGTCCCAAGCGCAAGAATGGCAACGGTTCGGAATACAGCTTTAAGAAAGACGGTCCCGTTCCACAAATCGGCGAGTTGCCGAATTATCTCATTGAAAACAAGATTGTCCTGGACTGGTATCCGCGGATTCAGTCTGAACTATCCCGTCAGATCAATGCGGGGGAACTCAAGCCCAACAAAGAGAGTTTCTCGAAACCGCTTCTGGATTTGCTTGATTACCAGCGGATGTTCTTTGCCCTGGAACGTTTTAAACGACAGCAGAGCTGGTACAATCTGAACATCACCATCGAAGGAATCAGGAAAATCCTTGCCAATGACAGCTGGTATGAGCTGTTTATTCCCAAAGAACGGATGACGCCTTCCTGCTATGCGGATGTTGAGGTTCTGCAGCGCATTGCCACGGAACTGCTGAAACGCTACGCAGAAAAACTGTACGGTTTTGAAAACAGAAAGTTCATTGAACCGCGGCTGGAATATCGGGAATTAACCAAAGAAGACACCAATTTCCCAGATATGAAGGATTATCAGTTTACGGTGGATGCAGATGACACCACGCTCATTGAATCCATCCGAAAACTCCAGCAAGAACTGAGCACCAAACGCGATCAGCTGGTTTCCATTGGCGGAATAGACGGCATCAATCCGCATATCCACCTCTTCCAGCCGCTGTTCCATGTCAAGGCGTCAGGCCAGATTACCGTCATGCCTGTCAGCCTGAACGACAGCGAATTCCAGTTTGTCCAGGACTTGACAGAATATTGCAAGAAATCCCAAGGCGCAAATGGCGAAGTCTTCCTGCTACGAAACTTAAGTAGCGCCAAGGGGATCGGTTTCATCGAGGCCTCGGGTTTCCATCCTGATTTCATCCTGTGGAATTTGATAGGAGGAAAACAGTATATCACCTTTATCGAGCCCCATGGACTCCTGCATGAACAGGAAGACAGCGATAAAATCCGTTTCGCGGAACGCGTCAAGGAAATTCAGAACCGCCTCGGAGATGCCAATGTCATTCTCAACAGCTTCATTCTTTCCTGGACAAAATACTCGGAACTCCCCTGGCGCTCACACCAAAAAAAAGAGGAACTGGAACATCGTCATGTCTTGTTTATGAAAGACACGGAAGACTATGTATCCACGATGTTTACATTGCTTCAAGAAAAAGCCAAACGGTCAGAACATCGGAAGAAAGACAGAAATACATACCAGCATAAGCTTATAGCTGCGCTGTTAGAGCAAAATCCGAATCAAACGCTTTCTCTGGAGGATTTAGTGTCCACCTGGAGTATCCTTAAAGAACCCAATGCCATTGGCGATGCATTGCAAGATAATGAAACTGTTCAGGATTGGGTAAGACGATATCCAGATGCGCTAGAAGATAAAGATGATCTTATGATTGCTTTGCTTCACATGATTGACCGTCATGAAATCAGTGTCAGCAAAGACTTGCACGTGCATTTGCTGAACGATCCGGAACCATCTCAGGATATTCGTATGGATGCCGAATTTGCCTGGCTGGCGATCCAATCCATACGGGCAAATGCTCCTCAAATACCGGAATCTCCCATTATTCGCTTTGTACAGGCATTTGAGACCTTCAAAACGACTCACCCGGATTTTATAAAGGCTGCTCATGCAGGAGAGTATGCTCATGCCGCATGATGATTTTCTCTTTCCACCTGAAAAAGCCACATTTGCTGACTTGAAAATTAGTGATATACGGACTGAACCGCTCTTCTGGATTTGCGAGGTTCGTATTCTTTCTAAATTTTCACCTGAAAAAAGAGAGGAAATTCGGCGAATATCATTTCGCAAAGGATTAAATATTGTTTGGGCTGAGCCATCATCTGACTTCCATTCAGATGATGAACAGAGAATAGCAGGACATGCCACTGGCAAAACGACACTTTGTCGTATGCTGAGGTACTTATTTGGAGAAAGTACTTTTGCCAACGAGCAGTTGCGTGATTCAATATTCCATCGATTTCCAGAGGGATGTGTAGTAGGACATATTCGGATTAATGGTGAAGATTGGTGTGCGGCCAGAGCCTTCGCTGGACACCGTGAATATGCGTGTAAACTATCGTCACTAGATGATTTTCTTTGTGAAAATACTTCAAGAGAAAAATACCAGATGTTTAAGGAGGCACTTGAGGCTCTTTTGCCGCAAATATCCAATTTAAAACTACTTCCAGGGCAGCAGAAACTGACTTTCTATCATCTTCTCCCTTTATTTACACGTGACCAGGATAACCAATATACCAAATTGGCGGAATGGCGTGATAATTCTTTAAGCGGTTCTGCTTCTCCCGTATTACAGCAAAAGTCTGCAATGTTGGTAATGCGTTCACTAATATCAGGTATTGTTGTCAAAGAAGGGGAGTTACTTTCCAAACAGGAAAGCCTTGAGGAGAAAGTCAAGGAAACAAAAGTTCAGCATGAAATACTAAAAAATGTTTTGTACTATGACCGAGAAAGATTAAGGACCATTTGCCATGACCAGCCGGAAGACGCTGAATTGGAGAAAATATATATTCAGGGAATCAGGGACAACTGCAATCGTCGTTTGGCATCTTTCTGTATTGATCAAGACGATGAAGAGAATTTTCGGCGTTTGAAACAAGAACGTGACTGCGCATGGTTTGAATATCAACAAGCTGTAGGTCAATACAATGCGGCATTAAGAAAATATAAGCAGGAAAGACGCGAATTTTCTGAATTGCAAAAACTTGCAGCATCCTCTGTGATAATTCACGATGAAGAAGAATTGAATGAAATTCAGGAAGCCGCTTTGGAACTTCCCACCCGCAAATATTGTTGTGTTCCAATGACAGTTGCGAGAGAACATCACTGCCCATGGGCAGAAAAATATACTATGAAAGAAGACATTGCTTCAAAAGAAAATCTTTTGGGAGCAAAATCTGAAAGTCTGGATAAACTTGGCGATCGTGCGGTTGAACTGAAAAACTACTACACTTTTTTACAGCATGAGAAAAATGCTCTTCTTATACTAAAAAATAAATGTGATACCAAAGAGCGTGATTTGAATGAATTTTGCGCCAAAGTCAATTCTGCACGAAATCAACGCGCAGCCGAAGAAGGCAATAAACTTGAAGCTATTCAAAGATATGACTTAGATGAACAACGATTCGGGGATATCACAACGCAATTGAATCAATACAAAGAGGACCTAAAGAAATGCAATGCCGAAATTGCTGCATACAGAAAGGAAGCCACCTTGGTAGCCAGTGATTTTTCTTTGCTTTATGATAAAGTTATTCGCTTAGTTATGGGAAGCAAAGTCACAGGCCGAGTTAGGCTTAACGACGGCAACATCAAATTGGAATCCTTCTATCATTCTGCCGATTTGCAGAGTGCTGCGCTTGATGCTGTCAAAAACATTTGTTTTGATATTGCCACGATGGTCTATTCTGTCATGGGCAGGGGAACGCATCCACGATTTTTAATTCACGATGGGCCGCGTGTCTCTGATGTCACAAGGTCAATCTATCTTGGTTATTTCAACCTAATGCATGAATTGGAGACTGCCTCATATGGCAATCCCAATTTCCAATATATCATTACGACAACAGAACCGCCTCCAGAAGAACTTCAATCAGAGCCATGGATCATTTGTAAACTTGATGCAACCGATTCAGAGCAGCGCCTTTTGAGATGCAATCTTGAATGATAATAGCAACCATCAGTTCCAAATGAAACTTCTTTGCCTATCAGATTTACATTAGCGGATGAATGATATTTCGGATGTCATCCAGCGGAGGTGGTTTATACCGTTCCTGCATATTCATCATTTACCATCTAACCGCCGACTCCAGGCGATATTGGAGATGCATCCTGCCGACATTGGAGAAATGCTGGGAGAAATGGCTGATAAAAAGAGACTCTTGAAGAAGAATTACAAGGGACGCTGGACGACTTACACGTTGAATACGAGTTCGGAGGATGATGAACTACCGCTATTTGCATTCAGTAGGCAACAGAATCAGGACAAACAGGGGGAAGTAACCGACAAACAGGGGGAAGTAACCGACAAACAGGGGGAAGTAAGTCTGAATGTCAAAAAATTGTTAAAGGTCTTGATTTTTATAGAACATAGTACGGCAGAATTATGTATTGCCCTAAAAATTAAAAAAGCAGAAACAATAAGGACGAATTATCTGCAAAGGGCTATAGCCTTGGAACTTGTTGAACCTACCCAACCAGATTCTCCCAGGAGTCCTACGCAAAAATATCGGCTGACAGAAAAAGGTCGGGCATATCTGGAGGCGATGAAGAATCATGAATAAGACAGAAATCTATCGCCATAAATGTCCGTGTGCAGAACACGTCACGCTACAGGCGGCGTCAGGTGCGTGGGATGACGGCGGGAGCAACCTGCTGGTCTATTTGTTGGCCGTTGACTTTTGTTGTGCCTGGCGCTGGAGGTTCAGGGTGTTCCGTTCCCAGAAGACGCCGTCGCAGTAGCCTTGGATATCCGGATTTACATCGGCGCGGTGGAGGCGTTCCTGGGCCCAACAGCAATATTCTTGATTGATTTCAATGCCGCAGAAATGTCTGCCTAACTTCTTGGCGACGACGGCGGTGGTGCCGCTGCCTAGGAAGGGGTCGAAGACGAAATCCTCCGGCCGGGAACTGGCCAGAACCAGTTTTGCCAGGAGTTTTTCGGGTTTCTGGGTGGGATGGTCGGTGTTTTCCGGCATGGACCAGTAGGGGATGGAGATGTCGTCCCAGAAGTTGGAGGGGCAGGTAAGGCGGTATTTCCCGTCCTCTGTTTCCTGCCAGTCTTTGGGAACGCCTTTTTCCCGATAGGGCGCCAAGACCCTCCGTTTTTGCTTCACGGCATCGACATTGAAGGTGTATTCTCGGTCCACCGTTCCGAACCAGATGTCCTCGCAACAGTTTTTCCAGTTGGCGATGGCGCCTCGCCCCTTTTCGCGCTGCCAGGTGATGCGGTTCTGCACAATCAGATATTTTGCCATCACTTCATATTCGGCGGCGGAGCATTTCCAGTCTCCGCAAAGATAGACCGATGCGTGCGGCTTGAGGAGACGGAGCAATTTTGGGAACCAGGATTCCAGATAGCGGATGTATTCCTCGTGGGAGCAGTGTCCGAATTTCGTGCCGTGGAAATCCTTGTCCAGATTGTAGGGAGGATCCAGGATAAGCAGATCCACGAAGGCATTGGGGAGAAAATCCAGAAGCTCCATCAGGTCTCCGTTCACTATCCGGTCTGACAGAGATTCGGCCGGGACGGGAGCGTTCAGGGACAACAACTCCTTCAAGAGTCGATTCCGGTTTTCATCGGTCAGGGTGAGGGTTCTGTTTCTGGGGGCTCGGCCGGGCATGGGAAGAAGGAATGACGGCTATGCCGTGGTCATCTGGGGAATACGGTCCATTTCCTGGGTGATGGCCTTCGCGGACACGCCCAGGCCGTAGTTTATCTGAAGACTGCACCGGAACTCCGGCCCCGTGCTGAAATACTTTTCGAGACGCAGGGCGGTATCGGCGGGAATGCCCCGTACACCTTTGACGATATCGGTGACGGGGGGAGTCGGAACATGGAGGTCCATCGCCAGTTTGTTCCGGGTGATGTTCATGGGCTTGAGAAATTCCTCCATGACGTTAAATGCTTTTTATTTAACGATGTTGGTTCATGTCGTGCTTCTATTCTTCCAGCCTCCACTTGGCGAAGATGGTCTGCAGGGTGCCGTTCTCGGTCATTTCAGCCAGGCATTGGTTGACTTTTCCCACGAGTTCCTTTTTTTCTTTGGGGAAGACGATAGCGTACTTTTCGTTGGAAAGCGGCGTTTCCAGGACCTTGAGGTCCGCCCGGTTCTGACTGGCGAAGCGTCGCGCAGGCTCGTTGTCAATGACCACGGCGTCAACGCGATTCTGCATCAATGCCAGGATGGCCTCGGAAACTTTTGGGAAGGTCTCCCGTTTGCCGTCGGGATAGAGAGAGCGGAGCAGGGCTTCTCCTGTGGTCTTGCCTTTGACGCCGACTGTTTTACCTTGCAGGTCGGAAAGCTCTTTGACTGGAGAATCCTTGAGGACGACAATGACCTGGCTGGCCGTGTAGTACGGTTCGGAGAAGTCCAGGTTCTCCTTGCGCTGGTCGGTGATGGTGATGCCGGCGATGGCCATGTCCGCCTCTTGTTCTTCGAGTCGTTCAAGGAGTTCCTGGGAGGGGACGCTGGACAACTCCAGGTTCATGTTGAGTTTGTTGGCGATGAGCCCGACGATGTCGATGTCAATGCCCTGGCAGTAGCCGTCTTCGCCCACGGACTCGAACGGAGGGAAATCCAGGATAGTGAGGACGGTGAGTTTTGGGCGTTCTTCGGGGAACTGCCGGTTTTCTTTGCAGCCGGCGAGGCAGCATGCGAGTGCGCCAATGGCAAGAAGGCAGCTGAGGGAACGGAGGAGCATGGGGAAAAACAAAAAGGGGGGAAGACACAGAGCATCTTCCCCGGAGGAGATAGAGGAGTTACACGCGTTTTGCGTGGATGACGATGGACTGCTGGTCGCCGTAGCCCGGATCATGGATGTCCATTCCGCCGTAGGCGAGCATCTTTGCATTCCAGGTGTGGGTGCCGTCGGTGTAGGAGGCGTCCAGGTCCAGGCCAGGCAGGCGGAGCAGCTGTCCCGTATATGCGTGGTCAAGGCGCGGGAAGACGACGGTGAGGAGGAACTCAGACTTGTCCTTGGCTACATGCATCCATGCGACCACCCGGTCCTCGAAGGGATTTCCCAGCCGGTAGTAGTCGCCTTGATCCACCAGGTGGTGGCATTCATGGTAGAAGTCGCATTGTCCTTTCACCTCCGCCAGTTCTTCGGGCGGCATGGCGTTCAGGTCCAGCTCGTAGCCGAAGGTTCCCGCGAAGGCCACGGCGGCACGGGTCTGGATGGGCGAGTAGCGTTGTGCGAACCAGTTTCTTGCCACGTGTGCACCCATGGTGGAGCAGGGATAGGCGAAGGAGGTTCCGTATTGGATGGCCAGCCGGTCGAAGGCGTCGGAGTTGTCGGAAGTCCAGATCTGGGGGGAGTAGTGGAGGATTCCGGCGTCAAAGCGCCCGCCGCCGGCGGAGCAGCCTTCGATGAGCATGGTGGGGAAGCGCCTGGTGATGCGTTCGTAGAGGTCGTAGACGCCCAGCATATAGCGGTGGGCGATTTCGCCCTGGCGTTCTGCGGGCCAGGCGAAGGAGCCCACTTCGGTCATCTGGCGGTTGGCGTCCCACTTCATGTAGTCCAGCTTGGCCTCTTCGATGACGGAACTGATCTTTTCGAAGATGTAGTCCACGATTTCCTTGCGGGAGAAGTCCAGCATATACTGGTAGCGGTGGTAGCTCAGAGGGCGTCCCGGAGTCTGGATGGCCCAGTCCGGATGTGCGCGGAAGAGGTCGCTGTCCTCGGAGATCATTTCAGGCTCGAACCACAGGCCGAACTTGAGGCCGATGGCGTGGATGGCGTCCGACAGGTCGCCGATGGAGCAGCCCAGCTTTTCCGTGTTCGGCGTCCAGTCGCCTAGTGCGCAGCGCTCGTTGTCGCGTTTGCCGAACCATCCGTCGTCCAGGACCAGCATCTCGATGCCGTTCGCCTTGGCGGTCTTGGCCAGGGTCAGAAGCTTCTCCCTGTTGAAGTCGAAGTGCATGGCTTCCCAGTTGTTGCAGAGGAGGGGACGCTGTGCAGTGCGCCACTGGGGATTGATGAGGTGCTGGCGGATCAGGTCGTGCCAGGCGCGGGAGAGGGGGCCGAAGCCCTGGTCGGAGACATTCTGCAGGGCCTCGGGGCTCTGGAAGGATTCGCCGGGCTCCAGGTGCCAGGTGAAGCCTTCGGGGTGGATGCCCAGGTTCAGTCGGGTGCGGTAAAGGGCGTTCTGGTCCACTTCCACGGCGAAGTTTCCGCTGTAGACGAAAAGCACGCCATAGACTCTGCCGTAGTCTTCCGTGGCATTGCGGTCGCAGAGCATCACGTTGGGGTTCATGGTGGAGCCGGAGAAGCCCCGGGTGCTTCCCAGCACCTTGAGTCCGCCCTGGACCGCCTCGCGATGGAAGGTGCGCTCCTTCGCCCAATAGCCGTCCAGGTAGCAGACATCCAGCTTCTGGTACATGAGGTCCGTGGTCATGGAGGCGAGTTTCAGCAGGTCAACCGGCTTGTCGCCCTTGTTGGTGACCTGGATGGATCGGGCGATGACGGGCAGGTCGCGGAAGGCTGTGTACCGGAGGAGGAATTCCACTTTGGTCACGGCGTCGACGAGGGTGATTTCCAGAGTTTCCGCCTGGTCGTCGGAGTCCACGTAGGTGGCGGGGAGTCCAGCCAGGCGGGGCTTGCCGGCGAAGATTCGATGGGAGGTGTACAGGGGATCCGTCACGGTGTTTCCATCGGCGTTTCGGACGATGGCGGTGGCGGGACTGTAGGTGCCGATGTCATTGGGGGCGAACTCCCAGAGGAAGGTCATGCGGGGGCTGGCGCACAGATTGGGGTCGAAGTCTGGATTGACGGAGAAGTCTCGCTGAAGATTCTGGCTTTCCAGGTCCGTTGTGTCCAGCGCCGGTCCCCAATAGAGGTGCCGCAGGCGGTTGGCTGTGTCAATTTGGAATGCGTAGCTGGCGTTGCCGGCATCCAGGCGGAAGATTTTTCGGGATTCGTCAAAAATGATCATGAAGGAACTCAGTTATGGTTGTTTTAGGAGGAAAGAAGATTCTTTAGAATAATGGCTGGAAGGCTGATTTCAAGTGAAGAAGTTCGGAGAAGGCAACGGTTTTCGGAGGAATGGCAGTCATTTTCACCGCCATTCATGCCTGGGGTAGCGTCGCTGAAGCTGGGATTTGATGGCGGGATAGTGCACCTGCCAGAAGCGTGGCAAGTCGTCGGTGATCTGCACGGTGCGGAAATTGGGCGCCAGGATGTCCAGCAGGACAGGGATCTTTCCGCCGCCCACGGTGATGGGGCCGTTGACGTCGTAGAGTTCCTGGAGCTTCGCGCGGCCCTTCGGGGGCAGGCCCGGATGGTATTCCAGGCGGAGCTTTCGGTTTCGCGGCAGGGGCAGCGTTGCCGGAGCGAGTCGTTCCACGGCGGTACGCTGTTCCGGAGTCAGGAAGGCTTGCAGGAAGGGCAGGGCGGGTTTGTTGCGGACAACGCTGTATTTGGTTTCGCCTTCGCAGAGCTGCCGGCGGATCTGGTCGCATTCTTCCGGCGTGTATTCCGGGAGGGTCAGGTTGGGGAAGCGCTCTCGCAGGAAGCGCACACGGTCGCACCAGGCGTCGCAGGATTCGTCCCATCCCAGAAGCGGCAGGTTGTTGGTGGATTGGATTTCCTGGAAGAGAAGCTGGGCTGCCTTTTCCGGGTCCGGGTCGTTGCGGGTGGACTCCTCCAGGACGAGTCCCAGGCAGGAGAGGGTGCGGCGTCGCAGGACCTGCTGGCGGACGCCGTCCCAGCAAGGCACATCCTCGTCCAGCAACTCGTCGGCATACCGTTCCCATAGCCATTCCTCCCGGATGCCGGAGGCCAGGGAGAGTTCCGTGGTGGTCCCGGGCTGTTGCCCGCCGGAGACCTCCCGCATTTCCGCGGCGATGAAGAGTTTTTCGTCCCGTGCCAGTGATTGCGGGGAAAGGACGGCGCGTCGTCCTCCCTGGAGTTCGCAGTTCAGCGTGGCGGTGTCTATTCTGCGTGCCAGGCGGTCGGGGAAGCATTCCAGCAGTACCTGCGCCAGGACCGTGGCAGGGGATTCGGGGCGTTGGGCGGCATCGTGTGGCTGCATCCGCAGGAAGTCTTTCCATTCCCGGGTGATGTCCCTGGCGGGGCCGCTTTGAATGCCCAGGCGTGCGCAGGCGTCTGTGTCAAAATGAAGTTCCTGCGCTTCTTTCAGCAACGATAGCTGTGCCGTGAAATCGGATTGCGGGGCATGTGAATTGCGGTTTTCACGGCGGAGGGCATTCCGCTGCTGTGTGAGGATGCCTGCGGCTCCATGGCGCATCATCAACGGTCGCCCGCCCAGCAGGGCCGCCGCGCCGCTGGCTTCTTCGTAGACGCCGCGTCGCGCTCCCAGGAGGAGCATCAGGGCCAGCCGCGGATGGGTGGGGAAGGCGCGAACCGCCAGGCCGTCCTGTGTGACTTTGCCCGATTCATCCAGCAATCCCAGATTCTTCAGGAGAATCCTGGCGGAGAGGGCGCCTTTTTCCGGCGGGGCCTCGTACCAGGGGAAAACGGTGTCGTCGGCATAGCCGTAGCAATGGACGTTAAGAATGGCGTCCGCCAAGTCCATCCGCTGGATTTCCGGCGGCGTGTGCTGCGTCTTGTGGTCTTGTTCCAGTGCGCTCCAGAGACGGCGGCATTTTCCCGGCGCTTCCCGGCCGGCCCGGCCAGCGCGCTGCTGTGCGGAGTCGTCGGAGATGGGGACGGTTTCCAGGATGTCCACGCCGCGTGCGGCGTCATAGCGGCTGAGCTTGACCAGGCCGGAGTCGATGACCATGCGTACGCCCGGGATGGTGAGGCTGGTTTCGGCAATATTCGTGGCCAGGATGACTTTCCGGCGCGGAGAGGGCGCCATGACGGCGTGCTGTGCTTCCGGCGGCATTTCTCCGTAGAGCGGGAGAATGACCAGCGGTTCTGCGTAGCGGGTGGCTTCGATGGCCTCCTGGGCGTGCCGGATTTCGCCCGCGCCAGGCAGGAAGACAAGGATGTCGCCCGGCGTGTCGGAGTCAAGCATGTCACGCAGTGCGTCTGCGGTGGCCTGGTAGAGGTTGTGGAAGGAACTGCGCTGGGTATAGGAGAGTTCCACGGGGAATCGCCGCCCTTCCGCCCGCAGGATGGGGCATTTGTCCAGATATTCTGACACGTTGTCGGCTGCCAGGGTGGCGCTCATGACGATGAGCCGCAGGTCTGGGCGCAGGTTCCTGCGCAGTGCGTGGGCCATGGCCAGCCCCAGGTCGGCATTGAGGGTGCGCTCATGGAATTCGTCGAAGACGATGGCCCCGAAGTCGGCCAGCTCCTTGGGGGTCAGCAACATCCGGGTCAGGATGCCTTCGGTGACGAAGAGAATCCGTGTCTGCGCGGAGATTGCCCGTTCGTACCGCGTGACAAATCCTACGCGCTGGCCGGGTTTTTCGCCCAGTTCCCAGGCGACGCGTTCCGCCAGCATCCTGGCGGCCAGTCGCCTGGGTTGCAGAATCAATATCTTCTGCGTTTCCGGCAGGGCCTCCAGAAGCCATTTGGGAATCTGGGTGGACTTGCCGCTTCCCGTAGGGGCGGTGACCACGCATTGTCCGCCGGGAACGACAAGCGAGAGGAGTTCCTGGCGGATTTCCTGGATCGGGAGGGCTGTGGGCATTACAAGGCGTCGATGATGTCCAGGGTGCGCAGGATGGCGCCGCGGTGCTTGTCAACTAGCGCCCTGGCCTTCTTGCCCAGATCGTTACGCAGGGATTCGCTGCCCATGAGGGTATGCAGGGCACCCTGGAAGGCCTCGTCGGACTTGACGACCATGGCGGCCTCCGCCTGTTGGAAGAGCTCGTCCACCTGGCGGAAGTTTTCCATGTGGGAGCCGTAGAGGATGGCTTTGCCGAAGATGGCGGGCTCGATGATGTTGTGTCCGCCGGTCTGTCCGGCCAGGCTCTTTCCCACGTAGCAGAGGTCTGCGACCTGGTAGTAGTTCATCAGCTGCCCGGTGGTGTTTACCAGGAGCACCTGGCAGTCGCCGTCATTGGCGGGAGTGGTGTTGGGGACGGGCTGGATGGATTGCCAGGGCAGTCGGAAAGTGTCCAGAATGCGGATGACCTCGGCGGCGCGTTCGGCATGTCGCGGCACCAGCACCATCCGCCAGTCGGCGTGGGTGGGCAGGAGCTTGGCGAACGCCTGGCAGATAAGTTCCTCTTCTCCTGGATGTGTGCTGCCGACGCAGAAGAGTTTGACGGGCTGGGTGCCGAAGGCCTTGGCCAGGGGAATTCCCACGGAGGCGCCCGTACGGTCGGGCACCTGGTCGAATTTTACGGTCCCTACGGTGTGGATGCGGTCGTCGGAACCAATGACGCGCTCCAGGCGGGCCTGGTCTTCCGGGGTCTGGATGCACAGCGCGTCGTAGGAGCGGAAGAGCTTCCGGAAGAAGAATCCCCATTTGGCGTAGCCGCGGCTGGAGTTGTCGGAGAGACGCCCGTTGACCAGGACCAGCTTGGCGCCGAATTTCTTCGCCTGGAGGATCAGGTTGGGCCAGATCTCCACTTCCAGGATGCCCAGCAGTCTGGGGTGCACCAGCTTGAAGGCATGGCGGACCATCCACCAGCAGTCAATGGGGCAGTAGATGGCGACTACCTGCTGTGGAAGTTTCTGCTTCGCGGTGGCGAAGCCTGTGGAGGTGCCGCAGGAGAAGACGAACTCCTCGTCAGGATGGCGCTGAAGCCATGTCTGGATGAAGGAGATCGCGGCGACGGTCTCGCCCACGGAGACTGCATGGATCCACACGGGCGCCTTCAGCGCCGCCAGGCGCTCCTTCGTCGCCTTGGGGAAGATGCCGAAGCGCTCCCAGAAGTCTTTGGTCAGGCCGCCGCGCCGGATGAAATGCACGGCGTAGAAGGGCAGGTAGCACAGGAACAGGATGGGGAAAAGGATGTTGTACAGGAGAATCATGGTCAGATTCACAAAGGGGGTGCGGGGCGAAGGCAGGCGCGTTTCCGATAATCATGCGATTTAGATAATATAAACGGCCCATTGACGATTTGTAAAAAACAGGAAAACCATTGATCAGGAAGCAAAAGGTTTTGCGCAACCGGAGGCGAAGAAAACTGCACCGACGAGTTCCCTGAAGTCGTGCCAATGGCACAATGGTTTGTTTCCGTACTCCATCCTAAAAGTCGGCTAATTGCTTCACGATTTGGCAACGCCCGGCAGTTTCAGGAAGAGTCGGTCCCTTGTTGCCGATTCCGTCGTTCCGCGTCTGACATCGGTATCGCTTTTGACGGTCGTTTCTTTCCGACAGTCGAAGCAATTGAATATTTGTGCAAGGGGGCGCTTCCCCAGTCAGTTGAGAAGTGCCCTTCCCAGTTCCCCCCCCTTGCTGTCTTCTGGCCATACTTCTTTGTCGAGCATATCCTTATACAGCCCTGATTGTCTTCGGGACAAAGCAACAATCGCCGTAGGTTTTTGCCTAATTTGCTATGTTGGTATGTTTGGCCATCCGTATTTTCATTCCGGAGAAACAGGAAATGGGCTGTCGCAGAACGTTGAGGTTTTGCAACAGCCCATTTTACTTTCCGTTATGCGGGAAGGCTATTCGGCGAGTGCGGGCAGGATTGTCAGCGGTCTGCTCATCTCGTCCTGCACTTCTCCGTCCTGTCCGAGCAGTCGGATTCGGATGGTGTATTTGCCGGGGGCGAGTTCCGTGGCCTGGAAGCCGCAGGTGGCGCATCCCTGGCGGACCGGGATTTCCGACACCTGGAGAACTTCGCCTTGCGGATTTACCAGTTCGGCTTTTGCGAGGCATGGAGTTCCCTCGGTGACGCCTCCCGCAAGGACCGACAGGGAGAAATTGGCTAGCGGCAGGGAGACGCATTCCGGGGCGTCCGTCTTCAGGATGGTTGGACTGCGGAATCCCACCATTCTGGGATTGCCGATCTGGATATCCAGATGGCATCCGTGGGGGTAATTGATTTCGTTGATGAAGATCTGCATGAAGCCCATCTTCTTCAAGTCATCCTGGCTAAAGGCGGTGAGCTTGGCGATGGGGATGTTGAAATGGTGCTTGACCTGTGGTTCCAATGTGTTGGCGATCCGGAACTCCATCTCCTGTCCGTTGGCGGTCTTGAAGGAGATGTTGATGGGCCAGTCGTAGTCCGTCTGGGCATCACGGTCGGAGGAAACCGTCAGATCGAACTCAATGGCGGAGAAGCGGGTCAGGTCCTTCTCTTCGGCATTGAAAGCATGGCGGACGCGCGGCCATCCGCAAAGGTAGTTCCCTTCGCCTGCCAGAGTGTGGTCGATGGCGATTTGCACATTCAGATGGTCCGGTAGTTCCTTCATGGTCAGTTCCTTGGCTACAGGCTCCCATCGGTGGAGAGGATGAAAGAGGACATTGGGGCTGTCCGGGAGGTCCTTGGGCCAGGCATAGTCGCCGCGCGGTTCAATGATGACCGACGGCGCCGTCACGTCCTGGGTTTCGGGATAGGACTTCAGCTTCAGGATCATGGCGGCCGTCTGGGCACGGATGGCGTCGATTTCCGCCTGGGGCATCAAGTTGTCTCGCATGTGGATGACCTGGGGACAGGTATGGTCCCAGATTTTCTGCAGCAATTCCCGTGCGGACTGGATGTTTGCCTGGAGCGCCGGATCCGTGGAGTTCTCGCGGCGGACCACCGCATCTTCCAGGGTGTAGATGTACCGCAGGTCGTCCACGCCCAGGCGGAAACACTCCCAGTAGGTCGTCATGTAGAGTTCACCGGTGTCGGGGTTCATGAGATTTCCGCCGGCGTTGCAGAGTCTGTCGGAAGTTCTGACGCTCCAGATCCAGGGCATGACGCAATGGAATCCCCTGCGCCAGTATCCGAGGCCGTAGGTGAGGCGTCCTCCATGGCACATGGCCACGGGGTCTTTCTTTTGGAAGGCGATGTCGTTGGGGTAGCACCAGTATTCCATCTTGTCTCCGGAGACGGCCTTTTCGTAGGGGACCAGGAATTTTCCGTAGCTGTAGATGTCGAAGAGTTCATCGCCCTGTCGAATCAGCTCGTCGGGGGGAGAGGTCATGAAGGTCTTCAGTCCGTGCTTCTTGAAGATCCGGTAGATTCCCAGGACGTAGGGCAGGGCTTCGGGAGAGGGCTCGTCGATGGGGTTGAAGATCATGGGTGGATAGTTGTGTTCCTTTGCGTAGGCGAGGAATTTCTCCAATGCGCTGTCCATGCAGTCGTAGAGTTCCTGGGGAATCTTGCTGCAGTCGATGTTCTGCATGTGGAAGCTTGCCAGTTTCAGGCCCGTGAACTTCTGGTAGAGCATCATGTAGGAGGATCCCACGACGGGTATAGGCTGTGTCAGGTCGAATCCTGCGCTCTTCAGATCCTCCAGGGCCTCGTCGAAGCCAGGGATGTAGAAGGCGTCCTTGGTGCCGTCGGGGAGTTGTCCGAAGGACATGTAGAAGGTCGGGGTGCGGGTGAATCCGTATTCCTTCATGCGGCGGAATTCCGCGACTTGGGCCTTTCGGACCAGCTCCTTGTCCGCCTGGTTTTTTTCGTAGAATTCGGTCTTGTCCTTGTGTCGCACGTGGTAGTAGTATGCGGAGAAGTGCTTTGCGGGATCCTGCTTCAGCTGGAAGGGCAGCACCTGGATGTGGAACGGCATTTTCACCGCCTCGTCCGTGCCGTCATGATAGATCAGCACGTTGCCGGAAATCTCCCTGGCGCCTTTTTCGGGCAGATGGAAAGTGAGATAAAAGCGCTGGGGCTCGTTTTGGGGGGCATCGCAGCGGGGCGCCGGCATGAGGAACTCCGGCATTCGGCGATAGCGTTTCGGGCCCGTGGGATCCCGATAGGAATTGTAGAAAGGGTAGATCACATTCCAGTAGCGGACCAGGCGCACTTCCGGACGGATGCTGGAATCCTCTACCTGGACTGTCAGGTTCTTCAGGTCAGCCAGGGGGTAGACCGCGAAGTTCAGGGTGACATACTGCCCCTGTGCGCCCCAGCCGGAGAGTTCCTCCACTCGTTCGTAGGCCTGGGGATGGCTGGAGGGCCAGATGGGATCCGTCAACGGCCTTTGGAAAAGCATCATTTGCAGGGACGCTTCCTGGGGAAGCGGTTCCGTCATGGGCGAAGTCTCCAGGAACTCATCCGCGGTGGCGCCTTCGGGGATGGGTTCGGTCTGGGTGAAGAAGGAAATCGGCGCCGGGATGTCAGTTGGTTTTGGAATCAGTTGCAATTCCGCATTAAGCGCTGCGGCGGCGAACAGCAGAGTGAGGAGGAGGGGTTTCATGGCGGGGATGAATGTGTGGACAAGGGAGGGGCAAGCGCAGGGGAAACTATTGCTCTTTTCCCAGAAATCCAAGACAAAGGGGCTGGGAGTTTTCTACCATGTGTATTTCGGGTCGTACAAATCTTCTCCAATGGTGGCGATCTGGGTGAAATCATCCAGGTTGTGCCGGATGATGTAGTCCAGGTAGGATGTGAAGAGTCGTCCTTTCAGGAGATATCCGGCGGGAGTCATGTGCCCGTTCATGAAGAATTTCTTCTCGAAGGCCTCGTCGACGACGGGGCCGTTCTGGAAGAGGTCCATGAAATAGACGAAGGGCAGCCTTTCGGAGAGTTCCTGGAAGAATGCCTGCATCTTCTTGAGGTAGGGCAGACGTTGTCCAGTGGCTTTCTGGAAGCAGAGCGTCGGGAAGATGCGGCAGCGGGGGCTGATTTCGCGGCATCGCTGGACGATGGTCGCGTAGTATCCCATGAAGGACTTCTTGTTGTTGTGGTAGTCCTGGAGGTCGATGTCTTCCCAGGAGCCGAACTCCAGGTCTCCGCGAAGCATCAGGGAGATGTCATTTCCGCTCAGGGTGATTACGTAGGCGTTGCAGGCCAGCTTCCGGTCCCAGAGACCATGCCAGTCCGCATACTCTTCCACGTATTCCTTTGTGCTCATGCCGCCGCGCGTGAAATGGCGGACCAGGTTGCCGGTCACATGCCCGAAGTAACTCAGCCAGGAATATTCATATTTGTCAATGCAGAAGCGCTTGCCTGTTTGGTCGAAGATCTCGATTTCACCGGAATCCAGGCTGGCCCCGATACAAGCCACGCTTTTCAGAATCCCGCAGTAGCCGCCGTCGGGGACAAGATGGTCCAATGGCTTTTCAAAGGGATCGTCCAGGAAGAACTCGTTCAGATTCATTTTCAGCTCCTTTTCGGAAAACGCGGGAAGTTTTTATTATGGACTACAAAGTGGTGGGGATTGTGTTGCTCATCAGGCGCCTATGGCTTCCCGGAGAACGCTGGAAGGTCTTCCGGAAGGCCTTGCAGAAATAGGTCTCGCTGGTGAAACCGCACTGCTGGATGATGGCTTTCAGGGGCAGGGTCTTGTCTTGGGCCAGGAGTTGCGCGGCATGGTAGAGCCGTTGGGCAAGCAGGTATTTCCAGGGAGAAATGCCGTATGTCTTTTCGAAAAGCCGGATGAAATAGTATTTGGAGAAGCCGGCCACTTTGGCGATGGTCTCCACGTTCAGAAGGGTATCCGCAAAATGTTTCTCCACATACTGGGTGGCCCGGCGCAGGTTTTCGGGAATCTGTTCATCATCGGATGGCTCTTCGGCTGCGGGAACAATTGTCTCGTCGGGCTGGGGGGAGTTCGTTTGTTCCCAAAACAGTGAAACTAGAAAGCGATAGGCGAAAACGGATTCGTCAGGCGTATTCCAGGATGCGTCTCCACGCAATTCCTGAAGATGTTCCAATAGCAGTTCCAGGGAGGGGCAATGCGGGACTAGTGCCATCTTGGAGCCATGTTGCTCCAGGAGCTGCCTTCCCAGCGAAAGTGCGGTTTCGCCCTTCATGACAAAGAAAAGAGAACGGAAGGATTCAGAGGAGGAGCCAGGAAGGCACTTCCAGTCAACGGAAGAGCAGCTCAGCAAGGCCTCGCCTTTTTTTAGGCGAAGTCGTTCGTCTGCGGAGGCAAAGTCAACTTCTCCCGAGAGAACATAATAGAAAAAGAAGTGCTCCCCGCCGTTTTTCCCCTCAGGCATGTATTGCATCGGATTTGCCGGTTCCTGGCTGATTCCCAGGAGGCAAGGCTCCACGGGAAGGCGCGACATCGGCTTCGCTACGGTGAAATCAAGCAGGAAGTTCGCAAAATTGGCGCGTGAAACAACAGGCATGAAAAGGAGAGATGAATCGGAAATGTAGAAGGAGATGGGAAAAATAACATAGCACTTTTATACAATACATTTCCTTCAAAAGACAATTTTTACGAAAACTTCATGGAAAAAGAGCAATATGTTACCATAAATGGCAGTATGTGTCTATTGAGTTTAACGCATTTTTTCTTACAATATATGCAAAGACCTTTTTGTTTGTTTCCCTAATTCATCCCAAATTCGCAAGGAGATTCCTGTTCCATGAAAAAGAACTTCACCCTGATTGAACTTCTGGTCGTGATCGCGATCATCGCCATTTTGGCTTCCATGCTCCTGCCTGCGCTTTCCAAGGCTCGCGAGAAGGCCCGTGCCATCAGCTGCGTCAACAACCTGAAGCAGCTGACGCTGGGAAATCTTCTCTACACCAACGACTACGATGATTTCCTGCCTCCCACCGCCTGCCGCAACGACGGCAACACGACCTCCCGTGTTTGGGCGCAGGACTACATGAACAGAGCCTACGTCATCACATGGTTCACGCTGAATCCCCTTATTCCCGGCACTCCCATGAACTGCCAGCAATGGTACAACAAGGACAAGGCGGCATACGTCGAAGAGGGCAATGCCGAGACCAGCGCCTGGCATAAGATCACAATCTGCCCCTCCTGCGTTGCCACTGACCGCACGGGCGGCAACAACGGCTATCAGGCAAGCATGGGAATGAGTTTCGGTTCAGGGATGGGCGCCAGTACGTCCATGGCCAAGGCAGGCGTGGATCTCACTGCCGCGACTTCCTGGCACCGCGTCGCCAGCATCCAGTATCCCTCGCTCCACGTCAATCTCTTTGACGGCACGCAGAATGCCTTCTGGATGGGCGTGAACAAGACCTGCGTCGTGGCGACGGGCACTTCCATCTATGCTCTCTCGAACTCCACCGACGCCAATGCCCTTCGGTATTTCCGCCATGGCAACCAGATGAACATGTCCATGAGCGACGGTCATGTCGAGACTGTTTCTCTGAGCAAGGGCAAGGTGAAGAACAGCAACGGCGACTATGCGCTGGAGGCTGACTACTACTGGTTCCCCGGCGTGAACATCGCCGGCGGAGACAAGCGCTAGTCTCCTGTTCTTCGTCATACCCCCGCAGAGTGCCTTCATACGGTTTTTGCGGGGGTATGTTTTTGGCAATTGTCAATTCGATGACGCGTTGTAAAATTGAAAAGAGCAGAAAGAATAAGGCTTTTGCCAAAGCCTCAAACCTCGTCTTTTCGTGTGTCTTGCGTATTCTGTGTTTATTGGGGGTAGCGCCGGAAGGCGCAATCGGCGTCTGAAAGTTCTGCCCAACCACAAATTCACCTCGTTTTCATGACCAAGTCTGTTCCTCCCATCCGCTCCGACTACGACGAGCCCAACTTTGACGAATCTCGGATCACGCCTTATACTCTGGAAGATCCGCTGACCTTCGTCGACGGCACGAAAGTCGCGACAGTGACGGACTGGGAAGGACGGCGGCAGGAGATCCTGGGCATTTTCGCCCGGGAGATGTATGGCCAGGAACCGCCGCCGCCTGAGGAACTGGTGGTGGAACAGGTGGACGAACAGCGGGAGGCCCTGGGCGGCTTCGGAGTCAGGTGCCGTTATCGGATGTGGTTCAAGGCGGACAGGACGGGGCCATGCATCGACTGGCTCCTTTTCCGTCCGCAATATGCCACCGCCCGTGTGCCTGTCTTCGTCATGCTGAACTACCGCGGCAACCACGAACTGGTTCCCGACGAGGATATCGAGGTCCCCAATGCCTTCTGCCGGAACGATATCTTCGTTCCCCACGGGAACAACCGCCCTTCCGCCTCTTCCCGGGGGTATATGTGCAATCCGAACTCCAAGACGGTAATGCCCCTTGGGATGCTCCTTGCCCGGGGCTATGCGCTGCTGACCGCCTGCTATTGCCAGGTTTCGCCTGATCCGGATCCCGACTGGATGGAACCCAATCCGCTTCACAGGCAGAATCCCTTTGCCTATACCGGCGTTTTCGACCTTTGGGGGAAACGGGACGCAAAGCGGCAGGACAACCCGACCTCGTTGGGCGCCTGGGCCTGGGCCCTTTCCCGGGGAATGGACCTGGTGGAACGGATTCCCGAACTGGATGCCTCCCAGGCGATTGTCCTGGGACACGCCCGTCTTGGCAAGGCGGCTTTCCTGGCCGCGGCACGGGACACCCGGTTCGGCACTGCGATCCTGAACCAGTGCGGCGGCGGCGGCGTTCGCCTGGCCAAGCGTGATTTCGGGGAGAACATCGCCACTGAGGTGCGCACCTTCACCCATTGGTATTGCAAGGCATACGCCAAATACGACCGGAATCCCGTCCGGCTGCTCACCTTTGACCAGCATCTGCTGCTGGCCTCTTTGGCCCCCCGCCGGGTCCTGGTCCAGGGATTCAATTCCTATGACTGGATGGAGACCAAGAGCGAATACCTGGCTTGCCGGGCGGCATCTCCCGCCTGGGAGTTCCTGGGCCTTCCTGGCTTGCCCGGGACTTCCTTCCCGGAGGTCTTCAGCACTGCCGCCATTGGTCCTTGCCTAGGGTATGTCCAGCGGGCAGGCTACCAGGGCATTTCCGCATACGACTGGACCTGGGCGCTTGATTTTGTTGACAAGAGAATTCCGGAAATAACAAAAATGGCGTACAACCATGAGAAATCCTTTTTTTGATCTTCCCGCCGACAAGAGCGAACTGCACAGCAATCCCTGCCTGCATCGCTACGAGGGTAATCCCGTTCTGACCAAGCACGACGTTCCCTATCCCGCATCATACGTCTTCAATGCCGGCGTAAACTTCTATCACGGTCGTTTTGTCATCGCTCCGCGCGTGGATCTTTTCAACGAGAACCTGGACCGTCCCGCCCTGAAGATGGGGACGGGAATGGGCTGGAGCGACGACGGCATCCATTGGGAGATGGAACCCGAGCTGATGCGTGTGCACTATAAAGGAAAGCTGCTTCCCTGGGTCGTGGACTCCCGCCTCACGGTCCTGGAGGACGGTCTCTATCTGTCTTTCTGTTTCGAGAACCAGCATTCCGAACGCCCCGGCATTGCCAAATGGCGTGGCACGGGAGTGGATTTCGATGTGGTGTGCCTGGGGATTCCCCAGCAGCGGAACATGGTGCTCTTTCCGGAGAAAGTCAACGGGATGTATATGCGCCTGGAGCGTCCCTCCAACCAGTATGGCGATCCCTTCCATATCTGGTATGCGGTTTCTCCTGATCTGGAGTTCTGGGGGCGTCAGGAGCTCTTCCTGGGCTGCGAGGATGTTCCCTGGGCCAACAAGAAGATCGGCGCAGGGGCGCCGCCTGTCAAGACCGACCGGGGATGGCTGCTGATTTTCCATGCCGTGGATGCGGATCCTGCGCGTGCCGTCGATGTGCCTGCCCGGAAGGGCTGGGACCGCCGCTATGCCTGCGGCGCCGCTCTCTTTGACAAGGACGACCCCACGAAGCTCATCGCCATTACCAAGAAGCCCCTTATCGTGGCGGAAGCGCCTTACGAAACGGGTTGCAAAGGGCTTTTCGTGGAAAATACCATCTTCCCGGAAGGCGCGTTGCTGGATCCCAGAGATCCCGAGAGCCTCATGATCTACTACGGTGCAGGTGACGCCAATACCTGTCTGGCCACCATTAAGTTGCAGGATCTCTTCAACTCGCTGACACCCGCGAAGCGCATGGCGCAATATGCCATCGTGCCTTTCCGGGTGGAAGAATGGGACGGCGAGTAAATGATGTGATAAATTATCCGCCGTTTCCTCTTGAACCCAAATAGAAAAGGAATTGCATACTTAAGTTGCCTGCGTATTTGAACTTGACAATTTCCCGAGGCTTGCGCCTTGGGCACAGGACAAGTCCGTGTAGTCAATCCATAAACGGCGACATAAGTATGTGGTTTCCAAATGAAAAGGAGTCTTTATGAAACGGTTTTCCTTTGTTGCCGCGTTGTTCCTGACCTGTGCCTTCGCACTGTTTGCGGAGGACAAAATCACGCTTGTGCGGCCGCTGGACAAGGCGGTGGTGTCGCCGTTGCGGGCGATTCAGCAGGTCGTCCTGCGGCTGCCCATGGAACAGGTGGAGGCCTTCTGGCAGGATTCCCGTCTGCTGGACCAGCTTCCGATGGATAAGAACGGTTCGATGCCGACCGGCGTTGCCTTCCGGTTCAGTTTCGATGGCGACCGGGATAAGGTCAAGTTCCAGGTTTGCCTGGGGGACAATCCGGAATTGACGGATGCGCGGATTCTGGCCAATGCGAGCCGGAATTTCAATTTGCAGAATCTGGAGCCCGGCAAGACGTACTATTGGAAGATTCAGAGTCTGTCCCGCGCGGATAATTCCCTCACGGCAGAGAGCGCCGTCCATTCCTTCACGGTGGAGGATTGCGGCTGGCGGGTGATGTATGTGCCGGACATGTGGAATGTGCGGGACCTGGGCGGCAAGCAAGTCATGAACGGCCTGCGCATTCCCTACGGTCGCGTCTACCGTTCCGGCGGCCTGAACAACAACTCCAACGATGGCGGCAAGACCCCCGGCAAGTGCGTTCTTACCGAGGAGGGCCAGAAGATTGTCCGCAACGTGATGAAGCTTCGCTGCGAGGTGGATCTGCGCAGCGACGTCGAGACCGCCAAAATGGCGGAGTCCCCCGCCGGACCTGCGGTGAAATACATCCATGCGGCGGTTGGCGCGTACGCCAACTACCTTTACAGTGAAAAAGGCATGGTTGCCTATCGGGACATGCTGCGCAATTTCGCCGATCCGGAGAACTATCCTCTCATCTTCCACTGCATCGCCGGCGCCGACCGTACGGGGACCACGGCTTTTCTGCTGGAGGCGCTGGTGGGATGCTCCCGCGATGACATTCGTCTGGATTACGTCTTGACTTCCTTCCATGACATTCGGCGCTTCAACAGGGTCGATGAATTGCTGGCCGGCCTGGAGAAGTATGGCGAAGCCGAAGAACCCCTGCAATACAAGGCGGAGCGCTTTCTGCTGGCCTGCGGCCTGGCCAAGGAGGAAATCCTGGCCATTCAGCGGAATATCCTGGGAACGGATGCCTTCCCCGTTTCCCCCGTGCTGAAATAACTAGTCCGACCCGTCCGACTAGTCCGACCCGTCCGACCCGTCCGACCCGTCGACCCGTCCGACTGGTCAGGCAAGGCGGGGCCGCTTGCGTTCTGCGTAAATCCACAATTGGTAGAGCAGTGCGGCGATGAGCCAGGCGATGGTCCAGGAGACCAGGTTGTGGCTGAAGAAGTGGCATCCGTCCAAAGTATGTCCCAGTCCCATGAAGAATCCCGCAACGGTGGCGATGGCGAATCCGATTTTGCGCCGTCTGCGTGATTTTGGGGCGAATGCCAGCCCCATGAGGGCGAAGCCGCCGCTGGCATGTCCGCCGGGCCAGCCTTTGTAGAGTTTCAGGGATTTGTCAAAATAGGCGGCGATGGCCTGGTGGAGTTTCCTGTGCGGGGCTTTGCCGCCGTAGCGTTCAATCTTGCAGGGATACGGCATATTGGTGTGGCTTTTCAGGAACGACACCGTGCAAGGGATGGCGACAAGGCAGACGATGACGAAGACGAGCTGCGCACGGGAGGCCTTCGTGCGCAGTTTTTGGGGGAAGAGCGTCAGGAGCAACAGGCATCCGCCGAAGATTCCCAGCAGGAATTTCGGCAGGGTGTAATAGAAGAGAGCCAGTCCTTTATAGGTGTCGTGGTTGTCAAAGTGTATGAGCCATCCTTGTTCAAGGGAGTAGAAGCGGTCCTGGATGGCGATGTCCCACTCCGTGAACTCGAAGGCGAGAATCGTCGCCAGAAGAAGCAGCGCGGGGATGGCGACGCTGCTCCAGGAACGGAAGAGTAGGTCTTTTTCGTTGGTCATTTGCATGGGGAAGTGGCGTTTTCCGCGCGTTTCTGGAAGCGCTGGCTGGAGACCTGGTAGAATGCGGTGCAGAGGGACGCGTCGTCCTGGACCGGCGCATTCTCAATGGCATTGAAGGGCGGTGTCAGTTCCCATTGGCAGAACTCCACTTGGCTGTTGGGAGAGAGGATGGTCATGATTCCGGTTGCGGCGTCAAGCCGTCCCAGCTTCTGGAAGGTCCCCAGGAAGGCGCGTTCGGGGAGTCCGTCTTCCTTCAGGACATCCCGCCCCATGAATTGGCTTTCGTATGACCAGTTCAGCAGTCCGAAAATGGTAGGCGCGATGTCCATCTGGCTGCAGACCTTGTTGACTCGCCTTGGTGCGACCAGTTTGGGGTTGTAGAAGAGTGCGGGGATGTGGTATTTCCCCAAGGGCAGGGATTTGCGTCCGGAAGTGCTGTGGCAGTGATCGGCGACGAAGACGAAGAGGGTGTTGTCGAACCAGGGATGCCCTTCTGCATCGCGGATGAACTTTCCGATGGCGTGGTCGGTGTATTTCACGGCGGAGGAACGGCGTTTCTGTGGGGCGTCGATGGCGCCTTCGGGGAAGGTGTAGGGACGATGGTTGGAGGTCAGGAGAATCAACTGATGGAAGGGCTTTCCATGCTGGAAACTGCGGTCTGCGTCAGCCAGTGCCCACTGGTAGATGTCTTCGTCGCAGACGCCCCAGGCGTTGCTGAAGGTCTGGGGCGTCGCCAGGTCGGAGGCGCGGTCCAGGATCTCGTAGCCATTGGATTGGAAGAAGTCGTTCATGTTGTCGAAGACACCGTATCCGCCATAGAGGAAGGTGCAGTCATAGCCGTGGGCGCGGAAAAGCGTGGAGAGGGAGAACATGTTTTCGCTGCCGGGACGGCGCAGGATGGACTGTCCGGGCGTGGGCGGCAGGGAGAGCGTGACGGCTTCCAGGCCTCGGACTGTCCGGGTCCCGGTGGCGAAAAGCCGTTCCAGGACGATGCCGCCGTCCATCATTTTGTCAAAATTCGGCGTGCGGGATTTTTCCGTGGAGAGGCTGGTGAACTCGGCGGAGAGGCTTTCGCAGACTACGAGAATCACGTTCCAGTTGTGTTCGGGGCCGGTGGCGGTCACCTGGTGGGTGATGTCCAGGTCGTCCTTCGGTGGCAGGCAGTCAGGGAGCTGTGCGCGGGTGAGGGCTGCGGCCTTTTCCGTGGGCAGGGTGGCGTAGAAGCGCTCGTAGGTGAGCTGGTTGTTGAAGTATGCGGCGCAGAAGTCATGCGGTCCGCTTCCGGCCAGCTCCTGGTTCACGCAGTTCTCCGGACTGATGCGGTTGCGGATGTTGTCCGGCAGGAAGAATAGGCAGAGCAATGCCGCCGCCAAAATACTGCCGAGGGTGGCCATGCGCGTCTTCCATGGCTGGTTGGAGGAGAACCAGAGCTTCAATGCGCCGCATGCCTTGAAGAAGGCGTAGAATGCGCCTGCGATGGCCACGACGCCCAGGACCAGCCAGACCACGGGATAGGATTGCCAGATGTTGTCCAGGACTTCCGTGGTATAGACGAGATAGTCCACGGCGATGAAATTGAAGCGGCAGGTGAATTCCTCCCAGAAGAAGATTTCCGCCGGAATGGAGAAGACCATGCAGCACATCGCCACCACGAGGAGGGCGGAAAGCATCTGCTGGTGCCAGCGTCTGGCGAATAGGGATTGGGGAATCACCGCCAGGTAAAGTGCCGGGAGGACGGCTGCGTATGCGGCGCCGGCGCAGTCCAACAGGAATCCCACGGCGAATGCGGTCAGCAGCGCCAGCGGGGAGTGGTCGCAGCTATTCCAGCTCCAGAGCGTCAGGAAGACGCGGAGCAGGAAGGAAAGGACAATCCAGACCAGAAAGGCGAATGTCAGTCCACCAAAGCGCGTGGCCACCAGAGGCCGCAGTGCCGCCGAGAGTTTTTTCAGACAAGGCATGGGGAGAGGAAAACAATAGATGTTGTTCTTGGAGGTAATTTTCAACTGCCTCTTTGGGACTTTTTGATAATGTATTGCGGAATGGAAGACACAATAGGCAAATGGGTTAGGAAAACATCTATCTTTTCGCAAAGTTTCACGGCATAGTCAAGTGAAAACGCATTTGCAAAAAGTTTCCGTCGAAGGAGGGAAACAGGAAAGGGACTGCCGCGATCTCAAGATGAGGTTTTACGGCAGTCCCTTTGCGCGTTTAGGATGGACGTCGGGTCAATTTACAGCACCACGTATTTGGCGAGGAAGAGGATGGTGAGGACATACATCAGGGGATTGATGTCCTTGCGGCGGGGAGAGCAGAAATTCAGCAGGGTCCAGGAGATGATTCCCGCGCAGATTCCCTCGGAGATGCTGTAGGCGAAGGGCATGAAGAGGATGGTCAGGTAGGCGGGGATGGAGTTGAGGTAGTCGTTGAAGTCGATCTTGGTGACGCCGGACATCATGTAGAATCCCACGATGATCAGGGCAGGTGCGGTGGCGAAGGAGGGGATGGCCAGGAAGATGGGGGCGAAGAGGATGGAGAGAAGGAAGAGGAAGGAGGTGAACAGCGCTGTCAGGCCCGTGCGACCGCCTTCGGCCACGCCAGAGGCGGATTCCACGAAAGTGGTGACGGTGGAGGTGCCCAGGACGGCGCCGAAGGAGGTGGCCAGGGAGTCGGAGAGCAGGGCGCCCTTGATGCGGGGCAGCTTGCCGTCCTTGTCCAGCATGTTCGCCTTGGTGGAGACGCCGATGAGGGTGCCCATGGTGTCGAAGATGTCAACGAACATGAATGCGAAGATGATGATGATGAAGTTGGTGGACTTCACCAGGGCGAAACCGACGGATTCAGAGCCCCGGAGGGTCCAGTTGGAGGAGGAGAAGAGGGCGCCGAAGATTTCGCTGAAATGCTTGAAGGAGTTTGCGAAGGTGTCGAAGCTCAGCTTGGGGATGAGGGAATAGCATCCGACTTCAGGGGTGACTTCGTAGAGTCCGGATAGCTGTGCGGCGATGCCCAGGAGCCAGGTGATCAGGATTCCGAAGAGGATTCCGCCGCGGACCTTCTTGACCAAAAGCCAGCCGGTGATCAGGGTGCCGACGATGGCGAGGACGGCGCAGATGCCGTGGTTGTGGATGTTGTCCTGACCGAAAGCCTGCAGGCCTACCAGGGTGGCGTCGTTGTTCACGATGATGTGTGCGCCCTGCATGGCGATGAAAGCGATGAAGAGGCCGATGCCGACGCTGACGGCAGTCTTGAGAGTCAAGGGGATGCAGTTGAAGAGGCTCTCACGGACCTTGGTGACGGAGAGTGCCAGGAAGATCAGGCCTTCCACGAAGACCGCCAGCAGCGCGAATTGCCAGGAGTAGCCCATGGCGCCGACGACGGTGAAGGCGAAGTAGGCGTTCAGGCCCATGCCGGGAGCCAATGCGAAGGGATAGTTGGCGAAGAAGGCCATGAGGGCCGTGCCGATGAAGGAGGCGATGGCGGTGGCGATGAAGACGCCGTCGGCGGGCATTCCGGAGACGGAAAGGATGTTTGGGTTGACCGCCAGGATGTAGGCCATGGCCAGGAAGGTGGTCAGGCCGGCTAGAAGTTCGCGTCCCAAGGTGGTGTTGTTTTCGTCAAGTTTGAAAAGATTTTTCATGAGCGTTTTGGTGTTGAGAAAAATGGAAAGAGAAAAAACAGGAAAAAACACGTTACTATATAAGGTTTTTGGTGATTGTGACAAGTTCGGAGAAAAAAAACGTCTAAGTCGCTGCTATGGCTTGGCGACACGGGCTTGTCCCGTGCCCGGGACGCAAGCCTCGGAAAAAAGCCAAGTCTGAACATGCAGGCAACTCAAGTATGTAATCCCCAAAAAGTAACCTTTATGGCTTGGCGACACGGCCTTGTCCTGTGCCCGAGGCGCAAGCCTCGGGGAAATGCCAAGTCTGAGTGCGCAGGTAATTTCAGGATGCAATTTCCCCAAAAAAGATTCATTGGTGCCGGACGATGACGTTTTGAAGGATATCTTATGGGGCGATCGTTTGGTTTCTGTGTGTACTCATTTCCTTCGGAGCAAACCATGAAATTCTCTGCTGGACTTCTTATGACTCTTCTTACGGCATCTCTTCTGGCGCAGCCTGCGGATTTGAAACTGCTGGACGACTGGACCATCCAAGTGACTTACGGAGACAAGAGCGGCATTGTCCGCATGGCGCCGCCCAGCGTTTTCGAGGTCAGCAACGAGCGCCACGAGAAGCTGGACGACTATAATCCCAAGGCCGGCGGATGGTGCCGGGGGACGCGTCCCCGGGGCTTCCGGGCGGACGAGTGCACCACGCGTTACGCATACTGCCCCGGCACGCTGGCGGTGAAATCTTCCGATCAGGCAGATGCCGTCATCTACGAAAACGGGAAGGACTACCAGCTGACGGAAGACTGGGGGACCGTGGGACGGCTGCCTGACGGGCGTATCGGCGCGGAACAGCCGGTCTATCTGGATTACCGCTACGCGAAGCTCCGCATTGATGCCATCGTGCTGGACAAGGCGGGGCTTCTGGCAGTGCGCCAGGGCGTGCCCCATCCGGGCAATCCTGCGCCTGCGGCGTTGGAGGATGGCGATGTCCGTCTGGCCAACGTCTGGTACAATGGCGCTCTTGCGAAGCTTTCGGAGGATAACCTCTTCCCGATTCTGGAGAATGAGTTCCCGCAGGAACTCCGGGCTACGGGAAAGGCGCAGGAACTTCTTCCGCGCACGTATGCCAAGCTGGCTGCCGGCGAGAAGGTGCGGATTCTGGCCTGGGGAGACAGCGTGACCGTGGGGACTTTCCTGCCGGATTATCCGGAAGGCCGCTGGCAGGAGCGCTTTGTGGCTGGTCTTCGCGAGCGCTTCCCGCAGGCGGAGATCGAGCTGGTGACGGAGGCCTGGGGCGGTCGCAATACCACGAGTTATCTGAATGAACCTTCAGGTTCCGTTCATAACTATGCGGAGAAGGTCCTGGCGGTCAGGCCCGACCTGATTGTCTCGGAGTTCGTGAATGACGGCGGCATGAAAGAGGATTTCGTCTTTGAACGCTACGGAAAGCTCCAGAAGGACTTCCAGGAGATTGGCGCGGAGTGGATCATCCTGACGCCGCACTACATCCGCCCGGACATGATGGGGCTGAAAGGCGAAAAGAATATCGACCAGGATCCCCGCCAGTATGTCACGGGGCTGCGGAAATTCACGGCGCAGAACCACATCGCCTTGGCGGATGCATCGTTGCGCTGGGGACGCTTCTGGCGTCAGGGCATTCCCTATTCCAGCCTGATGATCAACGCCATCAACCATCCCAATGCCACGGGAATGACGCCTTTCGTGGAGGCGCTGCTGGATTTGTTCCGGTAACATGACGGGGAAAAGGGGGGGGGGCTATTCCATGTGGTGAAAGAATGCGTGTGGAAGAATTTGACATAAAAAAGAACTGTGTTAAATTATGCAATTGTAGATCACAGCCGTCCCATAATTTCGAAAATTGAGAAAAAAGCTGATGAAATTGAACTCAAGGCAGCTTGAATCTGCAAGCCCCCCTTTTTGTGTGCAGGCTGTGTTAAGGCGGGACTGCCATTTTCTGTTGAACACTGTCTTTCCATAGGCCTGCGGAGCAGGCCGTGTGAAGGGTAACCGCAGGTCGAGCGAAGCGAGGCCTGCGGCTTGTCTCCCAATGACTCCAGAGCCTTCCAATGCCGTCGTGGTGGGACGACTGTGATTGTAGATTGCAATTTTTAGGTCATTTTTCTCCTAGTGCTTCCGTCTTCGCGACACTCCGACGGGGCATGTCGCATCGTGGTGGACTACCCCTTTGGCACACTTGAAGTCAGACTGTTTCAGAAATCCTTGAAAAGAGTTTTCAAAAGGACTTTTGCAATTACCTAATCGTTCTTACTGCATCTAAATGCAGTCCTAATCAGTCCTAATTTTGATTTGGCAAATTCTACGATGAAAAATTTCTTCTTTTTTCTTTTTTTGTTTTTTCTAGTTGATTTTTTTTGTGCAACTGATTGTTCTCATGCTGAAGCTTCAGGGAATGGCAGCTTGGTTTTTATTCATGACCATTCTAAAGAAGGATGTTGTGGCGAACAAATTTCTTCAAAGGTCATAGACATTTCATCAACTATGGTTTTATCTTCTGTTGCGGAATGCCTTCGCAATTCTGAATATGTGAGAGTTGTGGATATTGCAGGTGGAATAAGATATTACATTTCTGCAACGATAAATCCAACTTCATTGACAGGAGGTGATCATGATGGTTCAGGAAATGGTAAGGCATACGGTTGTTTTTTCTTGGAATATGGGTTTCGAAATATGCAAGCCTACATTATAGATGAACTAAATAACAATTTAGGGAACGGATGCCTTCAGCATAAAAAAGAGTAGTTTTGAGGCATGTGTTTTTCTGGCGAATGTATCATAATATTCGAGCAGAGGCAGTGTCATTATTGAACAAAACGAGCCATCAATACATGAACGTCAATTGAGTGAAAGTATTCCTTGCTTTTTGCTCTAAAATTCTTGGATCCTTGTTGAGAAAATGAATGAGCATAGGAGTGGGTTTGGTACTATGCAAGATTGGAAGTTTTTTTTACGGAATCTTTAGCAGAAAACGGATGGTAAAAAATGAGAGTTGTTCTTTGCATATTCTGTTTGGTTTTATCATTTCTGTTTTATGGGTGTTCCCAACGAAAATCAACTGGTCCAGTCGTGGTTGTGGAAAAATATCCTGAACCATCTGTTGTCATCTCCATTTGGGATTCTGATTCAGCCACTTCGCAATTCTTCCAGGAGCGTGTAATAGGCTTGAGCAGTTTTGCCTTTCTATCAAATCGTGACGATCCCAACGTCGGGATAGAATATAAGGCATTAAGCAATTCCAAGGATCAAGTCGCCGTTTCGCTTTTTCGGCGTGAGAATTGTTCGAAAAATTCTTCTGATATAAAGCTTAAGTTTGAGGTTGTACACAATTCCGAGACTTTTAGCATTCCTGAAATATGTTGGAATCAAAAAGATGAAATCCCCCTGATCTACGGTCAGAATTGGTTTGTAAAGTTGGCGTCCAGACATACGGTGCTGAAATGAAATATATCTTTTCATCCTTCTTCTTTGTGTTGTTTTGCTTTCTTGCGCCAGATTTTTTTCCGGCTGAGTTGGAAGAACTGTCAAATTCTGCTGGAAGGGAATGTCTGGAGAAGGCTATTGAAATTTCGCGTAACATATCCTATATTGCGGAAGGCGATCCAAAGGCATTCCGTTTTCTTCCTGGAGCGTCAAAATTTACTTTGTTTCGGTATTGCGACGAAAATGGTTTTCTCTGTTTGAGGGAAGAAATCTATGATGAAAAAGATAATCTTCAATGGGTCTTTTTGAAGAATGAAGATGGTCAATTCGTGATTCATTCACAAAGTGGAAAGGTTGCGAAAGTCAATTTCCTCCTGCCGTTGTTTTACTTTGAAAGTATTCTTTTCCTTCCACGCGGGGAAGAACTTTCGTATGCAAATTTCTCATTGGGCAAGGCCGAGGTGTCTGGAAGGAGTTGTAGAAAACTGATGGTGAGAATTCCTCACGACGCGGGTGAAGAAGGCGACGGCAATCTATATGAAATTACAGGTTTTATTGGCAAGGACATCAATCAGCAAAGATTGGAGCATCCTTTCGTCCGTCTTTTTTATCTTGACGAGGAGACGGGCTGTCTTTTGAGAGTCCAAAAATATAATTTCTCTGGAAAGAAGATTTCCGATATCCAGTTTCCTCGTATTTCCTTCCCGGAAAGTTGGGAAAAATACGAAGATAAGTTTTGTTCCCCCAAGAAAATCCATTGTCAGGTAGATTCTTTGAAACAGTTTCAGGAAGTGCTTGCTTCAGCGGAAACATCGAGCACGAAATCTTCTTTCAAAAGAAGGAGCCAGGCACATTATTGGCGGTTCGTATTCTTGTTGGTCGGAGTGTCGTGTCTGTCTTGCGCCATCTTGAAGCGTAGATCACGAAATTGATCGTTTGACACCATATAGAAGTGCTAGGCCGCCTTCTCGGAGACGGGGGACGCATCCGTCGGGGAGGCCATCACGTGGTGGACGGACTGCCCCATGAACAGCCCCTCGCGCAGGAGGCCGTACGCAATCCCGCCCTTGCAATACTGAATGCACCTGTCCTGCGCTCATGCGTGTGCTGTAGAATTTCTTTTCTCCATTTCTTTTCTCGCAGCGGGGAAAGTTCCTTAATGGGGGGATTTCCTTTGGCAACTCACTGCCGATAGGCGGGAAGCGGATTATCTTATGGTATATGCCTTCTCGCCTGACCAAACAGATTCGCTACTTTGCCGCCAGCCGTCACAACCAGCGGAAATCGCCGTTTTTTGTGGTGGAGGGCTTCCGTGTCTGCCGGGAGGCGCTGACGCGCCGTCCCGAATGGCTGGAAGGCTGTGTCTGCGCTGCGGAGTTTCTGGATGGTCCGGAAGGGCAGGAACTCCTGTCCTTGCTCCGTGTCCATCACCTGGAACCGGAAGTGGTTTCTTCCGGCGAGTTCGCTTCCCTGGCCCTGACAGAAGGCCCGCAGGGAGTGATCATGACCTTGACCAAGCCTGCCGTGGCAACGCCGAAGACGCTGCCCGCACCCTGTACGCTGATTCTGGACCAGGTACGCGAGCCAGGCAATGTGGGGACCATCCTCCGGACAGCCTGGGCCATTGGCCTGAAACAGGTCTGGTTCACGGCCGGCAGCGCGGATCCCTGGAGCCCCAAGGTCGTCCGCAGCGGCATGGGTGCCCAGTTCGCCATTGATACACATGTGTTTGCCGATCTCCCTGCCGCCGTCCAGGAGTTCCGCAACCTTGGCGGGAAGGATGTCTGGTGTGCCATGATGAAGGCGGAAGTCACCATGTTTTCCGAGGCCTTCCGGCCTGTCGGCGGAGCGATTGTGATGGGCAACGAAGGGAATGGCATCACCATGCCTGAAGTCGGTACCGCCGTCACCATTCCCATGCCTGGGCAGGCCGAATCCCTGAATGTGGCCCAGGCCACGACGCTTCTTCTTTTCGAGGCCTTGCGCCGAAGCAATGCTTTTTAACGCAACCATTTGTAGAAACTGAACATGCCTACGAGTCATCTGCGCAGTCGTCTCGCCGCCCTTGCGGTGGCTTTGTTCTCTCTGGCCGCCTCCGCCCAGATTGGCCTGGAATTGCAGACTGAACGCCAGCGCTATCTGCGCTACGAGCCGGTCAATGTCCTGCTGACGGTTACCAATCTCTCCGGCAATACGCTGGATTTCAGCGGCGACAGCATGGACACCCAGGGACGCATCGCCTTCAAGATCACCTCTGCTTCCGGACGCACGCCAAAGCTGATGAACGCCATGGGCAACCCCGCCAAGGGACTTACGCTGGCGCCGGGAGAGGCCCGGACCCTGAGTATCGCCCTGAACCAGTATTACGACATGCAGCGCGAGGACAGCTACAGCATCACGGCGCTGCTGGACCACGGACGCCTGGCGCGCCGCCACGTCTCCCAGCCTGCCCGCGCCGAAGTCCAGGACGGCCTGCCCATTCTGGTGAAGAATATCGGACTGCCCATGGAACGCAAGACCGGTCTGATCAAGGCCATCAAGATCTCCCTGCTTCGCTTCGCGGACACCGACGAGGACATCTATGCCATGCGGGCCGAGGACGAGGAGAATGTCTATGCCGTCTTCCGGCTGGGTTCCTACATCGACGGCGAAAAGCCGCAGATGGAATTGGACGACAACAGCCTGGTTCATCTTCTTCTGCAGATTCGCCCGCGGCTGTATGTCTACTACATCTTCGGTTTCGAGGGACGCAATCTCCGTTTGCGCCAGAAGCGCTTCTATGTCTCCGCCGATGGCGCGCCGCCGTCCTTGAGCCGTGAGACCGGCTATCTGCGCGTGGTGCATGGACAGATTGCCCGCGAAGGCATTGACTACTATGAGCAGAAGGGCGACGAGAAGCAGAAAGAAAAGCCTGTAAAGGCCGACATCGAGTCCAAGGAGGAATAACGTGATGGACGAACAGGAAAACAATGCCCCCATGGGACGCCCCGTGATCATTCAGCCTGCGGGACGGAAGAACCACACGGGATTTCTGGGCGGCTGCCTTTGCGGCTGCCTGCTCTCCCTGCTGCTGCCGGTGATGCTTTGCTTCATGGCTGTGGGATCCTGCTCCCTGCTGACGAAGGATTCCGCTTCCCTCATGGCATCTCGGAAAAGCTCGCTGGACGAGAAGGTCCTTCGACCCGGTACGGGCGACCGCAGGATTGCGGTGGTTCCCATCGCGGGCATCATCGGTCACTTCAACAGCAATATCTTTGCGGAAACGCGAAACGGTGATGCCGACCGTATTCTGAAGGAACTTCGCCAGATTGCCGAGACTCCCGACGTCTGCGCCGTGATTTTGGACGTCAATACGCCGGGCGGCGAGGTGGTTGCCAGCGACGAGATCCGCACTGCACTGGACAAGCTTTCCGTTCCCGTGGTTACCTGCATGCATTCCATGGCGGCTTCCGGCGGGTATTACATCGCCAGCGGCAGCGATTGGATCGTGGCGAATCCCATGACGCTGACCGGTAGCATCGGCGTCATCATGAACGGCATGGAATATCATGGACTGCTGGATAAGCTTGGTGTCAAGCCCGTGGTCTACAAGTCCGGCGCATTCAAGGACATCCTGAGCGGTTCCCGTGAGGCCACCGAAGCCGAAAGCGCCTATCTGAACCAGATGGTCCAGGCGGATTTCACGCATTTCTGCCAAGTGGTTTCCGAAGGCCGCAAGGCGTGGTATCCAACCGTCGACGCCGTGAAAGCCGCGGAGTTCGGCGACGGCCGCCCGCTTTCCGGCGAGGACGCCCTGAAGGCCAATTTGGTGGATGCGCTGGGTGATTTCGAAGACGCCGTGGCCAAGGCCCGAGAATTGGGCAATTGCCCGAATGCGCCCGTGGTGCGTTTGGGAGGAAACACCCGCTTTGCGGAGTTCTTCTTGGATATGTGCGCGCCACGCCAGGCCCCGAAGGTGCAGATTGATGGTCTGTCTCCTTCGCAGGTCCTGCCGCTGGGCAATCGCTTCTATCTGATGCCGGAAGCCTTGCACTAGGGAAGGACAATGCGTAGAGTTCTGGCAATCCTGTTCACGATGTCGCTGGCCGTAGGGCTGCTGGCGGGAGAGACATCCTATCCGTTGGAAGGCTGGACGGAGCGCCCCAGCACTGCCGCCGATGTGGAGAATGCCATTCCAGACGGGACTTTCGTCTCTTACCTAGGGCCTTCTCCGAAGAGCCTGAACTATTACCTGGACAACAACGTCATGAGCGCGCAGATCTTCGGGCTGCTCTATGAAACGCTGCTTTCCCGGGATCCCGAGACCCTGGAATACGTCCCCTGGCTGGCCAAGCGCTGGACGGTTTCCGAGGATGGCCTGGTCTTCACCTTCTGGTTGGACGAGAAGGCCCGGTGGAGCGATGGCAAGCCCGTTTCCGCTTCGGATGTGCTTTGGACGTATGATACCTTGCTGGACCCGAAGAATCTGACTGGGCCCATCCGGTATCAGCTTTCCCGCATGGAGCGTCCGGAGATTCTGGAAGACGGCGGCATTCGCTTCCGGGCCAAGACGCTCCATTGGGAGAATCTTTCCGCCGTCGGCGAGTTCCTGATTCTGCCGAAGCACGCCTTCCAGGGAATGGATTTCAATCTGCTTAACTTCGAGTTTCCCGTGGTTTCCGGCCCCTACCGGATCCGGGAGTTCCAGGAAGGACAATATCTTCTGCTGGAGAAGCGCGCGGACTACTGGCGCCGCGCATATCCTGCCTGCCAGGGAGTGAACAACTTCCAGTTCCTGAAGATGCGTTTCTTCGAGGACCAGCAGAATGCCTTCGATGCCTTCAAGAAGGGGGAAATCGATGTCATGAAAATCTACTCCGCCAGCCAGTGGCACCAGGTTGAGAACGAAGTCGCCGCCGTTCGGAATCACTGGATCGTGAAGCAGGAAGTCCACAACCAGGAGCCTGTGGGGTTGCAGGGATTCGCCATGAATCTACGCCGGCCGCTTTTCCAGGATGCGCGGGTGCGCCGGGCGCTGGCCATGCTCATTGACCGGGATTTCATGAACCGGACCATGATGTTCGGACAGTATTTCCTCCATCGTTCCTATATGGAGGATCTCTATGACAGCCAGCATCCCAATACGGCGGAACTTGTGCCATACGATCTGGAAGGAGCCCAGAAGCTCCTGGCCGAGGCTGGCTGGCGTCCTGACCCCAAGACGGGCGTGCTGATGAAGGACGGAAAGCCCTTCGCATTCACTTTCCTCAATCGCGGCGGTTCGTCGGACAAGTTCCTGGCGGTCTATAACGAGGCGTTGAAGAAGGTCGGCATCCAGATGGACATCGTGGTAAAGGACTGGTCCGCCTGGGCGAAGGACATGGATGAGTATGCCTTTGACATGACTTGGGCTGCCTGGGGAGGTTCGCTCTTCAAGGACCCGGAGCAACTCTGGTCTTCCCAGGAGGGGAAACGACCTGGATCTTCCAATATCACGGGGTTTGCCAATGCCCGTGTGGACGAGTTGATCGAGGCGCAGAAGGGCATTTTCGAAATCCAGAAACGCAATGAGATCAACCGGGAGATTGACGGCATTCTGGCCAGGGAGGTTCCATACGCGCTCCTCTGGAACATCAATTACACGCGATTGCTCTACTGGAACAAGTTCGGCACGCCTCCGCGCGTGCTGGGGCGCTTCGGCGGCGATCCCGAGTCGCTTTGGTGGCTGGATCCCGACCGTGAAGAGGAACTCCAGGAGGCCATGGACTCCAATACGCCCATGGCTGCCGAGCCTGTCCGGGTGGACTGGAAATAGAAATTCCGAAAAGTCTAAGGAGCCTTCCGACGCAAAACACAAACCACGCATAACACCTCAAATACACAAAAGGGCTGTTTTTTGCCTAAGTTTTCCTTGTTTCAAAAAGGGAGAAGCTTGTTGTGCGTTTTGTGTGTCGTGTGTTCTCTTCGCCGTAGGCGGGAAAAAACTTTCTTCACCATAACAAGGAATCATAAATATGGCTGCACAACTCATTGATGGAAAAAAGATAGCGGCTGACATTCGCGAAGAGCTGAAAGCGAATGTCGCTCAGCTGCAGAAGGATTTCGGCGTGACTCCCGGTCTGTCGGTAATCCTGGTGGGGGAGGACCCCGCCAGCCAGTCATACGTGACGGCCAAGGAACGCGCCTGCCAGGAAATCGGCATCTATTCCGATGACAACCGCATCCCTGCATCCACTACCCAGGAGGAACTGCTGGCGCTGATTGCCGAGAAGAATGCGGATCCCCGTATCCACGGCATTCTCGTGCAGCTTCCGTTGCCGAAGCACATTGATACGGATGCCGTCATTGCCGCCATCGATCCCGCCAAGGACGTGGATGGCTTCAGCCCCGTTTCGCTGGGCAAGCTGATGCTGGGCCAGCCGACTTTCATCTCCTGCACACCCCATGGAATCATCCAGCTGCTGTTGCGCAGCGGCGTCAATACCGACGGCGCACATGTGGTTGTGGTGGGGCGTAGCAACATCGTGGGCAAGCCCGTGGCCAATCTGCTCTTCCAGAAAGCCCTGGGCGGCAATGCCACTGTGACCATCTGCCATCGCCATACCCGTGATCTGGGCAATTTCACCCGGCAGGCGGACATCCTGGTGGCGGCGGCGGGCGCCCCGCACACCATCACCCGCGACATGGTCAAGTCCGGGGCGGTGGTCATTGACGTGGGCGTGAACCGCGTGGCGGATCCTACGGCCGCCCGCGGCTATCGTCTGAAGGGCGATGTGGATTTCGACGAGGTGAAGGAAGTGGCTTCCATGATTACCCCCGTGCCTGGCGGCGTGGGGCCCATGACCATCACGATGCTGCTCTTCAACACAGTCCTTTCTGCGAAGAACTCCTGCAAGTAGTCCCGGTATGATTCCTTCTGAAAAACAAACGAATCGTCCCCTGTCAGGCAATCGCGCCGCCAGTCAAGGTCGCGCCACGGCGGAAGCGGTGGTCACGGTCATGGCGCAGTGCCTTGGTGAAAAGCGCCCGGCGGATCGCTGCCTGCACGACTACTGTGCCAAGAACCACCAGCTGGGTTCCCGGGATCGGCGCATCATTTCCGAGACGCTTTTCTCCGTGCTGCGCTGGTGGGGATGGCTGCAGAAACTGGCCCCGGAGAAATTCGTCGAGGCCTGGAAGGCCGGAGAAAAGGAACTTCCCGTCCATTCTTCGGACTGGTCTGGCGTGCTCGCCGCGGCATGGCTCCTGGAAAACCGTTTTGAATTGCCGCCGGCCGTCATGTTCCTGCTGCGCGATGCAGGGCTCTATCCCGAACTCTTCCAGAATGTCGCCGCGGATACGCCCGTGGCGGGGCGGCGCCGTTATCTGCGCCCCTTCTTCCAGAACAAGGTCATGCCTCCCCTGACAATGGAAGAGCTCCTTCCCGCGTGGGTGCCTGCCGAACTGGCGCCGGAATGCCAGGTGGACTACGGACAGCTTGTCGAGTGGATGCAGCGCCGCCCGCCCGTCTGGATCCGCACACAGTGTTCCGATCTGGAATATCTGAAGAGACAGATGGAGGACGAAAGCGGCGGGGCGGTGAGGCTGCTGGCGCATCCGCATATGCCCAATGCCTTCTGCATCCGTCATGCCGGGGCCAACTTGCGTGGCCTTTCCGCCTTCCAGGGCGGCGCCTTCGAGGTGCAGGACCTGGCCTCCCAGGCAGTGGGATTCGTCTGTGCGCCGCGCCCCGGCCAGCAGTGGTGGGACGCTTGCGCCGGCGGTGGCGGAAAGAGCCTCCATCTGGCCTATTTGATGAAGAATCGCGGATGCGTGGAGGCCACGGACCTTCGTGCTTTCAAGCTGGAAGAACTGAAACTGCGCGCCAGGCGCGGGCATTTTTGCAACATCCGCATGAAGGAATGGCAGGGGAAAGGCACGCCTTCCGCATATCGTGACCGCTTTGACGGGGTGCTGGTGGATACCGCCTGCTCCTGCGGCGGGACCTGGCGCAGGACGCCAGACGGGCGCTGGAATACTACGCCCGAACAGTTGACGGAGTTCGTCGCTTTGCAGACACAGCTCCTGGCTGCGGCCTCCGGCGCCGTCCGTCCCGGCGGCACACTGGTCTATTCCACCTGTTCCATGTTCCGGCGCGAGAACCAAGGTGTGGTGGAGGCCTTCCTGGATGCCCATCCCGAATTTGTCTTGACCCCCCATGACGCTCCTATTTCCGGGAGGAGCTCGTCGGGCATGACGCAGGTCTGGCCTTGGGATGGAGACTGCGATGCCATGTTCACCGCCAAGATGACGCGTCGGCATCAGTAGAGTTCCAGGCGGACATCGGACAAAGAATCTTTTCCAGAGGTTAAATTAAGCACGATGAAACACGATGAGGAAAAATCCAGTTCTTACGGCCTGCTAGGGTTCGTGGGTTCCATTTCCCTTCATGTGCTTGTGCTGGGGCTGCTTGGCTTGTCCTGCATGATGAGCAAGCCGGAAGAGCCGCCGACTTTCAAGGAGGTGGAGTTCTTCGATGTGACGCCTGTGGATTCCATGCCGCCTTCGCCCGTGGAGACGCCGCAAGTGGACGAGCCTGCGCCATCGGAGGAGACGCCGCCTGAACCTGATCCGCCGAAGGTCGAACCACCCAAAGTGGAGACGCCGAAGGTCGAGGCTCCGAAGGTCGAATCCCCCAAGGTGGAGACGCCGAAGCCCCCGAAGGCGGATCCTCCCAAGCCGAGCCGCGAGGATGTCCTCCGGGAGCGTCTGAAGAACGCCAAGGTGACGCCGCCGCAAAAGCCCGCCAGGCCCGCCGTCAATCCGGACGACATCACCAGGCGCATTAACCAGCGGATTTCCGATAGCCGTCCTACGGTGGTTCGGCCTAGCTGTGTGCCGAATTTGAACAACCTGAACGCAACGCAGCAGAAGGCCTTTGAGAACTACCTGGCCAGCTGCCTGGAACATCGAATGGCGCAGCTTTGGGAAATCTATGGCCCGGAGCGCCTCGCGACGATTCCCAAAGATGCCCAAGTCTCGCTGATGATTTCCCCGGACGGCAGAGTCCTCTACTGCTATGTTTCCGGTAAATCCGACAGCGCCCGGATGAACGATTGCGCCCGTGTGCTGCTGGAAAAGCTGAAGGCCGAGAAGCTTCCGCCGTTTTCCCAGGTGCATCTGCAATCCAGCGCCGCCCTGCGCTTTGTTGTCAACTTGAAGTATCAGGTGCAGAACCATTGATTGGCACAGGCCGATATGTCTGTTGCCGAGTCGTTTTTCAATGAACAATTCCTCTTCATTTCTTCATGATGGCCTAGCCGTCAAGGTTGTTGGCCGTTACGTTGCGGAGCTCCTGCCGTTGTTGCAGAAGTATCCAGTGAGGATTCTTCCGCCGGAGGATCCGTCCGCGCCGGAGCTGGTGATCGCCTACGGTGGCGATGGCACGCTCCTGGGGGCGGAACGGGATTTTCCCGGCATCCCCAAATTGCCCTTGCGGGACAAGAGCCACAACCCTCGTTGCAAAAGCCATTCCGAGGAGCAATGCCTGGAGGCCTTCTTCGGGGGGGCGTATGCTTGCGAGACGCTGGGGAAGTTGTGCGCCCGTTTGGAAGATGGACAGGAACTGCTTGCGTTGAACGACATTGTTCTCAGTCGTCAGGTCCATCCGCTGGGGGCCATCCGTTGCCGCATTGAGAAGGACGGCATTCTGCTGCGTCCGCAAGTCATCGCGGACTGCCTGGTCTTTTCCACGCCATCTGGTTCTACAGGATACTTCCAGAGTGTCACCCGGGGCACTTTCGCGGAAGGGCTGGGATTGGCATACGGCAATCCCATGGAAGGCGAGGCCTTCCAGATTTTCCCGGTGAATTCCCGATTGGAAATCAAGATTCTTCGTGGCCCCGCCTTTGTGCAGGCCGATAATTCCCCAGAGGTCTCCAAGGTCCTGGAGGGCAAACGATTGATCGTCCAGGCCGCGCCGCAGCCCGCACGGGTCTTTGGCATGGAGGCCTTCCGTTGTCGTGAATGCTACCTGTTGCGCCGCAATGGCACCCGGTAGCGAACCATCCACCTCAGTTTCGCATCGCAAATGGAACATTCAAACTCTTTGCTCGCTTACGCCGCCGTTGTCTTGTTGGGCTATCTCCTGGGAAGCATCCCCTGGGGGCTCCTGATTGGCTTCATCAATGGCGTGGACATCCGGACCAAGGGAAGCCATAACATCGGCTCCACCAACGTTACCCGCATCTTGGGTGGCGCCTGGGGCAAGATTTGCTTTGCGCTGGATTTCAGCAAGGGCTTCCTTGCGGTCGTGCTGGGGGTGTGGCTGGCATCCAAGATGGGCTGCGACGCCATCTCCACGGCGCGAATCTGCGGTGGCGCGGGCGCGGTGGCGGGGCACATCTTCCCTGTCTGGCTTCGCTTCAAGGGCGGCAAAGGCGTCGCCACCGGCGCCGGCGTGGCCATGGCGCTGGCCTTCTGGCCCATCGTACTGGGGCTGCTTCTGTGGGTTTTCCTGGAGTTCAAGACCCATGTGGTCGCCATCGCCAGCATTTCCGCTGCTGCCGCAGTCGCCATTCTCTCCTTGCTCTTCCAGATTTTCGGATGGGAGCATATCGGCTGGCCTGTGGTGCTCCTCATCTGGATCATGGTGGCGTTCATCATCTATCGTCACAAGGAGAACATCCAGCGCCTGATGGAGGGAAATGAGAACTCCTTCAAGAAAGCCGCCAAATAGCATTTTCGTTCGTTTAGCCTCCCCATTGCATTTTACAAATCATGTCTGAAGAACACACCCAGGAAACTCTTTTGGAAAGCGCGAATGTCATTGCCCAGCGCCGCGCCAAGGTTGAAGCCTTGCGAGCCAGCGGCAAGAATCTGTACGGCCACGGCGTCAAAGGCCTGACCAGCGTCAAGGTCATCCGCGCCGCCCATCCGGGGGAAATTCCCGAAGGCACGGAAACCACCTACAAGGTGGCCGGACGTCTCATGACCCGCCGTGTCATGGGCAAGGCCCTTTTCGCCAATGTGAAGGACGGCAGCGGGAATATCCAGATCTACATGCAGCGCACCGATGTGGGTGACGAGCCCTATGCGGAGTTCAAGAGCTTGGATCTGGGAGATATCATTTCCGTGGAGGGCTTCGCCTTCCGTACCCGCACGGGCGAACTCTCCCTGCACGTGAAGAAGTTCGAGCTGCTCTCCAAGAGCCTTCTGCCCCTGCCGGAGAAGTTCCATGGCCTGCAGGATCTGGAGCAGCGCTATCGCCAGCGTTATGTGGACCTGATTGTCAACGATGACTCCCGTCGGGTCCTGGCTTTGCGCTCGAAGATCATCAGCGAGTGCCGTAAGTTCTTGGAAGGACGCGATTTCATGGAAGTGGAGACCCCCATTCTCCAGACTCTGGCCGGCGGTGCCAAGGCGCGCCCCTTCAAGACCCATCACAATGCGCTGAACATCCCCATGTATTTGCGCATCGCTCCCGAACTTTACCTGAAGCGTCTCATCGTGGGGGGCTTCGAGCGTGTCTTCGAGCTGGGACGCGACTTCCGCAACGAAGGTTGCGACCATAGCCACAACCCCGAGTTCACCGTTCTGGAACTCTATCAAGCCTACTCCGATTGCGAGGGCATGATGGAAATCATCGAGTCCATGGTTACCACGGTGGCGCAGAATGCCATTGGCACCTTGAAGATCGACCAGACGAACGAGGCCGGCGAAGTGGTCAGCACGGTGGATTTCACCAGCCCCTGGCGTCGCGTCACCTTCCATGAACTCCTGGAAGAAAAGATGGGCGCCGACTGGTGGCAGTTGCCTGTGGAAATCCAGCGCCAGAAGGCAAAGGACCTTGGCCTGGAAGACAACATCACGGACGACATGGACTCCTTCCACGTCTCCCATGAAATCTACGACGCCTTCATCGAATGCACGCTGATTCAGCCTACTTTCGTCACCCGTCTGCCGCTTTTCCTGGTGCCTCTGGCCAAGCGCTGCACCGACAATCCCGAGCTGGTGGATGTCTATGAGCTGGTGGTCAACGGTCACGAGCTGTGTCCTGGATACACCGAGCTGAACGACCCCATCGACCAGCGTTCCCGCTTCGCCGAACAGCTTATCTCCCAGGCTGGCGAAATCGATGAAAACGCCGATCAGGAAGAAGAGCAGGAACGCGTGGACGAGGATTTCCTCACCGCCCTGGAATACGGTATGCCGCCTACCGGCGGTCTCGGCATCGGCATCGACCGTCTGGTCTTGTTGCTGACCGGCAAGGAGTCCATCCGCGACGTGCTTCTCTTCCCCACCATGAAACCCCGGAAGAGACAGGGCGTTGACGAAAAGGGAGAATCCGGTGGCGAAGAATAGCCGGGTTGAGCGATTCGAATGCCTTCGGAGATTCTGGAAAATCTGACTGCGCCCCAATTGGAGGCCGTGACCCACAAGGATGGGCCCATGCTTGTGATTGCGGGCGCGGGAAGCGGCAAGACCCGTGTGGTCACCAGACGAATTGCCTGGCTGATTAGCCAGGGCGTCTGGCCGAGCCAGATTCTCGCCATGACTTTCACTAACAAGGCCGCCAGGGAGATGCGCGAACGCATCTCTTCCCTGGTTGGCGAGGCACCACAGAATATCGGCACCTTCCATGGCTGCTGCGCGCGCTTCCTGCGACGCGATATTGACAAGCTGCCTTGCGGAAGGACCCGTGAATTCACCATTTATGACGACGGTGAGCAGAAGACCATCCTCAAGGAGCTGATCGCCGCCCGGAACGACCTTCCGCGTAGCGTTACGCCGGGATTGTTGGCGCAGCTGATCTCCATGGCGAAGAACCAGCGCCAGGGCTATGCGCAGACTGCGGAGGAGATGGCGTGTCCCTGTGATTCGGAGACCCTGGAGGAACTGGCGCAGGCCTACGAAAAGCGGCTTCAGGAGTGCAATGCGGTGGATTTCGACGACTTGCTGTTGCTGACGGTCAGGTTGCTGGAGGAGGTCCCCGGCATGAAGGACATCTACCACAACCGTTTCCGCTATCTGCTGATTGACGAGTATCAGGATACGAACCACTTGCAGTATACGCTGATGCGTCTGCTGACCAACGAGCAGGGCAATGTGCATGTGACCGGCGATCCCGACCAGGCCATCTATTCCTGGCGCGGCGCGGACTATCACAACATCATGTCCTTCAATATCGACTTCCCGCAGGCTCGGATCGTCAAGCTGGAACAGAACTACCGTTCCACGCCAACGATTTTGGCCGCGGCAAACGCCTTGATCGCCAACAATGCCAACCGCATCGACAAGACGCTCTTCACGGAGAACCCCGATGGTCTGCAGATCATGGATATTCTGATGGAGAACGACCGCGAGGAGGCGGAGTGGATCCGCCGGAAAATCGCGGGAATCCATGCGCGGGGCGGCGCCTGGCGGAATTTCGCCATCTTCTACCGCACCAACGCGCAGTCGCGGGTATTCGAGGAGGAGTTCGTTCATCACGGCATCCCCTACCAGCTTATGGGCGGCGTCCGCTTTTACGACCGGAAGGAGATCCGGGATTTTCTGGCATTGCTGCGCCTGAAGGTGAATCCCAGCGACCAACAGGCCTTCCAGCGCGTAACGGGTGCGTTCGCGCAGTGCAAGGGGCTGGGGAAGGCTTCTGTCCGGCAGCTCATCCAGGAGGCCTCCGATGCCTCGCGCCCGTTGCTGGAATACATCGGCTGCGAAGAATATCGGAACAACCTGAAGGGGAAATCCGTGAAGGCCATGCGTTTGCGGCGTCTCTCCGAATGGCTGGAGCGGATTCGCAATGCGCCTGACGCGCCTGTGCTGGAGGCCGTGCTGGCCATTGATGGCATCTCCCATTTCACGGAACAGCTGGAATTGCAGTATGGCACCGAGAACCTTGCCACGCGGAAGGAGAATATGGAGAGCTTCTTGGGGCGTGCTGCGTCTTTTGCCAAGGAGAATCCCGAGGCCATCTTGGCGGAGTTCCTGGAGGACGTGGCGTTGGTCGCCGATGTGGACGCCCATGATCCCGAGGCCGATAGCGTGGTCCTTATGACGCTCCATTCCTCCAAGGGATTGGAGTTCCCGTATGTTTTCATCACCGGCGTGGAGGACGGGCTGCTGCCGCATTCCATGTCCGAGGATGACGACCATGCCGAAGAACGGCGGCTTTTCTATGTGGGCATCACCCGGGCCAAGCGCGCCGTCTGCCTGAGCCACGTGAAGGTCCGCTTCCGCAACGGCCAGACCTCGCCCGCCATGACCAGCCCCTTCATGCAGGAGATTCCTGAGGAAATGCGCAAGCGCGTGGAGTACAAGGACGGCTTTGAACGTTCCCGGAATACGGACGAGTACGAAACGCCGTATATTCCTCCCCGCAATCCCTCGCGTTGGTATTACTAAAAGGAGAGTTGTTTCCTTCAAGATTTCAGCTAGTTCCCATTCTTTGGGACAAAGGAGAGAAAATGGAAAAAGCGAAAGTTTTCTTCACGAATTTCAGAACGCGGGCCTATGGTGAAGGTTTGCCTGGGAAATTGAAGCGCCTGGCGAAGTCGGCGGGCATTGGCAAGATCAATATGGACAACAAGTTCGTAGCGATCAAGATGCATTTCGGCGAGCTGGGGAATCTCAGTTATTTGCGTCCGAATTACGCGAAGGCCGTGGTAGATCTCGTGAAGGAACTGGGCGGAAAGCCCTTCCTGACGGACTGCAATACGATGTATCCAGGGTATCGCAAGAACGCCATTGAGCATCTCTACTGCGCGTGGGAGAATGGCTTCACGCCGCTTTCCGTGGGGTGTCCCGTCATCATCGGTGATGGTCTGAAGGGAACCGACGACATTGCGGTGCCGGTCAAGGGCGGCGAATACACGAAGGCCGCGCTGATCGGTCGCGCCGTGATGGACGCGGATGTCTTTATCAGTCTGACGCATTTCAAGGGACACGAGATGGCTGGTTTCGGCGGCGCCATCAAGAACATCGGAATGGGCTGCGGTTCTCGTGCGGGAAAAAAGGATATGCACTCAAACGGTAAACCGAAGATCAACGCTGACGAGTGCCGTGGCTGCCGTTGCTGCCAGCGCGAATGCGCGAACAATGGTCTAGTCTATCATGAAGACTCACATAAGATGTCCGTGGATCTGAATTCCTGCGTAGGTTGCGGCAGATGTTTGGGGGCGTGCAATTTCGACGCGATTTCATTTTCTGGCTACAATGCGATTCCTGTGATGAACGCGAAGATGGCGGAATATACGAAGGCGGTCGTCGATGGGCGTGATAATTTCCACATTTCCTTCGTCGTGGATGTCTCGCCCTACTGCGACTGCCACGGTGAGAATGACGCTCCCATCCTGCCGAATATCGGTATGTTCGCCTCTTTTGATCCAGTCGCGCTGGACCAGGCTTGCGCAGACGCCTGCCTGAAGGCGGAACCCCTTCGGGATTCTGTCCTAGGCGACAATATGCGCAAGAAGGGTTTTGCGGATCACCACGACCACTTCCGGAACACTACGCCGGAATCGGATTGGGAGACGCAGCTTATCCACGGTGAGAAGATCGGCCTCGGCACCAGACAGTACGAACTTGTCACTGTGAACTGACGTAGTCTCGCAGCCAGTTAGAGCGGAAAAGCGTCGCAGGCATCTTATAAAACCTTTGAGGTAGTTGTCCCGCCGTGACGGACATAAGCCTCTTGCGATGCGAAACGCTTGTTCAAAAACGACCGGAAAGAGTGATGAAACAAGGGCCTTTGCTCTGTCTTCGACATTGCAAAGGCCCTTGTTTCAGCAAGTTTTTTTGGGGAATTATTTTCTTAAGTTTCCTGCGTATTTCGCTGCGGCATATTCCCGAGGCTTGCGCCTCGGGCACTGGACGAGCCAGTATTTCGCTTGACTTCTAGAAGCTCTAGAAGCTAAGCTAACAACTAACAACTATTCGATGGTGAAGATGTAGGTCTCGGGCAGGGGGGCCTGGAAGGTGAGGTCGATCTGGGTGCCTTCGTAGGTCTTCTTTTCGGGATAGACCATGGTCCACTTCACGGGCGCCTTGGCGTGGAGGGTGTATTCTCCGGGGGTGGCGGTATGGAAGGAGATCACGGAGTTGTTGGCGAAGACGACGCCCTTGTCGCTGTCACAGTAGGTGTGCACGCCGATTTCCTTGGCGATTCTGCGCAGTTCCGGTGCCGTCATGACAGGAGAACTGCAGAGATAGGTGACGGAGCCGTCGGCGTTTTGCTTCTTGGCGTAGGCGGGAATCGTCTCGCCGTTTTCCATCTTGACCGTGCCGAGGATGGTAGCTTTTGGATCCGTGATCTTCAGGACGGGTGCCTGCATCACGCCAGGTCTGGCGGCGGTCATGCGCCTGCCGTCATTGAGCGTGACCGCCATGGAGTATTCCTGGAGCAGCACATCCGCCTGGATGCCGGTGGTCTGGAAGACGGTGTCGTTGTCTATGCCATCGGGAGTCAGGCAGCCTGCGGCGTTCAGGAAGAGGATGGTCTTGCCGGCCTTCTTGATGGCGTTCAATTTGGCCTGCTTCTCCGGAGTCATGTAGAAGAGCTGCGGGAAGATGTAGAGCTTGTAGTTCTGCAGGGCGGGATTGTCCAGATCGGCGAAGGAGTATGAATCGAACTGGATGCCGGCGTTGTTCAGCTCGTTTGGCTGGTAGTTGATGCTCAAGTAGGGTTGGACGCCGCCTTCGGGGGCCTGGATGGCGTGGTAGTAGACGCTCTCCCAGTCCGCGATGAAGGCCACGTCCGCGCTGGAACCGAAGTCCTTGATGGAATCATAGATCGGAGCAATCTGGTGGAAGAAGTTGAAGATCTCGGGGCAGTTGTACCAGTCGCGTCCGAAATCGTAGTACCAGTATGCGCTGCCTTTGCTGATGGCCTGGGCCAGGTCGCGGGAGAGCATTGCGACGCTTTCCTGGACGGTGTTGGCGGTTCTGTTGACATCGGTTTTGACCGTGAGGTGCGTGCGGGTGTCCGCCTCGAAGATGCACATCTTGTTATGCAGGGGATAGGATGCAGTCAGGCCGCGGGCCAGCTGCGAACGGCCAAGCTTGCGGAAGATGCTGGAGTAGCAGCATGGCGCGATCTGGAAGTCCACGTAATCCGAATCCATGAATTCGTCGTTGATTTCGTGCCAGCCTTCGGCTGTGTAGCCCATGCCGAAGAAGTATCCGCAGTAGTTTCCGATGAGGGCGCGGCCCTTGCAGGCTTCCTTGGCGGCCTTGTTCATGGACTGCAGGGAGTTCTTGAGGGAGAGCTGCATGCAGTGCAGGAAGTCGATGCTGCTGGCGCTCTTCACAGGATCGCGTAGGCTGTCGGCGAGATACTGCAGGCGTTCAGCCTTGGAGGGCGGCACGGCGTTTTCGAAGGTGACTTCAGGCTGGTTCCAGGCCTTGCGGAGGGCTTCCACGTCATTGTTGTATTTGTCGCGGAGATAGGTGCGCAGGAGCCTGGTCATTGGTTCACTGACGTCGGGCATGGAACCAGCCATGCCAAAGTAGTGCCACTCGGAGTAGACGCCGGAGCCGATGCGGTATCCGAAGACACGCTTGGCGTAGGGGGTGCTTTCAATGTATTCGACCAGTTTGCGGATGGCCTCGGAGGCTTCTTTGTTCCAGAGTTCGGAGGCGTAGGAGGGTGCGGTGTAGGGGCCGATGTTGTCGCCGCTGTCGTATTCGCTGTCGTCGCTGGCGTATTTGATGGTCTCTTCCGGATGGAGTTTGTTCCACCACTGCGGGCCGTGCGCGAATGTGATAGCGAAGATGAAGAGGCCGTCGGGTGCCTGGTTGAAGACTCTGGCGAAGAGCCTGTCCATGGCCGCGTAGTCATACTGACCGGGGCCTTTCCAGAAGTCCACGGCCTCGATGCCGAAGGAGATCAGGTGCATGTCCGCGTCCGCGAAGTTCTGGAGCTTGTCGCGGAAATTCGGTGTGTCCCGTCCGCCGCAGCTGTAGTTGTAGAGCACCGGGCGGTAGCGCTTTCCGCCGATGCGGAAGAATACGCCGCCGTCCTCGTAGGTGATTTCGGACGTCAGATCCGGCTCCTTGGCGAGTTTTTCCAGCAAAAGCTTGTTGTCCACGACGGCCTGCTGGCGGCGTGCCAGTTCCGCCTGGGCGTCGTCGTTGGCGTAGAGGGCAATCGTGTCCATTTTCTCGCACCAGGGATCGGCGTTGTAGTCGCCGGCGGATTCGGGAATCGTCCAGGCGTCGTCGTCGAAGCCCAGTGCGTTCCATCCGTCGGCCTTGGCCTTGGAGACCTTCCATGCGTCGGTGTCGGTGACGATTTCCTGCACCGAGCCGTCCTGGTATGTGACTGCGAGACGCAGGATGAATCCGGCGTTTCCGCCTTTGTTGATGGTGACTGCGCTGAGGACATTCCGTCCGTCGGCGAGCAGTTCCGTCACATCGTACTGCAGGGTGTTTGTGGGAAACAGAGACAGTCTGGTGGATTTGCTGGCGACCGTCTGGCCGTTGAGCATCACGGTGCCGTCGTCATCAATGTAGTAGAAGACAGCCGCCTGTTTGACAGGCTTTTTTGCGATTTCGAATTCCGTCCGGAAATACCGTTCCTGGCGCAGGTTAGTCCCTTTCTTTTCCGGATAGAGGATCCAATTCGCCTTGGGACCGGCAAAAAGCGAGAAGGCGAGACAGCAAAGGAGAAGGAGGAATTTTTGCATGGTTACTGACATGGGTGAGGGAGGGCGCACAAGTTCTGTTAACGGGATGATTGAGGCAATTATCCCGACATGAAGTTATTATAGGGATGCAAAGGAAATCCACAATGTGCGGATTATGAATATAATGGATATTTTATGCCAACCTTGGTGGAATCCTTTGCATGGGGAGGACAATGGGCTGGAAACAAAAAGGGGCTGCGGCAGAACGACAAGTTCCTGCTGCAGCCCCGAGGGATGTTGCAATCTTCTACGGTTCGATCATGAAGATGTAGGTATTCGCGCTGGGAGCCTGGAAGGTGATGTCAGCCTGGGGGCCTTCGTAGGCCTTGTTTTCCGGATAGACCATGGTCCACTTTACGGGCGCCTTGGCATGGAGGGTGTATTCTCCGGGAGTTCCCGTGTGGAAGGCGATCATGGAGTTGTTGGCGAAGATGGTGCCCTTGCTGCTGTCGCAGTAGACATGAACACCTGCCTCCTTCGCGATCTTGCGCAGTTCCTCCGCAGTCATGACGGGCGCGCCGTTGATATAGGTGACTGTGCCGTCGGCGTTCGCCTTCTTCGCATAGGTGAAAACCTTGGTGCCGTCTTCCACATCGACGGTGCCCATGAGGGTGGCCTGGGGATCCGTGATTTTGACAACGGGGGAATGCTTCCAGCCGATTTCGGCTGGAATCTGGAAGTAGTCCATGACGGAGCCATCAATGAGCGTAGTAGTGACCGAAGACTTCTTATGAATGACCTCCGCGTGGATTCCCGTGGTCTTGAAGATGGATTCAAGATCCTGTCCGTTCGGCGTGAGCCAGCCGGCCGCTCCAATGAAGAGGAAACTCTTGCCCGCTTGCTTAAGGGCGTTCAACTTGGCGAGTTTCTCCGGAGTCACATAGAAAAGCTGCGGGAAGATGTAGAGTTTGTAGTCCTGCAGGACAGGATTGTCCAGATCCGCGAAGGAGTATGAATCGAACTGGAGTCCGGCACGCTTCAGTTCATTCGCCACGTAGTTGATGCCCATGTAGGCGCCAGGTCCGCCGTAGGCGGCCTGGACGCCGTGGTAGTAGACGCTATCCCAGTCGGCGATGAAGGCGACATCCGCGCTGGAGCTGAAATCCTTGACAGCGTCGATCACAGGCGCGACATGATGGTAGAACTGGAAGATTTCGGGGCAGTTGTACCAGTCGCGTCCGAAGTCGTAGTTCCAGTAGGCGCAACCATTGCTGATGGCCTGGACCAGGTCGCGGGACAGCATGGCGATGCTGTCCTCGACCGTCTCGCAGTGGGTGTTGGCGTCCTTTGCCGTGAGGTGCGTGCGACCATCTGCTTCGATGATGCAGAACTTGTTGTGAAGGCGATAGGAGGCGTTCAGGCTGCGGGCGAGCATGGAGCTTCCGATGGTGCGGAAGAGCTTGGAATAGCAGCAGGGGGCGACCTGGAAATCCACGTAGGGCGAACTGACGAAATCGTCGTTCACGATATGCCAGCCTTCGGCAGTGTATCCCATGCCGAAGAAGTATCCGCAGTAGTTTCCGACAAGCGCACGGCCCTTGCAGGCTTCCTTGGCGGCCTTGTTCATGGTCAGGAGGGCGTTCTTGAGGGAGAGCTGGATGGTATGGATGAAGTCAATGGTCCAGGCGTGCTCCACGGGATCGCGCAGGGTGCCGTCAAGGAACTTCATGCGTTCCGCCTCCGGCGGCGGGACGGCGTTTTCGAAGGTGACTTCGGGCTGGTTCCAGGCCTTGCGGAGGGCTTCCACATCGCCGTTGTACTTTTCGCGGATGTAGGTGCGCAGAAGCCGCGTCATGGGTTCGCTGATGTCGGGCATGGATTCCGCCATGCCGAAGTAGTGCCATTCGGCATAGACGCCGGCGTCGATGCGGTATGCGAAGACGTGCTTTCCGTAGGGGCTGGCCTCGATGTGCTCGATGAGTTTCCGGACGGCCTCTGAGCCTTCCTTGAGCCAGAGTTCGGAGGCGTAGGAGGGGCCAGGGAAGGGGCCGATGCAATCGCGTTCGGAATATGTGTCGTCCTTTCGGCCATATTTGATGGTTTCCTCCGGATGGAGCTTGTTCCACCACTGCGGACCGTGGGCGAAGCCCAGGCCGATCATGAAACGCCCATTGGGCGCGATGGCCATGGCGCTTTCGAGCATTCTGTCCACGCCGGTGAAATCAAATTGGCCAGGGCCTTTCCAGAAGGAATCGCCGACGCCTACGGCATAGAGATTGATGTCCGAATCCGCGAAATTCTGAATTTTCGCCATGCTGTTCGGCGTTTCCCGGACGCCGCCGTTGTAGAGGACGGGACGATAGAGCTTCCCGCCGATGTCGAAGAAGGGGCCGTTGTTCTTGTAGGTGATCTTGACCTCTTCCAACGACTCGCTGTCCAGCAGTTCGTGAATCGCCTTGATGCGCAGTTCACGCTGGCGACGGCGCTCCGGTTCCTTGGCTGCCTCTTCGGCTCTGCGGGCGAGTTCCGCCGCAGCGTCGTCGTTGGCATAGATGGCCACCATGTCCATGCTGTCCGCCCAGGGGTGAACCGTGCGGTCGCCATGGGTGTTCGGTGTCGTCCAGTCCTCGGTGGCGGCAAAACCGACCTTTTCCCAGCCGTCGGTCTTCACCTTGGAAGTCTTCCAGTCGTCCGTATTGCTGAAGAACTCCTGCTCGGTGCCGTCCTGGTAGGTGATGGAGACATGCAGGATGAAGCCGCCCTTGCTGGCTTCGTTGATGTAGGTGACGGCGAGGACATTCCGACCGCCGGCCATCAGATTGGTGACGTCATATTGCTTGACGCGCGGCACTGCATTGGAGCGGATGCCTTCCTTGGCCACGTCATGTCCGTTCAGCAGCACATAGCCGCCGTCGTCCACAATGAATCCGAAGGTCGCCTGCTTGATTTCCTTGTCAAGCACATCGAATTCGGAGCGCAGATAACGTTCTTGATGAATGCTGTCCTGGTCTCTTTCCGGATAGGCGAGCCAGAATGCCTTTGGGCCGGCAAAAAGAGTGCAGGCAAGGCAACAAAGAAGGAGCAAAAGTTTACGCATGGCTTCTAACGGGGTATGGTTTCCTGGGGCGGCGGAAGGGAAGACAATCCTCCCGGTATCAATATAAATTATAGGCAAAAAACGGAATTTCTCAATGTTTGAATCATGTGGGGTGATGGATATTTTATGCCAGATTTATTTGGTGGTATGATGCCACCTTTCTTGATAATTTGTTTAAGTTTCCTGCATGTTCAGATTCGATATTTTCCCGAGGCTTGCACCTCGGGAAAAGGACGGGTCCGACAAGTCCGACGGGTCCGACGGGTCCGACAAGTCCGACAAGTCCGACAAGTCCGACAAGTCCGACAAGTCCGACAAG
>JAKSPB010000059.1 GCA_024405215.1 Lentisphaeria bacterium | reverse complement strand
TCATGGAGATGACGGGATACTTCCCCATCTCCTCCCGATACGGGCGTTCGGAGCGTGAAAGCGCGCAGTCGTCGAAGAGCCCCTTTCCTGAACCGTCGATGTTGAAGAAATAGTCCAGCATGGACAGGTTCAGGGTCTTGCCGAAGCGCCGCGGGCGGGCGAAGAGCGTCACCTTGCTCCCGCCGTCCAGCAACTGTTGGACGAGCAGCGTCTTGTCCACGTAGAAATAATCACCAGTAACGAGTTCGCGATAGTCCTCAATGCCGATTGGGAATGATTTTCGTCTTTCCATATTTTCTGCCTCCTGAAGTGGTTGCCTATCATAATGTAATCCATCAAAAAGAGCAAGGCAGCCAGGATTCAAGGGGAAACAGCAGGAAGACCACAAAAACGAATTGCGGAACGCATAGACAATGAGCGGGACATCTTTCTGTGAAATCTCCTCCGGTGTTCTCAAGGCCGGAACGCCGTCGTACAACAGCATCCTCTCCTCAACTCAGACTCTAGGATAGGAGAGAAGCAGAAAACCAAGTCGGACAGCCTCTCCTCGAACACTCTTCTTCTCGAAGAAACACCTTTCTTGAGCTAGCGGAACTTCCAGGAGAAGAAAAGTTATCCTATGCTTCAAGTCAGACAGTGTCCTAATGGTTCTGGATGAGCCGCACCCCATGGCAATGCCCAAAACATTGCGCGGACGCGCCTGAATGCAGATGCCGGCACCATCGCGAAGCGACTGCGCTCACGCAACCACGCTAATCGGCCTATCGCTGGTCGCAAAAGCGAAAGCGCCGCATTCCCGCAGACCGGCGTATGTCTTCCCTCCGAACTCTCCGGAATCACCGGAAAGGAACTTACCATCCAGGCCATTCTCGGCGATATTGCAGACAGTTATAGTGTTATCTCCATGAACGATCCTTGCTTCGTTGCCTGCGTAGGATATCTGCAGGTCGTCCAAAGAGATTTCCGTATCGAACCACAGACGGTAGTCTTCATCGCCCGGGTCCAGAATCACAGTATCCTTTCCCCAGCCGACACAGAAGGCATAGATGTCGCCGCCGCCGAAACCGCGCAGGATGTCATCTCCTGCCCCGCCGCACAGCAGGTCCCCCCCCGCGTTTCCTGTCAGGCGGTCATTGCCCTCGTCACCGAAAAGCATAGTATCGCCGCAGCCGCCCCAGATCACATCATCCCCAGGACCTCCCCGAAGCGCGATATCCTCGCCTATGTCAGAGAAATTCATGCAGGTCAGGTCAATCACATCCTGCCCTCCCCCTCCGAGAATCTCCTGCAATCCAGAAAGTCTTCTGCACAAATCGCCGTGTCCTTCTGGAGACACGGTGGCGATATCATCGGCGAAAATCGCGTCGTCGCCCTCGGTAAGCATTAGCAACGACGGACGCCCCCCTCCCACGAACACGTCCGCGAAACGATTCATGCCGGCAATGGATATCGTCTCTCCTGTTGCCGTGTTCATCGCCATGAAGTCAAAGTTCCATATATCCTCAGGCGACGCAAAGAAGACGACCGATTCGGATTCATCATTCCGGGCCTCCACCAGAACCGGTCCGGCGGGCAATAGATACTTACTCCCGGAAATGGAGACTTTCTCGCCATCGCCGGCAATCCACGCCTCGCCGCCGATGGAAACGGCAGAGTCATGATAGACGGACACGCTATTGCTCGCCGACTTCAGGATTACCCCGCCCCCGTCCGACACCTTTAGATGGATGTATGTGCATGGCGACTTCTGAAACGACAATGTCGCCTCTTCAAGACGAACGCCGTAGACAGTCTCGCCCGCACAGAAATTCCGCCCGGGCGCGATTTTTCCCAAAGAAGCGCCATAGCTGTCCACCACACCGATTTCACTGGCAAAATCCATCGCATTTTCCGCAAGCGCATACCTGCCATTTGCCAGTCCGGCGTCCACCACGACGCGGCAACTCGCAAAACTGCACAGCGACCAATCCGACAGCAAGGCGGCATTCCCGCTGTCCCTCCCCGTCAGATCGAAGTCCACGGCGGCGTTCAAGGCATCCACAGGAGCCAAAATAGAGATTGTCGTGCCTATGGAATGCGTTCCAGAAAGCACCAGTCCACCACCGAAAATGACTTTGCTTCCAGACAGGAAAACCCCATCGCGCAATTCCGCGCCGGCCCCGCTGGCCACAACGGTCGCTCCGGCCTTCGCGATCGCTCCTGCCACCACGCCGCCTAACTGCGTCAACTGTCCGCCTTCATCTATTTCAACATTCTTCACCGAACCATCGAAACACAGCGAGACGCCATGGTTCAGCACATTCAACCCGTCAACCCGCCCCCCGTCGAAAATCTGCAGCACGCCGGCAAGTTCCGCGTCTTTCAAAACGCCCCCCAAGACTGTAATGAAACCGCTTCCATTGTCACCAGACGAGTAGGACACCTGCACATCATGCGCCATTCCACCCTCTTCGACATACATGTCGGCGCCTTCGCCTACGGCAATCCTTTCCGCGACGCCCTCCCGCCTGACTTGAAGTTCAAAATTCCCGTCCCAGGACAACGAGATGTCGGATATGCTTTCAGCGCAAATGGGGCTGCCCGCCTCCTCATAACCTCGATAATACAGAATAATGCTTTGTGATCCCATGCTAGATTTCTCTTTTTTCACCCTGTCATTCATCGGGAATGACGCCCCAGCCGCTCCGACACCGGAGCGACAAGACGGCAAGTCCATGAGCCCGGCCGGCGGCGCGCGTGCCCTAGCCCCGCCTCGCTCTTCCCCATGACCGCATTTTCAAACCGGGAACCGAAGAAGTCCCGCGTTGAAAGGAGGCGAGGCGACGGCATCGACCGCGCCTCGCCTGGACGGCCATGGACGGACTAGAAGTCTTCGTCCGCTCCTTCAATCAGCTTGTTGTCGTCGTCGTCGACGGTTGGATCGACGGCCCCGCTATCGCCGCGGAGAATCGTCGCTCCGCGGCCGTCGGTGAGGTCGATCGCCTGCAGCCACGGCGTTTCGTAGACCAGCTCGCTCGTGTTTTCCTTTTTCATTTTCCGTTCCTCCCTGCCGCCTATGCGAGATAGCCGAACTTCAGATTGCCCGATGCGTCCACGCCCAGCTTGTATTCCTTGCCATCCGCGGTGTACTTGACGTAGCCGCGGTCCTCGGATGGCCCGACCTTCGTGAGTTCGGTCCCGCCCAGCCAGAGGGAGCCAAGGCTGTCCCAGCCCTTCAGCGTGTCTGCGCTTCCGGCCATGACGGTCTTCTCCTCGCCTGCGAAGCCAGCCAGCTTCATGGCGTCGCCGGAGAAGTCGTTCATGCCGCGGGTCCACGTGAGGTCGACGGCGCCGTCGGAGAGATCGAAGCTCCATGTGTCGACAAGGCGCAGGTCCAGCTCCTTGGCTCCCGTGAAGGTCACGCTGGAACCGGTGAAGGACACGCTATCGAAGAGGTTCTTCAGATTCGCGCCGAAGTCGCCGCTGAAATCGCGGAAGACCAGGTTCCTGTCGCCTTTGAGGCTATCCTTGACCATATTGACGTTGGAATAGTCCGCGTCGGTCTCGCTGCCGCCGCTGACATAGGAGTCGATTCCGAATGTCAGGTTCGCGCCCTTGCCTGTGAAGGTGACGGTGGCGCCCTTATCGACCTTGCCGTTCGCCTGGCTACCGGCGAAGAGGTGGCTGTTAAAGGCAATCTTGTTGTCGCCGGACGCGTCGACGGTGACATTGACGCTGCCTTCGATGGTCGTCGTGCGGGCGTAGGCGTTGCGGCTGGCCGCCGAGCCGCCGAAGACCTTGCCATTGAAAGTTCCGCCGGCGATTTGCAAGGTGGCGTCGCCGTGGACGGTGGCCACCACGTCGCTGCTCTGCGAGTACATTCCGGCGTAGACATAGCTTTCGAAGGAACCGCCGTTGATCGTCAGCGAGGTGGAGGCTGCGGTCACGACGCCGCCCGCGGCCTGCGAGCCGTTGCCGACGAAGCCCGTGTAGGTGCCGCCGTCTATCGTGGTGCAGATGGCGCCGCAGACGAAGGTGCAGCCGGGCCCGGCCATCCGTGCGCCGCCGTAGACCTGCGCTATCTCGGAGTCGGAGGTCGCGCCGACGGACAGGCTGATGTTGGCCTCCTTTCCGGTGACCACCGCGCCGCCGACGACGATGTCCGCGCCGCCGTAGATCCGGCTGCCGGATGCGATCTTCACGTCTTCGAGAGCGACATCCGCGCCGCCGAAAGCCGCCGACTCGGCGTGTTCAGCGCCGCCGTAGATCCGCCCGTCATAGGAGAGATCGGACATGGCGACCTTCTTCTCCGCGGCATGGAGGATGCCCTTCAGGGCGGTCGCCGACACGCCGCGGCCAACCACGTTCTTGTCGCATCCGGCGGACACCGTCCCGAAGTCCTCGGAGTAGTCGGCGTCGATGAACGAGATGTTCTCGCGCTTTTCATTTTTCGCGCACTGGGCGAACGCCACTTCGGCAGACAATGTGAATGTGCTGTCGCTGTAGCTTAGCGGACTGGCGCCGATAGTCGTTTCGACGCCATCGAATTCGACGACCTTGTCGTCGGAGAGTCCCTTCACCCCGGACGCAATGATTACGTCGTTGCCCACCTTCGTGTCGCCCGCGGCGAATCCATTGCCGACCTTGATTGCGAGATTTCCGACGTCAAGTGGCTTTGCGCGGGTGAAAGAAACTGTAGCACTACCGTTGAACATCACGCCGGACAGACCGGTGAAAGCTGCATCAACTGAAAGCGTGTCGTAGTTGATGAAATCGAGAACTGCATTCTCGCTGCAGGTGACTGTACTTTCCGAAGTGATGTTGGCAGCGAAGTGGTTCGTTCCCTTAAAATAGAGTTCGGCACCTGATCCCATACTGTAGATGGTGTCCGTGGTTGTCTTAAAAGATGAATTCTTAATGGTTAAAGAAGCAGGAATTTGTTCATCAGTAGAGTAATTAGTGATTGCCCCACCTCCATTAAGGCCAGTATTGCCCGTGAAAGTGCAGTTCTCAACGACCATTATGGAATGACCTGCCCTCTGACTTTGCTGATTGCAGAACACACTTACCTCGGAATAGCTTGCCTCGCTATACTTGGGTACAACATTATTTGAAATAACGCAACCTATAAACTTCGCCTCTAGGTCATCAAAACGAAAGCCAGTGTAATTCCAGTATGCCACCCCATTGTTAATTCCAGTGAATGTACAGTTATTAAAAATAGTGCTAGTATTCGGTTGCGGAACTTGACTTTTTGTGTATGTTACTCCATTGTACTCCGTCATTTTGGCATCTCCTTGTATTTTCCGAACAGAAACTTCGCCTCCCTCCCGCATGGACACGTTGCCTACCATGCGGGAACCGCTTGGCTGTCCGCCTATGGATTCTTCAGGGTGTAAACAAGCGTAATATAAGTCTTCCCGCCGCGTTTTCTAGGCGAGAAGGGGTGAGGAAAGGCCCCAAAATGTCAATTCACTTGTACAAAAAAGCCCGACCGCGTTCAGTCTCGTCTGTCTCTTCAGGGCCTGCCTGAAAAAAGAAAACGGAAACTGAAGCAATCGGGCTGTCTTGCCGCACGGGGGGCGACGGCATCGACCGCGCCTCGCCTGGACGGCCATGGACGGACTAGAAGTCTTCGTCCGCTCCTTCAATCAGCTTGTTGTCGTCGTCGTCGACGGTTGGATCGACGGCCCCGCTATCGCCGCGGAGAATCGTCGCTCCGCGGCCGTCGGTGAGGTCGATCGCCTGCAGCCACGGCGTTTCGTAGACCAGCTCGCTCGTGTTTTCCTTTTTCATTTTCCGTTCCTCCCTGCCGCCTATGCGAGATAGCCGAACTTCAGATTGCCCGATGCGTCCACGCCCAGCTTGTATTCCTTGCCATCCGCGGTGTACTTGACGTAGCCGCGGTCCTCGGATGGCCCGACCTTCGTGAGTTCGGTCCCGCCCAGCCAGAGGGAGCCAAGGCTGTCCCAGCCCTTCAGCGTGTCTGCGCTTCCGGCCATGACGGTCTTCTCCTCGCCTGCGAAGCCAGCCAGCTTCATGGCGTCGCCGGAGAAGTCGTTCATGCCGCGGGTCCACGTGAGGTCGACGGCGCCGTCGGAGAGATCGAAGCTCCATGTGTCGACAAGGCGCAGGTCCAGCTCCTTGGCTCCCGTGAAGGTCACGCTGGAACCGGTGAAGGACACGCTATCGAAGAGGTTCTTCAGATTCGCGCCGAAGTCGCCGCTGAAATCGCGGAAGACCAGGTTCCTGTCGCCTTTGAGGCTATCCTTGACCATATTGACGTTGGAATAGTCCGCGTCGGTCTCGCTGCCGCCGCTGACATAGGAGTCGATTCCGAATGTCAGGTTCGCGCCCTTGCCTGTGAAGGTGACGGTGGCGCCCTTATCGACCTTGCCGTTCGCCTGGCTACCGGCGAAGAGGTGGCTGTTAAAGGCAATCTTGTTGTCGCCGGACGCGTCGACGGTGACATTGACGCTGCCTTCGATGGTCGTCGTGCGGGCGTAGGCGTTGCGGCTGGCCGCCGAGCCGCCGAAGACCTTGCCATTGAAAGTTCCGCCGGCGATTTGCAAGGTGGCGTCGCCGTGGACGGTGGCCACCACGTCGCTGCTCTGCGAGTACATTCCGGCGTAGACATAGCTTTCGAAGGAACCGCCGTTGATCGTCAGCGAGGTGGAGGCTGCGGTCACGACGCCGCCCGCGGCCTGCGAGCCGTTGCCGACGAAGCCCGTGTAGGTGCCGCCGTCTATCGTGGTGCAGATGGCGCCGCAGACGAAGGTGCAGCCGGGCCCGGCCATCCGTGCGCCGCCGTAGACCTGCGCTATCTCGGAGTCGGAGGTCGCGCCGACGGACAGGCTGATGTTGGCCTCCTTTCCGGTGACCACCGCGCCGCCGACGACGATGTCCGCGCCGCCGTAGATCCGGCTGCCGGATGCGATCTTCACGTCTTCGAGAGCGACATCCGCGCCGCCGAAAGCCGCCGACTCGGCGTGTTCAGCGCCGCCGTAGATCCGCCCGTCATAGGAGAGATCGGACATGGCGACCTTCTTCTCCGCGGCATGGAGGATGCCCTTCAGGGCGGTCGCCGACACGCCGCGGCCAACCACGTTCTTGTCGCATCCGGCGGACACCGTCCCGAAGTCCTCGGAGTAGTCGGCGTCGATGAACGAGATGTTCTCGCGCTTTTCATTTTTCGCGCACTGGGCGAACGCCACTTCGGCAGACAATGTGAATGTGCTGTCGCTGTAGCTTAGCGGACTGGCGCCGATAGTCGTTTCGACGCCATCGAATTCGACGACCTTGTCGTCGGAGAGTCCCTTCACCCCGGACGCAATGATTACGTCGTTGCCCACCTTCGTGTCGCCCGCGGCGAATCCATTGCCGACCTTGATTGCGAGATTTCCGACGTCAAGTGGCTTTGCGCGGGTGAAAGAAACTGTAGCACTACCGTTGAACATCACGCCGGACAGACCGGTGAAAGCTGCATCAACTGAAAGCGTGTCGTAGTTGATGAAATCGAGAACTGCATTCTCGCTGCAGGTGACTGTACTTTCCGAAGTGATGTTGGCAGCGAAGTGGTTCGTTCCCTTAAAATAGAGTTCGGCACCTGATCCCATACTGTAGATGGTGTCCGTGGTTGTCTTAAAAGATGAATTCTTAATGGTTAAAGAAGCAGGAATTTGTTCATCAGTAGAGTAATTAGTGATTGCCCCACCTCCATTAAGGCCAGTATTGCCCGTGAAAGTGCAGTTCTCAACGACCATTATGGAATGACCTGCCCTCTGACTTTGCTGATTGCAGAACACACTTACCTCGGAATAGCTTGCCTCGCTATACTTGGGTACAACATTATTTGAAATAACGCAACCTATAAACTTCGCCTCTAGGTCATCAAAACGAAAGCCAGTGTAATTCCAGTATGCCACCCCATTGTTAATTCCAGTGAATGTACAGTTATTAAAAATAGTGCTAGTATTCGGTTGCGGAACTTGACTTTTTGTGTATGTTACTCCATTGTACTCCGTCATTTTGGCATCTCCTTGTATTTTCCGAACAGAAACTTCGCCTCCCTCCCGCATGGACACGTTGCCTACCATGCGGGAACCGCTTGGCTGTCCGCCTATGGATTCTTCAGGGTGTAAACAAGCGTAATATAAGTCTTCCCGCCGCGTTTTCTAGGCGAGAAGGGGTGAGGAAAGGCAATCAAAACTCTGCCCCCCCCTGCAGTTATCCATCCCATCGCGCCATTGGAAGAAATCCGTCAGGGCAGCGGACATGCCGCCACCCCGGCGATTACGAGATGCCTGGCTCGCGACGAATCGGACTGGATTCCGGCACTCCGAAGCCGTCCCGGCGGACTTTCCGCCAAGAACACCAAACGCCCCCCTTCGTGCGACTACAGCCTATGATGCTAGTTCATTAGCCAACTCAAGTCACGGAAGAAGAAATCGGTCAGCAGTCGATCCAGGCCGCCGAATCCGCCTCCGGCCTCGAAAAGCGTCTTGGCGTTCTGGGTTTTCACATCATTCTGAACATTGGGATCACCCCATTGATTGGAATCCAGAACTCTGCCTTCCGCCTTGTACCTGACCGCAAGGTCTATCATCTCACGCAGGCGCGCTTTTGCCGCGCCACGGGAGGCCGAAGTCAGATCAGACGGCAGGCAGGCATCGAATGCACCAGGATGAGCCTGCAACTCCATCAAACCATCGTATATGTCCTGATCCATATATTCCGGCACCTTGAAGGTGTGCATACCAGTTACCTTGTGAATGATCTCCAGCTGCCCAAGGTTCATTTTACTGGTATCCACAGTGACGCTGCCATCCTGTTCGCGGATCAATCCGCCCCGCGCCTCCACCTGGGAAAAGAAATTTTCTTTTCCTCCAGGGCACACATGGTCCAAAGCCATGTTGTAGAATCCCTTGATGTTCACCTTGGTCAGTCCTGGCCGCCAATCGGCCAGGCAGGCGTCGTTGTCATACGCCACCAGGTTGGCCTCGTATTTGCCGTTGACTTCCTTCAGGCAAAAGGCGTAGTTGTTGTGATGACGGTCGCCCTGCGCCATCAGAAGATCATTCCACTGAAGCTTATTGCATTGTTTCATCAGACTTCCGCAAAGCTCTTTCCTCTGTTCCGGCGACATATTTTGTATTATATCAAGATACTCGGGCGAGATATTACCAGGAGTGCTTCCCTGCACGAAATCCATGAAGAGGCCATACTCCCCCTGCAGCATTCCCACGCTTGTCTTCGGCATGATTTCGCCGCTTTTGAGGGCAGCCGCCACTTTCTGCGAAGCGATATTGAGGTAGGCATTCTGCAAGGTGGGAGCTCCATTAGCCCCAAGGCACAGGTTCAGGTTGCCCAAAGCGCCCGCGTATTCAGGCTTGAATACCTTGTCCACAATGGATCCATCCTTGGTTCTGAAAGAGCATTTCTTGACTGCGTTCGCATTTCCGCTGCCAAGATTCTTTGGCGGCTCCACCAGATTCGAATCATCGCAAGTCTCGTCAACATATTCCATCGGCACGTTGTGCAGGCGCGTCTCGATAATAGTGGACAGGGGAATATTCTCCTTGAGCGCCTTCTGCAACATTGCGCCTTTCATGTATTCGTCGCACAACTGATTCTGCTCACCGACATTCGAGAGAATGTTTTCAAGGCGACGCATCTCATAGTCGAACACCTCCGGCCTTGCCGCTATCAGCCCCGTCCTGAAATTCTCGAACTCGTCCTTGTTGATAGCCAGAAGGACATCCCCTGTTTGTCTTTCGGTTTCTTTCTGTTCCTTAAGTTCCTCCACCAGCTTGCCGAAGGCCTGGTTGGAGAAGGCCTTCCCGTTCATGTGCTCACGCATCGCCGTCTTCAATCGGCCAAGGTCATTGACTTCCCGATTGAAGCGGCTCCAGAAAACGCTGCCCTGGCGGCGCAGTTCCTCCAATTCCAGACGTAGTTTCTTCATGCTATCCACAGCGGCCGGGGAATCGCTCTGCGCAACCTTTCCCAATCGGTGGATACCAGCTGCAATTCCAGCAACCCGATTCAGGTTGGGGAAATGCGTTTTCCAGAAGTTGGATTTCAACAGACCGTCGGGAACATTGACCGGAACACTCTGGCTGATAGCAATGCCGAGCTGATGGGTCTTGGCATTTTTCTGAAAGAAACCCACGAAATTATCCATCGATTTCTGGGCCTTGTCAAGAAGCCCCTTCAATGGTTCCAGGATAGAAGCATCTGGAATAAAACGGCTTCCGTCTGGCAGTCCAATCTGCCCCTCCCGCAGCATCTTGGTCATTCCCTGCTTGATTTCCGTCAATTTTCTGGACATCATCAGAACTTCGCCGAAATCGTGCCTAGCCTCCGGCGCCTTGGTGAAATCATCCAGTTTCTGCATCAGCGGTGCGAGTTCGTTGCTGAAATGGGCCAGAATTTCCTGGGTGCCGTGCATCTGAGGCACCGCGGCGATCATGAGTTCCATGACTGTCTCGTCGTCATGCGCGTTAAGCAAATCCGGCAACTGCATGCCGAGATTGAGGATATGCAGCATGTGGCGATCCACGGCATCCGCCATGTTCTCGAAGGCCTCGCCGGACTGGTTCTGCCCCCGCAGTTCGCGCAAGGCATCGGAAAGAGCGTTCAAGGCCTCGGTGGCCTTTTCGAAATGCGTCGGCTGTCCATTGGCGGGCTCATGCTGCAACTCGTAATCCAGCGTCAGCGCATTCTGGGCGCCAAGGTCGCCCAAGGCTTCCATGGCCTTGTCGTATTTCTGTCTGACCATCGCCTTGAGGTCATTGCCGGCCCCGCTGGCGTCCAGAACGCTTTCCAGCTGCTTCAGGGCTTCGGGCCCCTTCCCCATTTCACGGAGAATCTCCTCGGCCCGCGGAGGATTGACAATTTGATTGACGGTAGCCAGAATTTCCGAAACACGCCGGTCGCATTTATCCGCCAGTTCTTCCATCCGGTCCTGGACCACGTCATACTTTTTTCCCACGGCACGCAGCTTATCTGCAAGATTCTGCTGGGCAGAAATGGCATTGTCTATGGTGTCAGCAATGACGTTCTGGTTTTCCCCTTCTCCATTTCCGGAAGATTCCAGAGTGTATGCATTCCGGATATCCGCGCCCTTAAGGCCATGAAGGGCATCCATGGCTCTTTTCAATTCATCCTTGAGGGCGGACAATTCCTGCCTGTCCCCGTCGGCAAGATTGACGATGGGCTGATCTTGCCCCTGTTCATGGCCTATCAGCATCCGGTCGATTGCCTCCATGTCGACATTGCCATACATCTCGCGGGAGACCCGGCTCAAGACCGCATCAAGCCGTGGCTTCCATTGGGCGCGGTTTGCGACGTTTCTCAGGCTCTGGAACGTTTCATCTTTGTCCATCCCAAGCAATTCCGGCAGTTCATTGCCCAGACTGACGACGCGCGCCATGTAGCCGTCGACGGCATCCGCCATGTCTTCCAGCCCCTGGCTGGCGTGCTCTTCTCCACGAAGGTCGCGCAACGCCCCGGAGAGCGCGCTTAGTTTTTCGCATAGGCTCTCGATTTCAGAGGCCCCATAAACCTGCGCCGCATCGACTCCCTTTTCGTATTCATTCTGCATAAAAAGGATATTCTTGGCGAGCATCTGCAAATTCTCCGGGGAACCAAACGTGCTACAGACACTTCTGACCGTTCGATACTTCATCATGACAGCGTTCTTGAGTTCACCGCCAATCCGGCAGCTGTCCAGTTCCGCCTCAAGATGTCCAAGCATTTCCGGCAATCTGTTCACCCGCTGCATGATTTCCTTCGCGCGCGCATCGGGGGCAATCAATTCGACGGCATCAGAGATTTCCCCTGCCTTGCTCTCGCATCTGCCCGCCATTTCCTCCAATTGCGCCTGTATTTCAGGATGCCCCTTGCCAATGTCACGAAGTTTCGCCGCTAGATTCCGCTGAGCCTCAATGGCGTTGTCGACCCTCGCCAGACTTTTCGTCTCGACATCGCCATGCAGTTCCTGAACCAGCTTGTCAGCCATAAGCCCCGATTTTTTCACTTCATTGAGTTCAGCCATGGTACGCTCCATCTTGCCCAGGACTGCCTCCAATGCCTTACCTTCCTCCGGGGCAATCTGAATTCCATGAATCTGCAGCAGTTGGCTGATTTCCGACATCCCTACGACGCCATGCTCCTCCTCTTCCGCAACTCTTTCCAGCATGGAATCCAGCTGGGGCTTCCAATCACCGGGAACCAGCGGCCTCTCCCCAATCCGCCCAGATTCATTCCCCACGTCCCGAGACTCGCTGTCTGCGCGATAGACTTCATCGTTGAAAAAGTCTATGCTTAATTCCATCTGCTTATTGGCAATCCCTTGCGCGGAAAAATCAATGCTACCCATGGCAAATTCCTTACAGTTTCGTTTTTTGTTTATGGAACGGGAACGACTCCGTTCCCGTTCTTTTTTGACCAGCAATCCATGGCTGGGTTCCCCCAGGCCACTGAATGAAATCACAATATTCGACGCTTTGCATGACAGTCTTTTGAACAACGCAGACTGTCGTTCTTAACAAGGCGCTTCCCGCCATGTCGTCACGGCCTCCGGCCTATTCCCGCCTGGCCAGGCTTTCCCGGATTCACGCAGGAGCCATAACGCCCTGTCGCATCCGGCAGAAGCGTTTTCTTCTCCGCAAGGAATATCCGCCACGCACTACACCCAGATTCGGGTAATACCATCCTGCCCGTCATCAACATTCGACAGCATGTCCAGCAGTCCCTGCCAACTCTGTTCTTCGCGGATCACCCCAAGTTCGTCCTTCAACCGCAACGAGGTGTTAAAATCCTGGCAGACGACCAGAAGCAAGCCATTTTCCGGCAGAAAACGCGGCCTGCCCTCACGGAAAGCGCGGAAAAGGAGAAACAGCGTGGCAATGATGCCACGGGCATTCCTGACATGCTCCTGTCTGGCGATGCTATCCGCCAGAACCATGCCATGCGGGAAAGACACGGCAACTTTCAACTGGGGGGAAAAGAAGTTGAAATGAAAGAAATTGCTCATAAAGCCATGGCCAAGCAGAGAGGCTGAAAAGAAGACGTCATCCCCCGCGGCATACGCCTCCAGGTCATCCAGGCTCAATTGCAAGGAGGCAGAAATCTTCTCCCACACCGGCCGTTCATCTCCTATCTGAAACAACATAGGAATATCCCGCCCAGAATCAAACTGGTTCAACAGAAGTTCCAAAAGACTCAACGGCGTCTCAAAATCAATTTTCCTTTCATCGTCCATCTTTCATTCTGCCGCTTGGCAATCAAGAGCTCTAGGCAAGGCATCTCACTACCTCGCAGTAGACTTCTTGTTCGTACAATGTGTCTTATAACCTCGGGCACGCCGCTTCGCGGGAATAGTCCAAGACAAATGCCCCAGGACCAAAGACAACGCAATGCAACAATCCGTTCGTCCATCCGCATTCCGACCAGGCTTCCCTCTCTGGGTTTCATTGACAATGCGCGTTCCAGAGCGTTAAGGATACTTTCACGCTTCAGCACAATGATTCCAGACTTCGTAGGCCACCTCGTCTTTTCTCGGACCTCGGCACGCTGGCAATACTATATATGTCGGACGGAGGTTTGCCAAACAAATCCCACGGATGTCCCAAGGCCGCTCGGACCTGTCGGACCTGTCGGACTGGTCGGACTCGTCGGACATGTCGGACCCGTCGGACCGGTCGGACATGTCGGACCTGTCGGACCTGTCGGACCTGTCGGACCTGTCGGACCGGTCGGACTGGTCGGACCTGTCGGACTCGTCGGACTCGTCGGACATGTCGGACCCGTCGGAC
>JAKSPB010000058.1 GCA_024405215.1 Lentisphaeria bacterium | reverse complement strand
GAGCCGGGGCCTTTTCTTTTCCCGCGGCCGGGGGAGGGCGGCGGGGGCGCGTCTCTGTCCGGCGTTGCCGCCGCCACAGTGGTACAAGTATTTTATGGTGGATATTTTTTGGGGGGATTGCACATCCCTTCCCCCCGCTTGGCGGGGGAGGGCGGCGGGGGAGCGTTTCTGTCTGGCGTTGCCGCCGCCACAGTGGTACAAGTATTTTATGGTAGATAGTTTTGGGGGGGGATTGCACATCCCTTCCCCCCGCTTGCCGGGGGAGGGCGGCGGGGCGGACCCTTTCCTGGGGGGCGTTGCCGTCGCCACCCGCTGAGGTAGAGTAATTTTATCTGTCTATAGAATTGAACATTTTCTTTTTCCCCTACCTCTTATAAGAGAAAAATAGGATATATTAATGAATTGCCCGCGTATGCTTCTTGGGGGTATTCGCCGGGGCGCGTGAACCACATTCAGCACTGCTGACGCAACATAAGGAAATTGTTGAGTTGGAAGAATTTCTGAAGTTCGATCGAGTGACGAAGTCATTCGGTCCCCTAAAAGCTGTAGATGATGTCACCCTGACCATCAATCGGGGGGAGATTTTTTCCATCCTCGGCCCCAGTGGCTGCGGAAAGACTACGCTTTTAAGAATGCTGGCCGGTTTTGATTCACCGGATAGCGGAAGAATTTTGCTTGATGGCGAGGATATTACGGATCAATTGCCGAATATTCGCAAAGTCAATACGGTCTTCCAGAACTACGCACTTTTCCCGCATATGACTGTGCGGGAGAATATTGCCTTTGGTTTGACGATTCGTCATCGCCCGAAAAGGGAGATTGATGCGGAAGTCGACAAGATGCTTGCCATGATTCAGATGGAATCCTGCGCGGACAAGAAGCCCTCGCAGATTTCCGGTGGCCAGAAGCAACGCGCGGCTATTGCGCGCGCGTTGATTTTGAAACCTCGCGTTTTGTTGCTGGATGAGCCTTTGGCGGCCTTGGATCTGAAGTTGCGTCAGAGAATGAGTCTGGAACTTTCGCTGATCCATGACGAAGTCGGCATTACGTTCCTCTATGTGACCCATGACCAGAATGAGGCCATGAGCATTTCCGACCATATTGCCGTTATGCACGATGGACGTGTGGAGCAGGTCGGCAAACCGGCGGAGATCTACGAGGCGCCCAGGACCAGTTTTGTTGCTGCCTTCATTGGCGATACCAACTTCTTTGACGGGTACATTTCCGAGGTCGTTGATTCCGAGTACTGTTGGCTTTCTGTTCCGGAGCTCCCGCCGATTCTTTGCTTCAACGATAAAAAGAAGGGGAAGGGCGATGCGGTTCACGTCTCCATTCGTCCTGAAAAGTTTTCCATTTCCCTGGACAGGCCCCGAACTGGCCCGAAGCAGAATGTGCTTCCGGCAACGGTGGAGGACATTGTCTATCAGGGCGATCATACGCGCTACTGGGTCAGCATCGCTCCTGACTGGCGAGTCGCCGTGACACGGCAGCACAATCGTTTCATGCTGGACGAAAGACCCATCACCTGGGGCGACAGGGTTTTCATTTCCTGGCAGTCCGATGACGGTTTCATGCTGGAGCGCTACAGTGAGAAGGACGAAGATCTTTTGCAGATGCCACCTCAGCAGCTTAGCGAAGACCTCCCCGCGCCTGTTGATTCCACTCTTGACAGAATTCCTCAGGAGGAGGAATAGAAGTGGGCAGCAGTCGTGGTGAATTTCGGAAACGGCTTTTGGGCGAGTATGCCGTGACCGCGCCATCTCTTTTGTGGATGACGCTCTTCTTTCTCTTGCCGACGCTGATCATTTTCGCCATTGCTTTTCGCAGTCGTGGCGAATTTGGCGGCATCGGCGATCAGTGGACCTTTGAGACGCTGAAGTCCCTGAGCTACCCGAACTACCCGTCCATCATCTGGCGGACCATCTGGATGAGCGTGGCCTGTACGGGCTTGACCCTGGCCATTGCCATTCCCGTGGCCTACTACATCGCCAGGGTGTCAGCGCGTACGCGCGACCTGGTCATGCTCCTTACCATCATTCCTTTTTGGACTAATTTCCTGATCCGCATCTTTGCCTGGAAATCGGTTCTTCATCCTGAAGGAATGCTGAAGTCGTTTCTGGTCTGGTGCCATGTCCTGTCGCCAGACGCCATCCTCCTCTACCGCCCGGAAGCCGTGCTGGTGGTGATGGTTTATACGGAACTTCCCTTCGCCATCCTTCCGCTCTATGCGGCTGCCGAGAAATTCGACTTCTCTCTGTTTGAAGCTGCCATGGACTTGGGGGCAAGCAGGCTGTACGCCTTCTTCCACGTCTTTGTCCCCGGCATTGCCGAAGGTGTTCTTTCTGCGTGCCTGATGGTTCTGATCCCCTGCGTGGGGTCCTATGTCATTCCTGACATGGTGGGTGGAAAAGACTCCATGATGATCGGTAACATCATTGTCCGTACGACTCTGGAGAACCGGAATATCCCCGCTGCCGCCGCGCTTTCCGCCGTGATGACGCTGGTGATGTTCCTGCCTTTGCTCTATTTCCTTAAACGGAAGAAAAATCCAGATGGCAGCGCATCGCCGGCAAAGGAGGTGGTCTAGATGCGCAGAAGTCATTTCCCCGCGATTTTGACCTGGGCGGTCTTGATCTTCTTCTATGTCCCCATCATTCTGCTGGTCATCAACTCCTTCAATCTCAACCGACAGGGGACGGTCTGGACAGGCTTTACCTTGAAGTGGTATGAGCAGCTCTTCTCGGCAAAGGGCAGGGCCATCTGGAGTGCGCTTTCCAACACGTTGATTGTCGCCTTGCTCTCCACGGTAGGGGCGACCATCCTGGGGACTTGCGGCGCCTTCGCCCTGCACAAGTTCAAAAGCAAATTCCAGAATTTCCATTACTGTCTCATCTACACGCCGCTGGTTGTGCCGGACATACTGATTGGTATCAGTCTTCTGATTTTCTTCATGGCCGTGAAGATCCAGCTGGGACTCTCCACCATCGTGATTGCCCACATCACCTTCTGTGTCAGTTACGTGGCCATGGCGGTGCTGTCCCGTCTGCAGGATTTTGACATGACCATCCTGGAGGCGGCGCGGGATCTGGGAGCCAATCGCTGGACAACGACCTGGAAGGTGCTGGTGCCTATCATCCTGCCCGGCATCTTCGCGGGCGCACTGCTGGCTTTTACGCTCTCCATTGACGATTTTGTCATTACCTTCTTTGTCAATGGTCCCGGAACGACGACTCTCCCCATCCAGATCCAGGGCATGATCAAGCGCGGTGCGTTGCCGTTGATCAATGCTCTGTCGACTCTTCTTTTGGCAATTACCTTCCTGGCCATTCTTGGCTATCAGATTCTTCTCAAGCGCAGCCAACGTCAAAGCGGCTGATTTTCCTTGTCAACGCCCCTCAAAAAGGAGTATCCCTATGTCTCAATGGAATGATCCTGATAAAATGAAGTATCGCGATTCCCGGTCTCTCTTTGGCGACGACACTCGTAGCAACTGCACGGTTGCAGAGGCCAAGGAATATCAGCAGGGCGAATCTCGTTTCCGTTTCAAGCGCGTGGCGATGGTGGGGGTGCCTGTTCTTGTCATCGTGCTCTGCGTTGCCGCCGGCATTTGGTATTGCGACTACTACAATGAAAAGGTGGAGCGCCAGGAGGCTGCGCTCGAGGCGGAGAATCCCAGCCGTTCCGAAAGGGTCGATGGGTATGAGAACGCGAAGTTCGTGATGCATGTGGAAGGCATGAGCGAGGAGACCTTGCCTATGGCATGTGTTCTGGTGATTCGCGATGCGCTTGGGCAGAAACCCAGCGAGGTCAAAGTCGAGTACAAGTTCAGTGGCGAGATGTCTCCCAAGCCTCTTCCCTTCAACTTTACCATCAACGGCAAAAGTTCGCTGGAGACCATTGACGACTCCGGTGCGCCTGTGGCGGTGGATTTGATGGATGAACAAGTGAATCCGAATCTTTTGTTCAAGGCGGTGGCCGAGGAGTGGAATAGGCTCTATCCCGATGCCATGTATCCCATGGTTCTGGAAGCTCCGAAACCTCGCGAAGCGAATTTGGAAGAAACGTCGGCGAAGGAAGATCAATTCTCCAATATCGCCATTCCCAATGATCCCCGCATGACCAGTCCAATCCAGAAATAGCGCCATGAAGACTTACACCAACCAGCAGTTGACAGGCATCCTTCGCAAAACAGCTCCCTTGCTGATGCTGGACATCGCCCAGCTTTCCGACGACGGAGTTTCCGCCGTCGGGCGCAAGGCTGTCTCCATGAGCGAAGCGGTATTCCAGGGGCATTTCCCCGGACAGCCCATTTTGCCTGGCGTCCTTCAGGTAGAGGCCATGGCGCAACTCTGCCGGCTGATCTTCCAGGAATGCCTTCCGGGCGTTGGGGGAATGGAAATTGTCATGCGGCACATCCGTCGGTTGAAGTTCCGGAAGCCCGTCCTGCCGGGAATGGTGATGACGGTGGAAGCGAAGCTTCTGGAGCGCAATGCGGAAGGCGAGGCGATTTTCCAGGTCTCCTGCAATACAGAACGCGGACTCTCGTCGGCGGGAACCATCGTCATGGCGCAGATTACGCCGAATCTTTACGATCATCCCAGGACCATTGGCGAACATGCTCCACATCCTTTTGTGGCGGAAATGGAAGGCAAGCAAGAGTTCGAGGTCACGCAACTCATGAAGCTTCTGCCTCATCGGCCGCCTTTCCTGTTGCTGGACAAGGCCGTTGGCATCGGCACGGACTGCCCGGATATCTACGGTTTCAAGAATCTAAGCGGCAATGACATGATGTTGGCGGGAATGGCCTACAGCGTCTATCCCTTCTCCCTGATGATCGAAGCCGCCGCGCAACTTGGATGCGCGCACATTCTTTCGCAGCCGGCCAATGCTGGCAAGCTGGGAATCTTTCTCTGCATTGACGAGGCGCATTTCTACCAGCACGCCATGATCGGCGACCAGTTGGTAATCCACGGCCATTGCGAGGCCGGCGGCCGTGCCGGCGGCGCGACGGGCGAGATGTGGGTTGACGATCAGAAGATCGTCGATTGTTCCCTGAAATTCATTTTAATGGATTCCCTGAATTGAAAAGTATACAGAACATTGTTGAAAATGCCTCGGGGACAGAGGAAAAGCTGTCTCCCTGGCGTCGTTTCTGCCAGTTGCCGGAGTTCTGGTCCTTGTGGCTGGGGGTTGCTGCCGCGTTCGGCGTGCTGGCATTCATTCTGGTCGGCGGCCAGCTGACGCCGAACAAGGGCCGGGTCTTTTTGAAGGTCCTGAACTACCATGTCCTAGGTGGAGCGCCAGTGGGTGCCATGCAGGCGGCAAAGCATCCCATTTTGGAATTGTGGGAGAATATCCTTTTCAATGGTCTGATCACCATCGCCATCATTTCTCTCTTCAATACTTTCTTCAGTCTTTCCTGTCGGAAACTTTTTTCCCTGTCCTTCCTGGAAAAAGCCTTCCAGGGACTCAAGGGAGATGCACGCCAGCAGAAGAAGACCTGGGCGCGTTTCGGCATTCCTGGAATCTTCGTCTTTGTCTTTTTCCCCATGCCTTTCACCGGGCCGGTGGTGGGATCCCTGCTGGCGCGCTTCGTCGGACTGCGCTATTGGGGGGGGCTGGGAACGGTGATTGCCGCCAGCCTTAGCGCAATTGTCGCCTGGGGATATGCGGCGGACAAGGTGGAGGCATATCTTGGAGGCCAGGTCCTGAACGGCATTCTCTGGACTTTGATTGGCATTACTGTTATGGCCGCGGTCGTTGTCAAGGTGCGGAACTGGTTGATGGCAAGGAAGAATCCTGTTTCCGTGGAGGAGGATTTTGAATCTGGAGACGACCAGGAGTTCCTGGACGAGGAAGGGAACGCCGAGGAAAGACACTGATTTCCATGTCCTTGACGTGGAAAAGAGGGGAACGAAAAGGAGATGTCGATGGTACGGTGGGTGAATGGGCTGGTATTGGGGATGTTGGTGCTGGCGTGCGGTTGCGCGGGCATAAAGGCGCCTGCAACACCGAGGAAACCTGCTGTCTCGCAGGAGGAACTTCGGAGTTGTTTGGGAGAACTGGGGCTGGACGAGGAGGCGACTGCGCGTATCCTGGCGACGGTGCCTTTGCAAGGGGAAATCCTTCCGGCGGATGTCGAATGGGGACAGAAACGTGAGGTGCAATCACTGGCGACTGCTTGGACGAAGGCGCTGGAAAGGCTCGCCTCCCCGCAGCCGGAGAAGAAGGATGTCTTGCAGGTTGCGGCGGCTTTGCTGATGCAGGAAAAACTCCTATACGACATTTATCAAGTTTCCTATCCGCTGGGGAAGGATGAGGAAGATATGGACATGGAACGGTATCGCGGGCAGCTCCTTGTCGTTTTAGGGCAGCGCCTGCGGCGTTTCCGTCGGGAACATCCGGAGATCCCCGGTGTTTTGGCGGAGCAGCTCCTGGCTGAGTTGGAGGCATGGATGACATTTTCATCCGAGTGGGATGTCGCATATTCTCTGAACACGCTGACGCTGACAACGGATGTTGCGGAAGTCGGAGAAATCTCATCGGAAGAACAGGTGAATCAATGTTTCATGCGGTGTGCCGAGGCACAGGTTCCGCCAGTGGAGGAGGGGAAGCATTTGTGGTTTCATTGGCGCATTGGCGGGGATGTCGATAGTCGTGTGACGGAGATGGCCGTCTATCTTCCGGTTCTTCCTGCCGGAAGCCAGTGTGTGATGAATGGCGCCTCGCAGGCGCTTGCGGAGGATGACTGCTCGTTCCTGCCCGTAGAATGGCAACCAGGGGAAAGGATGGAGGTCGATTTGGCCATCCGGTTGCCCGAGGACACGCTGAACGATTCTGACGGACGGGCGAAATTCCCTGTCGTTCTTCTTCAGAAAATGCAAAAGGAGACGATTGGAAAATGACGTGTCAGGCAGTGTTCATGGGATTGCTGGGCCTGCTGGTGTTTTGGGGGGCGGGATGCGGAAAACGGGAGCCGAAGCCGGTCGATGTGGCATCGTTGGAGAAGCCAGCGGTGGAAGAGCAAGCATTGCTTCCTGCAACGCAGAAACTGACACGAAAGTCGCCTGTGGATGGAATGACCTTGACGGCATCGGTGACTTTGCCTGACGGCTACGACAATTCCCATCTGAGGCCTTTGGTTGTTGTCTTGCCGGGAACGCCGTTTCCGGTGACCCTTTCCGCAGGGCAGGCGCTGGTCGCCCGGCTGGAGAATGTCCGACCGGCGTCTTGCCCGTCGTGGCTGTTGCAGGCGGATGCCTTGAACATGATGGAGTATCTTGTTGCCAACTGCGCCGTGGAGCCCAGAAAGGTTTTTCTGGTGGCCTCGGGAGTGACGGGGCTGGAATTCGCATGTAGGCAGGCGGCCCGTTTGGCGGGAGCCTATCTCTCTTTCCCCGGGGAGGAGACTACCTATGACCACACGCTTCCGTTGCGAAATCTGCTGAATATCCCTGTCTATCTGGACAAGACGCAGGGGAAGATGCCTGCCGCCGCTTTGCTGGAAGTGGAAAAATATCTCCAGAATGCCGGCGCGGTGCGGTTGATGGCACCGGATTATCTGCTGGGCGAACGGACGACGGAGGCGTCTGTGAACCAGGCGTTTCTCTGGCTGGGAAGCCAGACGGAAGTGCGTGAGCGTACCATCTGGGAGGCTTCTTCTTTGGCGGAAGGAACTGCATGGTGGTTGAAAGCCGAGGAGTTCCAGCAGGCTGGAAAACCGGCTGTGATCTCCGCCGCTCCGACGGGCGATGCCGATTCCCGGCGCCGCTGGGCTTTGCGAACCCGGAACCTCAAGGCCTTTTCCGTGGACAGCTCCTGTGGAGAATTGGCGGGCGAGAAGATACTGTTTCTTCAGGTGGATGGCTTCTATGTCCCCGTCCGTACCGGAATGGGGTGGACGAAGCTGTTGCGGGAGGAAAATGGCTGGCGCGTGGTGCGCCAGCCATACGCGCCGTTGACGAAGAGTGCCCAGTGCGAAGGGCCCCTTTGGCGTGTCCTCGCCCGCCCGTTCCTGCTGGTGACGGGCAGCGCTGTCCCGGAACGTGCCGCGTTGTGGCGTAAGGCAGCCGAGGCTTTTGCGGAGGGGTGGCAAAGAAGGACGGGGGTGCGCCCAGAAATCCAAATGGATGCCGCGGTGACGCCGGAAATGCTGGATGGACGGAATCTGCTTCTTTTCGGTAGTCCCAACGACAACCTGCTGACGGAAACCCTGCTGGAGAATGACGCGACGTTTCTCTGGGAACTTTTCCAGGAGGTCCCTGAGGAAAGTCGCGCGGATGAGTCGCTTTCCGCTGTGGCCTTGCATCCTGCGGGGGTGCTTTCGCCTGGATGTCTGGCCGCCGTGTTGGTGGCCAATGGCAAAGAGGCCATCGCGGACAGCTGGAAGCCTCTTGACGAAGAACTTTCTGTGGATTACGTGATTCGTTCTGTTCAGTTCAAGAAATCCGGATGTTTCCAGGCAGACTGGAAAATCCATCAACCGCAATGATTACGACCTTTGATTCATATTTCGCCCCCAATGGCGAGAAGTACACTTGGAAACAGCTTCCCTACGGCGAGGATCCTCAGCAGGTCCTCTATTGGAACACTCCGGAAAACGCCCGGGAGTATCCTGTGGTCGTCTGGTTCCATGGCGGCGGGATGGTCGGAGATGGACGGGATGTCCCCGAACAATTTTGGGATGGCAATCTCGGCGTGGTGGAATGCCGCTATCGCACGATTCACGAAGACCACAAGACCAATAGCCTGGATGCGTTGGACGATGCGGCCCGGGCTGTGGCATGGGTCTTCGCGCACGCAAGAGAGTTCGGGGCCTCGCCCGACAAGCTCTTCGTGGGCGGAATGAGCGCCGGCGCCTATTTGTCGTTGATGATCGGTATGGCGCCGCAGTATCTGGAGAAGTATGGTTGCTCTCGTCGGGACATCCGGGGAATCCTGAGCTGTTCCGGGCAGGTGACGACCCACTTCCAGCTGAAGGCGGATCTGGGTTACACGCGTCTAGGCGTCCAGCCCGTCATTGACGAGTATGCGCCTCTATTCTACGCATCCGCCGATGTGCCTCCTACGATTTTGATCAACGGCGAACCGGGGTTGGACATGGCTGCCCGTCCTGAGGAGAACGCGCTCCTGGCTGCCACCATGCGTTCCCTGGGGCACACCTGCGTACAGCACTGCATTCTCCAGGGGCACGACCACTGCGGAACCGTCCAGGCCTGCGGCTGGCTTCTTCTGCAATTCGTCAATCGAGTCCTTTCCGCGGAAAAATAGCGAAAACTGGAAAATTTTCCTTTTTTTTCGCCGTTCCGACTTGCAATCACCGAAAAAAGACTTATCTTAACGCCGCTTTCCAAAAGAAAGCAAAGAAAAAGATGCGGGCATAGCTCAGTTGGTAGAGCGCTACCTTGCCAAGGTAGCTGTCGACGGTTCGAGTCCGTTTGCCCGCTCCATCTTTTCTTCCATGCGGGCATAGCTCAGTTGGTAGAGCGCTACCTTGCCAAGGTAGCTGTCGACGGTTCGAGTCCGTTTGCCCGCTCCATTTCAAAAGCCGCAGGATGACATCTTGCGGCTTTTTTGTTTTTTCCTGTGAGGCGTTGCAAATGCTTCATAGCTTAAGGAAAATCCATGCTCCTTACTTCGAAAATCCTACAGAAACTGGGAAGATGCCAGCTGATTGCCCAGCGGGTGGTCGAAGGGCTGCCCTTGACGGGAGTGCATCGGAGTCGCCGTTCCGGGGCGGCGTTGGAATTCCAGCAATATCGGAGCTATGCGCCGGGAGACGATTTGCGGCAGCTGGACTGGCGTTTGTTCGCGCGGACGGACCAGCTGGCAATTCGCGTCCAGACGCCGGAGACGCCGTTTCGTCTGGGCGTGGTCCTGGATGCGTCGGCGTCAATGGAATATCGGGGGCAGGGCGCACCTTGTACGAAGATGCGCTATGCCGCCATCCTGGCTGCTTGCATGGGTTATCTGGCCAGTCGCCAAGGGGACGAGATGGGGCTGTTCCTCTATCAGGAGACGAAACTGCCGTCTTCCGGTCTCCATCTCTTCTGGAACGACTTCTGCGACCGGCTGGATGCGCTGAAGCCAGCGGGGAAGGGCATTCCCCAGGAGGCTCTGGAGCATTGCGGCGAGTTCCTGGGCAGAAAAGGAGTGGCGGTATGGATTTCCGATTTTCTGGAAGGCGAGGAGCACTGGGAAAAGGATTTCCGTGGCTTGCAGGCGTCCGGCTGCGGGTGTCTGGCTGTGCAGGTGCTTGACGATGACGAAGCGAGTTTCCCCTTCCAGGCTTTCCGGCGATTTCAGGATCCGGAAAATATCCAGCATCGGGTGGATGTCTCCGCCGAGCGTATTCGGGAGGAATATCTGCAGCGATTCCGTGAACACCAGGAGCTGCTGAAACGCATTTGCGCTGCCCAGGAAGTCTCTTTGCTGCAAGTGACGACAAAGGAGGATCCCGCCAGCCGCCTGGCGGAGTTCCTGTAGAAAGCGGATGGAAACGATGTAATAGAGGCACTTGCCAAAGTGGCCAGGGCGAGCTCTGCAAGTGCCTCGTTCATAAGCCTATGCCTTGCTGTTGATTTTCAATTGGTCAAGGACATATTGGACATACGAGACTTTTTCATCGGAGGGCTTGCGTTTGCCGTCAAGTTCCTCGATGGCGGAAAATAGCTTTTTGGCGCTGGTTTCGTAGTTGATTCGGCCTATTTCGGAAATCAGGCGAATGGCTCGGTCGATCAATTTCTTATTGGAGACGTCGACCCAGCTCATCCAATTCCCCGTCACGCGTCCCAAAGAGACCATGACGCCGGTGGAAATTGTATTCAGGACCAGCTTTACGGCCATGTGCGTCATCAAGTGAAGCGGGCCGTTTTCCTGCTCGCAGGGAATATGCCAGTCCGCTTCTTTCCTTCCGCCGATGGACAGTTCTCTGCGAGTCTCAAATGGCGCCTCCATGGCCTGGAAGGCGGCGCGATATGACGCGTCTTCCGGATTGCCTGTGGTGACGAGAACCGCCGCGTCATGGCCTGTGGCGGCCCGGTCTTCCGGATTTTCCTTCCCGACTTCAAATTTCAGCAGTTCGGCCTTCTTGATTTTGGGTGGATTGTTTCGGCCGTTTTCGGAGGCGCCCAGGGCGATATAGTCCTCCAAGTGCCATTCCAGGCAGCGGAGCGGACGTCTCATTCCCTGGCTCCAGACTTTTTCCGTGGTCAGGCATGGGTTTTTGACAAAGGTCCAGGAGCGCGGAGAGACGGCATCGTCTTTTTTGCGAAAAGGCGGAAGCATGAATGTCGGGGAGCGTTCCGTGGTATCGGTAAAGACATCCAGCAGATATTCCCCCGAAAAATAGGTCAGGAGCCCTTTTCGTCGATAGACATCCGCCTCGAAATCAATGTATGCGGCGATGGCTTTGCAGGCGTCGTCGCTTTCCAGTTGTTCAAGCAGATGTTCAAATTGCGAAACATAGTCCGTCGATTTATTGCCGAGCAGGGTGTTCATCATGCATTCCAGGGCGCCGCCGGCAACCAGCTGCTCGGAAGTGGTTGCCTGCATTCGCGTGGAGCCGGCAAGCGCCATTGGGCCGCAGCAGAGATCCAGCACGCAAACCCGCGGATCGACGATGGCCTTGCGGGAACGCTCCAGGTGTTCGACCAGAAGTTCCGCCGGGTTGTTGAACATAAGAAACACCTTGAGGCCTCGTTCAAGGGACTCAAATACAGTTCCCAGCACGGATGATGTTTCGCCGCCTTCCGTGATGGCGACCAGCATGTCCTGGGCGCAAAGATTCAAGTCGGCGACTTGACGGCGTCCAAACGATTGATAGTCCTCGAAGAACTCCACGGAGCGCACCAGGGCGTAGTCGCCGCCGGTCATGATGCTGAAGACCCGGTCGGCGTAGGGGGCTGCCTGGGGATCAAGCGCGCAGCAACGGCGCCACATGCATTCCAGAAGGATGCTGAGACGACCGGTGGCGCCACAGCCGGAGAAAACCACGCGTCCGCCATTCTTTATCGTGGCGACGCCATCATTGACCAATTTCTTGAACTGCCCGGAGGCAAAAATGCGTCTTGCCATGGCCAGGACATTGCGGTCGACGGCCTGAAGGTTCCTGACTCCGTCCAGCGAACTTTTTGCAAATTCGCGGTCCAGGTTCCTAGTCAGGGGACTGGATTGTTCCGTGGGAAGGAATCCCAGGTGGAATTGCTTTTCATTGGCAATGAAATCCATTGCCTTTTTGTCTGATTGGATGCTCATGTGTGGGATCTCTTGGGCTGGTTGCGTTAGAGACAAATGAAATCGGAAAAGGGACTGCCGCAGACGATCGAAGTCGCAGCTGACCCAGGTTTACTTCTTGTCGTTCAAGATGAAGTTGTTGACGACAGCCATTCCGGGGACAAGGACGTTCGCGTGGGTAAACGTGGGGAGTTGGACATACTTGACGTCCCGGCGTCGGAAGGAATAGCGCAACCTGGCTGCCAGCAGGGCGTTCTCTTCTGGGCGGGCCGCAAACTCCAGGTCGGAATCGCCGGCTATGAGGGTCATGGGCGGGACTTCCGCGTGGGCGAGGAAGATCGGCGCATATTCGTCAATGACGAACTCCGGCGTGGCGGGATCCTTTTCCTTTCGCTCGTTCAGAATCTGGAAGTGCGTGGACATCTGGCCGGAGATGGGCAGGGCGGCGCGGATCTGCTTTGGGGCGGCGCCGAAGGCGCCAAGGTATTTGGCGTCCATGGAGATCATGGCGGTCAGATAGCCGCCTGCGGAGTGTCCGCTGACGTAGATGCGATTGGGGTCGGCGCCGTATTCGGCGATGTGCCGGAAGACCCATGCGAGGCTGGCGGCCGCATCGTAGATGTAGTCGGGGCATTGTGCACGGGGGCAGGAGAAGCGGTAGTTGACGGCCACCAAAGCGATTTTCGTCATGTCCAGGCAGGGCGGGATGTGTTTGTTGCCGCCGGTCAGGCCGCCGCTGTGATACCACACCAGCACCGGGAAGCCCTTGATGTCGCCATCGGGAAGATAGACATCCAGCTTGCAGCGCTCCGCCAGATATTCTAGATTCCCCTGCTTGGGGAAGTCGTCGTCATAGTAGGGAATATCCAGAAGGGATCGGGAGAAGGCGGTGAAAGCCAGAGACAGCGCAAGAAGAAGGAAGAGTTTTTTCATGGGAACAAGGGAATGGTATCATTGAGTTTCCCGATGCTTGGGCTTCGGGAACAGGAAAAGTCAGCTTAAGGGTATGGTTGCCGAAGGAAAGGCAAAATAGCCGTTTCTTGTGTTTGGGGTATTCGGTGTGTCTTGCGGTTCGCCCCGGGAGGCGCATGTTTTCAAAAACTATTTCCGGAATGGCGAGGCCATCATGCCGTTGATGCCCTTGATGTTGGCGAATTGCGGATGGTCCGCCCAGGCATACCAGATCTTCTGCGGGGAGGGGACCTTCTCCGACCAGACGCGGATGGTCGTGTCGGTTAAGAATTCCGCCTGGGCTTCGCAGGCAACGTCGTCTTCGCCGGCCAGCAGGAAGCCGCACGGGGCCTCGGTGCGGTCCAGCGCGGCGTCGAAGGTCGCCAGCAGGCTTGCGCCTTCCGGTTTGACGGAGGAGATGAAGGGACAGCGTTCGCCTTTCAGGACAATGTCGGAGCACCATTCGCCCAGGGGGATCTTGTTGACGGGATGCAGTTCCTTGCCATCGTTGGTCCCCAGGGTGACTAGGCAGGAGACATTTTTCTTGGTCCGGCTGACATTCGCCTGGGCTTCCCGAATCAGCGCCCACTGGCTGTGGGGGCCGAAGAGCCGTCCGGGGCCGAGATCCGGCAGCTGGACAAGGATGAAGGGTAGCTCCAAGTTGCCGAAGACGTGGCGCAGGTCGTCAATCATGAGGCCCAGCAGACGTTCATAGAGCGGCGCTTCGCAGATGGCGTTGCATTCGCCCTGGTAGAAGAGTACTCCTGCGAAGGGCAGGTCTCGCATGGGGACGATCTGGTTGTCATAGAGGATATGGAAGGACTGCGGCGCTCCGACGCCTAGCGTGCGCATGTAGGTCATGCCGAGAGTCCCCGCGTCATAGACTTCCTTGTATTTCCAATCGCCTTCCAGGGGAATTCTTGCGCCGCCGGCCTTGTTCAGGAGATACATCTCTTCGGCGGGGCCGATGAGGCCGCCGTCTTCCAGAATGGAGACATAGGAGCTGGCCTTGACGGCGAGGACGTTTCGTCCGGCATGAAGGATGCCGGCGGGAATCGCATAGACGCGTTCAATCGACCGGCCGGACATCTCCAGCGGACCGCCCGTTTCTCCGACCTTGACGCCGTTGACGAAGCTTTTGTCGCCTTTGTCGATGCAGCCTAGATGGAGTTCCCAGGCGTCGTCGCAGCCAGCGGGGAGTTCCACCGTGCGGCGGAACCAGAAGACGCCTGCGTGGATGTGTCCGGCCTGCGTCCAGTTGTCCGGCAGGTACATGGCGTCCCAGGCGTCGTCCTGGCATTCCGGCATCTCGTATCCCTCGCCTTCGCCGAAATCGTCGGGGAGACTCGTGAGGGAGGCGGGAATTTGTGTGTGCACTTTGTCTCCGGGATGAAGGGTCTCCGCTTCGCCGAGGGAGGCGGTGAAGAGATCGTATGCCAGCACTTCGTCTCGCAGTTCCGGAATGGTCAGGAGGGACGCGCGGCTCACCCAGGTCTCTACGGGCATGCCGCCCAGGCTGATGTCCACCAGTCCCACAGTGACTCCGGTTTCCCGATGGAGCTTCCTGGCGAAGAAGAATCCCAAAGCGGAGAAGAGGCCGGTGGTTTCCGGCGAGGCCACGCGCCACTTTGCGCCGCCCAGGTCATGGCGCTTCCCATGGAAGGTGCGGGCGGGAATGGAGATATGCCGAATGCCGTTGAAGTCAGCGGGAGGCAGCTCGTCCATGGAGGGGATGTTGTCCCGCAGTCGGAACTCCATGTTGGACTGTCCGCTCAGCAGGTAGAGTTCGCCGATGGCGACATCCGAGAACTCCACGCTTTGGTCGCCGGCTTCGATGCGGAGCGTCAGCCCCTCGGCCGCTTCCATGGGCGGCAGGAAGAAGTCGAAGTCGCCCCGTTCGTCGGAACGGCCCCAGGATTCGTATTTCCCGATGGTCGCGTGGACGATGGTGTCGGGAGCCGTCCGTCCGGAAAGCGGATTCACCCTGCCACGCTGGAGTACGCAGTGGTCTTGGAAAAAATCGCGGACTTCAAGAAAATTGCTGTTCTGGTTCATATTGAGAGGGGATTGGGAGGAAACGCTGCAAAACGGGGGGAGATATGTCAGCGGTTCTCTAGGAAGTCGCAGAAATCATCCAGGGCCTTTTTCTGCATTTCGCGCCTGATTTCATAGAAGAATCCATGTTCCATCTTGTCATAGACAATCCAACGGGAGGGGATTCCCCACGACAGATGCTTCTTCTGGATGTCCTTCGTGTATTCGGAGAAGAAAAGATGTTCCAGTTCCGCCTCCATGAAGAACAGGCGCGGATTGTCAGGACGGATATAGTTGCAGAGGGAGAGACGCTCATAGACCTCACGATGCGTCTCGTAGGGGACTCCGACAATGCTTTTGAACATTGCCCAGGTCTGCGGCATCATCCCTTCCCATGGGTAGAGATCGACTGGCGTGGCCTGGAGAATGCCTGCTTCCGGCTTGACCCATGGATTGGCCAGATGGACTTCTTCCCCGCATTCGCCTGGCGCGGCGCAAAGCAGAAGCGACGCCAGATGCGCGCCCGCCGAGGCGCCGAAGACCGCGATTTTCAGCGGGCGGTCCTGCTGTTTCAGGAGCGTCACGAAGGCATCGTAGGCTTCGCGGACATCCTGAAGCTGCTCGAAGGCGTCCTTGGCATCCAGACGGTAGTCGGTCGAGGCGACCACATATCCGCGCTGGGCAAAGGCTTCCATTAATTTGTGGTACTCCGTGCGGCTGCCGGCACGCCATCCGCCGCCATGGATAAGGAATATCGCGGTTTCCTGCGTGATTTTCTCCGGCTGAAGGATATCAAAGACACGTCCAATGACAATGGGCGTGTCCAGATAGTGGGAAGTGAAGACTTGCATGGCTTGTTTCGTGAAAAGACAAAAAAGAAAGATAAGAGGAATAATATATAGGCTTGAGACAGTGGCGATATTTTGTCCCGTCTGAATACGGGCTTGGCTTCGACAGAACAGTCAAACCTTCAGGGGCTGACGGCTTTTCGGGAAACTGCGAAGTGGAGGACTGAAAACAGCAGAGAGTGGAGAGAAAACCGGAGAGAAAACCGGAGAGAAAACCGGAGAGAAAACCGGAGAGAAAACCGGAGAGA
>JAKSPB010000057.1 GCA_024405215.1 Lentisphaeria bacterium | reverse complement strand
GGGTCCGACGGGTCCGACGGGTCCGACGGGTCCGACGGGTCCGACGGGTCCGACGAGTCCGACGGGTCCGACAGGTCCGACAAGTCCGACGAGTCCGACAAGTCCGGCAAGTCCGACAAGTCCGACGGGTCCGACAAGTCCGGCAAGTGAAATATTCTCCCTACTCATAGCGTATAATCGTCAAAGACCATTTATCGACCGTCTTCCCCATTCCCTCCTCCATGTTTCATCTTATCGCACGCACGCACCTCGCCTCCTTGGCGGATGCCTATTTGAACGAACGCCGCAACCATCCCCGCTCCTTCCGGGATGGCGGCATCTTCGCCAAGGAGCGCGTCATCGTCCCCACCCGCGGCATAGGCACCTGGTTGGAACAGCGCATGGTCAAGGAAGGCGTAGTGGTCATGGGCTTTGACTTTCCCGTGCTTTCCCAGGCCTTCCGGAACATCCTGCACCAGGCGGTTCCGGACTTCCAGGAAACCGCCTACGCGCCCAACATCCTGGTCTGGCGCCTCTATTGCCTGCTGACCGACGAAGCGCTTCTGCACGAGCCGGTCTTCTTTGACCTGAAGCGCTATCTCCTCCGGGAATCCGGCGACCAGCGTCTTCTGCGCATTTACCAGTTCGCCACCCGCCTTGCCTCCCTTTTCGACCAATACCAGAGCTATCTTCCCCGCACCATGGCCAGCTGGGCGAAAGGCGAGAAGCTGGACTGCACCCTGGAAAAGGAAGGCGTCTTCAAGCCGCTTCCCCAAAATCTCCAGTGGCAATCCCATCTCTGGCATCGTCTCCGTCAATCCTGCGGACTGAAATCCCCCGCAGAGGCCATCCAGGAGTTCCAGGATGTTCCCGTGACCGCTCCGCATCCGCCCCTGGTCCTCTTCGGCGCCACCATGATGCCGCCGTCCTACCTGAATGTCTTGAAGAAATACGCCGAGCACGCGGAAGTGCATTTCTACTATCATCTGCCCAGCCGGGAGTTCTTCGGCGACAACCAGTCCACCCGGAAAATCGACGACGACTTCATCCAGAACGACCTGCTGGCGGACTATGGAAAGCAGGCGCAGGAGTTCTTCAACGCCGTCATCGACCAGGAGTGCGAGCCCGATTGCGGGAACGAGCCGACGCCTGACGGGAACACCCTCCTGGAGCGCATCCAGAAACTGGTGCTGACCAACGAAAACCCCAGCGGTCCCGTAGAATGCCACGACGATTCTCTTACCCTCCACAAGTGCTTCCACCCCCTCCGGGAGGTAGAGGCGCTTCGCGACGCGCTCCTCTTCCTGCTGCAGCAGAAGAACGTTCCCGGGAAACCCGCCTACACCATGAACGACATCATCGTCATGGCCCCGAACATCGCCCTGTTTGCCCCCGCCATCAAGGCGGTCTTCGACGAAAGCCCGTTGAAAGACCACTACGCCGTCACCGACCGTTCCATCCGGCAGGCGAATCTGCTGGCCGGCAGTTTCTTAGAAATCCTGCAACTCTCCGACTCGAATTTCGAGTTCTCCAAAGTCGACGCCCTGCTGGACGCGCCGCCTCTGCGCAAACGCTTCGGATTCTCCGACCAAGACGTAGCCGCCATGCGCCTCTGGCTCGCCGACGCAAAGGTCCGCTTCGGATTCAATGGCGCGGAACGCGCCGAATCCTTCGGCACCACCGACGAACAGGCGGCCAGCCTGGAAGGCTTCACCTGGCAGCAGGCGCTGGACCGGATGCTCCTCGCCATCGCCGTGGAACTCCCGCCGGAGGAAACCCGGCAAACGCCAGGCTTCGCCGGCCTGATGACACTCCCCGTGGACGGCGCGGACGACGACCAGGCGGCCTTGGGGAATCTGGCGCTCCTTCTGCGGAAACTCCACCAGACCGTCCAGGCCCTCCGCAATTGCAGCCGACGCACCGGCGCAGAATGGCGCGAGTTCCTGGACGGCGTCCTGGAGGAGTTCTTCGATGTCGACGCCGATTGTGCACAGGATTTCGCCACCCTCCGCGGCAAGCTCCAGGAGTTCGCCGACAACATCCAGGCCTCGCCGGCCTGCGACGTGCCGTTGCCTGCCTCGCTGATGCTCTGCATCCTCCAGGGAATGCTGGAAGGCGCCAGCACCACTGGCCTGGTCGATCCTTTCCTGGGCGGGAAAATCACCTGCTGCTCCATGATGCCCATGCGCGGCGTCCCCTGCAAGGTCATCGCCCTGCTGGGAATGGACGATGGCGCCTTCCCGCGCCAGGAGCAACGGCTGGGCTTCAGTCTGGTCAACGACGCCAATCTCCTGCCTTCTTATACGCGTTCCAAGACGAACGAAGACCGATACCTCTTCCTGGAAGCCTTGATGGCCCCCAGCGACCACCTGATGATCTTCTACCAGGCCTATGATCCCAAGAGCGGCACTGAACTCCAGCCCTCGCCTGTCGTCGCGCAACTCTCGGCCTACGCCAAACGCGTCGCCGCAGACGCCTCCCTGGAAATCGACCATCGTCTTAACGCCTTCGATTCCCTGAATTTCCGGAAGAACGCCCCTGTTTCCCTGCACGACCCCTTCTCCTACGACAGTGCCGCTGCGGAAGTTGCCCAATGCGTGCTTCAAAACAATGAAAGCATGCAAGACTATCAGCTGGACCTGCCCGACGAGCCGTTGTCGGACGAGCGACGCCCCATCGTCATCACCCTGGATGACCTGGCAAGACTCTTCAAGGAAGCACCGGAGTTCTACAAGACGCGGGTGCTTGGATTCGCAAAAACGACAGCGGACGACGCCGCGGCAGGCGACCGCGAGAGCATCGCCCTGGATTCCCTGGAGAAGTGGCAATGCACACGCCAGATTGCCGATACACTCCGCCAGTGCCGACGGGAGAACTGCGACGACGAAGAAAGAAAGACGCGTCTGGGCGTCCTGCGGGAACGCCTCCTGGCCCAGAACCTCCTCCCCCTGGGGCAACTGGGCGACTTGTCCTTCCAGAACACCCTTGCCCCCCTCGACACATCGGATGCAAAGGAAACAATTCGCCTCTGGAGCACCGTGCAGACAGAGAAGCTGGAGGCTGCGCTCACCATCGACGGCCATGAATACCTCCTGCGCGGGGACTGCGAACTCCTGACTTCTCCCGACGGGAAGCCGGAAATTTTCGAATTGACCTTCAGCAAGGAACCAAAGGCGAAATACAAATTCGTCACCTACCTGAAGATGCTCCTCCGTGCAATCCAGAATGGCCCGGCCACCGCACGCCTTGTCTCCATCAACGCACCGAACACCCCCGTTCTGCTAAAGTTGCCGGACGGCTGCGATGCCCGGGAATACCTGGGCCGCATCGTCCGATGCTACCTGGACGCGCTGGTCCGCCCGCAGCCGCTCTTCCCCGAGACCAGCTGGAAATGCTCCCAGCGGAACGAAGGCACCGTCCCCCTGCCGGAACTCGTCAAGGAACTGCGTCCTTACAATCTTCCTCCCGTGGATACCACCTACTACGGTGAAATTGACGACGCGCTTCTTCAGAGCACCTGTGCCCTGGCCAGAAACCTCATCCCCCAAGGCGTAGAAAAACGCCAGTAAAACGGAATTCTTTCTTTTTCGCCTGGCGAAAAGGCGAATCCCCCGCATTTAACCGAAACTGAACATCCCCCCATGCCAACCGAAAGACCCCATTTCGACCCTGTATCCTGTCCCCTGAACGGCACCACCGTCGTGGAAGCCGGGGCGGGCACCGGAAAGACCTACAGCATTGCGGAACTCTACATTCGCCTCCTGCTGGAAGGCGATGTCCCGCTGACGACGGACCAGATCCTGGTGGTCACCTACACCAACGCGGCAACAGCGGAACTGCGCAAGCGTCTCCGCCAACGCATAGAAGAGGCCCGGAAGGCCTCGGACGATCCTGCGACCGACGACAGGGTGGTCAAAAAGCTGCTGGCGGAGGGGCAGGATCCCGCCACTCTCAAGAAGCGCTGCGCCGCCGCACTGGCTGCCTTCGACCAGGCACCCGTCTCCACCATCCACGGCTTCTGCCAGAAGATGCTCAACGAAAATGCCTTCGAAAGCGGCATCCGATACGGGAAGGAACTCCGGACGGACATCTCCGAAATGCTGACGGGATTCTACTACGACTTCTTCCGGCGGAACAACTATCTTGTCTTCCCGGAACGCACCGCCTTCTGGCAACGGCTCGGCCTGACGCCGCAAAGCCTGCTGGACAGTACGCGAAACCTCCTCGGACACGACAAGGACCAGGCAATCGTCTGGGATGAAAACGGCGATGAAGAAGAACTGCAACCTCTGGAAATCGCCCTCCAGGAAGCCGAGGACAACAAGGAAAAAACCTACGCCCTTCATCCCACGAACAAAAGAAAAGCGGAAGACATCAGCGCAAGACGCGCGGCGGACCAGGCGTTGAGCCATGCCCGGAGCGCCTATGCACAGGCCGTCCGCAAACTGGCCCGGAAGTACGTCGGCCAGAAGCTGGCGGAGGCGAAGGACCGGGAGAATTTCATGACCTTCGACGACCTCCTCATCAATCTGAAGCAGCGTCTGGAGGATCCCCAGGACGGCCCGAAGCTCCGGGAGGTCATCCGGAAACGCTTCAAATACGCCATCGTGGACGAGTTCCAGGATACCGACGACATCCAGAACGCCATCTTCCAGAAGCTCTTCAACGAGACGGACAGCGATCCCACCCGGGGCTTCTTCATGATCGGCGACCCCAAGCAGGCCATCTATGCCTTCCGGGGCGGCGACATCTTCACCTATCTCCAGGCCACCGGCATCGTCGCAGCCGACCGCAAGCCACAGCTTACCACAAACTACCGTTCCTCCACGGAGTTCATCCAGGTCCTGAACAACCTGCGGACCCTGCAAGGCAGGGAAGACGCGTTTTTCCACAACGACGCCATCGACTTCCCGGAAATCGGCGTCCCGGAACAGGAGGCGAAGCAGCTGCATCTGCTGGTGGACGGCGTCCCCGCCCCCGCTTCCGCCCATCTGCTTTCCCGATGCACCCGCGAAGGCGACAAGCTTCTCCAGGACCTGGCCAGCGAAATCCAGGCCATGGTCGGCAATCCGCATCTGCGCTTGGATGACAAAGACGAAAAGCGCCAGGACAAAAGCGTCCAATACGGCGACATCGCCGTCCTGGTCCGCAACAACCATGCAGGAACCGACATCGCCGCCTACCTGCGCGCGCAGGGAATCCCCTGCGTCCAGCAATACGACCAGAGCATCTACGCCACCCAGGAAGCCCAGGCCATGCTAGGCTTGATGGAGACTCTGCAGAATCTCGCCTACCAGCCACGGCGGAGCCTCTTTCTTGACAGCTGCTTCTTCTGCCTCTCCCCCAAAAACATCGTCGCCTTGTCCAACCAGGAGAACCGCTTTCCCCAGGCGTTGCTGGAACTACGGCAGCTCTGGGAGAAGAAGTCCTTCCTTGCCATGTTCCGCGCCTTCCAGCAGAAATCCCTGGACGATTTGCTCGGCCAGGGGGCAGTCCAGGCCTTGCGGCTGAATGGAGCGCAGACCGTCGCGCAAAGCATCATCGCCAACGGCCGACGCTCCGGCAACCACACATCCCTGGCCTGCTTCCAGCAACTTCAGGAAACCATCCATCAAGCCGCACAGGAACAACGGCTGGGCCAGGGAGGCCTTGCGGAATTCCTGCGGAAGCAGATTGCCGCCTCAAGAATCGGCGAAGTGCCCGCCGAAAACACCCTGCGCCTCATGAGCCAGGACTCCGCCGTCACCATCATGACCATCCACAAGAGCAAGGGCCTCCAGTTCCCCATCGTCTTCGTGGTCGGAATGATGAACGCGGAGACCAAGACCCGGGATGGCGGCAAATTCCATCTTGCCGACGGCAGGAATGGCCTCCAGGCACGCTACAACATGACCAGCGATGCCGAAAGCACCGCACATCTCCAGGCGGACAAGGAGAACTTCCAGGAGCTGGTGCGCCTATTCTACGTGGCGGTCACCCGCGCCAAGTTCCTCTGCCGCCTACTGGACAGGCCCTCGGTCCCCAAGAAGGGCCACAATCCCTTCCTCCTGCAATTCCTGCCGCAGCAAGACGAAGCCGGGAACGTCGCCGAAAACGCCTGCCTGCCATCGCTTTCCACCGAAGAGCAGCTGGCCTGGCTTCATCCGGAAGGCAACGGAACACTACCGCCCGCAGTCTCGGCAGTCCGGGCGGAACTCTTCGACGGCAAGCATACCCCCATGCCGGCCGGCTGGCGCACATGCAGCTACTCCGCACTCTCCACGGGCAAGACGGCGGAGAATCCACAGGCACCTTCCGCTGCCTTTTTTGATTCCGCGGAACAGCCCATGCCTTCCTCGGCAGACGATGAACGCATGGACATCGAAGACAACGACGAAGACACCGAAGAAGCACATCATGCACCCGTTCGCCTGGCGCCCATCTTCCGCTTTCCCCGGGGAGCCCAGGCAGGTCTATGCTGGCATGAGATCCTGGAGAAAATCGACTTCACCTTGCCCGTCGCCCAGCAGGAACCGCTCTACCGCAACCTGCTGAAAACCCACGCGCAACTCTCCCAGAACGACCAGGAACGGCAGGAACGCCTGGACGCCTTCGCGCAGATGCTGGAAGGCCTCCTGCACACCCCCCTGCCCGATCCGCAAGATCCCGGGCGGAGCCTCCCCTTCGCCTTGAAGGACATCGACTTCGGCCACCGTTCCAGCGAACTGGAATTCAAATACCGCCTGAGGAATGGCTTCTCCTCGCAGGCGCTCTTCGGAAATTCCCCGGAAATCCGCCTGCCCGCCCAGTGGATCCGGGACTATCGACCGGAAAGCCAGTGGACGCTGAACGGATGCCTCGACCTGCTCTTCCAGGCCCCCGACGGAAAATACTACATCGCCGACTGGAAGACAAATTCCCTCAACCGGACCTTCGAGGCCTTCGACCGCCAAGGGATGCAAGCGGAAATGGACGCCCATTTCTACACGCTCCAGTATCTCCTCTACACCACCGCGTTCCTGCACGCCTACCAGCAGCTGAACCCCGACTGGGCACTGACTCCGGAAAGCTACGACCGACTCTTCGGAGGAGTCTTCTACTTCTTCGTGCGCGGAATCCGCCCTGGACAGCCCAATGCAAATGGCTTCTATGCCACGCGCCCCTCCTTCGGCCTGGCGCAGCGCTTCTTCCAACACCTGACGGTCTAGCCCAATATGCCCAACGACACCGAATATTCCCCTTTGGCAAACGCTTTCGCCGAGATGGTTGCCCGACGCGCCGGACGCAACGACGACGCCACGCTTCTGGCTTTGCTGAAAGCCCTGGCGCACTCCATGGAAGAATCCCACAGCGCACTGGATGTCCAGGCCTGGTGCGTTCAGGCAGAAGAGAATGAACTTCCCCTGGCGCGGAAGGCCCTGGAAATCCTGCGGGAAACACCGGAACAATGGAACGCAGTCGTTGACGCACAGGACCGCGACGACGACATCCGCCCTGTCGTCTGGTGCCAGGGAACCGGACTCCTCTATCTGCGAAAATACCGACAGGCGGAAAAGGCCATCGGCGCCTTCGTGCGACAGCGCCTGGGCAACAACCGGCTGCCGGGATACGACACTCCCTCGGAAGAAGCCGTCCAGGCCGTCAGCAGCAACCTCCGTTCTGCGGAATCCGAAGCGCAGCGCCGCGCCGTCCAGGCCGCCTACGGCAAACGACTGGGGATGGTGACGGGCGGCCCCGGCACCGGCAAGACCACCACCCTGGGCGCCATCCTGGTCCTGGAACTCCAGCAGGATCCCGCCCTCCGCATCGCCCTGTGCGCGCCGACGGGAAAGGCAGCGGCGCAGATGCGCATCGCCCTCCAGGAACAACTCCAGGGCGAGAACGGCAAGCCCGCCGTCCTGCAATGCGACGACGGCATCCGGCAGACTCTGAACGCGCTGCTCCCCACCACGGTCCACAAACTCCTGGGCACTGCTCCGCACCATCAGGGCATCCCCCGCTTCCATCGCGCCAATCCTCTTCCCCATGACCTGGTCGTCGTGGACGAAGGCTCCATGGTAGACCTGCTGCTCTTCCATAAGCTGCTGGATGCCCTCCCCGACACCGCCCGGCTCCTCCTGCTGGGCGACAAGGACCAGCTGGCCTCCGTGGCCCCCGGCGCGGTCTTCGCCGAACTGGCCTCGGTCCTCCAGGCACACGACTGCTACCAGTGGCTGACCTACAACTTCCGATCCCGCGCCATCCCCGAGCTGGTGGAGTTCGCCAGACGTCTGGCGGAACATGATTTCGACACCGCCAGGGCGCAGGCCACCGCACTCTACGGACGCTCCGGCAACACGGCGACCTTCCAGGCCGAACCGCTCCCCCAGCACAATCAATGGGAACAGGAACTCCGCAAGCTGAAGAACGCCTGGAATCTCGCAAAGCCCCCGGCGGACTCCTCGCCTGACGCCTATTTGGACTTCCAGGAGGAATGCAAAATCCTCTGCGCCGTCAACAACGGCCCCTGCGGCGTCACCCAGCTCAACGACCTCCTGGCGAAAATCCTGGAAATTCCCGCGCAAGGCGACGGCATGCCCATGATGCTCACCCGGAACGATGCGTTGAGCGGACTGCAAAACGGCGATGTCGGCGTATTCTGCCAGGGGAAGCTCTGGTTCCGCCAGGTGGACAAGAACACCGGCGGCCTCATCCTGCGAAGCTACCTCCCGGCGCAACTCCCCGAATGCGTCCCCGCCTTCGCCATCACCATCCACAAGTCCCAGGGCTCCTCCTACCGGAATGCGCTGGTGATTCTGCCGGACGCCCCGGAGAATCCCCTGCTGAACCTCAACCTGGTCTATACCGCCATCACCCGCGCCCGGAAACGATGCCGCATCTGGGCTGCGCCATCCGCCCTCCTACACGCCATCACCACCCTCACCCACCGCACCGGCGCCCTGGCGAAATGCTGTTCGACGGAATAGTTCCCGTCTCGGAATCCCTTCAATCCCTCCCGGCCCAATTATATTATCCTCGTGGACAGCGACAGGCGGCCGCTCCGACGCAAGCCGGGGAGGAAAGTCCAGACACCACAGGGCAGGAAGCCTGGTTGAAAGACCAGGTATCGCAGGGTGAACCTGCGGTCAGGATAGCGCAACAGAAAACATACCGCCGGTGATGAAAATCATCGGCAAGGGTGAAAAAGGCGGGGCAAGAGCCCACCGCGCCGGCCCGCAAGGACCGGCGGCTCGGCAAGCCCCTTCCGGTGCAAGACCAAATAGGGAACGAGGCGCTGCCCGCGCCGCGCGAAAGCACAGTTCCGGGTATCGGTCGCGATAGATGAATGGTCGCCACCCGTCCTCTGGACGGCGCACAGAATCTGGCTTACCGTCCTGTCCACTTTTCCCCTTCTTGTGCGACGCCATCGGATGCGTATCCGAAAGGCGTCGCCTTCTACCATGATACGTTCCTACGAAAAAAACTCCGCTTGCCGAAAGACGGCAAAGAACGGCGAGAATTTCCGCAACGGGACACCCATTGTTCCCGGAGTTTGCCATGGGCAGTGCCTGATCCTGGCCGGCGACGACGCCTTGCGGAATGTCAAAATCACCCGCAAGAAAGACGTGGAGCGTGAAAAACGCCGCCTCCGGCAAGCGGTGGAGACTGTCCGCGCCTCCCTGGCAGCCAGCGCAAAGAGCGTCAAGGAACTCCTCTCCGAAGCCGACGAGAACATCTTTCCAATGTATGAAATCCTGCTGGACGACCCGACCCTCCAGCAGAAAATCCAGGACTTCCTGAACGAAAGGTTCGACCTGCCCTCCGCACTGGCGCTGACTTCGCAGGCTTTCCAGGAAGAACTCCAGGACCTTTCGAGCAAATATCTCGGGGAACGCCTGCAGGACATCCAGGATGTCCTCCTGCGTCTGATGAACGCCGTGCGCAACCCCGACGAAGCCGCCGCAGTCCAGCCCTCGGACTCCACGACCCCCATCGTACTGGTGGCCCGCGAGCTCTTCCCCTCCCAGTTCCTGGCTGCGCCGCTGGAACGCGTCTGCGGCATCGTCTGCACGGCCGGCGGCGCAACCAGCCACGCAGCCATCCTGGCCCGTGCGTTGCGCATCCCCATGCTGGTGGATGTTCCGGAAATCTACGACCTCGTGAAACCTACGGACGAACTGCTTGTGGATTGCCGCGCCGGCCTCTGCTTCCTGAATCCCAAGGAAAGCCTGCTGAAAGAGTATCAGCTGGCCCTGAACATCAGTCGACGCAATCGGCAGATTCCCCGGAATGCCCCGCTGCCCGCCGTGGACGACCTGCCCGCCACCTTGGATGGCACGCAGGTGAAGCTCTGCGGAAACATCACTCTCTTCAGCGAACTCCCCGCGCTGCATTCCGTCGGCATCCGCGACATAGGGCTCTACCGCACGGAGTTCATGTTCATGATCCGCAACAGCATGCCGGACGAGGAGATTCAATGCCGCGTGCTGAAGCGCCTGGTGGAAGGAACGCCTGACGCAGAAATCGTCATCCGGGCGCTGGACATCGGAGGAGACAAGCCCCTCTCCTATGTCCCCTGGGACGAAGAGCTGAATCCTTCCCTGGGCTGGCGCGGCTTGCGCTTCCTGCTGACCAACCCCGAAATCGCCATGCACCACCTGCGGGCGATTCTAAGGAACTGCCTCTCCAGGAATGTAAAGCTGATGTTCCCCATGGTCTCGGACAAAAGCGATCTGATCCGCATCAAGGAACTCGTCCGCAACGCCCAGGAATCCCTGGATGCGGACGGCCTGGAATATGGCACGCCCAGCATCGGCATGATGCTTGAGGTCCCCAGTGCAGTGCTGACCTTGGACACGCTGCTCCCCGAAGTGGATTTTGTCAGCATCGGCACCAACGACTTGGTGCAGTATCTTTTCGCCGTGGACCGCGGAAACGGGCGCGTCACCCAGTGGTATCAGCAGTGCCATCCCATCGTCCTCCGAATGCTGGGGAAAATCTGCAAGACTGTGGCCAAGTTCCCGGGGAAGGACCTGGAGCTCTGCGGCGAATTGGCGGGAAATCCCTCCGCGCTGCCGGCCCTGCTAGGCGCCGGCCTACGCAAGCTTTCCATGAACCCGACCGCAATTCCCAACATCCGGGATTTGATCCGAAAGGTGCGCCTGAACGACTGCGAAGAACTATTCCAGCGTGTCTGCGAGGCGGATACGGCGGAACAGGTCGCCGAATATCTGGACGACTTTGCCGAATCCATGCGCTAAAGACGCGAATCGCCCGTAGTTTGCGATTGCCAACCAGGTCCTGTCCTGACAAAATGTTGGACTGTTTCCCGAGCCTCGCGAGGCAAGGCGAGCGTGGCATAACCGCAAGGCGAACGACGGCGAGACAAGCGGCTTGCACCATGCATTCCAGAGCCTCGCGGGGCAAGGCGAGTGAATCTTCGAAAGCGGCAACACTTCTTTAGGACAGCGTTTTATATTATGTAAAACGCCGGGGTGCTGGACATCGCAATACGATGCCCGGCTGAGAAAAGACCCGAGAACCTGAGCTGTGGTAATGCCAGCGGAGGAAGCCGTCACCCCATTCCTCCATGATATTGCCCGAAGGAGAAGAAAATGGACTGGAAAAGGAATGCTGCCTTGAAAAATCTTCGTGCACTGCGACCATTGGTGCAATGTCTCACCAACGCCGTCACCGTAAATGACGTGGCGAACATCATCCTTGCATGCGGCGCATCTCCGGTCATGGCCGTGGACATTCGGGAGATGGAGGATTTCGTCTCTCTCGCCCAGGCAGTACTGGTGAACATCGGAACGCTGGACGAGACCTCGGAACACGCCGCCGAAGCCGCGCTGGCCTGCGCCGCGCGTCTCGCCAGGCCCGTCGTTCTGGATCCCGTGGGCGTCGGTGCCGGAAAATACCGCACGGAAATGGTGAAGCGCTGGCTGGACAAATGGCCGGTGACGGTGATTCGCGCCAATGCTTCCGAAATCCGCGCCCTGCACGAAAATGCTGTAACGACAAAGGGCGTGGATGCGGCGGACGCGGATGCCGTCAACGCCGAAACCCTCCCCGACCGCACGCGCATGGCAGCCGACGTCGCCACGAAATACCATTGCGTAGTAGCCATGTCCGGCGCCTGGGATGTCATCACCGACGGTTCGCAAAGCCTGGTCTGCCGCCGGGGCGTCCCCATGATGAGCCGCATCACGGGAACGGGATGCATGCTCGGCGGACTCACCGCAGCCTTTGTGGCAACGCGACCAGCCCAGCCGTTGCAGGCCGCCTACGACGCCACCGAGTTCCTTTGCCTTTGCGGCGAAGAGGCTGCCCGAAAGACCGACGCAATCCACGGCGGCACCGCTTCTTTCCGGAATTTCCTTCTGGACGCCGTCTCCCTGGCCTGAATCCCTTTGCCATTCCCTCAGCAAATTCCCATGAAAATCTCTCCTTCGCTTTTGCATCTCTACGCAGTCACCGACCGCCAGTGGCTTCATGGCCGCACGCTGGAATCCCAGGTCCGGGAGGTTCTGGAAGGTGGCGCCACCATCCTCCAATTGCGGGAGAAGCGCCTCTCCGACGAAGATTTCCTGGCGGAAGCCCGCGCAATCCAGAAAACCTGCCAGGAATTCCGGGTTCCCTTGATCATCAACGACAACCTGGCCGTGGCGAAGGCCATTGGCGCAGGGCTGCACGTCGGGCAAAGCGACGCAGCCTGCCGCACGGCACGGGAAGCCCTGGGCCCAGACGCCATCATCGGAGTCTCCTGCACCAATGTCGAACAGGCAATCCAGGCACAGAAAGACGGTGCGGACTACCTGGGCGTCGGCGCCGTCTTCCCCACCTCCACCAAACATGACGCGGACTACGTCTCCGACACGGAACTGCGTGCCATCGGCAACGCCGTGGACATCCCCCTGGTCGCCATCGGCGGCATCACCCTGGAAAACGCCACGCGCTTGGCGGGGACGGGCATCGCGGGCGTGGCCGTCGTCTCCGCACTCTTCGCCGCCGACTCCCCACGCGACGCAGCCCAAAAATTCGCACAGCTGAAATACTGATTCCCCGAAAACCACTTCAGAACGAAATCGCAGCCCACCATGGACGCCGATCACCACCTTGCCCGCCCAGACCGGTGACGTTGCAGAAGCGTCAGCCCGGACGCCATTGGCGGTCGTTCGCGGGCATTCGTGGTTCAAAGCATCCCTTTCATTCAAAACTTCCCTTTTCATCAACAGTTACGATTTTCTTATGAAAAAAGTCTTGACCATCGCAGGTTCCGACTGCAGCGGCGGCGCAGGCATCCAGGCAGACCTGAAGACCATGGCCGCCCATCACGTCTATGGCATGAGCGTCATCACCGCCCTGACCGCCCAGAACACCCTGGGCGTCCAGGCAATCCATGAAGCGCCGCCCGCTTTCGTAGGGCAGCAGCTGGATTGCGTCTTCACGGACATCGTGCCGGACGCCGTAAAAGTCGGCATGGTCTCTTCCGCCGAACTGATCCATGTCATCGCGGAAAAGCTGCGCTTCTATCAAGTGAAGAATCTGGTGGTGGATCCCGTGATGGTGGCCACATCGGGAAGCCGCCTGCTGGCGGACGCCGCCGTAGATGCGCTCCGGAATGAACTGCTTCCGCTGGCCACCGTCATCACGCCCAATCTTCCGGAAACGGAGGCGCTGGCCGAAATGGCCATCCGTTCGCAGGAGGGGATGCTAGACGCGGCGAAGCTCCTGGCGGAAAAGATCCCCGGCGCCATCCTCGTGAAAGGCGGGCATTTCGGCGACAACGCGGATGACCTCCTCTACGCAGGCCACGAAGCAATCTGGTTCCGCGGAGAACGCATCGACAATCCCAACACCCACGGCACGGGCTGCACACTCTCCTCCGCCATCGCCTCGCAACTGGCCCTGGGATGCTCCCTGCCGGAAGCCGTGCGCAACGCCAAGGATTACCTTACCGGCGCACTCCGGCACGATCCTGCGCTGGGCCATGGACACGGCCCCCTGGATCACCTCTGGAAACTTCCGAGGTAGTTCTCGAAATGGCTGACACACCCACCATCAAGACAAATGTGCTGCGCCTGCTGGAAGGCGCGCAAATCCCCTTCGTCTGGCACGAGTTCGATGTCTCCGACGGAAAACTCGACGCCATGACCTGCGCGGAACGCATCGGCGTCGCCCCGGAGCAGGTATTCAAGACGCTGGTCACCAAGGGCGCCGTGGCGCGCACCTATTTTGTCTTCGTCATCCCCGCCACCGGCGAACTGGACCTGAAGAAGGCCGCAAAGGCCTGCGGACAGAAGTACGTGGAAATGCTCCCGCAGAAAGAACTTCTGCCTTTGACGGGATATATTCATGGCGGATGCTCGCCAATCGGCCAGAAAAAACTTTTCCCGACTTACATTGACGAGACCGCCCAGCTCTTTGACGCCATCTGCGTTTCCGGCGGCCACACAGGCTTGAACGTGGAGGTGGCCCCCGACTCCCTTCGGGAGTTCGTCCGCGCAGAATATGCGGATCTGGTAAAGTAGCTCCATTCAAAAAACATGCTTGATTCCTGCAAAACATTGAACCGGGTGTTTCCAGAGCCTTGAGGAGCAAGGCGAATCAAGCATAACCGCAGGGCAAGCGAAAGCGAACCCTGCGGACAGCGCCGCCTCAAAGTTCCAGAGCCTTGGGGAGCAAGGCGAGGGAATCTCCTCTTTGCAAGAACATACATGCCCCTGAAAATATGATCCAATTTGTCAACGTCAGCAAGAACTTCGGCCGCCAGGTCGTAATCAGCGAGGCGAATTTCGCCATCCACGACGGCGAGCGCGTGGGCTTTGTTGGTCCCAACGGCGCGGGAAAGTCCACCCTGCTGGAAATGCTGTCCGGCCATCAGCAGCCCGACCACGGGGAATGCAACGTCCCCGGCAACCAGCGCCTGGGATACGTGCGACAGCAGCTGAACGCACATGCGGTCACAGCCACGCTGCTGGATTACACCGAAGACGCCCTCCCAGAACTGAACACCATCAGCCACGACTTGAATGCCATCGAGACAAAGCTGGCAGGCGACGGCCTGGACGAAACGGAACAGAACCGCCTTCTGAGACGGCTGGGCGAATTGCAGACGCAATACGAGCACCTGGGCGGCTATGAACTGCGGAACCGGGCGGAGGCAACCCTCTCCGGCCTGGGCTTCCGGGAGGAACGCTTCAACGATCCCTTCACCAGCTTCTCCGGCGGTTGGCAGATCCGCGCGGAACTGGCCAGGATCCTGGTCGCCCAGCCGGACATCCTGGTGCTGGACGAACCCACCAACTACCTGGATGTCCCCGCCGTGGAATGGCTCTCCGACTACCTGAAGGGCTACTCCGGAACACTCCTGCTCGTCTCCCACGACCGATTCCTGCTCAACACTTTGACCAACGTCACCCTGGAGGTCATGGGCGGACACGTGACCCGCTACCCCGGAAACTACGAGGAGTACCGCAGGGCGCGGACCGCCCGGCATGAACAGCTGCTGGCGCAGAAACGCAACCTGGACCACAAGAAAGAGCAACTGGAGCGCTTCATCGACCGCTTCCGCTATCAGGCCACCAAGGCCGCACAGGCGCAGTCCCGCCAGAAACAGCTGGACAAGCTGGAGGAAATCGAAGTCCAGTCCATCGTAGACCACGCGCCGCACATCCGCCTCCCGGAACCGCCCCGTTCCGGTGACGAAGTCCTCCGCCTGGAGGACATCGGTTACGCCTACGATGGCATCCACGAGGTGATTTCCCACTGCACCATGCGCCTGGAGCGCGGCGAACACGCAGCCGTGGTCGGACTGAACGGCATGGGAAAGACAACGCTGCTGCGTTTGATGGCAGGGAAGTTCACGCCGAAATACGGCCGCGTCGTCAACGGCAGCAACGTCCTTCCCGGCTACCAGTCCCAAGACTACGCGGAGACCATGGACCCCGACGCCACCATCTACGAGACCGCCAAGAGCTACGCCAACGAGCGTAGCGAAGCCGACATCCGGGATCTGCTCGCCTCCTTCGGATTCTACGGCGAAGCATTGGAAAAGAAGGTCCAGGTGCTCTCCGGCGGCGAGAAGGTCCGCCTGGGATTGGCGAGACTGCTCCTCAAGCCCCTGAATTTCCTGCTGCTTGACGAGCCCACCACGCACCTGGACATCCATGCCCGCGAAGCCCTCCAGGAGGCCCTCGCCAAATACCCCGGGACCATCGCGCTGGTCTCCCACGACATCGAGTTCGTCCGCGGCGTAGCCAACACCATCTACGCCATGGAGCCGGGAAAGCTTACGAAATACTACGGCGGCTACGACTACTACCACCAGAAGCTGGCGGAGGCGAAGGCCGCGCAGCTGGCCGCCGCACAGCCTACGCCCCAGCAGAAGCCCAAGCCCGCCGCCATGGCCGCGCCTAAGAAGCAGGAGGCGAAGGTGCCGGAGAAGTCCGGCGAAAAGCCTGCCCAGCCCAAGGGGAACTACCGCGACCTGAAGCGCGCGGAATCCCAGCTGCGGCAGACCTTCGGGAAACTGCGGCGTCCCTACGAGGCCACCGTGACCGCCTGCGAGACCCGCATCTCGGAACTGGAGACGGAGCAGAACGGCATCTACGAGAAACTGAACAACCCGGAACCCGGCGCGGACTTCGCCGCCCTCAACAAACGGCTGGCGGAAATCAACCAGGAGTCGGAGAACGAGACCTGGAAGTGGGAGGAGGCCTCCACCGCACTGGAAAAACTGGAGGAGGAGTTCCAGGAACGGCTGAAGAACCTGGACGCATGACGCGAAAACATGCCTGACCCCACCGCACAGCCGAAGAGATGCACTCTCGCCCGCAAGGCGCTCTTCCTGTGCGGATGCCTTTGCCTCCTCCTGAGCGCATGGATGGCCTGGGCGCACACAGACAGCTATCATGCCCTGGATGCGCCACAGGGCCTGACGGAGGCGGGTATCTATCTATACCTTCCGGCCAGAAGCTCCCTCCAGGGAATCCTCGTCCTGGCCAACGGATACAACAACACCGACGGCGCACTCTGCTCCGCCCCCAATTGGCGGACTTTCGCCCAAAAACACCGGCTGGCCCTGGTGGAAATCGCCTTCGCCTCCCCTTTGGATGAACTCTCCCAGGGCGGACATGGATACTACTATCCCCAGCACGGCTCCGGGAAGCTCCTCCTGGATGCGCTGGATGAGCATGTCTCCACCGATCTTCCCATCTACCTCTTCGGATTCTCAGGAGGAGGACACTTCGTCTCGCGCTTCCAGGTATGGGCGCCACAACGCGTCGCCGCCTGGGCCGCATACGCCGTCGGATGGTGGGACGAACCGCAAAACGCCGCAGACTGCCCGCCCGGAGCCATCCTCTGCGGCGACGGAGACTCCCGATTCGACGCCTGCCGGAACGCCGCACAGGCCCGGCAACAGCAGGGACAAGACATCCTCTGGCAGCCAATCCCAGACACGGACCATAAGCTCACCCCGGAAGTCATCCAAGCCGCCCAAAAGTTCCTGGAAGCCCAACTAGAATTCTAGGAGTCTAGAGCTTCTAGGGCTTCTAGATTTTCTAGAGCTTCTAGATTTTCTAGAACTTCTAGCCCCCGGCTCCCCGACAACGACCGTCCTCCCACGTCCCACGTCCCACGTCCCACGTCCCACGTCCCACGTCCCACGTCCCA
>JAKSPB010000056.1 GCA_024405215.1 Lentisphaeria bacterium | reverse complement strand
CGGTCATGACGAAGCCGTCATAGTCGTTGGAATAGAGCAGGAAGGACAGGACGACCTGTTTCTGGTTGTTGACGCAGCTGATGGCGCGTGCCTTGTTGCGTGCCTTGGAGAGGGCGGGCATGAGCATGGAAGCCAGGATGGCAATGATGGCGATCACGACCAGCAGCTCAATGAGCGTGAAGGATCTTTTCATTCATTCACTCCTAGAATTTGATGTTGGTGTTGATGTAGAGAAAGAAGCGCTTCTTGCAGGGAACATATCCTGGACCCGGTATCCAGAAATTGGGAAAAACAAAAAGTGTTGCAGGAGCAGTCTAGAGATGCCAGCCTCCGGCGACAGGGATTTCCGCGCCGGTGATGTACGCGGTCTCGTCGGAGGCCAGGAAGAGAGCCAGTGGTGCGCAGTCGTCGGGGGTGCCGATTCTTCCTGCGGGGATTTCCGCCAACAGCTTGTCGCGGAACTCCGTGTCCTGGAGTTTTTCAATGTTGCGGTCGGTCATGATGAGCCCCGGGAGAATCGTGTTGGCGGTAACGCCGCTGGGGGCGTATTTTCGTGCCACCACCTTCATGAAATTGCTCAGGGCTGCTTTGGTGACGGAGTAGCAGGCGAGGCGTTCCGCCGGGAAGTTCTGGTTGACGCTGCCGATGGCGATGATGCGCCCGAAGCCGCGCTGCGCCATCAGAGGCGCCAGGGCCTGGACCAGCAGGATGTTGGCGGAGACATTGGCCTGCATCATCTTCATGAAACTCTCAAGGGAGTAGTCGTCCACGCCGCAGTAGCATTGGCAGGAGGCGTTCAGGACCAGGATGTCCACACAGGGGCAGGAGGCTTCAAGCCTGTCAATGAGCAGATGGGTATCTTCTGGTTTGGTCAAATCGCCAGTCACGTATTCCATGTCCAGTTTTTCCGCCGCCTGGCGCAGGTGGTCGCTGTCGCTGGCGCCGTGGAGGATGACCCTGGCGCCGGCCTGTGCCAGGCGTGTGGCGATGGCCAGGCCGATGCCGCGGGCAGAGCCCGTCACGAAAGCCGTGCGGCCTTTCAGCTGGAATGGAGAGGGTTGTGCCATGGCTATGCCAGATGCGTGGTGGAGGTCTGCGTGGAACCGTCAGCGTTCTTCCAGGTGAGACGGTAGTTTCCGCGGAAGCCGCGGAAGTGGAGATGTCCGTCCTTGCCCACGGTAGTTTCCAGGCGAGTCTTCCACTGATGGTTGATGAGATCGTCCAGCACGAAGTAACTGGGCTTGGGATCCATCTTGCGGGAGAAGAGCCCGGAGACGGAGGGTTCGCCGGGTGCGCCGCAGTCGTCCACGACGTTCCACCAGGTGATGCCCATCATGGGTTTCAGGCTGAACCAGATGCGGTAGAGGTTCCTGGCGACGACCGCCTGGATGGCCTGGCCGCGTTCGTCGTTGTTGGGAGAGGTGATGGTGATCTCGCTCAGATGGATGGGCGTCTCTGCCTGGGCCAGGGTTCCGAAGGTCCTGTACATCTGTTCCGGTGTTTGAATGTCATCGCGGACACCGTTGGCAAGATCTAAAAGATATTGTGGATTGAAGAGGTGCATCTGTGCGCCCATGATGTCGATCTTGCAGCCGCGGCCTTTCAGTTCCCGGACCTGCTCCATGTAGTACTTTTCCAGATGGTAGTCGTTGATGTTGAACTTTACCTTCTTGGGGAAGAAAGTTTCCGCCAGTTTGAAACCACGGTAGGTGTAGTCGCCGGGCATGGGACCGTAGCCGGATTTGCAGAGGCGTTTCTCGGGGAGGATGAAGCCTGCGTTGTAGTCGTCGGCGCTTTCGTTGACCACGTCCCAGCTGTCCACCTTGTCTCCGTAGCGGTTGGCGATTTCGATGATGCGTTTGGCCATGAGGACATTCAGGTCGTCTGCAAATTTCGGATAGGCGTCGGCGATTTCATCGGGGGTCATGTCGCCCAGGATCTTGTAGAGGGCGTAGGTCTTGAGGCCCTGGTTGGTGAACTCGAAATCGGCGTTGCGGAGGAACTTCAGGGGGATTCTGCGGACCAGCCATTCCGGCCACTGCCAGGTGTTGTTTCCCCAGACCAGGGTATGGCCGTGGAGGCGGATGCCCTTGCCGAGGCAGAAGTCCACCACGGGATCCGTGGCGGGACGGCGCCAGTGGGGCTGCTCCTTGGGGTTGGGGCAGTTGTTCCAGAACTCCGCGGAGTCGCGGTATTCGGGGCGGAAGCGCGGATGTCCTTCCTCCAGTTCCAGTTCCCGCCAGTAGAAGCTGATGGTGGCGGAATTGAAGAGGGAGCCGTAGAGGGCCTTGTATTTGGCGTTGGCGTCGTCGCTTCCCAGCTGGTCGAAGTTGAAGATGTGGGCGCCGAAGATGAAGTCATGGGATAGTTGCTCCACCAGGACTTCCGTGCCGGGGGAGGCATTTACGGCAAAAATCGCGTCGGCCTTGCGGTTGGCCTCGATGTCGCGGTCGATTTTCGCCTGGACGGCGGGATTCCAGAGATTCCAGTACCTCTCGCTCATGGCGCCGTTGTACTGGCTCATGTCCAATTGCGTATATGACATTTAGAAGTAACCTCCTTTTGCGATGATTTCCGAGATGGTGTCGCCTTGGTGCACCCAGGAGAAGATGTCGATTTCGTTCCGCTCGATGCCTTCGGCCCGGAGAAGCACCTGGTAGGCGATTTCGCGGGGGATGCAGAGCACGCCGTCGATGTCGCCGAAGATGATGTCGCCGGGGCGGACAGTCACCTTGCCGATGCGGATGGGCACCTGGTAGTGGGTGATCATGCAGCGCCCCAGGGAGCCGTTGGAAGTGCGGTATTTGTAGAAGATGGGGAACTTCTGCTCAAGGATCTGCCTGGTGTCCCGGATGCCGCCGGAGATCACCGCGCCGCGGATGCCCTTGCTGAGGGCGGTGGCGGTCATGACACCGCCCCAGAGGGATGCCTCGGTGTCTTCCGAGGTATCCCAGACCACCACGCCTTCGGGCTTGAAGTCGTCCAGCATCTGTGCGCGGAAGGTCATTTCGCCTTCGATCATCACATTGGGGGCGGACTTGACGGTGAAGGCCTCGCCGCAGACGGTCATCTCGTACCGCAACGGCATGATGTCGCTGGGGAGATTCTGGTTCAGCAGGCAGAACTCCCGCATCACGTCGTTGACGCAGCCCGTGTAGAGTTTTTCGTAGCGCTCGCAGATTTCCTTGACGGGGATGGGAAATTCACAGGCGGGGATGTGCTGGCGGAGCTGGATAAGCTTGTCCAGCTTCATCAGGCCGGCCTCCTGGGCCTTCTGGCGCATGTCCTGCAATGACGGCATGATGACTTTGCTCCTTCTCTTGGTTCTAGCTCCACTGGCGGTCGTTGGACCACTCTTTGTCCCATTGGGAGGTGCTCTCCCAGGCGACGGGGTAGTCGGCATGGAGATGCGCGGAAATGAGCTCTTCGTTCAGGGATTCGATGCCCAGGCCAGGGGCATTGGGAACATCGATGAAGCCGCCGTCATAGCGGAGGGCGGGCTTCACCAGGTCGCCCCACCAGGGGACGTCCACGGAGTGAAGCTCCAGGGACATGAAGTTGCGGGTGGCGGCGGCCACATGCACGGCGGCCAGGCAGCCGACGGGGCTCTCGGCCATGTGAAGGTTCATCTGCACGCCGAAATCCTCCGCTAGGTCGCCGATCTTCTTGGTCTCCAGGATGCCGCCTGCGGTCAGGACGTCGGGATGGACGACCGCCAGGGCGCCGGATTCCAGCAACGGACGGAAGTTTTCCTTCAGGTAGATGTCCTCGCCGGTGCCCAGCGGCATGGTGGTGGCGGCATGGAGGGTCTTCCAGGCGTCGGTCATCTGCCAGGGGAGGGCGTCCTCCATCCAAGAGAGGTTGTACTTCTCCAGGCGGCGCGCCAGGCGGATGCAGTCTTCCAGCGGGATGTGCCCCAGATGGTCGATGGCCAGGGGGACGTCGTAGCCGATGGTCTGGCGCACTTCGGCAAGGTAGTTCTCCAGATAGTCCAGGCCAGTCTCCGTGATGTGGATCCCCGTGAATGGATGGGCGGTGTTGAAGAGGTCGTAGGCGTCCCCGCGCATGGCGCGGGGATCAATGGAACCGTGGGGCGTGGAGAAAACGGTCTTCTTGTATTGCAGCATGGTCTCCAGGAAGCCCAGGGGAGCGCACAGGGCGCCGGGGACATCCATCAGAAGTTCAATGCCCAGGTCCATCTTCAGGAAGGTGAAGCCCGTCTTCATCCGCTCCAGAAGCGCGGCGCCCATGTCCCGGCCGCCGCCCTGGCTGTCCGTGTCGCAGTAGCAACGGATCCTGCTGCGGAACTTGCCGCCAAGCAACTGCCAGACGGGAACGCCCCAGGCCTTTCCCGCGATGTCCCAGCAGGCCACTTCCAAGGCGCAGACGCCGCCGGCCTGGCGGGAGGAGCCGCCGAATTGCTTGACGCGGCGGAAGATCTTCTCCACGTTGCAGGGATTCTCGCCGAGGATCCGGCTCTTCAGCATCGCCGCGTAGGTCCGGCTGGAGGCGTCGCGAACCTCGCCGTAGCCGACGAGGTCGCTGTTGGTGTACACCTTCACCAGAGTGCAGCGCTTGGGGGCGCCGTCAATGTCCGCGAAACGGACGTCCGTGATTTTGAGTTCTTCGGGATTCATGGTTCCACATTATGGAAAGTAAAGGCAAGTTTTCATATTTGAAAGTTCTTGCTTTCAAACATTAATGCCAGTATAACCGCATATCGGAAAATTGCAAGAGAAATCAAGGAAAATGTTTTTTAATATTTTCAGCGTAAAACTTCCTTGTATTTCAAATATGAAAAATTATATTTTCAAATAGAACAATTTTTTTAACGAAAAGGAGAAAATTCACGATGGGCGAAAGCAAATCAGAAGGAAAACATATCATCCCCGGGGCGGAGAAGCTTCTTTGTGTCATGGAGATTCTGGTGAAAGGAGAAGCCGGATTGTCCCAGTTGATGCGCGAGACGGAGACGAGCACGACGACTTGCTATCGGATTCTGCAGACTTTGTCTTCCCATGGATGGATCTATCGGACACCGCACGGGAAATACGCGGTATCCGCAGGTTTTGCGCTTCTGGCCAGTCGCTACGCGTCATCTTCCTGGGAGCGTTTCCGTCCGGGATTGGCGTCCTTGTCGGAGCGCACGGGGTTGACCGTCAAGCTTTCCATACGGGAGGGCCTGGAGCATGTGATGGTCCTTCGGCAGGAATCGCCGCATCCTTTTGGCGTCTCCTTGAAGGCGGGAGTGCGTTTCCCGGTCGTGGAAGGGTCGGTGGGGACGGCGTTGCTGAGCCAGGCGACCGACGGTGAAATCGAGCGCATCTGGGAAAGATGCGAGACGTTGCTGGCACCGGAGGAGACGCTTTTGACCTTCAAGCGTCGAGTCCGCGAGGTCCGTGCGCATGGGTATTGCATCCGCAACAACATTGGGGGAAGAGGCACTACGGCTATGTCTGTTCCTGTACTGGGGACAGACGGCCATGTGATTGCGGCGCTGACAATTCTCGGCAGCCGAAAGGAATTCGCGGAAGGCAAGACCCTGGGGACAATGCTGTTGGAGGCGGCGGAGAATCTGCAGTCGCTTCTGTGACGGAATATCTGAGCAAAGAAATAAAATCCCTTGCATAGTTGTAAAATAGGCCATGTCTGACTCCTGAACATGGCCATAACGTATAAGTTTTGGGCGTAAATACAAGAAGGGCTGTTTCATCCTCTGATTGAGGTTTTGTTACAGCCCCTTTTTTGCTCTCCGTCTTTCTCCTTTTGTTCTCCGTCTTTTCATGAAAGGCAATTTTCCTGCGTGGCGGCAGGGTGAAACAAGAAAGGAAGATTACATTAGAACCGATGTTGGGAACACCCTTTCGGTTCATATGGGCGGTTGCGTTTTAAATTTTCCTTTCCTTTTTTCAGTATGAACAACTTGGAGTCTTTTCTCTTCCCGAGGCCGAAGAAAATTCAGCAGGCCAGAGGTGCGCTGTCCCTAGGGGATTCCTTTTGCCTGGATTTTTCGTTGGGAGTGTTTCCTGTGTCGCTGCGGACAGTCATGCGGGAGGCTTTGCTCTCTTCCGGATGCACGGAAGATGCGGAAAAGGGCATCGCCATCTATCCCATGCCCATGGCGGAAGGCATTCCAGACGAAGTTCCCGAGAATGTCCGCCACGAGTTCTATCATCTGGAAATCCAGGACGCAGGAATCTGGGTGTTCGCGGCAGCGCCGGAGGGCATGCTGATGGGATGCCGGACGCTGGCGTCCATCCTGCGTGCTTCGCGCGGAGGATGTCTAGTTCATCCCATGGTCATTGAGGACTGGCCATCTCTGCCGGTCCGCGGCATTTTCGTGGAAAACAAATGGGGGACTGACCGGATGACCTATCGGGACTGGTGCAAGACCATTGACCAATTTGCCGCCATGAAGCTGAATACCCTGGGCATCGGGCTCTACGGCTGCTGGGGGAGCTGCCGTTTCGAGGGCGACGAGCAGCCTACGGAATTCCTGATGACGCCTGTTCCCGACCATCCGGAGCTGCAGTCCCGTCATCATCTGAAGTGGTTCTCGCCGATGAAGATGGCGTGGCGGAAGGCCGACTATCTGCCGACGCTCTTCAGCAATCCCGCCATGTTGGGAAAAATCGTCTCCTACGGAGAAAAACGCGGCGTGACGGTCATTCCCTTCGTCAACAGCTTCGGGCACAATTCGCTCTTCCCCAGGCTTTGCCCGCAGGTCTCCGCAAAGGACGCCGAGGGGCAGCCTACGGGCGTGGGGTACTGCATCACCTCGGCGAACGCCCGGAAGTTCGTCGCTTCCTTCTACGCATCCATTTTGAAGAAGTACTACCCGAAAGGCGCCAGGTATTTCCATGTCCAGCTGGACGAGGTCTGGCCGGAGCATCCCTGGCCGAAGGATCCCCTCAAGGTGGGCGAGCCCTGGTGCCAGTGCGAGGAATGCCGCAAGCATTCCCGTGAGGAGAATCTTCTGGACTACGTCATCTGGCTGGTCAAGACCCTCACGGACCTGGGCGTGAAGAAGGTGGTCATGTGGAACGACCAGCTCACGCGGCACATGAAACTCCTGGACGCCGATTTCGTCCGACGCCTGGAGGAGGCCGGCCTGAAAGACCGCCTGGTCCTTCACTGGTGGTCCTACAGCAACGACGGCGTCTACGAGGGCGCGGACGCGAAGGCCGGCACGGAGCTGGGCCTGCAGAGCTGGGTGGCCCCCATGACCTGTTACTACAATTGGAAAACCTATGATTTCCGCTACAAGAACATCGTGCTGACGACGAGGATGGGCTTCAATGCGGGCGCCACCGGCGCGGTTTCCTACGCCGTCCACGATCCTTCCCACTTGGATCACGAGGCGCTGCTGGCCGCCTGCGCCTGGGAGACGCCACAGGACGCGGAGGAGCTGCGTCGTCGCTGGGCCGGCAGCCGTTTCGGTGCGGAGGCGCGGCAGGTGCTGTCCGCCCTGGACAAACTCTGTACGGTTGGTTCCGACATTGTCTACTACGCTTGTCCCAACTATAACTACACCTATGTCCAGGACGGCAAGCCCTGGCCTCGCCGCTATCCGGAAGAGGCCCTTGAGAAGCTGGAAAGCCTTGGTGCGGACAGCCGGGAGAAGCTTCTGGCTTCCGCCGGGCTTGGCGCCGAGGCCGGTAGAATCCTGTGCAAGGTGATGAAGCGCGATGATTTGCAGGAGCAGGACTACGCTTGCTTGCGGAGCCTCCGGGCCGAGGCCGCCCGCGTCCGCGCATACGCGGAGACCTTCGCCTGGCTGCTGACCATGCGTTCGGAAGGCGCGACCCGGAAGCCTACGGCGCAGGAGAGTCGGCAGGCGGCCAGGCAGCTGAAGAATCTTCTGGAACAGCTGGCGGTGATTGAGCTGAACAAGCCGGAATGGGTGATGCCCGTCTGCCTGCACGCTTTCACGCCGCTCTGCCAGTATCTGGAAAAACTGGCGCAGGGAAAGAACTAGATCGTCTTGTCATGACAATTGCCGCATTCATTCTGATTCTGCTTTCCGCTTTGCTGCATGTCACCTGGAATCTGGTGGTGAAGGCGTCGCGGACGGGCTTCGTCTCTTATGGCGTCATGGGGATTCCCAATGTCTTTCTGTGGGCCGCGGGAATCTTCTGCGTTACGCCAGTCGCTATTTTGCAGCTACCCTGGCCCTTCTGGGCGTCCGCGCTTTGTGCCGTCACCGCCGATGCGCTCTACGGACTGGCGCTTTTTTCCGCCTACAAGCGGATGGACATGTCCATCGCCTATCCCATCATGCGATCCCTGCCCATCCTCTTCACGATGATCATCACCTCCTGCCTGCATCTGGGCAGTGCGCTTTCCGTCCGTGCCATGGCGGGCATGGTGATTGTCTTCCTTGGGTGTGTGCTGATGCCGCAGGCGAAATTCAGCGGCATCAAATGGAGCGACTACGTGAACCGGAATATGTTCATGGTGCTGCTGATTGCCCTTGGGACCACGTTCTACACCATCTTTGACAGCCAGGCGCTGAAGGTGCTGGGGGGCACGGCGGCTGCGCAGGGCGTCTCCGCCCCCATGCTTTCCCTGACCTACTACGGCGTGCGCGCCGTGCTGCTGAATGCGGAGATCTGGGGCATCGTAGCCTTGACGCCTTCCTTCCGGGCCACGGTGCCTGAATGCCTGCGAAAGCATGGCTGGAAGCTGATGGGGGCGGGGCTCTGCGCTTCGGGCACGTACATTTTGGTCCTGATCGCCATGAATTTCGTGACCAACGTCTCCTACGTGCAGGTCTTCCGGCAGATGGCGTTGCCGTTCAGCGTTTTCGCAGCTGTTCTCTTCCTCAAGGAAAAGGCCACTTGGCCGAAATTCGTCGGTGTGTCCCTCATTCTTCTGGGATTGATTCTCACGGCGCTGCCAGGGAATGCATCACCGGTATCTGCGCCGCCGCAGGTGAAGAGCCTGGAAGTGACGGAAGAAATGCTTTGGGAGGAAAGTGTGCATAGTGTAAATGGAGAAGTTCTGAAATGAAAAAAATCCGTTACGCGACTATTGGTCTAGGCCGCATGGGGCGCGGACACGTCAACGAGATTCTGGGCACTGGCGATAAGCGCTTCGAATTGGCCGCAGTCTGCGACAATGCGCCTGACCGTCTGGAGAATCTGCCCGAAGCCTGGGGGCACGACTATCGGAAGTATTCTTCCCTGGAAGAACTCCTGAAGGATGATTCGGTGGATCTGGTCACTGTCGCCACCCGTCATCTGGATCACGTGCCCATGGGCATCAAGGTGCTGGAGGCAGGAAAATGCTGCATGGTGGAGAAGCCCGTGGCTTCCTGCGTGGCGGAGATGAAGCGTCTTCTCGCCTGCGCCGAAGCCCATCCGGGGAAGCTCTATCTGCGCCACAACCGCCGGTTTGAACCCGCCTTCGTCAAAGCCCGTGAACTGGCGGAAAGCGGCGTCATCGGCGATGTTCAGTACATCAAGATCAACCGCAGCGTAGGATACTGCCGTCGCAACGACTGGATGACCATGCCGGAGTTCTATGGCGGTCTTCTGACCAACTGGGGACCGCACATGATCGACCAGGCGCTGCGTCTGCTGAACAGCCCCGTCAAGGAAATCTGGGCGGATGTGCGCCATGTGATCTCCATCGGCGAGGGCGACGACCTTTACAAGATCATCCTCAAGGCCGAGAATGGCCGTCTGGCGGACGTGGAGGTCACGGGCGCCAACGCCATGCCGGGACGTCAGTTGGAGATCATCGGTTCGCGCGGAACCATCGTTTCCGAATCCGACAACACGCGCCTGCATGTGCGCATGGTGGATCCCGCCGTCGTTTTCAAGCCGCTCAAGCCCCATCCGGAGAATCCGCCGTTCCAATATGGCAATTTCGATGAACGACTGGCATTTGTGGATGCGGACTACGATCTGGCGCCCTGCGCCATGACGGATGTTTGGAAGCATTGCGCCGACAGCATCCTGGATGGCGTGGAATATCCCATCAAGTTCGAAGAGGCCCTGGAGGTCGTTCGCGTGACGGAGGAGGTCTTCCGGCGCAGTGGCTTCGCCCCTATGCAGAAGTTCATTCAGTAGGTCGTGGAGCAAAGCGCGTCGAAGAAAGTCCTTAAGGAAGTATTTGCCTCCTGCTCTCGTACTTCGTCTTGTGAATTTGGAGTTCAGTTTTCATGATTTATCGTGGACCATTGACGGAAAAGCAACGTCGGGACAGCCAGTGGAACTACATTGGCTACAGTGTGGTCAACGGGATTTCCTATACCTGTCTCGGCGACATGGTCATGGTGCTTCTAGCTGTACGCCTGCAGTTGCCGGATTGGTGCATTGCCGCGCTCAACGCCATGGTGTTCTGCGGCTTCATCCTGATGCCGCTGGGAAAGCTCACCACGGCGCGGATCGGCGCGGCGAAAAGCCAGGCCCTTTTTTGGGTGGCGCGGAACATCGCGGCGCTGGGCGTGGCGTCCAGTATCGTCTGGTGGCAGTGGAATATCCATGCCATCATAATGCCGCTGATTCTGACGGGGGTGTTCATCTTCTATGGATGCCGAGCCGCCGGCGTGGTCATGTCCGTGCCCTTGGTCGGCAATATCACGACGTCGCAGGAAAGAGGCAAGTTATTGGGACGCAGCAATTGCGCCTTCTTTGCTCTGGGGGCGGTGATGCTGCTTGTGCTTTCTTACGTGCTGAAGTGGAACAGGTGTTTCCTGAACGATTCCATCTGGACGCTCTTCGGGATCATTGCCTTCGGCGCTCTTTGCGGCGTGGGTGCTTCCGGGTTTCTGAATCGCATTGACGAGACGGAGGACATCAGGCAATTTGCCGCCAAGCCATTGTGGAAGGACATCAATGGCATCTGGCGAAACCGGGATATCATGAAGATGCTGCTCAGTCGGATATGCACGGCATTTGGCTGCGCCATTACCATCATAGGCTCCATGCTCTTCCTGAAGCGCGGGTATGGCGTCAGCGACAGCGGCGCGCTTCTTTATGCGCTGGTGATGTATGTGGGCAATGCGGTCTGGGCAATTCTCTGCGCCAGGCTGGCCCAGAGGACATCGCCGCGTTTTGCCGTTGTTGTCGCATACGCCTTCTCCGTACTGGTGACTCTTCTCTGGCTCGTGGCGCCGCAGAAGTTCTGCGCGCCGCTTGTCGTGTTGATTTTCTTCCTCCAGGGCGGCACGAATATCGCCAAGGAGAGCGTCCAGGCGCTCTATTTCCTGCAGTGCGTTCCCGAGGCGAAGCAGACTTCCGTGTCCGTGCTGGTCTCCCTCTTCGATGGCGCTTTCGTCGGCATCCTGGCCATGGTCATTTCTGCCATCCTGCTGAAATGCTGCGACGGCATGGTGACACCTGATTCGCCTGCCATTTTGAAATATCGCTACTATTTCCTCTTCACGCTGCCAGTGCTGCTGTTCGGCTTCTGGGGTGCCAAGTGTATCCGCGAGTTCAACAAAAAATAACGATATGCAATACTTCGGCGTTCCTTCTGAAATTCATGAATTCCGGACGCCACTGTCAAAAGCCATCTCCGCCGGAAGGCGGAAAAAACGAGAGAGGCCTGTTACCCGATAATAGATGCCATTGGAATAGAAACAGAAAATGGGCTATTGCAGAACGTTGGGAGGGGGGTGCAATAGCCCATTGTTTTGCGTTTAGCTTGCCAGACGGCTAGTGCTGGATGACGGAGGCGTCGTAATCTTCGGGAGCTTCGTAGCCCAGCAGGTTCATGATGGTGGCGGCGATGGAGGAGATTCCCAGGCCTTCCTTGAGTTCCTTGGAGTAGTCGCCCTTGAAGGTGGGATCATAGATGATGCAGGGAACGGGATTCAGGGAGTGGCTGGTCTTGACCTTGGCCTTTCCGTTGCCGCCCATCTTGGGGGCGCCGTCCTTGCCGTGTTCCAGCATGTCGTCCGCATTGCCGTGGTCGGCGGTGATGATCATGACGCCGCCCGCTTCGTCAATGGCGGCTTTCAGGCGGCCCAGGCAGAGGTCGACGGCCTCGACGCCGATCTGGACGGCCTGGAAGACGCCGGTGTGTCCCACCATGTCGCCATTGGGGAAGTTGCAGCGCAGGTGCTGGTACTTGCCGCTCTTGATGGCCTCCAGGAGCTTGTCGGTGATTTCGGCGCCCTTCATCCAGGGACGCTGCTCGAAGGGGACGATGTCGGAGGGGACCTCCACGTACTTCTCCAGCTTCTCGTCGATGTAGCCGGACTTGTTGCCGTTGTAGAAGTAGGTCACGTGGCCGTACTTCTGGGTCTCGGAGCAGGCGAAGGTGGTGATGCCGGTGGCGGCCAGGTATTCGCCGCTGGTGCGGTCGATGGCCGGGGGCTTGACCAGATAGCGGGCGGGGATGTGCAGGTCGCCGTCATACTGCATCATGCCGGCGTAGCAGACCTTGGGGACACGGATGCGGTCGAAGCGGCTGAAGTCGGCGCCGCCTTCGAAGGCCTGGGAGATCTCGATGGCGCGGTCGCCGCGGAAATTGAAGTAGACCACGGAGTCGCCGTCTTCGATGGTTCCGACGGGCTTGCCGTCTTCGCCGGCGATGACGAATGCGCCGAGATCCTGGTCAATGGCGTGGGTCTCGTTGCGGAGGGTCTCGATGGCTTCCTGGGCGCTCTTGAAAGTGCGTCCTTCGCCCAGCACGTGGGTCTTCCAGCCGCGCTCCACCATGGCCCAGTTGGCGTTGTAGCGGTCCATGGTGATGAACATGCGTCCGCCGCCGGAGGCGATGCGGGCATCGCAGCCCTTGGCGCGCAGGCCCGCCAGGAACTCCTCGAAGGGCACCACGTATTCCAGGGCGCTAGTCTCGCCTACGTCACGTCCGTCCAGCAGGATGTGGACGCGGATCTTGGCAATGCCTTCGGAGGCTGCGTATTCCATCATGGCCTTCAGGTGGTCGATGTGGGAATGGACGTTGCCGTCGCTGAAGAGTCCCAGGAAGTGCAGGGTGGAGTTGTTCTTCTTGACGTTCTCGGCAATCTCCGTCCAACCCTGGTCGGAGAACATCTTCTTGGAGTTGATGGAGTTGGAGACCAGCTTCGCGCCCTGGTCGAAGACACGGCCCGCGCCCATGGCGTTATGGCCGACTTCGGAGTTGCCCATGTCGGCATCGCTGGGGAGGCCGACGGCCACGCCGTGGGCCTTCAGCTTGGTGTTGGGGCAGTTTGCCAGGAACCAGTCCAGGTTGGGAGTGTAGGCGGCCCTCACGGCATCGCCGTCAGCGTATTTGCCATAGCCCACGCCATCCATGATGACGAGGAGCACGGGACCTTTGCGGCCCTGGAACCAGGGCGCTTTCTTCAGGGAATCAACCATTGTTGTCAAAAGGGGTTGTGGGGTGACTAATATCCGAGGGCCTTCTGGAGTTCCAACTGGAACTCCTGGACATCTTGCTGATCCGGATTGCCGGAGCCTTCGTCAGGATTGAACCCGAGACGGCCGTACTGATCCAGATACCACTCGCCGGAGGCGCCGGAACCGAATTTCACCGTGCCTGACATGGCGGCGCCGGGGCGGACGACCTTGCTGACTTCCACCGTGGTCTTGCTGCGGAGAACGGCGTTCTTCGCAGGAGTTTCCGGTGCGTCGGAGGCTTCTTCCGGCGGATCGTCCGCCATCGGGGCCTCGTCGTCGAAGTCGCCGGGCATTTCCTCCTGTGCGCCATTTGTGGGGGCGCCGGGGGCGGGCTGGGCGGGCGCAGGGGCGTTCTTCGTTTTTGCGGCCTGGGCCTTCGCGTCCTGCTTCTCCCAATTGACCTGGAGGTCCGCCGTGAGCATCCGCAGTTCCATGTAGGTCATGTGGATGTCATGCTGCTGGGCCAGCTGGTCCTGGAGTTCCGAGAGGCTCATGCCTTGGGAAAGGCACTCCAGGATGAAGGCGTTGCGTTCTTTGTCGGAGAATGCCATGGGGGGCTCCTTTAGCATTCGGGCAGGGAGGCTGCCGCGGCTGCCTGGCCGTGGCGCTTCTCACGCTCGGAGGGCTCGTAGAAGTGGATGTCGGCCAGTTCGGGGAATTCGGCGCGGAGGACCTTGCGGGCCTCGTCCAGGATGATCTGGCCGCCTTCGCCGGAGACGACGCGGCCCAGGACTTCCAGGTGCTTGATGACGGGATAGAAGGAGCAGTATTCCGCCACGGTGTAGCCGAAGTAGACGCCGATGGTCTCGTAGATCTTGCGGGCGCGCTCGTCGCCCTTGAGCATGAGTTCCTGGACGCGCTTCAGGCGCAGGGGGAACTTGTCGGCGGGGATGTCGTCCATCTCGATGCCGGCCACGGGGATGAGGCGCGCGACTGCCTGCTGGGAGAAGTAGTTTGCGCCTACGCCGATGTCGTGGGACCACTCGTCCATGGCTGCCTCGGGGTTGTAGTCCACGGGTGCGAAGGCCAGTTCGTTCATCCATCCCTTGACGGTCATCTGCTCGTCCACGTATCCGGCTGCCAGGCTGGAGCCCATGGCGATGCCGAGGACGGCGCCTTCCTGCAGGGCGATGGCGCCTGCCAGGGCGGTGACGTCGCCGTCGTTCTCCAGGCGGAGGGGGATTCCCCACTGCTTCTGGATTTCCTTGAAGATGGGGGCTGCCTCCGCGTCGAAGCGGCTGCGTGGGGTGATGCCGCGGAAGAGGGAGACGTTGCGGGCGCGCCCGTCAACGAAGACGCCTGCGGAGGAGCCGCCGATGCCGCTGACTTTCGCTTCGGGATCCACGGAGTGGATGGCCTTCTCGGCTTCCTTCAGGACGAAGTTGATGTGGTCGTAATGATACTGGATGTCTGTCTGGGGCTTTGGATCCCAGACGTATTCGGCGGAGAGCAGGGGTTCGCCGTCTTCCTTCAAGGCAAGCTTGCCGTCCTTCACCACGGCGACCTTCTCGTCGGAGGCGCCCAGGTCGAAGCCGATGCGCCAGCCCTTCCAGTCCAGCTTTACGGCGGCGCCTGCGCCGTCGTTTTCGGCGGGGACGTCATCGGGCGTGGGGGCGTAGACGAAGGTCATGGTCTTCTCGTAGGTGAAATCGCCCCAGAACTGCGCGTCAAAACGGCGGGTGCCGGTCTCGCAGTAGCAGTTGCGCAGATACTGAACCAGGCATTCCGGTGCGTGCATGGTGACCTTCCAGCCGCCGAATTGCCACAGAAGGAACTTCACGATGCGTTCGACATAGAAGAAGTTCGCAGCGGCGTTGGGATGCTTCATGTCATAGACCACGGTGTCGAAGCGGGAGATTCGGCCGCGGTCGCGCTCGACGGCGATGAGGCAGGGAACGGCGTAGCCGGAGGCCTTGACCTGCTCCACGAAGGCGCGGTTGGCCAGCACGGGGGGGCGGAAGCCGGGGTCGAGGACAGGGGTGATCTTCGGGGCAATCAGCGGGAATTCCTGGTTCATTTTCGTGTTCCTTGAGGGGTTATTTGACAAACTTGTTCATCTCGTTTTCGAGGGACTCCATCTGGGCGACCAGCTCGAATTGCGTCCGGCAACGGTCCAGGTTGTGTCCGTCACGGTGGATCTTGAAATAGACATCGCCTTCCAGGAAGTCGGTCAGGAAACGCAGGCCGCATTCGCCGGTGAGCAGCCGGCCGGAGAAGGGCAGGAGCATCTTCTCCTCGGGGGTGAGGAAGCCGCCGGCAGTGGAGAGGTAGCCTTTCACCAGGGCCTCGAAGAGGTTCAGGTCGAAGCGGACCTTGCTCAGGTCGCGCTCGTCCTCGGCAGCCGTGGCGGTGGTGGTGCGGATTTCGTCGCCGAAGTCATAGAGGCAGCTTCCGGGCATGCAGGTGTCCAGGTCGATGACGCAGACGCCTTCGCCGGTCTTGGCATCCAGCATGACGTTGTTGATCTTGGTGTCGTTGTGGGTGACGCGCGGGGGGAGTCCGCCGTTGGCCAGCAGGTCCACCACGATGGAGCACTCCTTCTCGTGGGCCAGGGCGAAGTCGATTTCCTTCTGGCAGAGCTTGGCGCGGTCCATCTTGTCTTCCTTCAGGACCTTGAGGAACTTCTGGAAGCGCTTGGGGGTGTGGTGGAAGTCCACGATGGATTCGAAGAGCGGCGCGCCGGGCATGTCCGCCAGGGCGCACTGGAAGGCGCCGAAGGTTCGCGCCGCCTGGTAGGCCTGTTCCGGGCAGGTGACGGCATCGACGGTCTTGGCGCCCTCGATGAAGACATAGACGCGGTAGCAGGCCTTGTCGGCGGGATTCTGCCAGTAGGGCTTGCCGTCCCTGGCGTCGACGATGGTCAGGGATGCGCGGGGATCCTGCGGGTTGCGGGACGCGATGTGCCGGGTGACGCGCTGGATGTTCTCCATGAGCTTGGGAACATTGGGGAAAATGTTCTGGTTGATGCCCTGGAGGATGTAGTGGACCGTCAGGCCGCTCTGGTTGACGGTCAGGCGGTATGTGTTGTTGATGTGGCCGGAGCCCCAGGGCTCCGCGTCCACTACAACGCCGCGCAGGTCGAAGTTGGCGGTGACGGGAAGGAGTTTCGCAAGGATTTCCTGAGACATTTCGCTACCTCCAAAGGCCGGCGGGATAGACGCCGTCGGCAGTCAGCTTCTTCACTTGCTCCAATACGATGGCGCGGTCGGCGGAGTAGGTCATGCCGAACCACTTCTCGGGGCTGGTGCGGGCGATGCACTTCCAGCTGTTCTTCTTGATCAGGGTGTTCACCACCGTGGGGATGAAGAACTCCTTCTTTGGCTCCTGGATGTTGGCTGCCAGGAATTCCTTCCACTGGGCGTCCAGTTCGGTGAAGACACTGGCGGGGAAGGCCCACAGGTTCATGGATGTGGGTTCCAGACCGGTGAGCTCCTTCCAGGAACCGTCGTCGTCCTGGAAACGCGCCTTTCCGCCAGGCAACGCCTCGATGGTGGTGCGTTCCACCACGTCGGTCAGGAGGCCGTCCGCCACGGCGCAGATGCCGCGGGAGACGCTTCCGTTTTCGGAGAGGGTGTTGTTCAGGCGGAAGGCGACGATGCCGCAGGAGGAGTCGTTGAAGCCGGGATCGCCCAGGAGCTTCGTGGCTTCGGCGAAAGACTCCTTGCCGTAGAAGTCATCGGCGTTCACCATGGCGAAGGGGCCTTGGATGGCCTCGCGGGCGCACCAGACGGCGTGCCCGGTTCCCCAAGGCTTCTGGCGGGAGGCGGGAGTGGTGTAGCCTTCCGGGACCTTGTCCAGGCTCTGGACCACGTATTTCGCTTCAATCTTTCCTTCCAGGCGGTTGCCGAAGTGCTCGCGCAGGGGGGCTTCCAGTTCTTGGCGGATAATGAAGACAACCTGTTTGAAGCCGGCGCGGATGGCGTCGTAGACGGAGTAGTCCAGGATGAACTCGCCGTCGGGACCGATGGGGTCCATCTGCTTGATGCCGCCGTAACGGCTGCCCATTCCGGCAGCCAGAACCAGAAGAGTGGGAGAGGCCATGGTGATTTATGGATTGCTGTTGGGTAAGGAGGAAAAAAGACTACCGATGAAGATCCTGGTGGTATTCCTGGAGGGATTTGACTCCGTCGGAACCGTTGAGCTTGGCGTGGATGCCGTTGGCGCAGGCGGTGGCGGCGGCCACGGTGGTGAAGTAGGGCACGCCGTAGCGAATGGCGTTCTTGCGGATGTAGGAGTCGTCGATCTGGGAGCTCTTGCCGATGGGGGTGTTGATGACCAGGTCGATGCGACCGTTCTTCAGTTCATCGAGGATGTCGGGACGGCCCTCGCCGATTTTTGCGACGGGTTCTGCGGGGATTCCGGCCGCCTGGAGGCTCTTGAGGGTGCCTTCCGTGGCGACGATGCGGAAGCCGTCGGCGACGAACTGGCGTGCTGCGGGCAGGATGGCCTGGTGGTCACGGGGAGCCACGGTGATCAGGACGGTTCCCTTCTGGGGCAGGGCGGGCTTGGCGGCCTCTTCCGCCTTGAAGAAGGCCAGGCCCAGATCCGGGGAGAGACCCAGGACTTCGCCTGTGGAGCGCATCTCGGGACCCAGCACGGGATCGACTTCCGGAAGCATAGGGAAGGGGAAGACCGCTTCCTTGACGCCGAAGTGGGTGATCTTCAGTTCCTTCAGGTTCAGCTCGCTCAGCTTCTTGCCCATCATGGTGTCCGTGGCAAGACGAGCCATGGATATGCCGCAGACCTTGGAGACCAGCGGGACTGTGCGGGAAGCGCGGGGATTGGCCTCGATGACGTAGACCTTGCCCTGGCAGATGGCGAACTGGACGTTCATCAGACCGACAACGCCCATCTCGATGGCGATGCGGCGGGTGATGTCCTTGATCTCCTTCTCGAACTTCTCGCCCATGGACGGCGGCGGGATGACGCAGGCGGAGTCGCCGGAGTGGATGCCGGCCAGCTCGATGTGCTCCATTACGCTGGGAACGAAGGCGTCGGTGCCATCGCTGATGGCGTCGGCCTCGGCTTCCATCGCATCGTCCAGGAAGCGGTCGATGAGGATGGGACGGTCGGGGGAGACCTCCTCCTCGGCCTTGAGGACGTATTCGCGGAGCATGTCCTCGTCGTGCACGACTTCCATGCCGCGTCCGCCCAGGACGAAGGAAGGACGGACCATGACGGGGAAGCCGATCTTCCGGGCGATGTCCAGCGCCTCGTCCAAGGTGGACGCCATGCCGGACTCGGGCATGGGGATGCCCATCTTGTCCATCATCTTGCGGAAGAGGTCACGGTCCTCGGCCATGTCGATGGTGGCGGGAGAGGTGCCTAGGATGCGGACGCCGTTCTTCTCCAGCTTGTCCGCCAGGTTCAGCGGTGTCTGGCCGCCGAACTGGACGATGACGCCCAGGGGCTTCTCCTTCTTGTAGATGGCCAGGACGTCTTCCAGGGTCAGGGGCTCGAAGTAGAGCTTGTCGCTGGTGTCGTAGTCGGTGGAGACGGTTTCGGGGTTGCAGTTGACCATGATGGTCTCGTAGCCTAGTTTCCGGAGCTCCGTGGCCGCGTGCACGCAGCAGTAGTCGAACTCGATGCCCTGGCCGATGCGAATGGGGCCGCCGCCCAGCACCATGACTTTCTTTGCGTTGGGGCTGGCGGTGGATTCGTCCTTGGCCAGGTTGTAGCTGCTGTACCAGTAGCAGGCGTCATCGACGCCTGAGACGGGAACCGCCTCCCAGGCCTCGGTGACGCCCAGGGCGATGCGCTTCTCGCGGATGGCGTCCTCGGAAATGTCCAGGATGGAGGCCAGATACTGGTCGCTGAAGCCGTCCTTCTTGGCTTGAATCAGCATGGGGTCGGGGATCATCTGGCCCTTGTAGGCGAGGATGGACTGCTCTTCGTCTACAAGCGCCTTCATCTCGTCCAGGAAATACTGCTTGATGTGGGTGAGCTTGTGAAGCTGCTCCACGGTGGCCCCTTTGCGCAAGGCCTCGTACATGGCGAACTGGCGGTAGCTGGTGGCCACCTTCAGCTTCTCCAGCAGCTCTTCCAGGGTAAGGCTGTTGAGGTCCTTGTAGAATCCCAGGCCGGCCGTGGAGCGCTCCAGGGAGCGGATGGCCTTCTGGAAGGCCTCGCGGTAGGTCTTGCCGATGCTCATGACTTCGCCGACGGCGCGCATCTGCGTGCCCAGCTTGTC